>NZ_JBITHE010000027.1:0-89091 GCF_044457665.1 Streptomyces sp. NPDC050535
AGCCCACCCCCGACACAGCCCACACCCCAACCCGAACCCGCCAACACCCCGACATACACCCCCCCACGCAACACACCCCACCCACCAAGCCCCAGCCGCCAAAGAACTGTGGCTCGTCCAGCGAACCGCCACCGCGCAAAGCGAGTCCACACCCCAGCGCCAGAGCAACAGATCGAACCGCCCCAGAACCTCACCAACCCACCCGGGACGCTTCACCAGCCCGCCTCCAAAGCAACCACGGCCGCGCCGAAGAAGCCCGATCGCCCGACAGACAATGACGGGGCAGACCGCGAGAACTCCGCCCTTGCGTCACACCCCTTCGCCCTCGGACGGGCCCGCAGGAATCCACGGCCGCGGCGAAGACGGGGAACCGCGGGCACACCGGCGACCTGGTGGACGTACTCGATCAGCGCGCTGAAGGCCCGCCGGGGCGGCCGGATCGACGCGCACGGCGCCCTGCCCCAGGTCGATCATTTCGACTGGCTGGCCTGAGTTCCCCGGAGTAGTCCGGCACGGTGTACGCCAGTCGCCCGACGAAAACACCACCTCCAAGACCACCAAGAGCAACATCAATAAGACTGTTCTTAGTGGAGGCAGGCCGGCCCGCTTAAACCAACAATTTCATGCAGGTTGTCGCTCGCGGACGGTGGAGAATGTGCGGGTGCGCGAGGAGTCAGGCGGGGCCTTGGGCGATGCCGTGCTCGTCGTGAACGCGCACTGCGGAGCGGGGTCTTGGCTGTGATTCGCGACTGTCCCCCGCCGGGGGACGCTCTCCTCAAGCAGTGTGCCGGAACTACGCCTGCAAACACCGGCGGGGCAAATCATCATTGCGACGGCCGCAGCGCCCAGCACGAGCAACGTCGTGTCCCGCGGCTGCTGCCGCGCCGTCAGCTGTTCTCGTCACGGTGGCAGCGCGCACTGCCGCCGTGACGAGGAGCTGGCTGCTCTCTGATGGTGGCAGCCGGCCGGTCCCGCTCGGTGGCGGTCCGTCTCACGTCCATTGCCAGGTGGAGAGCATGACATCCAGGTTGTGGGTGGCGTCCGCCAAGTTGTCCGGGTGGTCGGTGAGTTCGAGACGCAGTTGCTCTCTGCCCCTCTCGATCAGGACGATGTGCAGGTTCTTCTCCGGCACGTCCAGCACCAGCGCCCGTGCTCCGGCGATTGTCGTCCGGTGTCCGCCCTCGGCCAGGACCGAGGGGGTCACGTCGTCGATCGGCCAGCGCGTGGTGCGACCGATCCACACTCTGGCGCGTTGGCCGAAGCCCGGCTTTTGCAGCCCCATTTGCGGTTGGACGACCTTCTGTCCGGCTGCGCGGTCCACCGATGTGCCGGTGCGGGTGACGTCGTACCAGCCGGGCGCCAGCCGCATGCGGAAGTCCCCGCCGTCGATCCATCCCCGGTCGCCGATGCTTACGCCGGCCAAGGTCGCCGGATCGACGCGGCTGTGGTCGACGAGGGTGACCGCGCCCGCGGACAGAGCGGCGGCCGCGGTGAGGGCCAGGGCGGCACGGCACCATCCAGACGTCCACAAGCGGGCCGGCGGCCGGACCCGGGCCGGAACGTTCCACGCCGGGACGACACGCTTGCGCAGGGCTCGGTCCCGCAGGGCCGCGCACGGCAGCAGCAGCACCGCGACCGCCACCGCGGTCCAGCCGACCAGGACCTGGACGACGACCCACATGCCCACCGCGACGGGCGGAGTGAGACATCCCCGGGCGGACACCGGCCCCTCGAGGACGTCGATGCAGTTGCCGAGGGTCAGTTGCGCAATGACGACAGGGCTCGCCGCCGCCGCTGACACCGCCGCCGTCAACAGCCCGTAGCTCAGCGGCCGGTGCCGGGCGCGTGCGGTGGCCACCAGAGCGGTCAGTACCACGGCAACGACAGCCGCCCCCATCTGCAAGAAGTAGAACCGGGCGAAGAACTCGCTGTGCCATCGTTCTGTCAACGGCAGCCGGTGGCCCAGCACCGAGGTCAGCGGCAGGAACACCATCAGCAGCGCCGTGCCGGCCAGGCTGGTGCGTACCGATCTGCGGACCTCGGCCGCCCGCACCTCCCGCCGTGCCGAAAGCGACGGCGACGGCGACGCCGACGGCGTGCAAAACGTGCGCCACAGCACGGCCAGGACCGACAGCACCACCATCACCGCCCCCATGGCCAGCAGCACCGGCACCAACCCCGTCGTCACCACGACGGAGACCAGGGTGACCGGAGCGTTGTAGGACGCCGCGAGCCTCAGCATGTCCAGCACCGGGTTGTCGTCGAAGCCGACCACGGACTGGCCCACCAGGACAGCTTGCGTGAGGAAGCTGTAGCCCACGGCGGCCATCGCGACCGCGCACAGGAGCGCGGCAGGCAGGTGCCGTCCGGTGTAGGGCAGCGCCCTGCTGGCCGTCATCCTGTGCCAGCACGCCACCGCCTCGGCGGTCAGCCTGGGCGTGGGGACGGTCGTGAGGAGGACCAGGAGGATCCAGCCCGGAATCCACACCAGCAGATCGTGCGGGTCCGTCCGGGTGATGAACGAGTCGGGGGAAGCCAACGGAGCCAGCGTCGTGCCGGTGGCCAGTCCCAGGCCGTACGGCCACATGCGCCGGTCAGCACCCTCGGGGTGTGCGGACTCGTAACGCCAGCGGCCCACCACGACGACCGCCGCCACCAGGACCCCGGGGACCGCGCTCATCCACAACGGCACAAAGATGAAGTTGCCGAGGACGGACAGGCCCCGCAGTCCCATGAGCGTGACGGTGGTTGTCAGCCCGGCGCCGACACCGCCCCAATATCCGAGTCCGAACGGCAGGCTGGTACCGCAGAAGCGCCGCGCCCGCTCGGCCGGTGTGGGGTGCAGCGTGCGCAGTCCGGCCACCACCCGGTGGCGCGGCACGGGCATGTCCCGCAGCACGCGGGGCAGGGCGCTGGTGTCCCCTTCCCACTCGGCGACCCGCGCGTCCGCCTGGAACTCCCGCGAACGCACCAGGGCGGCCAGCAGCAGGAGGGTGAGGACGCCCAGCAGCAGCGCCTGCGCGAGTGGGCCGAGGACCAGAAGGCGCAGCGGACCGGGGTTGACGAGACGGTTCACCGAGTCCGCCCCCAGCACCATGCCGAAGGACGCTGTCAGGGTGAGGGCGAGGTAGGTCGGTTCGATGTCCCGGTTGCGCAGGTGCGCCAGTTCGTGCAGGACGACCGCGCGGAAGGCGGCGGGGTCGGTGCGGTGGCGGACCACCAGTCCTGTGCTGAGCGCCAGCGTGCGCCGCCGGGGCAGGCCGAAAACGAATGCGGAGGGCACTGCGTTGAAGGGTTCGAGGCGGAAACGCAGGCGGCCCACGCCGGCCAGCCGTCGCAGCCGCTCCAGTTCCTCCAGCAGGTCGGCCGCGTCGGCGGCGGACAGCGGGCTCAGCCGTCGACGCCGCTCGTACCACGCGGGATGGCCCAGGTAGAGCAGCATGCCCGTGCCGAAGACCACGCCCAGGCCGCCGAGCTGGTACGAGAGTTGACGATGATGCACTGGGGCCATGCACTGCCCCCACTGCGTAATCCGCCGGGACTCCCCCTGGTACGCGTCGATGACCGTGTGCAGATCGAGCGGACCGGCGGACGGTTTGGCGGCACTGCCGTCGCCCATCCGTTTCAGGCACTCGGTGAGTACCCGTCCCTGCTGCAGTGCCTCCCCGGGAGGAGTCAGCAGCGTCGAGAGGAACACCGAACAGGAGAGCGTGATCATGATGAGCAGCAGGACGAACAGGAACGTCGTCTCGACGGGTGGCCCGGACCCGCGCCGGCGGCGTACCGGCTCCTGTCCCGCGACGGCTGCCACGGACGGACCGAGCGAAGCCTCGGCGCCGGTTGTCTCCGGCGCGCTCACGCCTCCTCCCCCGCCGGCTCCTCGGCAGCGGTTGTCTGTGCCGGCTCCCCAGGGCCCGCGGCGCGCCGGTCCGAGGCGCCCGGCAGCACTGGGGTGTCCTGCGGGCCGGACAGGGCACCGACGACGGCATCCGCCATCAGCCGCTGCTGCTCCTCGGGCAGGCCCATGGCCCCGGCCTGCTGCAGGACCCGCCGGTGCACCTCCCGCAGGTGTTCGGGGCTGAACGTCACCGTCGGATCCTCACCGGTTTGCGCGCCGTAGCGTGAGCGCAGACGGTCCAGCAGTTCCTCGGCCCTCGCGTGTCCTGCCCGCACCGTCGCCCCCGCGGCCTCCGCACAGAGCGTGTCCCACAGGCGCCGGCAGACCTCGAGCGCCACCGGGCTCAGCAGCACCACCGCTGTCTCGACCCCGATGCCGAGGAGCGTGTCCCGGCCCGTGCGCTCCAGCCGGATGCCCCGCTTGAAGTACTCCTTGCGCATCGCCGAGAACGCCGGCAGTTCGCCGGGCGCCCGGACCTCGACGACCCCGCGCGCGAGCGCCCCGACGACCCGCTGGCCGTTTTCTGGCAGCCGTGTCAACGGCTTCCTCCCCCGAGAAGACATCTGGTGAAGCCGTCACGATAAGAGGCTCTGCGTACCCTTCAGGGCCTTTTCAGCGTAAGAGCCCACATGAAGGGGTGTTGGTGATATTGCCGTGAGGCGATCGGCTGGGCCACGGCTTGCATGACAGCCCACCACGCCCACGGGTTCGCCAACGCAATGCCCCACCCGCTAAACGCAGCTCTCAGAGGACGTTAAGTCCGATCTTCCTCGGCTCGTGATCGCTCGATCGGGGAACTGATCGCCGTAGGAGCCGACCATCAGTCATGTACATGCTGGGATATAGCCATGGAGCGAAGACCGTATCCGAGCGACTTATCGGACGAGCATGGGGCGTTGATCGAGCCGATGTTCACCGCCTGGAAGCAGGACCGGGCGAGCCGTACGGCGACCGAAGCCCCCGGGACCTGTGATCTCCGGGAGGTCGTGAACGCGATCTTCTACCAGAACCGAACAGGCTGTCAGTGGCGCCACCCGCCCACGATCTGCCGTCCTGATCAGCGATGAGCCAGCTCGAATGCGGCCCGGCACTCGGGATCGGGGACGCTGTCCGCCCGGTACCGCTCGTACTCCGCGAACCCGGGGAACGAGAAGAGCGCGTACGCGATGTCGCTGTCGCCCTCGCTGGGCGGGAAGTATCCGTGGCGGGTGCCCCCGAACCGGTTGACGAGGGTGACCCAGCGGCGGCCGTCCTCCTCGAAGTCTTCGATGTGGTCGGGGTCGATCCCGTACTTCAGGTGAATGGTGATCATGTGATGGCGTGATGCTCGAAAGGGGCAGGCCGCATGGAACAGGGTGCCGCGGCGCCTGCTACCCGTGTCTCACCCCCGTCGCCGGCGTGCGGCCACCGCCTGCGGGTCGATGTCCGGGTGGGACCACCGGGATGCGAGGGCCAGGCTGGTCGCACGGCCGTCCGCGACGTGTTCGTGGGCCAGGCGGGCCGCGAGGTCGCCGTCGCGCGCGGCGACGGCCTCGTACAACTGCTGGTGTTCCGCGCACTGCTGCGCCGGGTCGCGCTCGGCGGTCAGGCGGAAGAGCCAGTGCATGCGTGCCTCCAGGGGACGCATCACCGCACTCAGCAGCGCGTTGTTCGCGAGATCGGCGATGTCGGTGTGAAAGGCCGCGTTGGCGGAGGCGATGGCGCTGCGGTCCTGCTCGCGTAGCGCGGAGCGGGCGACGTCGAGGCGGGCTGCCAGGCGTGCCATCCCCTCTTCGTCAGCCCGCTCAGCGGCCAGGCGGGCCGCGAGGGACTCCAGTGATTCGCGTACGTCGAAGAGGTCACGTACATCCGTCGGCGTGAAGGGCGCGACCAAGGCTCCCCTGTGCGGGACCAGCAGCACGAGTCCTTCGGCCGCCAGGAGGCGCAGCGCTTCCCGCAGGGGGATGCGCGAGACCGCGAGTTCCGTGGCCAGGTCACGTTCGACGAGCCGTTCGCCCGGCTGGAGTTCGACCTCGATGATGCGCCGTCGCAGGGTTTCGTACGCATGGTCGCGCAGTGAGCGGCGCCCTGCGTCGAACGGTTGGGCTGTTGTCACCAAGGCTTTTCCTCCACTCGCGAACAGTCCCACAGTAGGCGGACCGTGCGGCAGGACAGCTCCTGCTAACCGCTCGCTAACACAGCCGCAACATCGAACCCGGAAACTGAGGCCTCATAGCGGTATACCACTAACCGGCTCGCGGGCCCCGTCTCCTGGAGGCACCTCAAGTGGCACCTTCCCGAAGTCTCCTCTCCCCCATCGCTGTCGCCGTCTCCATGGCCTCGGGGATCCTCCTGCTAACCGGCTGCGGCGGTTCCTCCGCCGGAGGCACGGACGGCGGTGGCAAGCTCAAGGTCGGCGTGCTCTTCCCCGGCTCGCTCTCCGACGACGGCTTCATGGCCTCGGCCCACCTCGGCTACGAGCGTGCGGCGAAGCAGCACGCCGGCACGGTGGAGTTCAGCAAGGTCGAGCAGGTGGCGACCGCCGACTACGAGAAGGCACTGGTCCGCTTCGCCACCACCTCGGACCTCGTCATCTCCCTCGGAGGACAGACAGACGCCGACGTCCGCAACGTGGCGGCACGCTTCCCGAAGGTGAAGTTCGCGGAGATCGGTGGCCCTGCCGACGGGAAGCCGCTCGCGAATCTCTCCCTGTACGACCCGCAGCAGGCCGAGGCCGCGTTCCTCTCCGGCGCCGCCTCGGCGCTGCTCTCCGAGAAGGGCACAGTCGGATTCGTCGGCGGCGCGGAGCTGCCCGCGATCGTCAACGCCGCGAAGGAGTACGCCAGGGGCGCCGAAGCGGCCGACCCGGACGTGAAGGTCCTCACCCCTCAGTACGTGGGCGACTTCAACGACGTCGCCAAGGCCAAGCAGTCCGCGCTCGCCGACTTCGGCGCGGGTGCGGACGTCCTCGGCCAGATCCTGAATCTCGGCCACAAGGGGGTCGCCCAGGCCGCGGACCAACGCGAGGGGAAGCTGATAGGCGGTCCGATCGCCCACGCCTGCGGAACCGATCCGGCCTACGCCGGATATGTCGAGACGGACATCGGCGCGGAGATCGAGTACGCCGTGGACCATCTGGTCGCCGGTGACTGGAAGGCGGAGGCCGTCCACTTCGGGCTGACCTTCACGGAGCCGCGCAACGACATCGTGCTCTGTGGCACCTCCGACCCGGCCGTTGGCAAGAAGCTCGACGAGCTGAAGCGCAAGATCACGGCCGGGGAGATCACGACCCGATGAGCACGCCTGTTCCCGCCCTGGAGATCACCGGGCTCACCAAATCCTTCGGTACGGTGCGGGCTCTGGAAGGGGTCGGCCTCGTCGTGGAGGCCGGCACCGTGCACTGCGTGCTGGGTGAGAACGGTGCAGGCAAGTCCACCCTCTGCCACGTCGTGGGCGGATCCCTCACGCCGGACGAGGGCGGCCTGCGGCTGTACGGCTCGCCCTACGCGCCGCGCCGGCCGGCCGACGCGCTCGCCGCCGGTGTCGCCATGGTGCACCAGCACTTCAGCCTCGTACCGACTCTCACGGTCGGCGAGAACCTGAGACTGCTGCGACTCCGTGACCTGCCGCGGCGGGTGGCACGGGTGCGCGAGGAGTACGGGCTCGAACTCGACCTCGACGTGAGGGTGAGCGATCTGCCCGTCGGCGTGCGCCAGCGCGTCGAGATCGTGAAGGCCCTCGTGCGGGAACCCAGACTGCTCGTACTGGACGAGCCGACCGGGGTCCTCGGCCCGGCCGAGACGGATGCGCTCCTGGCGACCTGCCGCCGGATCGCCGAGTCGGGGCGCGCGGTGGTGCTCGTGACGCACAAACTCGGTGAGGCGGCGCGGGCCGGGGACACGGCGACCGTACTGCGCGGAGGGCATGTGTCCGGCGGCGGGCCGCTGGCCGACCTGCCACCGGAGCGTCTGGTGCCGCTGATGATCGGGCGGCCTGCCGAATCGCTGGGCGCGGGGCTCGCGGGGACGATCGGTCTTGCCGCCGGCGAAGGTGCGCCGGCGACCAGCGAGGTCGGCACTCCGCGCTCCTCTCCCGCGACGAAGGAGTCCGACGGCCCGTTCGACGTCAGCACGTCCGATGATCAGTGCGATGCCCCGTCCGACGGCCCGGAGTCCGCCACGGCTGCGCGCCGGGCGAAGGGCCGAGCCACCAAGCCCGCGTTGCGCCTCCGCGAGATCAGCGTGCGCCGCTCCGACGGGACGTACGCGCTCGACACGGTCTCCCTCGACGTCGGAGCCGGAGAGATCGTCGGGATCGCCGGCGTCGAGGGGAACGGACAGAGCGAGCTGATGGCTCTGCTCGGCGGCGCGCTCGCGCCCGAAGGCGGGCGGGTGGAACTCGACGGACGGGATCTGACGCGTGGCGCGCCGCGCGAGCGGACCCGGGCGGGACTGGGCGTGGTGCCCGAGGACCGGCACCGCGAGGGGTGCGTGCCAAAGTTGTCGGTCGCCGCGAATCTGTTTCTCGGACGGCTCGGGCGGTTTCGCCGGTACGGGATGTTCCTGAACCGGCGGGCGATGGGCCGGGCGGCGGATGCGGTGCTCGCCGAGCACGGGATCCGGGCGGACGGTTCGGCGGCCCTCCTGTCGTCGTTGTCCGGCGGCAACCAGCAGAAGGTCGTGCTCGCGAGGGAACTGGCGCTCAGCCCGCTGATCTGTCTGGCCGCGGCACAGCCCACGCGTGGTCTGGACATCGGCGCGGTGGGCGCCGTGCACTCCCGCATCCGCCGCGCGTCCGAGGCGGGGGCCGGCGTCCTGGTGGTCTCCAGCGAGCTGGTCGAGCTGCTCGTCCTGTGCGACCGGATCGTCGTGGCGTACCGGGGGAAGCTGCTGGGGCCTGTCGATCCGGCTGAAGCGGACGCCCGGGAACGAATCGGCGCCCTGATGCTCGGCGTGAACACTTCGGAAGCCGGTACGGAGAGTGCGCGCCGCGGGCCGGATCGTGTCGCTCAGGGGCCGGTACGCGATGGCGCTTCCGGGCGCTGAACCTGCCACCGGGTCCGCTCGCCTCCTACTGCGCCCACTGCGGAGGCCTGCCCTTGCGCCGCCTGCGCCGCACCCTTCCCCTACCTGCTTCCACATCCTCACAGGAGCCACCATGTCGCCCCCACCGCTGCCCGCGGCCGCGCCAACCCCCTTTTCACGTAGGCCACTTGCTCGGGCCTCCGTTGCCCTCCGGCACCCCGTCGCCCTCGGCGTCCTCGCCGTCGTGCTCGCCGGCGCCGTGGGGCTCGGACTCGTCATAGGTGCCGGAACGGCGCCGGCGACAGCCTGGGACGCTCTCGTCGAGGGGATGTTCGGATCGCCGTACACCATCGGAAGTTCCCTCAACTCGGCCGCCGTGCTGGCCCTCATCGCCACCGGCTTCACCGTCGCGCACCGTGCGGGGCTGGTGAATGTGGGTGGCGAGGGGCAGCTCTGCGCAGGCGGGTCGGCTGCCGCGGCCGTGGGGCTGGCGCTGCCCGCCGGCATCCCGTCCGCGCTCGGCGTGCCGGTGGTCCTTGTCTCCGGATTCGTGGCGGGCGCCGCCTGGGCCGGGATCGCCGCATGGCTGCGGATGAAGCGAGGAACCAGCGAGGTCATCACCACGCTGCTGCTCAATTTCGTCGGAGTGGGCCTCGTCTCGGTGGCCGTGCACGAGGAGGCGTTGCTGCGCCAGCCCGTGACCTCGTCCGAGACTCTTCCGCAGTCCGCTCCGTTGCCGCCCGGCGCCCAACTGCCCCTGATCAACGGTGCCGAGTCGCCCGCGACCGCGATCGTGGTGATCGCGGCAGTCGCCGCGGTGATCACCGGTGTCGTCCTGCGGCACACGGCCGTCGGTCTGCGGCTCCGGTCCGTCGGGCACTCCCCCGCAGCCTCGGCCCGCCTCGGGCTGCCCGTGGGACGGCTGGAGGCGGCCAGCCTTGCGTTCGCCGGTGGCGCGGCAGGCCTGGCAGGCGCGGCCCTCGTCGCCATCGCCCCATACGTGCTCGCAGAGCACTTCTCCTCCGGCTACGGCTTCTCCGGGCTGGTGGTGGGCCTGCTGGCACGCGGCTCACTCATGGCTGTGGTCGCCGTGTCGCTCCTCTTCGGCTTCCTGACCAACGGCGGCATCAACCTCCAGCTCGCGGCCGAGGTGCCCGCCTCTTCCGTACAGATCGTCCAGAGCCTGCTCGTGCTGTTCGTCGCCGCCGCCATGTTCAACAACACACGCAACGGGAGCACCTCATGAGTGCGGTCCTCGACGAGCTCGCCTCCGGTGGCGTGCGCCTGGCCATCCCTCTCCTCCTCGCCTCGTCGGGCGAACTCCTCAGTGAACGTGCGGGAGTTCTGAATCTCTCCGTCGAAGGCATGATGCTGACCGGCGCCTTCGCCGGCGCCGCGGGAGCACTCGCCTCGGGGAGTGCGAGCGTGGGTGTCCTCACCTCCCTGACCGCGGGGCTCCTGTTCGCCGCTCTTCAGGCGGTGCTCAGCGTCACCCTGCGCGCCGACCAGATCGTCACCGGTATCACCGCGAACGCCCTTGCTCTCGGCGCGACGACGTACGGCTCCCGGGTCCTGTTCGGCGACACCGCGGCCGAGTCCGTGCCCGGCTTCGAACCGATCCCCGTACCCGTCCTGCACCACATCCCCGTCCTGGGCCCCGCCCTCTTCGAACAGACCGCACTCGGCTACGCCGCCTTCGCCATCGCCGCCGCCCTCGCCCTCGGGTTCGGACGCCGCACGGGGTGGGGCCTGGCCCTCGACGCGGTCGGGGAGGACGCGACCGCCGCGGACCGCTGCGGACTTCCGGTACGCACGATCCGGTACGCGGCGGTCCTGGCCACAGGCGCCGTATCCGGCCTGGCGGGTGCCCAGTTGGCGCTGTCGGAGGTGCACGCCTTCAGCGACAACATCACCGGCGGCATCGGCTATCTGGCGGTTGTCGCGGTGATCGCGGGCCGCTGGCGGGCCTGGCCGACGCTGGTTGCCTGCCTGTTCTTCGGCGTGGCGCAGTCTCTTCAATTCGCGGCGCCCACCCTGGGTCTGCACCTTTCCGCGCCGCTCCTGACGACGCTGCCGTACGTCTTCGCACTGCTCGCGGTCAGTGGGCTGGTCGGTCGCAGCCGGGCACCCTCCGGCCTGACGGTCCCGTTCCTGCGCGGCGCCTGACCTCTCTTCGCCGCACCGCTCCCCGCTACTCCGGCGCGCCCTCAACTCCCCCCAAGGACAAACCACATGACCCTGATCCTGACGCGCTCCGACATCCTCAAGCTGCTCGCGGACGCCCGACAGGACGTAGAGGCGGCGGTGGAGCAGTGCCACCTGGATCTCGCGCTCGGCCGTGCCGTCCTGCCGCCCCCGCCCGCCATGCCGCTCCCCGACTCGGACGGAACGTTCCTCGTGATGGCGGCGGCGTCGGTTCCGGCCGGGCTCGCCACGGTGAAGCTGCTGGCAGACCTGCCCGCCAATCGCGAACACGGCCTCCCCGTTCAGCGCTCGGCCGTTCTGGCGGTGTCGGCGGAGACGGGGGCCTGTCAGGCGCTGCTCGACGGGGCCGAGGTCACCCGCGCCCGGACGGCAGCCGCCACCGCGGTCGCCACCCGCGCCCTCGCCCGGAAGGACGCGCGCACGCTCGGCCTCATCGGCACCGGGCCACTGGCCCGCGCCCATGCCCGCGCACTGTTGCCGGGCCGTGCCTACGAACGGGTCGTGCTCTGGGGACGTGCCCCTGCCCGGAGCCAGGAGCTGGCGGCCTGGATCGGTACAGAGCTGGGCGCCCAGGCAACAGTGATGACCGGGCCGCGGGCGGTCGTGGAGGCGGCGGACGTGCTGTGCACGCTGACTCCGTCCCGCGAACCGCTGGTCCGGGGCGCCTGGCTGGCCCCCGGTCAGCACATCAACGCGGTCGGCGCACCGCCGCGCCCCGATCACCGGGAGATCGACACCGAGGGGGTCGTACGCAGCCGAGTCGTCGTCGACGCCTACGCCACGGCCCGCACCAAGTCCGGCGAGGTCCTGATCCCGCTCGCCGAAGGCGCACTCTCCGAGGACGACTTCCGCTGCGAACTGGGCAACGTACTCGCCGGACTCGAACCCGGCCGGACGTCCGACAGCGACATCACCCTGTTCAACTCGGTGGGCGTGGGCCTCCAGGACCTGGCCCTGGCCCGACTGCTGATCGACCTCGCTCACACACAGGGGGTGGGCACGCACGTGGAACTCAGCAGTTGACCGCTGAGCGTCCGGACGATCGACCTGGACGCGCCCCTGGGAGCGCCCTTCGTCAACCGACCCCGCCGACAAGCGTGTTACCGGTGATCGCGCGGGCGCGCTCGCAACGGGTCGGGATCCGTGGCCGTGGTGTACGCGGCGCTGAGCACGTACACGTCATGCCGCGCAGCGCTACCGAGGTCGGGTTCTAAAGTCCGTCCTCGGTGTCGAGGACGGTGCTGGGGGTCCCGGCGGATTAGATGCGCGTCTTGTGGGGACGTTGAGGGGCGGGCGTCAGAGCGCCCCCTCTTGGCTCCGTTTCCGCCCTGCGGGGACGGGCTAGCCGCCGGTACTGCCGAAACATGACGCGACAACGCCCGTATCCCAGTGACCTCTCCGATGCGCGCTGGGGACTGATAGGGCCCTTCTTCACTACGTGGCGGGTCGAGCGCAGGGGCAGGGGCTGGACATCGGTCGGCCGCCCGAGCACGACCTGCGCCGCCTTATGCACGCCATCCTCTATGTCGACCGTTCCGGCATTGCCTGGCGCTACCTGCCTCACGACTTCCCGCCATGGGAAACGGTCTACGGCTACTTCGCCGCTTGGCAAAAGGAAGGCGCCTTCGATCAACTCAACGGCCTCCTGCGTCGTATGGTGCGGGAAGCCGAAGGCCGCGAAGGCGAGCCAACCGCCTGCGTGGTGGACGCGCAGAGCGTGAAGACCTCCGCGAACGTGCCCGCGGCCGGCCAAGGCATCGATGCCGGCAAGAGAATCGCAGGCCGCAAGCGCCACATCGGGGTCGACACCCTCGGCCTGCTCCTCGCCGTCTGGGTCACCGCAGCGAGTGTCTCCGACAACGTCGGCGGCATACACCGGATGTCTCACATCGCCGCCACTCACCCTCGCGTGACCAAAACACGGGCCGACACCGGCTACCGCACCACAGCCATCGACCACGGCGCCGCCTCGGCATCGACGTCGAAGTCGTCCAACGCGAGCCTGGCGTCGCAGGCTTCAAGGTGATCCCGCGACGCCGGGCCGACGAGCGGACCTTCGGCCGGCACATGCACCACCACCGCCCGGCCCGCCACTACGAAACCCACCCACACCGCTCCGCAGCCATAATCCACATCGCGACGATCGACCTCATGGGCCGCAGACTCACCCGCGAACCCAACCCCAACTGGCGCGACACCCGAACCTCGAACCAAACAACCTCGCCGGGACAAAACGCTCTTTGACACATCGACCGCCAGGACCAGGCGCCTCCCTCCAAACGCGGCAAGGACAGTCCGGCCAGCAGGGTCCGTAGCCCGTCGACGTCGATCCGGCCGTTGTTCAGGCCTCCGTACATCGCTCCGCGCCCACGACGGTGCTCGGGCAGCAGCGTCAGGTCCACCGGGGACTTCGGGCCGTCTATCGCAAACGCCTCAGCTCCACGTCCCGCAGCGGCCCTGAGTCGCATCAGTCGAGGGCGTGGCTGCGGCCGGCCTGCAGGATCTCGTCGGAGAGCTCGGGCTCGACGTGGCGTACGGCGCGGGCGAGCATCAGCGCGCCGACCATTTCGCTGAGCAGGCGGATGGCCCTGTGGCGGGCCTCGGCCGGGTCGAACTCGTGGCCCTTCTCCTCGGCTTCGCGCAGGAACTCGGTGGCGAAGCCGGTGAGGTAACCCTCGACGCCTTCGGCGTACGCGCTCTGCACGGCTTCGCTGTGCCGTCCGGCGTCGGTGACCAGGGAGGCGGAGGGACAGCCGCCGTCCGGGGCGTCACGGTGCGCGGTGGACAGATACCCGGCCACGACCCGCTCCAGCGGAGAGCCGGCCTGGCCGGGGCCGTCCTCGATCGTCCGGGCCAGGCTCCCGAGTGAGGCGGCGAAGGAGGCCCCGCACACCTCCACGACCAGGTCGTTCTTGGAGGCGAAGTGGTTGTAGAAGCCGCCGTGGGTGAGTCCGGCTTCCTTCATCAGCTCGGCGATGCCGACCGCGTCGATGCCCTGCGAGCGAAACATGCGGCCCGCCGATTCGAGGATGTTCTGCCGGTTGCGGGCCTTGTCCTCCTTGGTGATCCGCGGCATTGCCGTCCTCTCGCGTCGCTCTCGACTTGACCTTTTCAATGACGCCTCTCATCATAACAGGAGTTCCAATGACACCCATCATCAAAGATCCATGGAACGGGAGCGTCATGCGCGCCATCACCTACGACCAGCACGGAGAAGCAAGGCGGGTACTGCGCCTGGCCGAGCAAGCCGCCCCCACCGCGCCCACATCCGGGCAGGTGCAGGTGCGGGTGCTGTCCCGGCCCATCCACCCCGGCGACCTGGCGGGAGTGCAGGGCTTTCCGGGTGCGCCGCGAGGGCGGTTCGCCACGCCACGCGTTCCCGGCCTGGAGGGAATGGGCGTCGTCGAGACAGTCGGCGAGGACGTGCGGGATCTGCGGCCCGGTCAGCGGGTCGCCTTCTTCCCGGTGCCAGGCGCGTGGAGCGAACTCCTCACGGCACCGACCGATCTGGTGGTGCCACTCCCCGAGGGCCTCGGCGACGAGACGGCGGCCCTGATGCTGGTCAACCCGCTCACCCTGCTCACTCTGCTGCGGGCGGTCGAGGACGCCCAGCGCGGCCAGGCAGGTCCGGTGGTGCAGACGGCCGCCGGTTCGTCGGTGGGAAAGCTGGTCAGCGCCGCAGCGCTCAAGCACGACATCCCACTGGTCAATCTGGTACGCGGTGCCACGGGGGCACAGGCCTTGCGGCAGCGCTTCCCCACACTGCCGACCATCTCGACGGCCGACGCGGACTGGCGCACTCGAGTCCGGGACGCGACCGGCGGCCGGGGTGCCCAGGTCGTACTGGACGCGGTGGGCGGATCCCTGACCGGTGAGCTGGCCGGGCTGCTCGACGACGGCGGCACGCTGATCACTTACGGACAGCTCGGTTCAGGCAGCACCCCGCTGGAGTCGCTCGCGCTGACACCGCGGGCCCTGACCGTGCGGGGCGTGTCCATCGGCCAGTGGATGACCCGCACGCCCGAGGAACGGGCCGAGGACGTCGCCTTCGCCGCCCGTCTGGCCGCGACCGCTCCGGAACTCTTCGAGGTCGCAGCCGGCTACGACCTCGCCGACTTCCCGAAGGCCATCGACCATGTCCGCCGCCCCGGCAAGAGCGGAACCGTCCTGCTCACCAGCCCCGCATCCTGAACCTCACGAAGGGCACTGCCATGAAGATCGGAACCCTCGGCTCAGGAACCGTCGCCCAGGCCATCGCCCGTCATGCCGTGGCCCACGGCCACCAGGTCGTACTGAGCAACAGCCGCGGCCCCGCCTCCCTGGCCGGGCTCGCCGACGAACTCGGACCGCTCGCCCACGCCGCAACCCCGGAGGAAGCCGCCGCGGCGGAACTCGTACTCCTCGCGGTCGGCTGGCCCCAGATCCCGGAAGCGACAGCCGGCCTGCCGCACTTCGACGGACGCATCGTCATCGACGCCACCAACCAGTTCGCCTCCCCGCCCCCGCACCCGAAGATCGCTGACCTGGGCGAGCTGACCGGCAGCGAATACGTCGACTCACTGCTGCCCGGAGCCCGCGTCGTCAAGGCGTTCAACACCCTCTTCGGCCAGTACATCGCTGCCGACCCGCGCCACCAGGCAGGACGTCAGGTGTTGTTCCTCGCCGGTGACGACGCCGACGCCAGGACGACCGTCAAGGACCTCACCGCTGCCTTCGGGTTCGCCCCCGTCGATCTCGGCTCCTTGCGCGAGGGCGGACGCCTCATGCAACTCGGCGGCCCGCTCTCCGGCCTCCACGCCCTCAGACAGGACTGAGCCGGGCCCTCGCCCGTTCCTCGCCCTCCTCCTCATCCGTCCCTCGACACAAGGAAGTTACTCATGATCACTCAGCCCCTGCTGCAGCCCGTCCGCCTCGGCGCGCTGGAGCTCCCCAACAGGGTCGTCATGGCCCCCATGACCCGCGCCCGCGCTCACAACGCCGAGCTGGCACCCACCGACCTGCACGCGGCCTACTACGCGCAGCGCGCCACCGCCGGGCTGATCGTCACGGAGGGAACCTGGGTCAGCCCTGACGCGATCGGCTTCATCAACGTCCCCGGCATCTACACCGACAAGCAGACCGCCGGCTGGGCGAAGGTCACCGAAGCCGTCCACGAGGCGGGCGGGCGGATCATCTCCCAGCTCGGCCACGTCGGAGCGGCCTCCCACCCCGACCACCTGGGCGGCCGCCTGCCCGCCGGACCCTCGGCCATCAACCCCGGCGAGAAGTCCTTCACCCCCTCCGGCCCGAAGGACACCCTCACCCCGCGCGCCTACACCGCCGCTGAGATCGCCGGCACCATCGCCGACTACCGCCATGCGGCCGAGAACGCCCGCCGCGCCGGTTTCGACGGCGTGGAACTCCACGCCCAGGTATCCCACTTGATACCGCAGTTCCTCAACCCCCGTCTCAACCGGCGCACCGACGCCTACGGAGGCAGCAGCGAGAAGCGGGCCCGGTTCCTCCTAGACATCCTCGACGCCGTCAGTGACGTGTGGGGCAGCGACCTCGTCGGCGTGAAAATGTCCCCGGGCTGGACCAGTGGAACCGCGTTCACCGCGGACGAGGAGACACTCGCCGACTACGACCAGTTGCTCAAGAAGCTCAACGACAGCAACCTGGCCTACCTGCACCTCCTGGGCGCCCCCGGCACCATCGAGGAGCGCATCGCCCTCTTCTCCCGCTACCGAGCCCACTACCAGGGAAACATCGTCGCCAACCTCGGCTTCACCCAGACCCTCGGCAACGAGATCCTCGACCACGGCATCGTCGACGCGGTCTCCTTCGGCGCCCCCTTCATCGCCAACCCCGACCTGGTCGAGCGCTTCGCGCAGGGCCACCCGCTGGCCGACGACGACCGGGACACCCACTACGCCGGTCACACCGAGGGCTACACCGACTACCCCGCCTTCACCGCCAACTGAGCAAGGAAGATCTCCGTGAGCAGCAACATCCGAGCAATGATCGCAAACGTCGAAGTAGAGAACCTCGAAGACGCGGTCCCTTTCTACCAGGACCTGGCCGGAGGCGCGGAAGTCCGCCGATTCCCCTACCGCGAACTGGAGTTGGCACTGGTAGGACCCTTCCTGCTCTACTCCGGCCCGCTGGAGAAGTACGTCTCGCAGAACGCGACCGTCATCGTCGAATCCCTGACCCCCGTTCTCGACACCCTCGGCAAGGTCGGCGCCGAGATCCTCGAAGCACCCAACGAAGTACCCAACGGCACCAGGATCGTCGCCCGCCACCCGGACGGCTCTGTCTTCGAGTACATGCAGCCCCGCGCCTGAGCCCCGAGCGCCGCAGCGCCACTCCACTGCTCGTGAGGCCAGCATCGGCCCGACTTCACGAGCACTGTCAACACCCGCGGATGGGAAGAACTCGCTGCTCCGGCTGGTGCTCCCGAAGCCACCGCGAAGCGCCATCACTCCAGGCGCTGGCGACGCCGTCGCGGCTGTACATCCTCGCTCGCCTTCGCCAGCTGTAGACCATGTCTTCGGCCTCTCGAGTAGCTCTGCGCGGCCGTGGGCAGGTGGGGAGGAGCTGGACCTTGGGCCAGTGGCACAGGCAAACGGCGGTTCAACACGCAGAACTTGACAGGGAACAGACCCGGTCGGTGTAGAGCTTGGTCGTCAGCTGAACACCGCAGCCGCCGAACAGTAAGCGGCACCAGAGCGTGTCGCTCTGGTGCCGCTGGCGGAAACCGTCCAGTTCGATTGCCTCCAGGGGCAGTATTAGCGGCTCTTCGGAGTCCGCCCCGCCCAGCACCGCCGTCTGGATCTGCCGCCTGTCCGCCTGCATAAAAGCGCCCAACCGCCGCTCCACCGCATCGCGACACCGCCTATGACCTATTTCAGTCAAAGCCCTACAAGCCAGCTGAATCCGGTGCCATGCTGTCCGGGCGGGACGCTCTTACCTCCAGGTGGGACACCCCCGTCCTCGGCTCCGTCCTGTGTGCTGCCATGCGGGCGGGGCCGCCTGTCCCTCCCGGTCCTCCCCGCGGGAGGGCACACGGCTGCCCCGATGGGCGAGCGCTTCTCCGGCACTGCGGGCCACGGCCTGCGGGATCTGCCGGGCGGATACGAGCTGGGGGTGCTGGTGGGATGCCTGCGACGGCCGGGTCGCCCGGCGGCGGCAGCATCGACTTCAGGGACGGGCTCCACCGGACGTCGAGAGGGCCGAGCAGCACAGTTCACGGAGTTGCCCGCGGTCGATCTCTGGATTGGCCCGATCATCTGGACGAGGTCGCCAGTCGCGCAGGACGGTCCCGGCCGTGTCCAGGATGCGCATGGCCTGCCCCTCGGGGCGAGACAGGGTTCGCCGAACTGACCAACAAGCAGATGCGGCGAGGCGTCCACAGGTCGGTCCAGGCCCTGGAGAAGGACATTCGCACCTGGATCGCCACCTGGAACACCGACCCGAAGCCCTACGTCCGGACGAAGACCGCGGACGAGATCCTCGAACGCCTCGCCAGCTATCCGAACAGAATTCCCGACTCAGAAAACTAGAACGGATCACCGCACCGCCGTCCGCCAGTGCGGCGACATCTCAGCTGCTCCCCGTACCGGATCGCCGTGCGCAACCGCTCAGCGGTGTCGCGGCCTCATCCCGGCGCGGACAGCGTCACGACTCCGTACCCGGGTCGTCCTGCAGATGCAGCGAGCGCAGAGCCGCTTCGAGTGCGAAGCGGTGATCCGGGTCCGTGAGGCGATCGCCGAGGCGGGCGTCGATGCCGCGTAGACGGTAGCGAACGGTCTGGGCGTGGACCCCGAGCATGTCGCCGACCTGTTCGGCCGGGGCGCGGGTCGAGATGTGGACCCGGAGCGTTTCCACCAGCCGCTCGCGTCGGCTGGCAGGCAGGCCGGCCAGGGGGGCCAGTTCGCGGGCGGCGACCTGGCGCACCAACGGCGGGTCCGACAGGAGCCACAGGGTGGTGAGGTGGTCCTCGCAGCGGACGACGGGGGCGTCCGGGACGATGCCGTCGTCGATGAGCTGGAGGACGCGACGCGACCAGCGCAGGGAGTCGGCCGCCTGCGCTGTCGGCAGCGTCACACCGATAACGGCGCGGGTGCCGTTCAGTGCCAGGCCGAGCATGGCCTGTCGTTCGGAGGTCAGCGGTCCCGGCACCAGGAGGTGGGGGTGGGGAGCGTCGAGTTCGGTGAGCACGTCGTCGGCGAGGTCGGCCTCGATGCTGGCGGGCGCGGATGAGCGGAGCGCGATCAGTGTGCACTCGGCCGGCAGAGGCCAGGCCGCGGCCTCGCACAGGTCCGTGAACGTGGGCTGTGGCAGTGGGGATGCGCCCAGGATCAGATGCAGCAACTGCCGTCGCAGCATGGCCACTTCGGAGGTGCCGCGGGCCTGCACCTCGCTGTAGCCCTCGCGGGACACCTCTGCCAGCTCCTCCACGTAGGCGAAGAGGGCGTCGGCGAAGGCGAGGATGAGGGTGGGCGAGAGGCTGTACTGGCGGCCCACCGACTGTGCGCGCCGCAGGGCTATGCGAGCTCCCAGTCGGTAGGCACCCTGGAGGGACTCCAGGTCGCGTCCCTCGTACGCCTCCACGCGACCGAACCGGCGCAGCAGTGTGTCGCGGAGCGTGGAGGGTTTGTCGGGTTCGGCGACGCGGTCGACGAAGGCGGTGATGGCCTGTTCGACGCCCTGCCGGATGGTGTCCGCGTCCGGTCCGTCGAGGAGGCGGCCGTATACGGGATAGGCACGGGTGACCTCGGTCCGGATCTCCTTGACGAGACTGGGTAACTCCGGTCTCATCAAGGCGGCGAACCCGATGGGCAGTGGATCGAGCGGCTCACCGACTTCCGGTGTACGCGCGGGTGAAGGCATCCGTGGTCCCTCGCTCTTCTTGTGCCCAGGAGAGGTCGCCGGCACGGACACCGAGTTCCCGAACAAGCGGGTTCGGCGTCCGGTCCGGACGTCGGACGCATGACGTCCATGGCAGCTGAAAGTAATTCAACTTCTCCCGCGCGTACACACTTTGGGCACAGTTTGGTCTGCGGAGGCGACTGTGTGCTGCCGGGGCGGCTGAGAACAGCCGCCTCGCGGCCCTTACTTGACGGCGCTGTGCCAGTTCTTCGAGAGCTCCTTGCCGGCGTTCGGTGCGACGGTTCCCGGGGCGCCCAGACCGGCCAGGGAGGTGGATGCGGCGTTGAGTGTCAGGCTGTTGTTGCCGGCGGCGGAAGGCAGGCCCGTCTTCAGGTTCACCGCGGCGTCGATCAGGCCGAACAGGCCGAGTCCGCAGCCGCTGGCACCGGGAACCGCGAAGGTGCTGTCCTTCTGCGTGGCACCCACGAGGTTGACGCGGCTCATCGCACCCTCGTCGTTCAGGTTGCCGGCCCCGTCGAAGAAGGTGAGCCCGAAGTCGGGGTAGTTGACGTTGCTCGGGCGGAGCACCACCGGCTTGGCCGCCGTGCCGATGTAGCACTTGCTGCCCAGGAGGGGGTTCTCGAGGTGGATGCGGACCGGGATGGAGACGATGGGCAGGTCGGTCAGGGCGCCGGCGCTCTGGTCGAAGTTCGAGGGCGTACCGACGGATTCGACGGTTGCCGTGATCTTGTTGAGGCTCGCGTTGGTGATCTGGTTGCAGATGGCCGTGATCGCGGGCACGTTGCTCGGGCACATCAGGCCGATCAGGCCGCCCGGCACGGTGGCGGAGTCGGCGATGAGCGCACCGCCGGACGGCGCCACCACGGTGCTGCTGCCGTCGGAGTTCTGGATAACACCTATCTGCAGGTCGGTGCGGCCCGTGGTCACCGTGGTGTTGCCCAGCTTGATCGAACCGCTGACGGAGGAGGACGCCACGCACTGCGGGGTCCGCTCCAGGCCGTCGGCGGCGACCATGGCGGGGGCGTCGACCGGACACCTGGTGAACGGGGCCCACTCGCCGTTCAGCTGCGCGGTGGCCGCGGTGGCCGTGCCGATCGAGGCGAAGGCGCCGACGGCGGTGGTCAGCGCGGTGGCGACGGTGGCGGATCTGGCCGAAAAGCGCAGGCGGGTCATGAGGTGCCTTTCGTGACGGAAGGGGAGGTGCGGGGGCTGTCGAACGGTTCGGGTGCGTTTCAGCGTTCGGGTACGGGGACCTTGAGGGGCTGGCGATCCTCGGTGCATTCGTCGGGGTTGGGCACCTCGGCAGCGGCGTAGCAGGTCTGGCCCTGCATCTGCTTGATGTAGTTGCCGGTGCCGGATACGGCGGCGGTGAACAGGCGGTCCAGGTTCTCGCCCGCGTTGTCGCAGCCGTGGAAGGCGGGGATGGTGACCTCGCCGGTCAGTGGTCCGCCGGAGAGCAGTTGGTAGCCGGTCGCCGGCTCGCCGGAGTTCTGTTCTCCCCTGCCATGCAGGACGAGGTGGTCTCCGGGGAACTTGGCGCTGTCGGGCTCGGGCGACTTCAGCGGGCCGTTGGTGCGGCATGTGGGGCCGACGTTCAGCGGGACGCCGTCGACCTCGAGTTTGGTCACCCGCAGGACGAGAGGCACCCGGACGTAGGTGTCGGTGCTGGTGAACACGAAGTCGGTGGCGCCGAGTGAGTCGACTGTCATGGGGCCCGCCTGCTCCAGCACCATCGTCGCCTTGGCGGGCATGAAGCGGAAGGTCAGCAACGTCGCCGTGAACGGCATGCTTTCCTTGCGGCCGTTGTTGTAGAGGTCGCCGGTGGAGTGCTGGCGGATGACACCTCCGCTCCAGTCCGGGTAGGGCTCGAACTCGGGCGATCCCTGTTCGAGCATGGTGCAGAACGGCGGGATGAGTGCCGCGGCGTTCTGCTTGCGCACGTTGGCGTACCCGGCGACGTAGCTGTTGAGGGACATCGGACCGATCGGGTAACCCGCGTCGTACCTGCACGGTGGTGCCGCCGGACGGGCGTCGGCCTGAACGGACGGCCGGCCCGCGACCTTCGGGGCACGCTTGTCCTGGCTGCCACCCGTCGTCTCGTCCTCCTGGCCCGGCGCGCCGGACGGGGAGGCGGAGGGCGAGGCGGTCGGTGAGCCGTCCGGTCCTCCCGTGCTGGTGCCGACCGTGACGGTGGCCAGCAGAGCGGGCGCGTCCTTGTCGGGCTTGCACTCCAGGGTGAGTGACTGCGGGTCGGTTTCGGGCGTCGCCGCGGTCAGCGCCAGGTCCACGCTGAGAACCCCGGCGGTGAAGGTCAGGTCACCGTCGTCCTGACCGGTGACGGTGGGGACGTCCCCCGTGGTCTTCAGCGTCAACGGTCCGGTCGACGGGACAGGTTGTGGGTTCGCGGAGCCGCGCCAGAGTGCTTGTGCGGCGGAGTCGCCCTGCGCCACGTCCACCGTGAGCCGGGTGCCGGCCGTGACGGCGGTCGTCTCCTTCTCGGTGAGCTTGTGCACCGTTTCCTCGGACAGTTCGAGGGATGTCTCGACGTCGGCCGCCTGGATGGCCTGTCCCACATCGACGCGGTCGGGCAACGACGCGGAGACGCGCACCGTCGCGTCCACGTCTCCGGACGGCAGGGTGCAGGCGTAGGGCAGCGCGACGTCGACCGTCTGGTCGACGGCGACGACGACTCCGGCGGGCACCATGGCGGCGAGGACGACGAACGCGGCGATCGTGGCGTTGCGGCCACGGGTGCTCTGCCGGGTGGCGCCCACCGTCAGGTGCAGTCTCATCGTGTGGCTCCGCTCGTTCGGATCAGGGGTGTGCGGTGGTACGGGGTCGGGCACGGTGACGACCCGGATGCGCCCGGCCGGTGGTCCGGCCGGGCGCATCCGGGCACGGGTCGACCTACGGGTTGGAGCCCACGATGGTCGGGATGGTGGTCGTGTTCTTGACCTTCACGGCGTAGTTGCCCTTGAAGGTGGGCTTGGTCGAGGTGGTGACGACCGTGCCGCAGCCGGTCGCCGTGGTGACCGTCAGCTCACCGGAGACACTGTTGACCGCGAGGATGCCGGTCGAGTTGGTGTAGGTGGCGGACGCCTTGCCGACGACCTTGAACACGCAGGCGCCGACGGTGATGGTCGCGTTCACGTTGCCGATGTAGCCCTTGGTCACACCGGTCGCGGCGGTGTAGTCCTGGGCGACGACGGTCCACGGGGTGGTGGCCACGGTCGTCACGTTGCCGAGGACGCTGGTGCAGGGCGCAGCGCTGGTGCCGAAGTTGATGGCGGAGATGCTGGCGACCGTCGCGGGGTTTCCGGTGGCGCTCGCCATCGTGCCGGAGGCGGAGGACGTCGTACACGTCATCGGGATGTTCGCCGTCAGCACGATGTTGCCGCTGTTGGTGGCCGTGAAGCTTGCCGGTGTCGGGTTGACGGTCCAGACGGTGGACGGCACGGCCGACGACGGACCGATGGCCAGACCGAAGGCAGCAGCAGCCGCACCTGCGATGACTGCGGTTCTCTTGAGGGACTTATTCATAACTCTCGGACGCTCCTTGTGGATTGACCGGCAGAAGGTGCACATCGCCCGCCGGTAATTTACGGGCTTCTGGCTCCCGCGGCTCTGGATTCCTCGACCGCGCTTCGACGTTACTTGCGAGAAACATGGCTGAACAATGGCGCAGACCATGATTCTTTTGGCTCTTTCCAGGACTGTTTCCCAGGTGAGCGGTCCACTGTCGGCCTTAGTCATCCGATGCCAAATCCCGGCAACACCCTAATCGTTGGCCGAGCGGTCCCGCATCGCCCCGTCACAAGCTGCTCCCGGTGCGGCGGAAGCCGCGGATTGCGCACCGAGTGACAAGGTTTCGGCCGCCTTTTGTCTCCTGGCACACACAACGGGTTTGGCCGAAGCCTGTCGTTCTAAAAACTCGGTGACTGGTATTGCCCGGCTAGGTTACTGGGCCGTAATGTTCCGGTGCGCAGCTGCGGTCCAGGTCGGCGCCCCTGCCGGCCGGACCCACAACAGGCGGTTTCGGCCTCACCCTCCTTCGAGGCCGGATCCCCCGTCAGCAAGGCCTCATACAGCCGACCCCCCGGAGGTACGAGGCCCTGCTATCTCCGCGGAGACAAGATCCGATCCGGGTTTTGTCTCCGCGGTGACAAAGTCGAGGAGCGCCCCCGAGAGCGGGTTCCCTACCCATTGTCAACGAACGACAGAACCACCTAGCGTGCGCCACACGGTGCACACGCGAACCGCGCCTGCTGGAGGTGAAATGGGCATCGAAGTCGTGGTCGAGGGACTGACCAAGTCTTTCGGCCGGCAGAACATCTGGCAGGACGTGACGCTGACTTTGCCGGCCGGGGAAGTGAGTGTCATGCTCGGTCCGTCCGGCACCGGAAAGACTGTTTTCCTGAAGTCGCTCATAGGGCTGCTCAAACCCGATAGGGGACGTGTCCTCATCGACGGAGTGGACATGGCGAACAGTCGGGAACATGAAATATACGAGACCCGGAAAATGTTCGGGCTCATGTTCCAGGACGGCGCTCTGTTCGGCTCCATGTCATTGTTCGACAACATCGCCTTTCCACTGCGCGAACACACGCGTAAGAAGGAGTCGGAGATCCGCCGCATCGTCATGGAGCGGATCGAGGTTGTCGGCCTGCTGGGTGCCGAGGGCAAGCTGCCCGGCGAGATCAGCGGCGGCATGCGCAAGCGCGCGGGGCTCGCCCGCGCGCTGGTGCTCGACCCGCAGATCATCCTGTGCGACGAGCCGGACTCCGGCCTGGACCCGGTCCGCACCGCCTATCTGTCACAGCTGCTCATCGACTTGAACGCGCAGATCGACGCGACGATGCTGATCGTCACCCACAACCTCGACATCGCCGCGACCGTGCCCGACAACATGGGGATGCTCTTCCGGCGCGAGCTGGTCGCGTTCGGCCCCCGCGAGGTGCTGCTGACCAGCGAGGAGCCGGTGGTGGCGCAGTTCCTGCGCGGTCGCCGCGAGGGCCCGATCGGCATGTCCGAGGAGAAGGACGCCGCGACGCTGGCCGCCGAGGCCGCCGCGACCCGGCGCCCGGAGCAGCCCCGCGAGATCGTGCCCCAGTTGGAACCCTCTCCCGGTCTCCCCCAGCGACGTGCCGTTGCCCGCCGGCGCGAGCGGGTGCTCGGCATGCTGGACCGGCTGCCGCCCGCCGCCCGGGCCGCCATCGAGCGCACCTACGCGACGAACGGCTCCAACGCCTCCACCGTGCCGATCCCCGTCTTGGGGAGCGGCGCGTGAACGCTGCACTGCGCCAGACCGGACTGATGTTCGCGCTGGCCGCCGAAGTGTGCCAGGCCGCGTTCCGACGTCCGTTCCAGTTCCGGGAGTTCGTCGAGCAGTTCTGGTTCGTCGCGAGCGTGACCATCCTTCCCTCCGCACTGGTCGCCATCCCGTTCGGCGCCGTGATCGCCCTCCAGGTCGGCTCGCTGACCGAGCAGCTCGGCGCCCAGTCCTTCACCGGCGGCGCCAGTGTGCTGGCCGTTGTCCAGCAGGCCAGTCCGTTGATCGTCGCCCTGCTCATCGCCGGCGCGGGCGGCTCCGCGATCTGCGCCGACCTGGGCTCCCGCAAGATCCGCGAGGAGCTCGACGCGATGGAGGTGATGGGTGTCTCGCCCGTCCAGCGTCTGGTCGTTCCCCGTGTGCTCGCCACCATGGGTGTCGCCGTGCTGCTCAACGGGCTGGTCTCGGTGGTCGGCACGCTCGGCGGCTACTTCTTCAACATCGTCCTGCAGGACGGCACACCCGGCGCCTACCTCTCCAGCTTCTCCGCGCTGGCCCAGCTGCCCGACCTGTACATCAGCGAACTCAAGGCCCTCATCTTCGGATTCATCGCCGGCATCGTCGCCGCACAGCGGGGCCTGAACCCGCGCGGCGGACCGAAAGGCGTCGGCGACGCCGTGAACCAGTCGGTGGTCATCACCTTCATGCTGCTCTTCTTCGTGAACATGGTGCTGACGGGCATGTATCTGCAGATCGTCCCTCCGAAGGGAGGCTGAGCGCCCGTGGCCTCCCCGCTCGTCTGGCTCGACCGCTCCGGCGACCAACTCATCTTCTACGCCAAGACCTTGCTGTGGATCCCGCGCACCCTGCGCCGGTATCTCAAGGAGGTGCTCCGCCTGCTCGCCGAGGTCGCCTTCGGCTCCGGCGGACTCGGTGTCATCGGCGGCACCGTCGGCGTGATGGTCGCGATGACCGCGTTCACCGGCACCGTCGTCGGCCTCCAGGGCTACGCCGCCCTGGACCAGATCGGCACCGCGGCGTTCACCGGGTTCGTCTCCGCGTACTTCAACACCCGTGAGATCGCGCCCCTGGTGGCGGGACTCGCCCTGTCCGCCACGGTCGGCGCGGGCTTCACGGCGCAGCTCGGCGCGATGCGCATCAACGAGGAGGTCGACGCGCTGGAGGGCATGGGCATCCGCTCCAAGCCCTACCTGGTCAGCACCCGTGTCATCGCCGGCGTGATCGCCATCATCCCGCTGTACGCCGTCGGGCTGCTCACCTCCTACCTGGCCTCCCGGTACGTCACCGTGCTCTTCAACGGACAGTCCCTGGGCACGTACGACCACTACTTCAACCTGTTCCTCTCCCCCACGGACGTTCTGCTGTCGGTGCTGAAGGTGCTGCTGTTCAGCGTGATGGTGATCCTCGCGCACTGCTACTACGGCTACCGGGCCGCCGGCGGTCCCGCAGGAGTCGGTGTCGCCGTCGGACGGTCGGTGCGCCACGCCATCGTGCTGATCAGCGTGACCGACTTCTTCCTGTCGCTGGCGCTGTGGGGCGCCACCACGACCGTGAAGGTGGCGGGCTGAGATGAGCACGGTTCTGCTCCCTGAGGAGCGACGCCTGACCCCTCCGCCGCCCAAGCGGCGCCGAGGAAGCTCGTCCACCGCGGTGCGGCGTTCGGCCGGTCTGGCCTTCCCGGTCGTGACCGCCCTGCTGATCTACGGCACGATCGCCGTCTACGACAAGAAGTTCGTGGAGTCCGACCCCATCACGGTGGAAACCGGCAGCGTCGGCAACGAGATGCACCGGGGCGCCGAGGTGAAGCTGCGCGGCGTGGTCGTGGGCGAGGTCCGCGAGATCAGCTCCGCCGGGAACGGCGCCCGGCTCAGCATCGCCCTGCGGCCCGGCGTCCTGCACGACATCCCCTCGGACGTGCGCGCGCAGATGCTGCCGACCACCCTGTTCGGCGAACGCTACGTCGCCCTCGTACCGCCCGCCGCGCCCTCCTCGACGTCACTGGCCAAGGGCGCCGTCATCCGGCAGGACCGCTCGTCCAACGCCGTCGAGCTCCAGCAGGTGCTCGACGACGTCCTGCCGATGCTCACCGCTGTCCGGCCGGCCGAGCTGTCGCAGACCCTGTCGGCCGTCTCCCAGGCGCTGGAGGGACGCGGCGAGAAGCTCGGCGCCACGCTGAGCAAGCTCGACCGGCACCTGGCCCGGTTCAATCCCCAACTTCCCGCCCTCAACAGGGATCTCAAGGAACTCGTGAAAGTGAGCCACGTGTACGCCGACGCGGCGCCCGACATCCTCACGGCGCTCACCGACTTCACCACCACCAGCGGGACGCTCGCCGAGAAGGAGGGCGACCTGTCGCGGACCTTCGGCGCGACGACGCGCACCGCCGAGGACGTGACCAGCTTCCTGCGGCAGAACAAGGACAACATCATCCGGCTCTCCGCGACGTCCCGGCCCACACTGCGGCTGCTGGCCGAGTACTCCTCGGAATTCCCCTGCACGCTGCGCACGCTCGCCGAGTTCGTCCCCGCGATGGACAAGGCGCTCGGCAAGGGAACCGACCGGCCTGGGCTGCACGTGGACGTGACCACCGACACGAGCCGCGGCGCCTACACCGCGGGCAACGACACGCCTGTCTACAACTCCGGCGGCGGTCCGAAGTGCTACCCGGTGCCGTATCTGGGCACGGGTGCCCGCCCCGCGACCACGGTGTCCGCCGCCGTCGAGCAGGATCTCGGTCCGGCCAACTCCCCGCAGGAGAACGCGCTGGTGAACGAGTTGATCGCGCCCGCCGCCGGGAAGCGGGCCGACGACCTGCCCGACTGGAGCAGCCTGCTGGTCGGTCCTGCGCTGCGCGGGACGGATGTGACGCTGAGGTGACCCCCTCCGACGCGCACATCCGGCGCCGCCCCCTGACCGGGCCGCTGCTGAAGTCGCTGATCTTCATCGTGGTCACCGCGCTGGCCACCACGATCCTCGGGTACAGCGTCGCCGGTACCGGGGTCGGCTCCTCGGGCCGTACGTACCGGGCGCTGTTCAGCGACGTCACCGGACTCGTCGACGGCGACAGCGTCCGTATCTCCGGCGTCAAGGTCGGCGAGGTCACCGGCGTGCGCGTCGTCGACCGCCGCACCGCGCAGGTCACGTTCACGGTGAGCGAGGACCGGACGCTGCCCCGCTCGACGACCGCGGCGGTGAAGTACCTCAACATGGTCGGCCAGCGGTATCTGTCGCTCGACCGCGGCACGGGCGGCCTGTCCGGGACTCTCGCGGCGAACTCCACGATCCCGCTGGACCGCACCACGCCCGCGCTCGACCTGACCCTGCTCTTCAACGGGTTCAAGCCGCTGTTCGAAGGGCTGTCCCCGAAGGACGTCAACGAACTGGCCGGCTCCATCGTCCAGGTGCTCCAGGGCGAGGGCGGCACCGTCGACAGCCTGATGCGCCACATCGGCTCCCTCAGCAGCACCGTCGCCGCCAAGGACAAGGTGATCGGCGCGGTCGTCACCAACCTGAACACCGTCCTGAAGACCCTCAACGACCGCGAGGACTCCTTCGACAACCTCGTCGTGACCCTCAAGGAACTCGTCTCCGGCTTCAACGACGACCGCAAGCCGCTGGGCCGGGCCGTCACCGCCGTGGGATCACTGACAACGGTCACCGCCGATCTGCTGCAGGACGGCCGCGCACCCCTCAAGCAGGACATCAGGCAACTCGGGCGGCTCTCCGACAACCTCGGCGACGGCACCCCGCAGATCGAGAACTTCCTCGACCGCACCCCGGCCAAGCTGACCACGCTGTCCCGGCTGGCGTCGTACGGGTCCTGGTTCAACCTCTACCTGTGCGAGGCGAAGGTGACCGGCGTGCGGACCTCAGACGGCTCGAAGCCGCCCACCGGGATCCCCGTCACGGAATCGAGGTGCGGCGCATGACGGCGTCCGTGCACGGCCGTCGGCCCGCGCGACGCGCGCCACGGTTCAAGCCCGTGAAGGAACGCAACCCGGTGGCCGTGGCTCTCGTCGGCCTCTCCGCTCTGACCGTCGTCGGCCTCCTGGCCTACAACGTGCAGGCACTGCCTTTCATCGGATCCGGCACCACGTACAGCGCCGACTTCAGCGAGGCGGCCGGTCTCAAGGACGGTGACGAGGTGCGGATCGCCGGGGTGAAGGTCGGCGAGGTCACCGGCGTCTCGCTCGACGGCGCGAAGGTGAAGGTGACCTTCGCCGTGAAGGACGCCTGGATCGGGGACCGCACGACCGCCGCCATCGCCATCAAGACGCTGCTGGGCGACAAGTACGTGGCCCTCGACCCGCTCGGCGGGGTCCGCCAGAGCCCCGGCGTGCGGATCCCGCTGTCCCGCACCACCTCCCCGTACGACGTCACCCAGGCGTTCCAGGATCTCGGCGGAACCATCGACGACATCGACACGAAGCAGCTCGCGGCGAGTTTCGAGACGATCTCGGAGACGTTCGCCGACTCACCCGCGCACGTCCGCACGGCCGCGACCGGTCTCTCGGCGCTGTCGAAGACGGTGTCCAAACGGGACCAGAAGCTGGCGGACCTGCTCAAGGGGAGCGACAAGTTCACGAAGACGCTCAAGGACCAGAAGTCGAGCTTCGAGACGCTCATCGACGACGGCGGCCCGCTGCTGGGCGAACTCACCGACCGGCGCGACGCCATCAAGGCGCTGCTGACCGGCAGCCGCAAGCTCGGCAAGGAACTGAGCGGTCTCGTCGAGGACAACGACAAGCAGCTCGGCCCCACCCTCAAGGCGCTGAGCCGGGTGACCGGAGTACTGGAGGCCAACAACGAGCAGCTCGACAAGACCCTGGCTCTCGTCGGCCCCTACTACCGGCTCGTCGGCAACACCCTGGGCAGCGGGCACTGGTTCGACAGCTACCTGTGCGGGGTCGTCCCGCCGGAGTACCTGCCCGAGGCGTCCCGGCCGAAGTCGGGCTGCGTGCCGCCCCGGATGACGGGCGCCGGGCAGTCGGCCGCGTCAACGGAAGGCGGCCGGTGATGAGCAGGCGCAGAACACTTTTCGCGGCCGGTGCGGCCCTGGTGGTGCTGGCCGGTGGCATCACGGCCACCGCGCTGGCCGACTCGGACGGCATCCGGCTGACCGCCTACTTCGACCGGGCCGTCGGTGTGTACGCCGGGTCCGACCTGCGCATCCTGGGGGTTCGCGTCGGTGAGGTGGAGTCCGTGCATCCGGAAGGCACCAAGGTGCGGGTGCGGCTCGCGCTCGACGAGGGCATCCATCTGCCCGTGGACGCGCGCGCCGTAGTCGTCGCGCCCAGTGTCGTCGCCGACCGGTACATCCAACTGACCCCGGCCTACAGCGCCGGGCCCCGCCTCGGTGACGGTGCCGTGCTCAGCGCGGCCCGCAACCGCACCCCGATGGAGATCGACCAGCTCTACGACCAGATCACCGAGCTGAGCAAGACACTCGGCCCGGACGGTGTGAACTCCGAAGGGGCCCTGAACAAGCTGCTCTCCACCGGCGCCGCCAACCTGAACGGCAACGGCGCGGCGATCGGCGACACCGTCGAGCAGTTCGGCAAGGCGGCCAAGACCCTGGACGGCAGCAGCGACGACCTGTTCACCACGCTCAGCCAGCTCCAGTCCTTCACGTCCATGCTCAAGAAGAAGGACACCGGGGTCCGCACCGCCCAGGAACGCCTGGACGAGATCGTCGGCTTCTTCGCCGACAACAAGGACGACCTGGCCGGCGCGCTGAAGGAACTCGGCATCGCCCTCGGTCAGGTCAAGACCTTCATCGAGGACAACCGGGGCGAGCTGAAGAAGAACGTGGACAAGCTCGTGCCCATCACCCAGACGCTGGTGAGGCAACGGGCGTCCCTGGCGGAGGCCCTGGACGTGGCGCCGCTCGCCGCGGACAACCTGGTGGGCGCCTACGACCCGGACACGCGCCGGCTCAACGGGCGCGCCGACCTCAACGAGATCAGCGTCCTGCCGCTGCCGGTCGCCGGTGACAGCGCGGCATCGACCTCGGAGGGGGGCGGCGGCCGATGATGCGCAGGAAAGAGCGGGAGAGCTCGGCGGAGGTCAGCCGCGGCGCGACCAGCACGGGCGTCGCCATCGGTTCGAGCCTGCGCGGCGCGATCGCCGTCGGCATCGGCCTCGTCCTGACCGTGGGGGCCGCGGTGGTGGTGCTGCCCGGCTTCGACGGCATCGAGGACGTGCCCCTGCCCGGCGGCGCCGACCTGGGCTCGCACCCGTACCGCGTCACCGCGAACCTGGACGACGTACTGAGCCTGGTCCCGCAGGCCGCGGTGAAGGTCAACGACGTCGCCGTCGGGCGGGTCACCCGGATCCAACTGAACGAGAACTGGTCGGCGCGCGTCACCCTGGAGATCAACGGGTCGGTGCGACTGCCGGCGAACGCCGGTGCCCGGCTGGAACAGTCCAGCCTGCTCGGCGAGAAGTACATCCAGCTCGTGGCGCCGTCGAAGTCCAGCGGTACGGGGCGGCTCGCCGACGGCAGTGTCATCCCCGTCTCCCGCACCAACCGCAACACCGAGGTCGAGGAGGTGTTCGGTGCTCTGTCCCTGCTGCTCAACGGCGGCGGCATCAACCAGCTGAAGACCATCACCACCGAGCTGAACTCCGCACTCGGGGGCCGTGAACCCCAGATCCGGTCGACGCTGAAGCGGGTCGACACACTGGTCACCGACCTGGACAGGCACCGCGGCGACATCACCGACGCGCTGGACGGCGTCAATCGGCTGGCGTCGACGCTGGCCACGCGCACGGAGGACGTCAGCACGGTCCTGACCGACCTCTCCCCCGGCCTCAAGACGCTGGAGGACCAGCGCGGCTCCCTGCTGACCATGCTGCGCTCGCTCGACACGCTGTCCGACACCGCCGTCTTCACCGTCAACGCGAGCAAGGACGACATGATCGCCGATCTCAAGGCCATCGCCCCCAGCCTCAAGGCACTGGCCGACGCGGGGACCGATCTGCCCGACTCACTCCAGGTCCTGCTGACGTACCCGTTCACCGACGAGGTGCTCAGCGGTGTGAAGGGCGACTACCTGAACGTGTATCTGACGATGGCCGCACCCGAGGGCACGACGATCATCCCGCCGCTGATCCCGGCGCAGCCGTCGCCCTCGCCGACGCCGTCCCCCACGACCGACCCGCCCGTCGCGTCGTCCGAGCGTTCTTCGCGCAAGGCGTCGTCGTTGCCGCTGCCGTCGGTCAGCACCGTGGAGTCGGGCGCCGCCGGGCCGAAGGCGACCGCCGGAGGTGAGGACCGGTGATCACCCGGGCCGTCTGGCTCAAGAACGTCGCCTTTGTCGCGCTGTCGGTCATCGTGCTGGGGTTCCTGGGCGTCCGGTACGCCGACCTCGGCCGGTACGTCGGGGCCGCCGACTACTACACGGTGGATGTCGAACTCCCGGCGACGGGCGGCCTGTTCACGCACTCCGATGTCACCTACCGGGGTGTGTCGGTGGGCAGGGTCGGCCCGTTGAAGCTGACCGATGACGGTGTCGTGGCGCAGCTGCGTATCAAGAAGTCCGCGCCCCGGATCCCCTCCGACACCAAGGCCGTCGTGGCAAGCCTGTCGGCGGTCGGGGAACAGTACATCGATCTGCGGCCGGCCAGCGACGAGGGCCCGTATCTCGCGGACGGCTCTCACGTGGACCGCGCGGACACCCAGGTTCCGGCGCCCGTCACGGACGTCCTCACCAGCGTCGACGACCTCGTCGCGTCCGTGCCGCTGGACGATCTGAAAACGGTGGTGGACGAGTTCGGCAAGGCGTTCGAGGGCCGGGGCGACGACCTGCAGGTGCTGCTGGACAGCAGTTCCTCGTTCGTCGACGCCGCCGACGACGCGCTGCCCGCCACGACGCGGCTGATCACGGACTCGGAGACGGTCCTGCGGACCCAGGCCGAAGAAGGCGACGCGATCAGGGACTTCGGGTCGGGGGCGGCCGAGCTGGCCCGCGCCCTGAAGGGTTCGGACACCGACCTGCGTCGCCTGCTGGCGACCGCTCCGGATGCCACGGCCCAGGTCAGCGGACTACTGCGGGACGTCGATCCGAGTCTCGGCGTGGTGCTGGCGAACCTTCTGACCACCTCGGAGGTCGCCGTCACACGCCAGCGCGGTGTCGAGGAACTGCTGGTGAAGTACCCGGCGGCCGTCTCGGCCGGTGCCACGGCTGTCGACGGGGGGAAGGTCAACGTCGGTCTGGCGCTGACCTTCTTCAAGCCGCTGCCCTGCACCGAGGGCTACGGCGCCACCCGCTACCGCAACGGGCTCGATCTGGGGACGGCGCCCCCATTGAACACCGATGCGTCCTGTACCGCGTCCGCGTCGAGCGGCGTCGATGTCCGTGGCTCGGCGAACGCTCCGAGCGGAGGCGGCGTCCCGACACCGGCCCGTCCCGGTTCGCTGCCGTCGGGGTCCTCGTCGGCCTCTGGAACGGCTCAGGGCACATCGCAGAACACCTCCGCGGCACTCCCCGGGGCTCTGGCTCTGCCCGACGCGGGCGGCAGCTCACCGACCGGTATCGCAGGGCTGTTGGGTCTCGACGCGGGGAGCGATCGATGAGGCGGGCAGACGTGCTGACCGGCATAGGGCTGGCCGTGGCGCTCGGTTTCTGCGGCACAGGGGCGTGGACGTACGCGCAGGCCCGGAGCGACGACTCACTCGCCTACGGACAGGCTCGGGACGCGGCGCTCGACGACGGGCGGCACGCTCTGGCCGTACTCAACACACTCGACGCCTCGACGCAGAAGCGTGCCGAGGTCGGCGTACGGGCATGGCGGACCGTCGCCACGGGGCCCCTGCGCGACGAGCTGGGCAGCACCAGGCCGCAGACGGGCCCGTCGGCGCGCGGCGCTGTCACGGAAGCCGCCCTCACGGCACTCGACACCCGGGCGGGCACGGCGAAGCTCATCGCGACGGTACGGGTCGACGTCACGCCCGTCGGGTCGAAGACAGCCACTCCGGAGCGCAAGCGGCTGGAGGCGGCCCTGGCACGCGACGGCGACGGGCAGTGGCGGGTGCGGGCCCTCAGCGCGGTCCCGCAGGGGGACGGCGGCACGAGCGCGACTCCATCGCCGAGCAAGGGGGCCACCTCGTGAACCGGCTCTGGGGCGGGACGCGGACCACGTGGCGGGAGACCCCCGAGGACTCGGCGGACATCCCCGCGGACGAGCCCTCGACCGAGACAGCGCACGCAGCGGAGGCCTCACCCGAGGCCACGATCGAGGGCAGGTTCGAGGCGAAGTCTCAAGCTGAACCTCAGCTGGGGACTCGGGCAGAATCGGGGACCGAAGCGGACGCCGAGAGTTCCGCGTCCGACACCGCCGAACGTGGGGTCAGCGACGACGAGGACGACGCGTCCGAGGCGGCCGCCGTTCCCGGACGTACGGGTCTCGCGGCCGGCCGGCGTCGTATCGGTCTCCTCGCGCTCGCTGTCGTTCTGTTGGTCGCGGGCGCCGGATTCCTGTACGAGGCGCACCGGGCGAGGTCCACGCCGTCCGCCGAGAACCGCGCCCTCACCGACATCGAGGCGACCAACCGCGTCGCCGGTGACGTCGACAACGCCCTGGCGCGGATCTTCTCGTACACCCCGAAGGGAACCGACGCGACCGCGAAGTCGGCCCGTTCGGTGCTCACCGGACGTGCCGCTCGGCAGTACGGCGAGCTGTTCGACCGGGTCCGGTCGGATCTGGCCGGGCAGAAAGTCGCCCTGACCACGGTCGCGGTGCGCACCGGCGTGATCGAACTGCACGGCGGAACGGCGAAGCTGCTCGTCTTCGTCGACCAGACCTCACGACGCGGCGACGCGAAGGAGAGCTACGCGGCCGCCCAACTGTCCGTCACAGCCCGGTTCGAGAACGACCGCTGGCGCATCGCCGACATCCAGACCCGCTGACCATCAGCGCTAGACGGGAGCACCTGATGAAGAACCCGGCACGGGCCCTGACGGGACTGCGGGCCCTATCGGCCGCGGCCCTCGCCCTCGCGCTGGCATCCGCGGGAACCGCCGCGTGGGCCGGCACCGACTGGTACCGGGCCGCGCACGACGACTCCGCCGCCTACGCGGTCCAGCGCGACCAGGCACTGACGGCTGGCGAACAGGCCGTACAGAATCTCAACACCCTCGACCACCGCAAGATGGACGACGGCCTGGACCTCTGGGAGTCCTCGACCACGGGCGATCTGCACAAACAGCTCGTCGACGGACGCGCCGCGTTCAGCGAGCAGGTGAAGGCCGCCGGGACGGTCACCACGGCCCGCGTGCTGTCCGGCGCTGTCACCGAACTCGACGAACGGGCGGGCCGGGCCCGCGTACTGGTGGCGCTGCGCATCACCGTCCGGGCCTCGGAGGGCAGCACCGACAAGGACAGCCGCATGCTCGGCGAGCTCACCCGCACGGGCGGCAAGTGGAAGCTCAGTGACCTCGGCCAGGCCCCCGTGGGCTCGGCGTTGAGCGACTGAGCCCCCGTCCGTCCCGTCACCCGGCCGCACCGAGAGGACCCGCGCACCATGTCGAGCACCCGGCACCACATCAACCACCAGCGCCGCCGCCAGGCACGCGCCGATCGGCCCGGCGCGGCCGTGGACGCCGGCTCCCTGGCCACCGTCGCGGCGGGCACCGTCACAGAGGCGGAGCCGAGCCCGACGACCGAGGGGGCGCGCCGATTCATCCGGGTACCGCTCCGCTCCCCCACCCCGGCGGACACCGTACGCAGCGAGAACAGCGAGCCGGAGGCGGACGCCGTCGCGGACAAGCCCGCGAAGGCTGCTGACCGTCCGCGGCGCACACCCGCTGTCGTGGGCGCGCTGTGCGTACTGACGCTGCTGCTCGGCGGGTTCGCGGGGTGGGCGCACGCCCGGGCCGACACGCTGCGGGATCAGCCCGCCCGGCAGAACACCGCTCTCACCGACGTCTCCGCCACGAGCGAGATCAAGGGCCAGACCACGCGGGCGGTGGCCGCGCTCTTCTCGTACGACCACGCCCACCCGGCGGCCTTCGACGAGGCCGCCCGCAATCTGCTCACCGGAAAGGCCGTCGCGCAGCACCGCGCCCTCTTCGCGGCGGTGCGCGATCGTGCGGACCAGCAGAAGGCCGTGATCACGACGACGGTCACCGACAGCGGCGTGGAGCGGATCGACGGCGACCGGGCCCGGGTCCTCGTCTACGCCGACCAGAGCAGCGTCAGCACCGCGGCCAAGAAGGACGAGGCCGACGACGAGGGCACGTACGCGGGTGCCATGTTCGCCGTGGACGTGGTGCGCCGGGACGGACGGTGGCTGGTCTCCGGCATCGACACCTTCGGTCGCTGACACCGACCGCCGGTCGGCCCTCCCCCATCGACAGGAGCTTGATATGTCCGCACTGCGTCTTCGACGTCCGTCCGCCCGGACCCGCCAGGGCCTGCGGACGACCGCGATCACCGTCGCGGCACTGGCGGTCCTCACCGCTTCCCGCGCTCCCGAGGCGCTGAGCGGCGGCACGAAGCACCGCACCGCACCGGCCGCCGATCAGGACGGCCCCGCCTGGACGAATTTCGCGTCGCCCGAGGCCGGCGGCTCGGGCGACGACTCGTACCACACGGAACTTCCGCCGCTGGTCAGCCCGGACCTGCCCGCGTCGGCTCCGCTTCCGGCCGTGTTCCGCGCCCAGTCAGGCATCCCCGCGACGGTCTTACGTGCCTACCGGGCGGCCGAGACCTCGGTGTCCCGGACGGATCCCGGCTGCCGTCTGCCCTGGCAACTGCTCGCCGCGATCGGCAAGGTGGAGTCGGGGCACGCCGGGGGCGGTGCCGTCACGGCCGATGGAACCACGCGCGGGCGGATCGCCGGTCCGGCTCTCAACGGCGTCGGGTTCGCGCTGATCCGTGACAGCGACGGCGGGTCCCTGGACGGGGACGCGGTGTTCGACCGGGCGGTGGGTCCGATGCAGTTCCTTCCGTCGACCTGGCGGCGCTGGGGTGCCGACGGGAACAGCGACGGTGTCAGCGACCCGAACAACGTGTTCGACGCGGCACTGGCCGCCGGGCACTACCTGTGCGCCGGACACCGCGACCTGTCAAGCGCCGGCGACCTCGATGCCGCCGTGCTCAGCTACAACTACTCCGACGCGTATCTGCGGACGGTGCGGCAGTGGTTCGCCTTCTACCGCACGGGCACCCACACGGTGCCCGACGGCAAGGGTGTCGTGCCCCGCAGCCCGGGCGCGGGCGGCAGGACCCCCGTGACCGAACCGGTCGGCGACGACGACTCCGGCGGGGGCGGCATCGTCGTCGGTCCCGACCCGTCGGAGTCCGGCAGCCCTACAACCACGCCCGGGCCGTCACACACGCAGTCACCGTCGCCGTCGGGGAGCGAGACGCCCGACCCGTCCACGACACCGACGCCGCCCGTCGATTCCCCCTCCCCCACGCCCGATCCGACGGACACGGGCGCACCCACCGACCCGGTGGAATCGACACCTCCGACGGACTGCCCGACGGACACGACGAGCCCCGGCCCTGATCCCTCGACGGATCCGGAACCCGACCCGGCCTGCCCGAGCCCAACGCCGTCACCCACCGAGTCGGATTCGCAGAGCGCGACGGCCTCGACGGAGGCGGCACCCACGCGCTGACACCGTTCGGGATCCTTCAGCTGTTTCCGCGCCGCGTTCTCATCGAGTGCGGGCTGCTGGGCCGCACCACCGGGCGGGAATTCCGTGCGAGGCAAGGGCGGGAAGCGCGAGAGGCGCTTCCCGCCCTCTGCGCGTTTCCTACGGAGACACCCCGTCGACGAACGTCCCGCGTCGGCGAGGCGACCTCGCCGACGCCCTGTCGTGCTCGATCTTCTGCGCAAATAGGGGGGAAGCAGTGTCTGTTCGCGTGCGCAGGGGGAACAGTCGCTGCGGTCAGGGGGTTTGCAGCGCTGAGGGATCGGTGGTGCGCGGGCGCGGCGAGGAACGGTGAGATCGAAAAAGACGTCTGCCACGACGCGATCCCCGTACCCCGTACCTCCGTGTCCGCGGTACGTCCGGTCTCCGATCTCGGGGACGATCGTCCACCCGCCCGCCACGGACGCGGGCCACAGCTCATTTCACACTGGAGGACAGTTCATGAACGACGCGCCCTTGACGCTCATGGCGGTGCACGCCCACCCCGACGACGAGGCGACGGGAACGGGCGGTGTCCTCGCCCGGTATGCGGCGGAGGGCATACGCACGGTACTCGTGACGTGTACCGACGGCGGTTGCGGGGACGGACCCGGGGGCGTGAAGCCGGGCGATCCCGGGCACGATCCGGCGGCCGTCGCCTCGATGCGACGGGAGGAACTCGAGGCGAGCTGCGAGGTCCTGAAGATCAGCCACCTGGAGATGTTGGACTACGCCGACTCCGGGATGATGGGTTGGCCGACCAATGACGCCCCCAACTCCTTCTGGCAGACCCCTGTGGATGAGGGCGCTGCCCGGCTCGCGGAACTCTTCCGCCGCTACCAGCCGGACGTGGTCGTCACCTACGACGAGAACGGCTTCTACGGCCACCCCGACCACATCCAGGCCCACCGCATCACCATGGCGGCGCTGGCGATGACGTCGCCGACACCGAAGGTGTACTGGACGACGGCGCCCCGCTCGATGATGCAGCGGTTCGGTGAAGTCATGCGCGAGTTCGACGCGGACTGGCAGGAGCCGACTCCCGAGGAGGCTGCCGCGATGGCCGAGATCGGGCTCCCCGACGAGGAGATCACCACCTGGGTGGACACCTCCGCGTTCGGCGCTCAGAAGTTCGACGCGCTGGCCGCGCATGCCAGCCAGGGTGAGAACATCTTCTTCCTCAAGATGGGCCAGCAAAGGTTCACGGAGTTGATGGGTGTCGAGACGTTCGTACGCGTGCAGGACAGCACCGGCGCGGCCCTGCCCGAGGATGATCTTTTCGCCGGGTTGCGCTGATCCTTCGCCGCTCGAACAGCGCCTGTAGGAACACGGCACCGGACGGCGGCTGCCACGCCGGGCGGCAGGTGGTCGCGGACACGCTCCGCGACCATCTGCCGCTCCCTGACAGCATCGCCTCGAAGCCTCTCCACGCATGCGCCGGGAGCAAGGGTGAGCCGTGTCTCACCGGAGCGACGCCCCCTGCCTATGCAATTCGTTGCATAGAAGGCTGTCCGCCATGGCGCTCGAACACGCGATCCTCGTCTCCCTGCTGGAAAAGCCCGGTTCCGGCTATGAGCTGGCCCGGCGGTTCGAGCGCTCCATCGGCTACTTCTGGACCGCGACACACCAGCGGATCTACCGCGTCCTCAAGCGCATGGAACACGAGGACCTTCTCGCCGTCCGCGAGGTGCCGCAGCCGGGACGGCCGGACAAGAACGAGAACTCCGTCCCCGACTCCGCCCGCAGCCGTGCCGCGGACCTTCTCTCCCAGGATGAGGTCTTCGCCTTCGGCCTGTCCGAGGAGAACCACGGCGCCGACATCTACTCCACCGACATACTGTTGGAGCCCGACGACGCCGGCGGCTTCCGGACCAGCGGCTCCAAGTACTACATCGGCAACGGCAACGCGGCTGGCCTCGTCTCCGTGTTCGGCCGCCGCACCGATGTCGAGGGCCCGGACGGGTACGTCTTTGGCGACAGCGGCCGCGATGGTGGCCGCGCGAGGCTGGCACCGACCTGTCGGTCCACGGAGACCGGGTCTTTCCAAAGGCCGACGATGAAGACGAGACGTGGGGAATCGAGGACTCGTTCCTCTACCAACTGCCTCCTCTGTGCGACGGGCAGTCGGCCACGTGGCGCCTGGCCATGATCCAGGCCGTGGAAGCGCTCGGTGACGATCTGCGGGCCGGACGGGCGCCGCTCCCCACCCGTACCACCGAGGAACTGGCGTTCCACCTAAACGTGCCCGCGGCCGGACAGGGCATCGATCCCGACAAGAAGATCGCAGGCCGCAAGCGCCACATCGGAGTCGACACCCTCGGCCTGCTCCTCGCACAACAGCAGCGCCCGGATCCCCGGCGCTAGATCCGGGTCAGGAGCACGCGGTAGGCGTTGGAGTAGCCGTGCTTTCGGCCGTACGGGGCGAAAAGCTTGTCGCCGAGGAACGCGAGCACCATCAGTGGCACCGAAATGACCATGCTGGCTTTGCGTACGAACTTGCGCAGCGGACTCGGCGGCTTGGGGTGCCACGGTACGTCGTTGCCGCCGACGACCCAGTTGGCCCACAACGCGATGGCGGCGACCGTGTCCATGCCGCCGTGCGGCTCGGACCGCTGCTCGTCCACCACGGCGAAGCCGACGTCCTCGGCCGCCTGCTTCAGATTGGCGATGGGCATCAGGTTCAGGTGCTGGGGCTGGAGCCAGGGCATCCAGTAGCGGCCGAGGATGCGGCCCCACTTGCACTCGGGATCGGGCAGTTCGATGACGAGGTGCCCGCCGGGCGGCAGCACGGCGGCCGCGGCGGCCAGCTCAGCCTTCGGGTCGAGGGTGTGCTCCAAGTAGTGGAACATGCTGATCACATCGTAGTTCCCGTCCAGTTGCGCGGTCATTTCCGGGAAGTTCCCCCGGAATCCGCGCGTGATCCAGCCGTGCTCCTGGGCCAGCTCGACGCCGGCGCTCATGTCGAGGCCGTGGAACTCGGTGTCGGGCAAGATCTCCGCGGCTGCCTTGCAGAAGTGGCCGTGCCCGGTGCCGACGTCCAGCCAGCGCTTGGGCTGGTGATGCTGGGTGAGCAGCGAGGCCCGGTCCTTGAGCCCGGCGGCGTTGCCCGCGAACATGGCGGCCATCTGCTGCTCGCCGAGACCGTCGTAGCAGTCCCGGTAGTAGAACTCCAGCCCGGCCAGGCTCAGCCGAGGGTTCTGGAAGATGTGCCGGCAGTCGAGGCATTCGGCCAGTTCGAACCGGCCCGGCTTGTGCTGCAACAGGTCCACGGTGCGCAGCCGGGTCGACAGCCGGGCGCCGCCGCACCAGGGGCAGTCGGTTCGACGGGGCTCGTAGAAGCGGTCCAGTCCGGCCGCGATGTCGGCGAGGTACTGGGGGCGCCTCGCGGCGACAGGATCCGTCTCCGGCACGGAGGAAGCGGTCATGCGCCGCAGCGTAGCGGCGATCAACGCCCGCTGTCTGCGCACTGACGGTGGTAAAAACGGGCGGCCCGGGCCCGGTTGCCGCACCACGGCTCGCAGAACTCCTGACGGACGTGGACCTTCACGAAATACCGGACGCAGCGGGGCGCGGTGCGGGCGGTCGGTTCGTCACGGTCCCGTGGCATGGCCGCGTTCTGCTCAGCCTCCCGTCGGCAGTTCCGGGAGTGCGACCCCGAGATAGGTGGCGAGAACGCGGCTCAGCGCTCCGCTGACGACCGGCGAGGGACAGGATGGCCACCGCCTTGGTTACGCCACCGCTGGAGGTGGCTCGGATCGGAGTTGGTGCTGGTGGCTTCCTCTTCGATGCGCGTCGCCGACTGGGTGACCCCAGCGGCATCGTCTTCGGGCGAGCCCAGGATGGGCACGGCCTGGCGGAGTACGCGGGCGGCCCTGACGGCCCGGGCGAGGTCGACGCCGATGTTCGTGGCCGCGTTCAAGGTGAAGTCTCGGCTGTTCGCGGCGATGTCGCTGGTGTTCTGTCCGATGTGGATGGTGGTGTTCCCGCCGATGTTGCGGCGTTCGTAGGCGCTTCTTTCCGCTGAGCCGGTGTGTCCTTGAAGGTGTGCCGGTAGGTCAAGTGCGGTGACGCCAGCCGCTGGATCTGGTCGGCGGTCCCGACCTTGAGGACCCCGAGCACGCACACCACATCCGCGCGCAAGCTGTTCGACGATCCCGCCTGGTTCACTTTGCGCTTGCCCGCCATCAGGCCGGCAAGCGCCAGCGGCAGGAACTCACCAGGGCTTGCCCAGCGTGGCGGGCGAGACCCGGGCAGCATGGGCCGGGCGGCGGGTTCGCGGTGTGCAGGACTCCATCGGGCCCGGCACGCACGGTGGCGGGCGCGGGTGAACAACTCGGCTTCCACGAAACGGCCCCGGTCGGCGTCCGTCCGCCCGCCCCGGGCCCGGAAAAGCTCGGTGCCCTCCTCCTCCACCCTGTGGACGAACAGCACCACGTTGCCGTCCTCGTCGCCTCGTCGAGCAGGGGAGCGTTGACCGGGCTCCAGTAACGCTCCTGCCAGACACCCGGCCGCTCCAGGGACTCGACGTCGTAGCGCTGAAGGGCCATCGCGTCGCGTAGCCCGGTTTGCACCACCCGGCGCAGCGACGCCTCAAGGTTGCGTACCCCGTCGGACGCCGGATCGTCCGGGCGGTCGGGGAACACGTCGAACAGATAGCACCACACCAGCTACTCACGGGAACGGCCGGAACTGTTCAGGTAGTCGTCGTTGGCGTCGGTGTAGACCAGGTCGGGGGTGAGCAGGGCGACCATGCCGGGCAGCACGTGGAACACGCCCGCGTAGTCGTGCGCGACTCCCGCCACCTGCTTCACCGCCTCCCGCCGTGGCGCCCTGGTCGTGCCTACGGTGGAGACGGCGGAGCATCCGACCCTGTCCCAGCGGATCGGCCTTGGCCACGACCCAGCGGTGGTGCGGGGTTCCCATCAGGGCATCGCTCGGCGGCCGTTGCAAGCGCGGAGGGTTCGCGGGCGGCCGTCGGGCGGCCCCAGTACGCCCGGTGTGCGCCTGCCCGAGGGTGGTAGCGACGACGCCTCGGACCGTTGCTCCATACGAGGTTGCTGTGAATTCGGGGGACGGCTGAACACAACGCCGCTCCCTCGCGTATAGGGCTGGGGGTTTTCAGGCGGGGCCGACCACGACGCGTAGGAGCATTTCCTTGGGACGCAACAGGCGCAGACGCCCCACGGGCGCACGACGCGCAACCTCTGCAGCAGTCGCGCTGATTCTGGGCGGAGGCGGGCTCGTCGCCGTCAACGTCTATGCCTCGGCCACCGAGAGCGGTGCGGGTGGAGGCGCGCAGGGCGCGGGCAATCATGTCCTGTCCGCCGGAGCGGCCACCATCGACTGCCCCGACGTCGGCGACAAGTTGACGTCCGTTCCGGACGCGGCGAAGGGCGACGTCGACAAGGAACTCGCCACGCTGGACCAGCAGATCGCCGAGGCCTATCAGCAACTCCGCTCCGACGGGGCGCAGATGGAGCAGAACGGCGACAGCGGCGCCGACGCGGTCATGAACCCGTTGAAGGAGAAGCGGTCCGAGTCGATCGGACGTATCGTCACCGCCGTCGACACCGCGGGCGACCGGCCCGAGGGACTCGACGACCTGGCGGCCTGCACCCTTCGTGCCAGCAGCGACCAGAGCGGCGCGGACGAGAACGGCGACCAGGGCCAGCAGGACCAGGGCCAGCAGGATCAGGGGCAGGACGAGCAGGGCCAGGGCCAGGGCGGCCAACAGGGTGGTACCGCGCCGGCCGGCAACGGCCCCGTGGTCGCGGACTTCGCCGACATCAACTCCGTGCAGCCCGCCGCGCAGACCCCGCAGCCCCAGGACGGCGCCTCCACCGGCGAGTTCGTCACGAGCTGCGGTGTGAACGCGAACGGCCTGTTCAACTCCGACAACGTCATCGTGGCTCCCGGCGTCACCAACGGCGCGCACCACTTCCACGACTACGTCGGCAACCAGGCCAACAACGCCTTCGCCAGTGACGACGACCTGGCCGAGGCCGACACCACCTGCCAGAACCAGGGTGACAAGTCCACCTACTACTGGCCTGTGTTGCGTCTCCAGAACGGCACCATCGAACGCGACGCCGACGCGGCGGGCGGCGGCACCGAGGGCAACGCCGGTGAGATCGTCACGCCCAAGCAGGTCACACTGACCTTCGTGGGCAACGCGCGCGGCACGGTCACCGCCATACCGCGTCTGCTGCGCATCATCACTGGTGACGCCAAGGCCTTCGTCAACGGCACCGCGAACGCGAACGGGTCCTGGAGCTGCACGGGCTTCGAGGACCGGCAGTTGAAGGACAAGTACCCGGTCTGCCCCCAGGGCAGCGACGTGGTCCGCACGTTCAGGTTCCAGAGCTGCTGGGACGGGGCGAACATCGACAGCGCCAACCACCGCACCCACGTGGCGTTCCAGGACGCCGAGGGCAACTGCCCCGGCGGGTTCAAGGCCATCCCGCAACTGGTGCAGCGCATCGTCTACGACGTCGACGCGCCGAGCCTGCAGGACGGTGGCCGTACGTCGCCGCTGTTCGCGGTGGACTCCTTCCCGGAGCAGCTGCACAAGCCGGTCACCGACCACGGCGACTTCATCAACGTCTTCGACGAAGGCCTCATGAAGGACGCGGTCGACTGCATCAACCAGGGCCGGAAGTGCGGGGCCGGCGCGGGTGACGACAACTCCCCGGACCCCGAGGAGACGCCGCAGGAGCCGTCGCAGAGCGCCGAGCCCCCGAATCCCTCGGAGAGCGCGGAGCCCCCGAACGCCTCCGAGGAGCCCTCGGAGCAGCCGGCACCCACCGCCGACGACCCGTCCGACGACAACGGCGGCCAGGCCCCTGGTGACGACGACGGCCAGACCGCGGAGCCCACGGCCGACACGCCGGGCACCGAGCCGGCCGACGACGACACACCGCCCGTCGACGCGGAGCCCAAGGCCGACGTCCCCTCGTCGGGCCACGCCGCCGGGTCCGGTGGCTCGCACGACAGCTCACACGAAGGCTCGGGCGACGTGGGGAACGCCGCGTCGACCGCACCGGTGGCCGGATCCGCTCCGTCGGCCGCCTCGCAGACCGAACCGCAGGCCGTCGGGGGCGGCGGACTCGCCGACACCGGCGCGCAGCTGTGGCCGGCCGCGATCGGCGGGATCTTCGTGATCGCCGGATTCGTCCTGCTCCGCAGGATCAGGCGAAGCGCCCTGTAACCCCTGCCGCCCGACGAGAGCTGAGGACGCCCCCTGACGAGGGCGTCCTCAGCGACGTCGCCGGAACTGTTCAGAGCCTGCGACGCGGACAAGACCGCAGCCTCCGCAACCATCGGCTTCTTCACCACCGGCGGCGACTCTCACAGACGCGGCCCTTGCGTCAGTTCTCGCCCGCGGGCAAGCCCATAGGAAGCGTAGGTCTGGTGACGGTTCTGCCCCCTTGGTCGCCACGCACGCATCGGTGCCGGACCGTTGACCGTGTAGCTCTCCTGTACTTCAAGACCAGGCTCTCGGGCTGCCCCACATCGACCAGCTCGCGGACGCGCTCCAGGGTCACGTCCGCGAGGGACCGGCGAACAAGGAAGCGGCAGACTTCCAGCGCGGCAACCGCGCGGCAGTAGTTCCAGACCCCTGACCGACGTCCGCCGCGCACGCCGGTGTGCGCGGCCGGCCGACGTGGACCTGACCCGGTACGACCGGGCCGCGGCCCGTTTTGGTGCTCAACACACCCATCTGGTGACCGAGTTCGGCACACATGCTCCTGTCATGGGCCAGTCTCCGCCACAATGTGCCCGTGTCCACCACCACGGAATCAGAGTTCGAGGACGGTACTCCCATCAGGTTTCTGCTCACCCCCGCCCAGGCCGTGACGGCCCCGGGCGGGGTGGTGCCCGCGCCTGAGGCGGACCGGCCCGAGGGCATGGGGAAGGCCGTCCCCGTGGCCGCCGGAGGCAGAACGGCCGTCAGCTTCGCGACCGGCGCCCTGCGCGGCGCGCTCCGACCGCTCGGCCCGCTGCTGGAGGAGGTCCACAACTCGGTGAAGTCGACACCGCACCCGCCCGACGAGGTGAGCGTGACCTTCGGGGTCCAGGTCGGCCAGGATCTCAAGTTCGGGATCGTCGGCGGCAACGGCCAGGCCCACCTCACCGTCACCGCCGCCTGGAAGCCCACAGCGGCGGCCGACCCCGCCACGGCCCCGGGCGCGGAGTGATCCATGGGGTGGTTCAGGGCGCTGGGGAGCACCGACGGCAGCCCCCTGGGCGGGTGCGTGGCGTCGGTACGCCGTGCGCAGGACGGCAAGTTGGCGGGCGCGGGGTTCATCCTGGCCGCCGACACCGTGCTGACCTGCGCCCATGTCGTCAACGACGCCCTGGGCAGGGACCTGTTCGAGGCCAGGCCCCCGGGTCCTGACGAGATCCCCGTCGAAGTCGGCGGGCCGCGCGGCCACAAGAGGTACCCCGCACGCGTGGCGCACTGGATCCCGCCGCGCGGCAGGGCCGGCGGCCCGGTGGGCGCGGACGACGACGAGTGGCTCGGCGATCTCGCCGTACTGCGGGTCGACGCGCCGGGCGACAGCGTGCACCCGCCGTCGCACCGGACCGTGATGGAGGCCGGGCAGGAAGTACGCGCCTGGCACGGCAGCGGCGGTGGCAACACCTTCGCGGATCTGACGGTCAAGTTCGCGGAAGGGCGGATCGGTTACCTCGACGGAGACGCCACCGGCATGGCCGTCGGCCCCGGGTACAGCGGCAGCCCGGTGTGGTCCCTGAAGCACAGGGCCGTGGTCGGTCTCGTCGTCGCACACTTCATGCCGCCCCGCGACCCCGCCACCGGAGCGTTCCTGCCGTACAGCCCCCAGCACCTGGTCCGGCGGAGCTGGGGTATTCCGTGGCAGCACGTCGAGGCCGAACTGCGGTCCGTGGGAGCCCTGGACAGCGAGGATTTGCCGTACGCCGAGCCCGACGAGCCGGCCTTCGTGCTGCTCACGGAGGCGATAGACACCGCGTTCCCCTCGCCGTCCGGGCGCGGCGACATCGCCCGCCAGCTCGCCCGTGCCTGCGACGTCGAGGACGGCGGCGAGGTGACACCGCCCACCGTCGAGGAGTTCGCGGACTTCCTCCTCACGCATCCGCGCGCCCTGGCGGCCTTCACCCAGATCCTGCGGCGCCGGGACGCGGAGGCGACCGACCGTGTGCTGGCCGCCGGCCGCCTCGCGCACGGGCCACGGCTGCTCTCCCCCAAGGAGTACACCCACCTGCACCAGCTCCTGCGCGGCGTCGACAAGGCCGTGCTCGGACGGTTCGGGGAGGCGATGCGCGCGGCGCTGCCGCTGGCCGCGGCGCTCCCCGCCGGCGGGAGTCTGGACACGCTGCTCGACCGCCTCGAGGCGCTGCCGGGCGACGGCCACTCCGAGGACGGCGAGCCCAGAGTGCCGGCGCTGCTGCGCGTCATGGAGTACGTCGGTGTGCTGTGCGCCGGCCCGCAGCGCGCCGGGCTGCGGATGTGGTCCGACGGGGTGTCCGTCCGGCTCGGGATTCCCCGCTCGGCGCTCGCCGAGCGCCGCTCGGACGCCCAGGACTGGGCGCGTGGGCTACGGACACGTTCGGCGCGCGTGCGGGTGCTGGTGGAGGTGCGGCGGGCCGAACCGGGGCGCCACCGGCTGCGGATATGGTGCGACGAGGGCGCCGGGCCGCGGCAGGTGTCCGCGACGGCCGCCGTCTCCTACTCCGCACCGGAGGCGGCGCGCGAGCTGCTGCGCGTCCTCGAGTCCCTCGGGCCACTGGCCGTGGAGGGCCAACGCCCTCTCGTGGAAGTCCTGGTGGACCGCACCAGCCTGAACCTGCCCGTCGACGAATGGGCGGGCGGCGCACCTGACGAGATCGTCCCCGGAGTGCTGGGGGTGGAGTTCCCGCTGGTCGTGCACTGCCCGGAACTCCTGCTCCGGCACGAGCGTTTCCTCCCCGACTGGCGGCGCCGCTGGAGCCGCCTCGACTCCGGAGCAACTCTCGTCTTCTCGGACGCGTCCAAGAATCCGAACCAGATCTACTACGAGTTGATGGGAAAGCTCGACGCGGTGCGGGTCTCCGTCGATGTGCCCCCGGGTCAGCGGGAGGGCATCGTGCAGGTCTGCCTCGCGGTGGGGGTACCCGTAGTGGTGTGGGACCGCGGGCGGGACGAGGACTCGCACGTGGTGAAGCACATGGCGGAGGTCGCCACCCGGGAACTGCCCGACGGCGTGCGCTCCTACCGCGCCAACACCATGGCCCGCCCGCAGGAGTTCCCCGGACGCCCGGTCCTCGCCTGGGCGGACGCCGACCGGACAGTGCCCCGACTGCACCTGACCGAACCACAGGAGAGCGCATGACGACCGCTCCCGACGCCGACTGGCGTCTCTTCCGCGGCGACGGCGTGCCCCGGGCCGTCGCCCTGCCCCCGGCCCCGCCGTGGCGCCGCTTCACACCCAGCACGGCCATGCGGCCCGAACTGCCGTACCTGATCGAGCCGCAGCACGCCGATGTGGTCAACGCCGCGCTGCATCTGCGGCGCCCGCTGCTCGTCACCGGCCCCGCCGGCACCGGGAAGTCGTCACTGGCCCGCGCCATCGCACACGAACTGAACCTGGGCGAGCTGCTGCGCTGGCCCGTCAACAGCCGCTCCACCGTGCGCGAGGCGCTCTACCAGTACGACGCGATCGGCCGCCTGCGTGAGACGACCCTCAGCCGTGACCGGGGTGAACGGGAGCCGTCCATCGGCACGTTCATCCGGCTCGGCCCGCTCGGCACCGCGCTGGTCCCCTCCGCCGTACCGCGCGCGCTGCTCGTCGACGAGATGGACAAGGGCGACGTCGACCTGCCGAACGATCTGCTCACCGTCTTCGAAGAAGGCGTCTTCAACATCCCCGAACTCACCCGGCTCCCCGAGGACATCGCCGACGTGGAGGTGCAGACCGCCGACCACCGGGGCACCGTGCGCGTGCACCAGGGGCGAGTGCAGTGTCCCGACTTCCCCGTCGTCGTCATCACCAGCAACGGCGAACGGGACTTCCCGCCCGCGTTCCTGCGCCGCTGCATCCGCCTCGGCCTGCCCGTGCCCGACGAGGAGCGGCTGCGTGCCATCGTCGCCGCCCACCTCGGCGAGGACGCGCTGCGGGAGGCGGAGGACCTGCTCGAGTCGTTCCTGCGTCGCCGCGCCCCCGGCGAACTCGCCACCGATCAGCTGCTCAACGCCGTCTTCCTGCGCCTCGGCGGCGTCGACCTCGACGCTGAGGGCCTCCTGGACGCCGTACTGCACCAGCTCACCGGGGCGATGTGACCGTGGCGGGCGGCGGTGAGGGGCGTGCCGGAAGGCGGTGAGCGGCTCGCCGAGGCGCTGCGGGCCCTCGGCGCGTACGGCCAGGACCTGGACGCCGACCAGGTCCTCGACGTGCTCTGGCTCGCCTGTCGGCTGCCCGTCTCCGAAGCCGCCCCGCTGAACCGTGGTCTGCGCACGGCCCAGGAACCCCCGTCGCCGCCCGCCGCTCCCGAACCCGGCCGGCAGCTCCCACGGCAGCCGGCACCGGAGCCGGACGACCCGGATCTTCCCGACCTCACGGCTCCCTCCCTGTACGCGGCGGCGCGCCAGGCACCGGTTCCCGACGTACAGCTGCGGAGGCCCGCGCAGGAGCCGCACAGGGCACGGCCCGTCCGGGTCCCCGAAGCCAAGGCCCTGGACGACGAGCTCGAACTCGGCCGCGCGCTGCGTCCGTTGCGCCGTCGTCAGCGCAGTCGGCACCGCATGGAGATCGACGAAGAGCGCACGGCCACCGAGCTCGCCGAGACCCGGCTGCCGGACGTGGTGCAGCGGCCGGTCCAGGAGCGCTGGCTGCACCTGGTCCTGCTCGTCGACGACGGCCTGTCGATGCTGCTGTGGCACCGGCTCGGCGCCGAACTGCGCACCCTGTTCGAGCGCCTCGGGGCCTTCGCGACCACCCGCGTCCTCGGCCTCGACACCCGCACCGCCGGCGAACCGCGCCTGCACGCCCGGCCGTTCCAGCACGACAGCACCCAACTGCCTCTGAGCACGGTCAACGACCCCTCGGGTCGCACCCTCGTCCTGGTCGTCAGCGACGGCATGGGGGCCACCTGGCGGCGCGGCACAATGCACGAACTGCTCTCGGCGTGGGCCGGGCGGGGTCCCGTCGCGCTCCTGCACACCCTGCCGCCCGAGATGTGGGAGGCGTCCGGCATCCGCGCCGAGCGCTGGCAGGCCACCACCCGGCGGGTCGGCGGAGCCAACAGGTCCTGGGAGATCACCGACCGGGTGCTGCCGCCCGACCTCGCCGACTTCAAGGGCGTACGGGTGCCGGTCCTGGAGCCCACCGCCGCCGCGCTGCGGGCGTGGGCGCACCTGCTCGCCTCCCCCGGAACCACCGTGGAACTGCCGCTGCTGGCCCGCCCGAGCCAGTACGCCGCCGTGGCCGCCTCCCGCGATCTGCACAGCGCCCAGCACTTCCGGGACGCGGCCACCCCGGAGGCGTACCGTCTCGCGGCCCATCTCGCGGCCGTCTCCCCGCTGTCGGTGCCGGTGATGCGGCTCGTGCAGTCGGCGGTGCCGTGGCCGGCCCGTACCTCCCATCTCGCGGAGGTGTTCCTCGGAGGCCTCATCCGGCCGCGTCCGGCACCCGTGCCGGGCCCGCTGCCCGCAAAGCACCTCATCTTCGACTTCTCCGACGAGTCCAAGTCGGTACTCCTCGATGCGGTCCCGCAGGCCGAACTCCTCAGAACGGGGCGCAGCATCGGGCGCCGCCTGGAACAACTCGCGGGCAATTCCCCGGACTTCCCTGCCTGGCTCGCCCACCCGGACGGAAACGCCCACCTCCCCGGCTCCCACCGCCCGTTCACCAGCGTCGAGCGACGGCTGCTGACGCGCTTCGGTGTGTCGGTCGAGGGGGCGACCCGCGGACTTGAGCCGGAGGAGCTGGGGCGGCCCGTCGCCGGGGCGTACGACTGGGGTCCGTTGAAGGACGACGATCCGGCGCGGCTGGGACCGTACGAGCTGGTGGGGCGGCGGCGGGGGCGGCGGACAGTGGTGTACCGGGGTATCGACCGACAGGGCCTGGAGGCGGTCGTACGCACCCCACGCCCGGATCTGCCGGTCGCCACGGCCCAGTTGCTCGACGTGGAGGCCAGGGTGCTCACCCGGCTGCGCGGGCAGTACGCACCCGTCCTGGTCGGGAAGGGCCTTGAGAACGATCCGCCCTGGCTCGCCATGGCGCTGATCGCCGACGCCGACGCCCCCGATACGCAACCGCCGCGCCTCGCCGACATCATCAACCGCGCCATCCAGGAGAGCGGCGCCCCTTTCGACAAGCTCGCCGGACTGCTCGTCGGCTGGCATCTGGCCAGCGCACTGGCCGTCTGCCACGTCAACGGCCTGGTGCTTGCGGACTTCACCGCCGACAGCGTCTTCGTGCTGCGGCGCTCGGTGGTCCTCGGCGACCTGTCGGACTGCGTCGTCGACGGGCGATACCTGGGGAGGGGGTCGGTCCCCACGGCCGAGGACAACGTGCGGTCCCTGGGTGAGCTGCTCCAGCTCATCAGCACCAAGGCGGGCTGGGAGATACCGGGCCTGCCGGAGGGCATGCACCTGTGGCAGGGCGACACCTGGGAGCCGTTGCGGCTGCTGGTACTGCGGTGTCTCGACCCCGACCCGGCGCAGCGCCCCTCGGCGGGCGAGGTCGCGGAGCTCCTCGCCCGGTACATCGCGATGTCCCGGACCTCGCGCGGCGCCACCGATCCGGCGGGCCCGGTCATGTCCCCGGACCGCACCACACCGCGCGTACCGCTCTCGCTGCCACCGGACGCCGGGCGGCTGCCGGACGACACTCCGCTGCGCCTGGCGCGGTTCGGCGCCGCCCGCCGCGAGGGCCAGGCCCGCATCGACCGGGTCCGCACTCCGCTGCGCCACAGCCGACGCCTCACTCTCGTCGGCGCCTACCACTACAGCGGGCGGGCCACCACCACGGTTATCCTCGGCTCGGTGCTCGCCGCCGTCCGCGGCGAACCCGTACTGGCTGTCGACGGAGCGGCGTCGGAGGGAGCACTGCACTCCTTCCTCCCCGCCATCCGCAACCGGGCCACGCTGCGCGACATGACGGCCCTGCCGCCCGATCCGCCGTACGAGGAGATCCGCGCCCACACCACTCGCCTGGACTCGGGTCTTGAGGTGATCGCGCACCGCTCGGGGCACTTCAGCGCGAATCCCACGCACCCCCAGGAGTACGCGCGGACGCTGGCGCTGGCGGCGCCGTACTACTCCTTCGTGCTGACCGACTGGTCGCCTCTTCGGCTGGACCGGTCCGACGACTTCGTCCTGGCGTTCGCCGACCGGCTGGTCCTGTGCTGCGGCACCGTCGACTGGTCTCTCGACGCCGCGGTGGGCATGCTCGCCATGCTGCGTGCCGCCGGGCACGAGGAGCTCACGGACAACGCGATCGTCGTGGTCACCGATATCGAGGGGCTCGGGAGCCGCCACTACTCGCTCACCGAGTTCGCGGGCCGGCTGGGCATCGGGGCCGACCAGGTGGTCCGCGTTCCCTTCGACCTCTCCTTGCGGTCGCCCGGGTTCCGGGAGTTGGGGCGACTGCGGGCGGCGACCACCCGGGCTTTCCTGGAGCTGGCGGAGCTGGTCGTCGGGGACGGGAGGCGCTGATCCCCGGCGGCCGCCCGGGGATCAGTTGGAGCAGGTTGCCCAATTCCGTGGCAGGCAACATTTGCCCGTGAAGGAGCGGCGTCATGGGGCCCCTTCCGTTCGAGCGAAGCCGTGAAAGGGGAAGCGTGCTCTCGGCTGCCAGCCGGAGGCTTCTCGTAGATAACGGCGTCCGCGGCCAGCTGCGGATGTCCCGGGTGGTGAGGTTGCCCGTGAGGCGGCGGATTTAGCCGGGCACGGCGTACTGGCGCCGCTAAGGGAGCTGTTCCCTGACCTGGGTCCCGCAGAACCGCGAGTTCGGCGTCGTCGACGGCCACCCGACTTGACTACACGGACGGTGTGACTGAGATCGATCCCACGTTGCTCCTCCCGGACCCCGACGACACCTGACGGCGTGGCCCTGCTACACCAAGAGCCCTCGTCATCAGCGAGTGACCGGGACAGGCGCCCGGACTGATCACGCTGCCGCTGGACCAAGGCGGTTGCTCGGGCGGGACAGCTGGTGATTCCGTGGTCGGTGAGGCGGCGGGTCCCTGCGCTGCCAGTCGAGGGCTCGGGCGCCGCCCCGGCTTTCGGCGGAGGCAAGGGCATCCAGGTCTTCGTGCGTCAGTGGCCGCCCCCTGGGATGCCGGTTCGTCGCCACCGATGTGGCCCTCCGCTCGGACGGGATGTGGCGAGTCGTCGAAGAACGCAAGCAGGTTCTCGGCGTCCGGCAGGCGGGTGCCGTACGCGCCCGGCGAACTGAAGGCGGTGTCGGTGACGGCCAAGTCAGTGACCTGCACCCGTCGATCGGCCGAGGCGAGTTGGCCTCTCTGCTGGTGGGTCCCTAGTGGCCGAGGACTCATCACGGACCCTCAGGTCTTGGGTCAACGAATCGTCCAGGTCTGGTTGTCCCTGCCGTTGCACTCCCAGAGCACCGCGCCCGTCCCGCCGGCGCCCCCGTAAATGTCCACGCATTTCTGCGACCTATCGGCCATCAGTGCCGTACCGGAGAGGTGGAACCGCTGGCTGGCGGCACCGCTGCATCCGGTCAGCTGGATCTTGGTCAGACCGGCGATCGACTCTCCGGCCACGGTCATGCACTTCCCCGACGACCGGATGCTGCCGTCCGATCCGATGTGCCACTGCTGCGCCGGGGAGCCGTCACAAGTGGCCTGGAACAACTGTATTTTCTCGGTCCCGGAGCCGCGGCTCAGACACTTCTTCGAGGCGGCGACCACCAGGGCACGGCCGTCCGGCCCGGTGGCGCCGTTCTCCGTCATCGCGTTGACAAGCACCGCGGTCGTGATCAGTGCCGCAGTGGCGACCACTGCGGCAAGTGCGACCAGCTTCTTCGAACGGGCCGTTCGGCCTGAGGGCGGCGGCGTCTCCAGACCGGTCTTGGCGGGCTGCGGGCGCTCCGCCGCCGAGCCGGCAGCGGATTCCTCGCGCGTTCCGTGCGCGGAGTCCGGTTCCGGCTTCGCCGCCGCGGCGTCGACCACCGTACGGGCGGCGGCCGGGGTGACGGAGTGGCCCAGACGTATGCGTTCCGGGTCGGCGTGCACTGCCCGCAGGAGACGCTCCGCTTCCTCGGCCGACATGCGGTCGGCCGGGTCGCTGGTGAGCAGACCCTGGATCAGCTGGGTCAGCGGCCCGGCGCCCCGGACTGCGGGGGCCGGTTCCATGGCGATGGCGTACATCGTCTGCGCCGGTGATTCCCGGAGGAACGGTGAGTGGCCCTCGACCGCTTGGAACAGCGTCGCGCCCAGGGCCCACAGGTCGGATTCCGGGCCCGCCTCCGCGCCCTCGAGGCGCTCGGGGGCCATGTAGTCGATCGATCCGGCCAACTGGCCGGTGCGGGTGAGAGCCGAGGCCTCCGCGGCCTTGGCGATGCCGAAGTCGGTGAGGACCACCCGGCCGTCCTCGGCGAGCAGGATGTTCGCCGGCTTCACGTCCCGGTGCAGGATCCCGGCCCCGTGCGCCGCCCGAAGCGCGGCGATCACACCACGGCCGATCCTGGCGGCCTCTTCGGGCGGCACCGGACCGTGCGCCCTGATCAGGTCACCGAGGGTCCTGGACGGCACGTACTCCATGACGATGATGGGCAGACCCTCGTCGTCCACGACGTCGTGGACGACAACAACGTTGGGATGACTGATCCGAGCAGCACTGCGGGCCTCGCGCCGGGTGCGCTCGAAGAGGGAGGCGAGTTCCTCGGCGTCGAGATCCGGCTGGGGATGGAGCTTCTTGACGGCGACCTGCCGGTCGAGGAGACCATCGTGGGCGCGCCACACGGTGGCCATGCCGCCCCGGCCGACACGGTTGAGGATGCGGTAGCGGTCGGCGATCAGCCGTCCTTCGTCGGACACCGTCGGCTCCTTTCCGCTGCGTCACGACCGACCAGGGCAGCGCTGCCACGGGCCCCTATGGCCAGCCGCCCACTCAACGGCCCCTCACTCGCAGTTTGTTGAGGAGCGCCCTGCCAGTCGAAGGTGGCGATCATACTTTGGCCAGGTGACGCGGCGAGTCCTGGGGACCGGGTGGATGCCGTAACCCGCGGAGGGCGGCTGAGGCGACACGTCGGCCAGCGCCCGGGTGACGCCATCGGTCTGGGGCCGTACCCGGAATCGGCCCGTTCCCGGGCGCGCCGGGCCCGAGTACCGGGGCGCGCGGGTGATTTCCGGACTGCCGTCGACGGGGGCGTGGAACCGCCTCAGCGCCATCGGCAGGGGCCGCTCACAGCGCAGTGCCCGTCTCATCCGCCAGGGTCTGCAGGAGACGGTCCTGTACAGCCGCAGCGGCGAACGGGTCCTGGCGGTGCGGGGGGGGGGGGGGGGGGGGGGGGGGGGCCCCCCCCCCCCCCCCCCCCCGGCCCGCGGTGACGGTCAATTGCCGTCTCCGCCGCCCTCGACCCCGCTCTTGGCGACGTCCGCGATTCCCTTGCCGACCGTCCCCGCCACTTCGGCGGCCACGACCATCGCGGCGAGGGCGGGGTTCACCGCTGCCGCCCTGCCGCCGCTCTTCGAGGCGGCGGATCCGCTGCCCCCGCCGTCGCCCGTGGATGGGTTGCCCTGCTGGGACGAGTTCCCGCCGTTCGAGCCCGAGGAATCGGACCCGCCGCTGCCGTTCGAGCCCGAGGATTCGGACCCGCCGCTGTCCTTCGAGCCCGAGGGGCCCTGGGAGCCGCCGCTTTCGTTTCTGCCGGCCGAGTCGGCCAGGGACTTCGCTCCGGAGGCCAGGCCCCCGGCGACGCCCATGGTGGCGCTACCGACCGAGTCGCCGCCGAGGGCGCCGGTCGCCGGGACGATCAGTCGCAGCAGCGCGGGCAGGGCGATGGCCGACAACAGCAGCAGGCCCATGCCCGCGATCTGTGTGTCGACGTCGCTGTGGCTCTCCGACGAGTCGACCATGATGGCGCCCGAGTACAGCACGAGGCCGACCGTCGGCTTGTACAGCAGCCAGGCGGTCAGCCAGCCGATGTGCTTGCGCCACCAGGTGCCGCCCCAGTCCGTCATGGACGCGGCGGCGGCCATCGGGAGCGTGCCCATCAGGACGATCATCACGCCGAGCCGGATCCACATCAGGAGCGCGTGGATGATGCCGGAGATGATGAGCAGGCACCCGACGACCAGCAGCAGCATGTCCGGAATGTTGCCGTTGCAGTCGATGCCCTCCATCAGGTTGATGAGGCTGCCTCGGAGGAGGTACGTGGAGTACCGGTCCATGAGGTCGACGAACGTGCCGATGACGGCGGTCGCGGCCGTACTGACCAGAATGACGCGCAGGATGCCCCTGAGGGCGGTCCCGCCCGAGTCGCCCTTCCGGTCCAGGGCCATCTTGGCGGCGGCGAAGAGGATCGAGCCGCAGGCGAGGTAGGTGGTGATCCACCGCGTCTGGTCGCTGATCTTGCCCGACGCCGCCTCGTTGGTCGAGGAGATGTCTCCCACGGACTGGAAGATCCCGATGGCGCCCTGGATGATGATCTTCGCCACCATGTTGATCATGGTGCCGATGGGGTCGCCGAACATCCCGAGGAAGTCGAGACCGCCGTCGCATCCATCGCCTGCTGCGGCCAGGAACATGTCACGCCTCCCACATGATGAAGCCGTTGGGCGTCGCCTGTTTCACGGACGAGTAGAGAGACCCGTCACCCAGGAGCGCCACTTTCCAGTCGCCGTCCCGCCAGCGCACCGATACCGACGTCGACAGGTAGCCGCCCATGGGATTGGTGACGAGCAGCCGTACGGTCGCGGAGTCGTCCGCGTACGACTCCACGGAGAAGCCGGTGAACCTTCCGACGGCGTTCTCCCGCGGGTCCGTCTCCTCGGCCTCGGCCTTGCTGGTGACGAAACTGTCGCGCGACTTCCCGGGCACGATCTGCTGCTCCGCGACGATGCGCCAGGAGACGCCGCTCAACTGGACGGGAATGATGTGCGCCGCCAGCACGGCCCCGGTGGGCGTGTGGGCGAAGCACCACCACATGGTGGCGTCGGTGTGGAGAGGGCCTGCCGAAGATGAGATGGGCGCCATCATGGTGACGAGCTGCCGCCACTTGACGTCTGTCGGCGCCGCGGTCGGCCGGGCCGTGTCCCCGTCGTCGGTACGACAGTTCTCCGGCCGGCCGCCCGGCCCCGTCCTGACCTGCTGCGGATCGCCGGGAGACAGCGGGCCGCCGAGCCCGGCGAGGGTCTCCCGGTCGCTCGCGGCGACCTCGCCGCCCGGGGGGTTGACCACGAGGGCGACCAACGACATGACCACGAAAAAGCCCAGGAAAAGAGCCGAGTTGATCCAGCCTCGCTGTTTGTAGAAAGGCCCGTCGACCGGGTCTCTTTTTCGTATGGCGCCGAGCACGTCGTTGGCCTCTCCTGTGATCGGGCTCTACTAGAAGAGGAACTCGACTATGGGCCCCGCGGTGGACACGAGGACGCAGCCGCCCAGCACCATGCCGAGACGGCTGAAGTGCTCGGAGCTCTCACCGCGCTTCATGGACACGGCCATCATGATTCCGGTGATGAGGACGCCGGCCACACCGGCGACGGTGCCGGCCCACGCGGCGATGCCCAGTACGACGTTGACCGCGTCGGCGAGCTTGTCCGGGGCCCCCGAGACGGGCTGGGGGACGGCGGAGGCGGTCTCGCCGTCGGCCAGGTATTTGTGTCCGTCGACGGCGAGCGAGAGCAGGGTGTCCTTCATGAGTTTCTCCAGGTATTGCGGCCGTTAAGGGATTTGTTCGACTTCAGAGAATTGGCACCAGTACAAAATTGACGAGTGGTCCGGCGGTGGTGCCGAGGACGCAGGCGCCAACGACGAAGAACGCCCCTCTGAAGTAGGTCGCCCCCTCGCCCATTTCGCCGCGACGTAGCTGCATGGCCATCTGGAGGCCCACGATGATCAGGCCCGCCACAGAGGCGGCCGATACGACCCAGGTGAGGATGCCGAGCAGTTCGGCGGCCTCGGTTCCCGGGTTGAACGTTCCGTTGGGGGTGAACGCGTCGGGGTCGATGTCGGCCTTGAAGACCGCGTCGGCCAGGAAGGTCATCGGGGCCTCCTCGCCTGCCCGGCCGCGGCCGCGACACGTCGTGCCAGCGCCCGTACCGCCCTGGGCAGTTGCTCGATCTCGTCGCCGAGCCGCCAGGCCGGCACCCACGGAACGCGGTGCACCTCGGCCGCCGAACGCAGCACGCGCACGCGCCGGCCGAGTGCGCGCGGCAGCGATCCCGGCGCGTCGGCGACCAGCACGATGGCGACGAGCTCCACTCCGGCGGGGTGGTCCCCCTTGCGGAGCGCGTTCAGGGCGTGGGACGCCGCCCGCATGCCCGCGTTGTGCGTGCGGGCCACCAGCAGCACCTGGCCGGGTTCGCCCTTGGCCGGGTCGGGCCACCGGCGGCCGATGTCCGAGCCCCCCAGTACCCGCGCGAGCGTGCTCGCCCCGGCCCCGCCGTGCGTGGTGACCCAGGAGACCTGTTGGCCGTGGTGCCGCAACGGCGAACTGCTCTCCGGTACCGGCGGTTTGGGCAGCGCCGTCCGGACCGAGGGCCGCGCCGGCCTGGCCGGCGCGGTCGGTGCCGTTGGAGCGGCTGGTGCGGTCGGTGCCGTTGTAGCCGTAGGTGCCGGCGCGTCCTGTGCCGGTGCGGCCGGTTGTGCTGTCGGCCCGCGGACCCACATCTGAGAGCCGGCGGATGGTGCCGAAGGGACGCCCATGCGCATCCCCCCCTTCCCTCGTGTCGCGTACTGCGACGGATCCCGGATTGAACTGATGGGCCGTCGTGTCCGTTGCGGCGTGCGTGTCCGCGGTGATCCGTCGGGCAGCGACTACGGGAAATCGGGCGACCTGGTTCAAGGGAGCCCCGGGACGCACGTTCGGCAGGCGAAAGCAAGGGGTGTGACGGGTCGTGGGCGCAAGTGGTGGCGGGGAAGGGGAGGGTTCCTCCGACGCCGGGAAGAACACCGTCTACATAGCCGCCGGTATCGGCACGGGGGCCTTCGGCTGCCTCATCGCGCCCCTGCTCTTCCTGCTCCTCCTCGCCGGGACGATCGTCATATGTGCCCTCGGCTGGATCTTCTGGCCCATCGTGCTGCTCTGCGAGATCGGCATCCTCGACTGTGACGGAGGCGGTGGCGGCGGTGGCAGCACAGTGGACACCGACCAGGTCGTGGCGGCGTTCAACAGCGACGGGACCGGGGCGCTGAAGGAGGGAGCGGTGCCCGCGGAATACCTCTCGCGCATCCAGGACGCCGGGGTGGAGTGCAAGCAGATCGGCGCCATCGTGATCGTTTCGCAGATCCAGGCCGAGTCGCAGTTCAACCCGAAGCTGGTCGGTCCCGACGGCAAGGAGGGCATCTCCCAGCTGCCGCCGGACAAGTTCAAGGAGTTCGGCGAGGACGAGGACGACAACGACAAGACCTCGGCCCTGGACGCCGCCGACTCGATCATGGCCCAGGGCAAGTACATGTGCTCGCTGGCCAAGGAGATCGACACCCTCGCCGCCAACAACGAGGTCGCGGGCAACCGCCTGGACATGACCCTGGCGGCGTACTCGGTCGGTCTGGACGCCGTCAAGGCCGCCAAGGGCGTGCCCAAGACCGACAAGGCGCAGAGCTACGTCATCAGTGTCAGGTCGTCGTTCGCCCTGTACTCCGAGTCCGTCGACATGGGGGACGACGAGGAGTATCCGAGCCTCAGCCCGCGTCCCACGCCCAGCACCACCTGAGCAGCAGACCACCTGACCAGCAGACCGCCTGACCCGAAGACCAGCAGACCAGCGCAGCAAGGAGGCACGACGTGTTCAGCAGGCGCATCCGTCCGGACCGACAGGGCGACACCGCACAGGACCACAACGCACGGGACGACATCGCACAGGACCACAGCACACCGGACGACTCCGCGCGGACGGCGTCCCCCTTCGACGTGCTCATCGGCCACGACGGCACCGCGACGGTGGACGGTGAACCCCTTCATGTGCCGCCGGGCGAACCGGTGCACGTCGTCGTGCTCGACATGCTGCACGGCCACGCGCAGGCCTGGGGTGTGCCCGTCGAGGGGGTGATCTTCGACAGGCAGGGGGGCGAGGTCACCCTCGTCGAGGTCGCGCCCGACGGTTCGAGCCGGGTCCTGCTCCACGAGAAGCACGACGAGGCGAGCCCGGAGGCGGAGCCCCGGCAGGAGGCCCCGCCGCCAACCGCCGCCCAGCCCCCGGCCGTTGCCCCACCCCCGGTCCCGGTGAGGTCGGCGCCTCCGGCCGTAGCACCCCCACCGGTGAGGTCCGCGCCGCCGGCCGCCGCCGCCCCGCCACCGGCGCCGACCCCGCCACCGGAGGCCGTCGCCCCGCAGCCGGTAATGGCCGCGCCGTCGACCGCCGTCGCCCCGCAGCCGGTATTGGACCCGCCTCCGGTGGCCGTTGCCCCGCAGCCGGCGATGGCCGCGCCCTCGACCGCCGCCGCCCCGCGCGTCCCCGCCCCGCCCCAGCCGGCGGCCTCCGGCCGTCCCGTCGGCCCGCCGCCCGTCGAAACCGGGTACCCGCCGGCCCCCGAGCCTCCCCGCTCGGACGGCCGCCCGGACGGAACACACCACGCGGCCGTGGACGGACCCGTTCCGGAGGCGGATCCGGACGCGCTTCCGGAGCCCGTTCCGTACGCGATCCCGGAAGCCGTTCCGGACGAACTCGCCGAACTCGTCGCGCTGGTGCGCCGCTCCGTGGACGCCGGCGCGCTGGAACAGGCGGCGGCACTCGCCTTCCGGCTGCGCGAGCACACCGCACGCGCCTTCGGCCCCGAACACCCGTACACGCTCGAAGCCCACGGCCTGGAGGCGTTCGTCGCCCACCGGAGCGAGAACCACCGTCTCGCAACGGCCACTTGTGTCGAACTCGCCCGTATCCGGCACCGGCAGGGCGACCCCCGTGTGCACGAGGAGTTGACGCGGGCGGCCGCCGCGTGGCTCCTGGTCGACGACGTGCCGACAGCCGTGGACCTCGGCCGCGCCCTGCTCGCCGTACTGCAGGCCATGTCGACGGCGGGCGGCGAACAGGGCGGAAGGACGGTCGTGGACGCGGCCTTGCCGCGGCTCGTCAATCGGCGTATGCACGCCCTCACATCGGCGTCGGACACCCGCGTAACCGGAGCCGCCTGAGCCGGAAAGCCCAGCTCAACCGCGCGACAGCGGTGGGGACATCCCGGTGGGGGTGGCCCCACCGCCATGGATGCGTGCGCTCCGGTTCCGGCCGGAACCGCCGGTGTCATGTCAATCGCTCGTCAATTCGACGTGCAACCCGGCTCGCGAGACTCCCAGCGATCGGGGCAGTTGGTCCGGCCTCGACGCCCGACCTTCGCCACGAGGTCACAGAACGAGGGAGTACGACCTTGAGCTGGACCGTGATGGGATCCACTGGAGCGGTCGCCGCCCGGGAGCGAGCGATGCGCACGCTGTACGACGACCACGCCAGGGACCTGTACCACTATGTCCTGCGTCTGCTGGGAGGCGATCGGCACCGGGCCGAGGACGTGGTGCAGGAGACGCTGCTGCGCTGCTGGCGCACCCAGAGCATGGAGGACAACCAGCCGCTGCGACCGTGGCTGTTCCGAGTCGCCCGCAACCTCGTCATCGACGAGTACCGGCTGCGCATGGCCCGTCCCCAGGAGGTCGACGGCACCGCGTGGCTGGACGAGCTGCTGGCCAAGTCCGACGACGTGGACCGCCTGCTCTCCTCGATGATCCTCCAGCAGGGGTTCAAGGCACTCTCGTCCAAGCACCGGCAGGTGCTGTACGAGACCTACTACACCGGCAGGTCGACGCGCGAGGTGGCCCTCGTGCTCGGCATACCGCCGGGCACCGTCAAGTCGCGCCTCTACCACGCGGTGCGGGCGCTGCGTATGGCCCTCGGCATCGTGGAGACCCCCGACGAAGAGGTCAGCGCGAAGCACCAGCCCCAGTGGCACACACCCGCCGCCTGACACCCGCCGGGACCCGGCCTCACGTGGCCGTCCGGCTCTCCTGCGCCGGGCGCTCCCAGGACGGCATCGGGCGCCGCTTCCGTGCCACGCCCGGCGCGCCCGCCGCGACGGATTCCCGCGGCGGCTGTCCGCCCGAGGCGTGGGACGACTCCAGCCATGCCCGGTGTTTCAGGGCGGCGGTGAGCGCCGAGCCGTCCTCACCCGGGATCTGGTTGCGCAGCCGGACCACGGCGATGCCGGCCGACAGCGCGGGGTCCAGCTCGGTGATCTCCAGCCAGAGCGCCTGGGCGCGGGCCGCCGCGGCCTCGGCCCGCTCGGCGTTCCCCTGGTAGTGCCAGCGCTCGGCGACGTCACGGAACAGGTGTACGCCGGCCAGCGCGTCCCCGGACAGGGCGGCGACGCGGGCCCGGATCTCGCGGATGCGCAGGGCGTCGGGATGGGAGACGCCGAGAGTGCCGGCGGCCTGCTCGTCGAGCCGCGCGGCGAGCGCCGCGGCCTTGCCGACCCGGCCCGTCTGAAGAAGCTTCGTGACCAGGGCGAGGGACCCGGCGTACTCCGCGGGATCCGTTCCGAAGTCCACCCCCAGCTCCGTTGCGATATCCGTTCCGAGACCCGTTCCCGGGTCGGGCTCCGGGTCGGCTTCGGTCCTGCGTCCGGCCGGGGCAGCCGCCGCGACGGGCCGGCGGGACACGGCCGCCGGGCCGAGCTGACGCGCCGCGACCACCGTCCTGCCCGGTGCCGGCCCGCTCGGCACGGCACTCACCGGGCGCCCGGCAGCCATCGGCCCCGACGGGGTCCGTACGGCCACGTCCGCCCCGTCGGCCGCTTCCGGGACCGGCGGTGCCGTGGGCTCCGGGGCCGTCTCCGCGGCGCGGGCGGCGGACTTCTCGTGACGCTTCTTCGTCGCCTTGACGCGCTGTCCGCCGCCCGGGAGCTCTGCCACCGCTCCGTCGGGGGAGATGACCAGCCGCCACACGGTGCCGTCCGGCTCGGTGGCCTCCGCGCGCACCGGACGGAAGAGGCGGGCGGCAGCCTCGGCCACCGTGGCGACGGCCGAGGAGCGGTTGGGATGCCCGGCGGCGGGCACCAGCGGGCCGGAGACGTCGACCCGGCCGTCGTCGTGCACGGCGAGGGCGTAGACCGGCCAGGCCGGCACCTCCGCGTGCTCGTACGTCGTATGCATGAAATCCCTCCGGGCTATTGGACGGTGACGTCGGCCACGCGCCACGTCCCGTCGGCCGCCTTGCGGGTGAGTTGCAGATACGCCACGACGGTGGTGGACTCGCCCGCCCAGTCGTCGCGGCCGAGCGGCGTGACGGTGACGGTCCACTGCCCCCACGCCTCGGTGTCGGTGTCGCCGGGCATCGCGGCGTCCTCGGCCTTGCTCAGCGTGACGACGGTGTAGGCGCGGTGGCCGGCCCACTCCCGCCACTGGGCGCCGGGCACCGAAAGGGGCTGCTGCGCGCGCAGCTCTGTCGCGTAGTCCTTGGTCAGCCAGCCCGCGTCCGCGGCTCGCACACCGGCGTCCCGCTGGCCGCTGTCGATGATGGTGTCGAACGTCCACATCACCTTGAGCGTCGACCAGCCGACCTCGTCGGCGTCCCGCTGGTCGACGTCGCGGGGAAGGATGATGCCTCCCTTGGGGGTGCCCTTGGCCCCGGTCGGCAGGGGCTCGGCCTCGCGAGGGGCGGACGGGGTCGGATACGGGCCGGTGCCGGTCGGGGCGGGCGCCGACGTCCGGGCGGACACGTCCTGTTCGGAGCCGGAGCCGGAGCCGGAGCCCGTGTTGGTGTCGGTACCGGAGCCGCACCCGCCCAGGGCGAGGGCGAGCGCGAGCACCGTCGCGGCCACGGCCGTGGTGTCCCGCTTGCCGGGGAGTGTCATCCGAACCGCCTTACCTTCTGGGGCTTCTGCGCGTAGTAGGGCTCGTCGAGGCTGTTGATCTTCACCACGTCGCCGGTCTTCGGCGCGTGGATGAACTGCCCGTGCCCGATGTAGATGCCGATGTGGTCGTAGCTGCCGTTCAGGTTGAACCCGATCACGTCGCCGGGCCGCATGTCGTCGCCTGCCACCGACTCGCCCGCCAAAACCTGGAGTTGGGAAACGCGCGGGAGGAGCTCCTCGCCGCCGCTGGCCTGGTAGACCGCGTACTGGACGAGGCTCGAGCAGTCGAACCCGATCGTGTTCGCGCCCTGGGCGAATCCGCGTCCGGGGCCCTCGGGACCGCCACCGCCCCACGAGTACGGCGTGCCGAGCCACTTCTTGGCGGCAGCCACCACCCGGTCCCCGAACTCACTGGCCTGCGCGTCCGGTTGGGCTCCGGTGAAGTCGGTCATCGACTCGATGATCTTGGTGACGTAGTCCTGGGTCTCCGGGTACGGGGGTACGCCGTCGTAGTCCTGGACCGCGCCGGGGCCCGCGTTGTAGGCGGCGAGCATCAGGCGGGTGGGGTCGCCGCCCGGGTTCACCTTCTTGACCTTGCCGGCCAGCCAGCAGTCGTAGCGGGCCTGGGTCATGATGGCGTCGCCCGGGGTGAACGGGTCGGCCACGCCGTCCGGTTCGGGGCTGCCGTCCCGGCTCGCCGCGTCCACGCCCCAGGTCGCCCAGGTGCCGGGGATGAACTGGCTCAGCCCCTGGGCGTCGGCGGGGCTCACGGCGGTCGGGTCCCAGTTGGACTCCGCCTTGATCTGCGCGGCCACCAGCGGTGCGCTGACCTCCGGGCACTGCTGGCCCGCGCGTTGTATCCACTCCACGTACTCCGTCGGCACGCCCTTGACGTCCAGTGTGGTGGCGAACCCCACGGGCGCGGCCTCCTTCTTCTGGTCCACCGAGCCCACCACCGACAGGCCGACCAGGGAACCGATCAACACCAGGACGCCGGTGCCCACCAGCATCGTCGATCGTGCCTGCGTGTGGCCGGTCATCTGCAACCCCCCAAGGAAACCTGCGATCCGGGAACCAAGCGCTCCGGAAGAGCCTCAACTCGCCCTAAATTTCGTATTCCTGATAAATAATCACTTGTATTGTATTGCTAACTTATGTGTACTATGGGCGCGTTGAGTCAGCAGTGGAAGGAGATGCCGTGGCGGGTGAGGTACCGGTCGTCAACCCCTGGTTGCCGCAGTCACGCCCTTCCGGGGGCAGCAACGGGAAATCCCTGCGATCGGTTCAGGACGTGTCCACGGAGCTCACCGGCCCGGTGGCGCCGCAGGGCGCCGGAGTGCCCCGGCCCGAGCAGGGACTGCCCGTCGCGAACCCGCAGCCCGGCGCCGTTCATGGCTGGTGGTGGCTGGGCGTGCACGGCGGCGCGGGGGTCAGCACGCTCGAGCGGGCCGTGCCCGGCGGTCAGGACGCGGGACTCGCCTGGCCCGCCGCCGCGCAGTCCCCGGCGGTCGTGCTCGTCGCCCGCTCCAGCGCGAACGGCATCAAGGCCGCGCAGAACGCCGCGCGGCAGTGGGCCTCGGGCATGGTCCCGGGCGTGGACCTGCTCGGCCTGGTCGTGGTGGCCGACGCCCCCGGCCGGCGCCCCCGGGTCCTGCAGAACCTGGTGCGGCTGGTCTCCGGAGCCGTGCCCCGCTTGTGGGAGATCCCGTGGGTGGAGCCCTGGCGGCTCGGCGAATCACCCATGACGCACCTGCCCAAGGAGTGCGCGCCGCTGGCGCGCGACCTGTCCCGACTCACCCGACCCGCTTAGGGAGACCCGCGTTGTCCAGTCTGTTGGCGGCCGTTCTGGACGCCTCACCGCACCTGACCCCGCTCGCTCACCTGGCCGCGGCTCCCACCGGTCCGCCGGACGTCGGCGGCGGCGAGGCGCCCCCCGGCGCCGAAGGCCTGCTGACGGTGCTGAAGTGGGTGGCCTGGTGTGTCACCGCCCTGTGCGTCGCGGGCATCTTCGGTGTGGCCGCCAGGATGGCGATGGACCACTCCAAGGGCGGCGGCCGCGAGCACGTCAGGGGACTCGGGTTCGTCCTCGGCGCCTGCCTGCTCGTCGGCTCCGCCTCGGGCATCGTCGGCGCGCTCGTCTAGAGCCTGATCTTCCGGGCGGGCCGCGGACGCCCGGTGCGACGGCCGGACCTGACAACTCGTCAGGCGACCGGCCGGCACTGTGCGTTCCGGCCCGTCCGTCACCCGCCGTCCGACACCCCACGAGGATGAGAGAGGGACCATGGCAGAGCCCGGCGACCGCGCGTCGACGAGCGAGCCGCGCAGCCCGTGGCTGAGCGGCGGCTTCGTCAGCGCCGCCGCGTTCATCGGCTTCATCGCCGTCATCGGGACAGCGCTCGCCGTCACCTCGGACAACTCCGCGGAGAGCGGCTCCACGGCACCGGTGCCCGCCGTCAGTTCCGCGGAACCGCAGCCGTCCGAGGCCGCCGCCGACGGCGCCGCTTGCCCCGAACTGGCGGACGACCAGCAGGACCTGCCCGCCTCCGCTCCCGTGGGCGTGACCTGGAGCCTGTACGGCAGCGTCGCCCTTCCCTCCTCGAAGGAGGCGGGTCCGGCCGTAGCCGGAAAGGACGTCGCGCGCTGCTACGCGCACACTCCGGTCGGCGCCCTGCTGGCCACCAGCCAGATCAGCGTGCGCTACCTGGCCGCGGACGACTGGCTGAAGGTGACCCGCACCCAGACCGTCGGCGCGGGCCGCGACGCCTACATCACCGACCGGACCAAGGCCGAGGCGACGGCGGTCCCGGACGGGGACGGCGGCGGCGCCAACGGACAGATCGCCGGATTCAGGTTCGTCACCTACAACGACACCACCGCGGTGATCCAGACCGTGTGGCGTTTCCCGGACGGCCAGATGCAGGCCGCCACCACGACGGCGCTGTGGCAGGGCGGGGACTGGCGGCTCGAGTACCCGGCCGACCCCGCCGACCCGGCGCCGGTCGACTCCCTCGCCGGATACACCGAGTGGGGAGGCGTCTGATGGCGGGCTGCGACTTCGGCTGGGTACCCCCCACGGTCGGCGGTTACTGCGTGGGCGACGGAACGGGCACGACCCCGAAGGACCTCGGCGACACCGGGTTCGACGACATAGCCGAGAGCGCCGCGCAGGCGGCGAGCACCACGGTCAAGGCACTCGGCAGCGCCTGGATGAACCTGGGCAGTCCCGACCTGGGCGAGGACGGCGGCCCGGTCGCCTTCCTGCGCGGCTCCACGATCTGGTTCACCACCTTCACCGCCGTACTGTGCCTGGTCGTCGCCGCCGGGCATCTCGCCTGGCAGCGCCGCGGCGAGCCCGCCCGGCAGGCCCTCCAGGGGCTGCTCAACCTGGTGGTGGTCTCCTCCGCCGGGGTCGCCACGGTCAATCTGCTGGCCGAGGCGGGCGACAAGTTCAGCGTCTGGATCATCGACAGGTCCACCGGCTGCCGGCAGATCAGTGCCACCGGGGACCCGGTGGCGAGCTGCGTGGCGGAGTTCGAGAAACGCACCTCGGCCATGCTGGCCCTGGACAGCGCCGACTCGTCTTTCCTCGTCCTGATCATGGCGATACTGGTGATCGCGGGGAGTGTGGCGCAGATCGCGCTGATGATCGTGCGGATGGCCATGCTGGTGATCCTCACCGGCACGCTGCCGCTGTCGGCGGCGGCCAGCTCCACCGCCACCGGCCGGGTCTGGTTCCGCAGGTCCGTGGGCTGGCTGCTCGCCTTCGTGCTCTACAAACCGGCCGCGGCCATCGTCTACGCGGCCGCGTTCTCGATGACCGGCGAGACCCAGGAGAACGAGGTCGTCTCCATGGTCTCCGGAGTCGTCCTGATCGTCCTGGCCTGCTTCACGCTGCCCGCGCTGATGCGGTTCGCCGCCCCCGTCGTCCAGGCGGCGGCATCCGGTACGGGCCGGGCGGGCCGGGCGTCCGCCGGCGCCGGCGACGCGGCGGCGGCCACCGGTGCGCTGCCCGTACCGCAGCTGCGCGGCCCGGCCGCCGGCCGGTCGGTGTCCGGGGCCGCCGTGCACCCGGACGGGCACGGCACCAGCGGCGCGCGCATCACCCCGGGCGCGAACGCGGGCGGGCCGGGACCCGCGCGGGGCGCCGACGGGGCACGCGGTGCTCCGGACGGCGAGCGCACCGCGGGCGACACCACCCGGCCGCCGCGTCCGGCGGACCCGGCGGAACCGGACACCGCAGAGACAGAGCCCGAGCACCGCTGGGAGGAGCCGGCCGCCGTGCTGTTGCCGGCCAGCCGGCACACCGACGACCAGCAGGAGGAGTCCCGTGGCAGCCATTGAGGCGACCCAACCCCGCACCTACGGCAACTTCCGCAAGCCCCGTACGTCCGGCCTGCGCGGTCTGTCCCTCGGGGCGACCCTGCTGCTGTTCGCCGGGCTGATCGCCGTCGTCCTGGCCACGCTGGTCTCCTTGTGGGCCGCGCTGGTCCTGGGGCTGGTGCTGGTGATGGTCCTGGCCCCGCTGGCCATGCGGGACCGGCACGGCCGCACCCTCATGCAGCGCGGCGCGGTCCGGATGGCCTGGCGGCGCACCACCTCCTCCGGCGGACACCACTACCGCTCGGGTCCGCTGGGCCTGACCGGCTACGGCACCTGCCAACTGCCGGGCCTGGCGGCCGAGTCCACGCTCACGGAGGCGCGGGACGGCTACGGACGCCCGTTCGCCGTGATCACGATTCCGGCGACCGGCCATCACACCGTCGTGATCTCCTGCGACGCGGACGGCGCCGCCCTCGTCGACGAGCGGCAGGTCGACATCTGGGTGGCGCACTGGGGCCAGTGGCTGTCCGCGCTGGGCGCCGAGCCGGGCCTGGTCGCCGCGAGCGTCACCGTGGAGACCGCCCCCGACTCCGGAGTCCGGCTCCAGCAGGAGATCGCGGCCAACGCCGTCGACGGAGCTCCCGACCTGGCCAGATCGATGCTGCGGGAGGTGCTGGCCGCCTACCCCGCCGGCTCGGCGCAGATCGCCACGCGGATCGCGCTGACGTACTCGGGCGCCGCCCGCGAGGGCACGCCCCGCCGCAGCGTCGAGGACATGGCGCTGCACATCGGCACCCGGCTGCCGGGCCTGACCGCGGGCCTGTCCATGACCGGCGCCGGCACGGCGGCACCGATGACCGCGACCGAGCTCGCCGAGGCGGTACGCGTCGCCTACGACCCCACCGTGGCGTCCCTGGTGGAGGAGGCGCGCGGCACCGGCGGCACCGGTCTCACCTGGGACCAGGCCGGTCCCATGGCCGCCCAGGAATCCTGGGACCACTACCGCCACGACGGCGTGTTCAGCGTGACCTGGGCCATGACGGAGGCACCCCAGGGCGAGGTGTTCTCCAACGTCCTGACCGCGCTCGTCCAGCCCAACCGCGACATCGCCCGCAAGCGGGTCACCCTGCTGTACCGCCCGCACACCCGGGCCGAGGGCGCCCGCGTCGTCCAACAGGACTACAAGAACGCCCTGTTCAACGCCCAGCAGTCCCAGATCGGCCAGGCACGCGACGACGCTGAGCTGACGGCGGCGCGCAGGACCACCGAGGAACAGGCCCAGGGCCACGGAGTGATCCGCTTCGGACTGCTGATCACGGCCACCGTCAACTCCGCCGACGAACTGGGCAAGGCCGCCGCGACCGTGGACAACCTCGCCCCCGCCGCGCGCATCGCGGTGCGGCCGGTCTACGGCTCGCAGGCGGCGGCGTTCGCCGCGGCGCTGCCGCTGGGGCTGGTGCTGCCGCTGCACACGGCGTTGCCGCAGGGGGTGCGGGACTCGATGTAGCCCGGCCGGGCGTCGTAGGGCCCCAGCCGCGCGTCGTGAGGCCTCAGGTGTGCGCCGTGAGGCTTCGGGCTTGCCTCAGAGGCCCTCAGTCGCGCGTCGTGGGCTCGATCCAGGACAACTCGATCCAGTACAGGGGATGTTCGATGGCACGCAACACCAAGGAACGCCGGCCGCCGCGCGCCACCTCCCGGGGCTGGCCCGGCCACGGCGGCGGCATGGTCGGTTACGTCGACCCCGCCCCGGAGTGGCGCGGCACCTCGGTGCAGGTGTGCGGGCTGTGGCCGTTCGGCGCCGGCGCGGGTACGCCCATGGTCGGCGTGCCGCTGGGCCGTGACCTCGACTCCGGGGCCACGGTGTGCTGCGACCCCGTGTCGTGGTTCACCCGTACCGGCCTGCTGGCCAACCCGTCGATGTTCGTGCTGGGCCGCCCGGGCCTCGGCAAGTCGACGATCGTACGGCGGATGGCACTCGGCCTCTCCGGCTACGGCGTCCACCCGCTGATCTTCGGCGACCTCAAGCCCGACTACGTGGACCTGATCCGGGCGATCGGCGGCCAGGTCATCAGCCTGGGCCGGGGCCGCGGCAACCTCAACGTCCTGGACCCCGGCGCGTCGATGGGGGCCGCGGCCCGGCTCACCGGCGACGCGCGGCACCGGCTCCTCGCCGACATCCACGGCCGCCGCCTCCACATGGTCTCCGCGCTGATCACCATCCTGCGCTCGGCGCCGCCGACCGACCGGGAGGAGACGATCATCTCGGCGGCGCTGAACGTCCTCGACGAGCGGCACGGCCCGGGCGACATACCGGTACTCGGCGATCTGGTGCGGGTCATCAAGGAGGCCCCGGAGTCGGTGCGTTCGGTCGCGCTCGACCGCGGCGACATCACCCGCTACCGGGACATCACCGAGAACCTGGAGGCGTCGCTGACCGCGCTGCTCGGCGACGGGCGGCTGGGCGGCACCTTCGCGCAGCAGACCACCGAGGAGATGAAGCTCGACCGGCCGGTCTGCTTCGACATCAGCGGCATCGACGACAGCGAGGTCCTGCTCCAGGCCGCGGCGCTGCTGTCCTGCTGGTCCTACGGCTTCGGCGCGGTCTCCGCGGCGCACGCGCTCGCGGACGCCGGTCTGGAGCCGCAGCGCAACTACTTCCTCGTCATGGACGAGCTGTGGCGCGTCCTCCAGGCGGGCCGCGGCCTGGTCGACCGGGTCAACGCGCTCACCCGCCTGGACCGGCAGCGCGGAGTCGGCCTGGCGATGATCACCCACAGCCTCGACGACCTGCTCGCCCTCCCCACCGAGGAGGACCGCACCAAGGCCAAGGGCTTCGTCGAACGCGCGGGCATGGTGATCTGCGCGGGCCTGCCCCCGGCCGAGATGCCGCAGCTCGCCCAGGTCGTCGAACTGACCGAGCCGGAGAAGCGTCTCCTGGTCGACTGGTCCACCCCGCCCGCCTGGGACGGTGCCAACGGCCGCAGGACCGACCCGCCCGGCCTCGGCAACTTCCTGATCAAGGTCGGCAACCGTCCCGGAATCCCGCTGCACGTGGATCTGACGGCGGCGGAACTGGCGGTCAACAACACCAACAAGCGGTGGAACAAGTAGGAGACGCGTCTTCTGCGCAGTGTCGGCGTCGACGCGCTGAAGGGCGGTGCGGGGCGGCTTCAACGCCGCCCGGCACCGCCCCTTCCGCTCACACGGTGAATCTGACGGCCTGCAGCCAGAGAGAATCGTCCTGAGTGCCGCCCCAGATGAAGTTGCCGGCCGCCTGGCCCTTGGGCTCGTCGCACGCCAGGCCGCCCCAGCGGCCGTTGACGGCCGCGTTCTGGCAGACCGCACCGTCGCCCACGTTGATGACGAAGCCGAGGATGTACGGGTAACCCGCCTTGGTCCTGCCGATGTAGTTGTCGACGCCGTCGGCGGAGCCGTTCCAGGGCTCCTTCCACTTGTCGATGTGGACCCAGGCGCTGGAAGCCGTGCCCTTCGTACCCGCCGTCGCCGTGTTGATCGACTCGATCTTCTGGCTGGTGCCCACACGTCCGGACGTGGTGCCGTCGCACACCGGCTTCTGCCAGCCGTCCTTGCTGAGGTACACGCGGTAGCAGATGTGCCGCCCGGGGTCCCTCGCCTGCAACTTCATGACGGCCTCGGCGGCCGTCTCCTTGTGCGGCTTGGCCTTTTTCGTCGGCGCCGGCTTCACCGTCGCCTTCTTCGTCGCTTTCTTCGCCGGCGTGGGTTTCGGCTTGGCCTTCGCCTTCGCCTTCTTCGAGGCCGAGGGGGAGGGCGAGCGGGACGGCGAGGGCGACAGGGAGGGGCTGGGGGAGGTGGAGTAACTGGGGGTGAGTTCGAGCGGGGTCGGCGGGGTGGTGGGTGTCGTGGTGGTCGACGAGTCGGCGGCCTGGTTCTGGCTCGGACCGCTCCCGGATCCACCCCCTGAGCTACCGATCACTATCAGGGGGACGATGACGATGGCGGCCACGACGACGCCGGCCACCCCTACACCCAGGGGGCGTTTGAGGAACGAGGGCGGCTCGTACTCGTCGTCCGACTGGCGCGAGGCCTTGCTCCGGATGGAGGGCTTGGGGAGGGACGGGAGCGCCGGAAGGCTGGGGAGCCGTGAAGTGAGAGACGCGGCGGAGATTTTGGGCCGTGCCGAGTCCGGGGTGATGGCTACGACGTGGTCGTCATTGTCATCCGGGTTGTAGCCGGGATTGAAGTCGTCGTCTTCGTCATCGTCGTCGTCATCGGTGAAGTCGGTCTGTTCCAGGGGCTGTTCGGACCTGGGTGACGGCGGTGCGGCCGGATCGGGGCCGTCTTCGGAGTCGATCACGAAGATCGGTGCGACCGGGTCGGCGGCGGGGCTCGTCGGCTGTTCGGTCCCGGCGTCCTCCGGGGTGTCGTTCTGGTGTTGTTCGACGAGTCGGCTGGAGCCGTCGGGTGCGACCTCGACGATGGCGACGTATCCCGCGGCGGGGTCGGAGATCGAGGCCGTCACGGTGGTGTCGCGGTTGCGGGCGTATCCGTGGAGTGTGTCGAGGATCGCGACGTCGACCGATTCCCCGCCCATGACGGGTACGGGTATGCCGTCGATGGAGGCGGAGCCGTCGGCGGCGACGATCACGGGGATGACGCCGGGTGTCGCCGGGCCGGAACCCTGCGGGCCTGCGCCCGCTCCCTCCCCCTGTGCGGAGGGCCTGGCACCCCGGTTCGGCTCGTCCTCTTCTTCGTCCAGGCTCATGCCCATCTCCTCCTGACGTTGCCGTCCGTGTGGCCCCGAACCGGATCTTCGACGGACCCGGGCCGGTCGGCCGGAACACGGACGCGGTCCCTGCACAACGCCGCAACGGGTCCCGGGGGCAAACAGTTCAATCCCGGGCCACGACCGGGCTCACCGACGCCGCGCGGTGAACCACTCGGGCTCTTTTCCCGTGGAGGTGACGAGGGCGCCATCCCCCCGGCGACCTCCCGGTCGGCGCCGGACCCGGCGGCTCCCATGCCTCGTCACCGGGTCCGGTCCTCTGGAGACGGACTCCCGCTTCCACTCCTCCGTCGACGCCACGAACTGGAGCCGCAACTGTGGGAATTCTGAAGAACCTTGGACGGGCGGCAAAGTGGGTCGGGAAGAAGATCTGGAACACGAAGGCCATATGGGGGCCAGCGCTGATCGGAGTCGGCATCGGTCTCGCGATAGGAGGGCCGCTGGCTCTTCCGCTGGCGATAGCGCTGGGGGCCGGAGCCGGGTACATGGGCATGAGGTGGCAGACGCGCCAGAACAATGAAAGGGCGGCGGCGCAGGCGCGCGAAGCGAAGAACTCGCAGAAGCGGTCGCAGCTCCCGGAACACGACCCGCGGTCGAAGGAGTCGATGGATCCGAAGCAGGCGCAGGAGTTCGCACAGTTCCAGCGGCTCAAAGAGTTCACCGAGCTTCAGGAGCAGTCCAACGCGCTCAAGGAATTCCGGGCATTCCAGGCATTCCAGGAGTCGAATCCGCGTGCCGGGAATTCCCAGTCCCCGGCTCCCGAGTCGTACGGGGATCTGAGGCGTTCGGAGAGTTTCCACAGCGACATCGAACGGCCGCGGACGATATCGCCGGCACCGTCGCATTCAGCGGAAATGGCCCGGACCATGCCTCCCGGCTTCTCCATGGACAGGAGAGGCTCGCAGGGTCGTGGGAACTCCAACGCGGTGAACGTGCCCGAGCAGAACCGTGAACAGAGCGCGGGCCGCGGACGCAAAAAGAAGTGAGGTCGCCGATCCCCGCGAACCAGGGGCGTGCGATCGTCAACTCGTAGCGCGGCAGCGGCATGTGGGCCAACAGGACCCGCGACCTGTCGTTGGACGGCTTGGGGCCACGGCCGGAGCGGATGAGCGATCACTTCACGCGAGGCCGTGGCCGACCCCTCCACGGTCCCTCCACGGTTTCGTCAGAGAACGACTTCGGCGAGGCGGCTGATCTCGTCGACGTCGGAGATGACGGGGTTGAGGATGAGCTCGTCGGCACCGATCTCCTCGAAGGACGCGACTGTCGCCTTGACGGCTTCCGCACCCACACTGACGCCGCTGCTGATGAAAGCCGCGATGTCGGCTCCGGCCGAGCTGTAGTAGTCGTGCACGTTGGCGCGGCCGGCGTCCGCATCGGCGAAGGCGTAGTAGGCGATCGCGACCAGGCGCGGGGAACCCTCGCGGCCGGCCGCAACCCAGGCCGCCCTGACACCGTCGAAGGCCGGCTTCACCATGGACGCGGGCACCGATCCGGCGATGTATCCGTCGGCGGACCGGGCCACCCGGTCGTACGTCGCCTGCACCATCCCGCCGAGCAGTAGAGGCACCTGTCGGGTGCCCTCGGGAACGGCGGGGTTGTCGCTGCCCGGGAGCTTGTCGCCGCGCCAGACGCTGCGGTAGATCTCGATGTCCGCGTCGAGGCGCTTACCGGTGCCGCGAGCTCCCAGGCCGTCCACGACGTAGTCGTCCGGCCGGCCGCCCAGGCCGACGCCGAGGGTGAGCCGTCCACCGGAGATTCCGTCGATTCCCGCGGCCTCCTTCGCCAGCAGGACCGCGGGCCATACGGGGCCGAGCAGAACGTTGCTGATCAGACCGATGGTGCTGGTCGCACCCGCGGCCGCGGCCATGGCAACGGTGTCCATCACACCTGGGTAGGCGATCCGCCCCACGGTGCCGAGGCTGGTGAACCCGGCGCTCTCCGAGAGCCGGGCCCACTGCGGGATGATCGCGGGCCGGACGTCGCGGACCTGATTGGGGACGCCTATGCCGATCTTCATGCGCGGAACTCCTCGGTGATCAACCGCCCCCGCTACGGCCGGGCGGTCGGTATGGGCGCGAGCTGACGCACCAGGTCGTGAACTGTCGTCGGAACGTGCTTCTGGCCGTCAATGCCGCGGGCAGAGGCCTTTCACCGCTGCGGCTGAGATCAGGATCCGATGCGGGGCGGGGTGGTGGTGCCGTGGACCCGCTTGGCGTACTTGGCGTACTGGCGCGGTGCGACGAGGGGCAGGAGTACGCGGGCCACGAGTGGGACGTGGGAGAGCACGACCTTGACCACGGCCGGGTCGGCCTCGTACATCAACATGCCGAAGATGAGCGGCAGGTCCTTCTTGGGGATCTTGCCCATGCCGTGTTCGCCGAGTCCGGCCCATTCCACGTCGGTCACGTGCTCGGCCGCCAGCGGCAGGATCTCCTTCTCCTCCAAGGCCATATGCTCGACCGCCCGCTCAAGCAGGGCCTCGCAGGCCGCGCCGAGTTCCTGGCCGTTGCCCGCGGTGGAGCGCCAGTCCGGCAGGAGCGCCGACACCGAGGCGAGCGCTTCGTCGATGCCGTGGTGCTGCTCCTCCATCGCGGGCACGATCTCTTCCGCCTGCGCTCCGCTCCGCTCCCGCAGCAGCGGCCACAGGATGAGATCCTCGCCCTCGTGGTGCAGATGCAGCCCCACCAAGAGCAACTCGGCGTGCTCGGCCACCACTGCGGCCCGCGCGGTGTCACCGGGATCGACATCCCGGAAGAGCTGAGGGAGGAGACGTAACTCCCGGCGCACCATAGTGTGCACCATGTACATGTCACGGACGTCCGCCATGGGTTCCCTGACTGCCTGTGTCACTGAAGCCTCGATGAGTGTTGAGCCGGATCTGGACCGGCTGGGATATATGTGCGGACCGCCGCGCTTTTGCGCGAGCCCGGCCGTGCGGGCACACGTTTCCCTCGGGTGTCCGAAATCGGTAGAGGAAATCCTTGACCAGCCGCGGGCTTTCGAGGCCGTACGCGCGCGATGCGGATGAGAAAATTATACGCCGATCTGTTTTCATCGTTCAACTGTTTACGAGCAATGAGAGCGCAATGCGAACCGGGAACGGAACATGGGCCCACGAGCGATTTCTGTCAGCCGCTCTGAATACATCGGCGACATTTACTACCTGCCGGGTCTCAACGACAACTCGGCTCAACGTGTCGGCCGTTGTCAGGCCCCCGCAGCCCGCTCAGTTCAATACCTGCTGTGTGATCACTATGTGCCCGGCGTCGGGATCGAGACTCCCGCCGAGCCGGTCGAACGCTCCGTCCGTCAGGTCGAGACACTTGGGTTCCTGGGGCGTCTGCGCGAACGTACCCCGGTCGGTGATCCGCACCACCAGGGACCTGCCGTTGGCGACGTTGGTGACCTGGACCAGCGTCCCGAACGGCAGTTGCGGCTGTCGGCTGAGTGAAGTGGCGGCCGTGTCCGCGTTGTTGTCGTAGAGCTCACCGCTGGAGGTGAGCGCACCGGCGGGCTGGACCCCGTAGTGCGTGGCCCAGCAATGGTCGCCGACGGGCTGGGCGACGGACAGACCGACGGACGCCGTCCACTTCTGGTTCGCGGCGCCCGTGCAGGTCCATATCTGGGCCCGCGAGCTGTTCGCCGGGTTGTTGTCGGTCACGTCGAGGCACTTGTCCGCCTGCGCGTCGACGATGTCGTGCGCGCTGTTGACGGACCAGACCTGGTTCGCCCCACCGTGGCACGTCCACAACTGCGCCTTGGCACCGTCGGCGGTCGAACCGGCAGTGACGTCCAGGCACTTGCCCAGCGCGCGCAGGGTCCCGTCGGAGCCGACCGTCCACTGCTGGGCGACGGTCGCGTTGCAGTCGTAGAGCTGTACGGGAGTGCCGTCGGCCGGGTTCGCGCCGGCGACGTCGAGACACTTGCCCGCGAGGCCGGTGATGGTGCTGAAGGCGGGCTCGTCCTGGGCCGCGCTGAGGAGGCGGAGGGCGGGGGAGACACCGAGGAGGCCGAGCGGGAGGGCCAGGACGCCAAGAGCGAGAGCGCCGCGCGACGCGGCGGAACGTGCGGGGCTGCGTGCGGCCATGGGAGCGGGTCGGCCTTTCGTCTGCGCGGGGGGCGGGAGTTGAGTCGATACCGGTCTGTTTGCCTCGTGCCCCACGCCTCAGCAGGCGAGGGTGCCGTCGGGCGCGACCCCGAGGATCCCGGTGAACCGCTGGTAGGCGCTGACGCGGGACCCGACCTGGTCGGCCCTCTTGCCGTCGCATTCCATGGCGCCGTTGATGGAGCGGATGGTCTGCCCGAAGCCGGCCTTGTTCACCATGGCGTCGTGCGGGGTCATGGTGCCGGGCCCCGACTGGGTGTTCCAGTACCAGAGGGCGGTCTTCCAGGCGACGGAGGAGTCGCTCTGCACCAACGAGGGGTTGTGCAGCAGGTCGATGCCGAGGGCGTCGCCGGCGGCCTTGTAGTTGTAGTTCCAGCTGAGCTGGATGGGGCCGCGTCCGTAGTAGGCGCCCTGTCCCGCCGGACAGCCGAAGGGCTTGCTCCAGTCGCAGTAGACGCCGTAGTTGGCCACGTTCTCCTCGACGATGCCCGTCAGACCGCCGGTCTCGTGGTTGACGTTCGCGAGGAAGGCGGCGGCCTCCTGCTTCCTGACGGTGTCGTCGCCGGTGGTGGCGAAACCGGGGTAGGCGCTCAACGCCGCGGTCAGCCCGCTGTACGTGTAGAAGGAGTTCCGGCCCGGGAACATCTGGTTGAACTGCGCCTCGCTCACAACGAATCCGGACGGGGTCCCACCCCCGTCCCGCACCAGCGCCATCTTGGCGATCCACTTCTGGTTGGCGGCGCCTGTGCAGGTCCAGATCTGCAGGCGTGTCCTGTTGGCGCTGAGGTTGTCGCGCACGTCCAGGCACTTGTCCGCGGCCGGGTTGACGATGTCGTGGGCGGAGTTGATCACCCACTGCTGGTTGGGACCCCCGTGGCAGTCCCACAACTGGATCGCCGTCCCGTCAGCGGTACCGAAGTCGAGCGCGTCCAGGCACTTGCCGAGCACCCGCAGCGTCCCGTCACCCGGGTCCGACACACTCTGCGCGGCGTTCCCGAGACAGTCGTACAGCTGAACAGGAGTCCCGTTGACACTCCTCGACCCGTCCACGTCGACACACTTGCCGGCCAGCCCGGTAATGGGCCCCACCGGCACGGAAGCCTCGGACGCCAGCCCCAGCCTGACGGGGCCGACGGTGAACAAGGTGGCGGCGGCAACGGCCAGGACGGCACCCACCATGAGCCCGATCCGGACGAGCCGTCCGGGGGAACGCCAGTTGAAGTGGGGGGCGGTGGACATCATGGACGTCACTCCTTGCCGTCCTTGGTGGGTATGCGCGAGCGCCCGGCGATCGTGGTGTCGGCCGGTGCGCGCCCGGCCGACCTGGGACCGCCGGGCGCCCTCACTTGCCCAGGTGGATCGGATCACTCAGAGGGGGTGGTTCCGCCCTCTGGATCAGCGCTTCTTCCCCTTGGGCTTTTTGCGCTCGGTGTCACTTTCACTGGCCGGGTCGTAGTAGTCCTGCTGCCGGTTGTTGAAAGACTCGTTGGGGAGGTAACTCCCGGCGCCATACCCACTCCCGCCGGACATCACGGCGTCCGACATGGTGTACGACCGAGAGACCGCCGGGTTGTCCATCGTCGGGCTACTGGTCGAGTACATCGAGCCGTAGTCGGCCCCCGAGGTGACCGCGGGCGCCGTGGCTGTGTACGCCGAGCCGTAGTACGCTCCCGAGGTGACCGCGGGCGACGTGATCGTGGTCGCGGACATCCTCTCCGCCAATGTTGTCGGCGGGAAGTACGAATCCCGCCCGTGGGTCGGCGAGTCGAGTTCGCCCGGCGACAGGAACGGGTCGAATGCCGGGTTTATCTGGGTGTTGAGGTCGTAGTTCGGTTGCTGGAACTGCGGCGGGTTCATGCTGCCCGCGAAGCTGCCGCCTGTCCCTATCATCCCCGCGCCTTCAAGGGCCTTCTGTTGGTCCGAGGAAGGCCAAGGGGTTTGGCCTGCCGCGTTGAGGAGACCTCCGACAACGCCGGACACCTGGGCCGCGGTTTGGTAGCCGTCCTGGTTCGGGTAGTTGTCCCAGAGCTTTTTGCCGTCCACGGCCGCCCGCGCAAGGGCACCGCCCCCGGTGATGAGGCTTCCCGTGGTGGTGAACCCTGCGGACTGTGCGAGTTTGCCCACGCCTTGGGTGACCTCAGGCGCGACAGGCCCGATGAACTTGGCGACGCCCAAGGCCATGTCGTACCAGTGGCCCTTGTTTTCCGAGACCCACTTTTGAGTGTCCTTGGCGAACCGCTGGATGGCCCAGTCGCCGTTCTCCCTCTGCCGGGCCGCGAACTGATGCGTCTCCGCGGCCCCCCTGATCGGCTGCTCTTCGATCTCGAAAAGCGTGTTGTGCCTCTTGGGCGGCTTGGGTCCTTGGGCATACTCGTTCGTCGGTGTGACGGCGGAGGACCTCCTCCGGGTTTGGGGGTCCCGGGTTTCGGTCGCGCTGAAGCGGCGGTACTGAGGCGCCGTGGCTGAGGTGTTGGAGCCTTCTCCGGCCATTTGTGGATCTCCTTTCGTGGAGTAGAAGATCTGCCTTGCGGGAAGCACAACGGAACCTGAGGGTGGACGGTTCAACGGGTGTCGGGGTATGTCGACCCGAGGGCTCCAGCAGGAAAGGCTGCTGAGGCCTTGACCGCACCGTGCCCGGGGCTCCTCGGCCCGTTGTTGTCGGCCACGGTGCTGTTCGACAGAATCCGGCCCCCACACGGCACCGCGCCGCCTTGTGAACCGTTCGTCGCTCGTCCACGTGGTGGCCACAGATCCGGGGACGCACATCGCGCAGCTGGGAGCCCTTGAGGGCCAACGGTGCCTCTCTCCCCGGCCGGACGCAAAAAGCGCAGCCGACAGAAAGCAGGACGGTCATGTCCACTGAGACCGCCGAACCCACCGGAGCCGGGCAGGGCGCCGCTCCCGCGGAGGAGGCCGGTGCGAAGACGGAAAGCTCGGCTCCCCAGGGGAAACCCCCGACCCCGCCACGCTTCATCCTCTACATGGAGGGGCGCGCCTACGCGGAGACGCTGAGGCAGTTGACCCTGTGGACCCACCACGTGCTGCTGCCGGTCTACGGCAGGGAGGTCACCTCATCGGCGCCGTGGTGTTCCCGTTGGTGGGAGCATCCGGAAGCGGTGGCCCAACTGCATGGTCTGTGGCTCGCCTGGGGCGATCTGACCGGTCCCGGCTCCGGGATGAGCGGGCCCGCGAACTGGCACCGTGACTACCTGGCGGGGGTGATGAACTCCCTGCGGGATCCGATGGGCCCCTTCGCCGGCTGCAAGCCGGGTGCTCATCGTGCGAAGGAGGCCCCTCCCGTCGACGCCAAGGACCCGTTCGGCCCGCCACCAGGACCGCCCCCCGTGGCGGCCCGATAGCGGCACCACGGGCAACCCGCCCAACGAACCGAGCGGATGTGCGCCTCACGCGCACATCCGCTCGTCCTTTGCCCGCCGCCCTCAGCCACCTCAGCTCTTCGGGAAGCTCCACTCGTGGTCGTCGCGGGCGTTGCACGGGTAGACCGTGACGTTGGTGGTCTCGGCCGTCCTGTTCGTGCGGGCCACGTCGAGGCACATGTCGCCGCTCTTCTGGTTGCGGATCCAGTACGTGCCGTTGGGGCGCTTCTTCAGCCACCAGAGCTGGTTGTCCGTCTCGCGGCCGGGCCGGCAGTGGAACACGCTGACCGGGGTCTGTGCCAGGACGGTGCCGAAGTTCGGCAGGTCCAGGCAGAGGTTGGAGCTGACGTTGCGGATCAGGTACAGGCTGGCTCCGCCGGTGCCGCCGCTCCTGGAGACCAGGTCCAGGACCCAGTCCTGGTTGTCGCCCGACGGTTTGCACCGGTAGTCCTGGACCCGGGTGTCCACCCCGACCGAGCCCTCGCCCGGAAGATCGACGCAGAAGCCGTACTTCTTGTTCTTGATCAGCACCCTGCCGGTGGGGATACCGGCAGGCTTCGTGGTCTTGGGGGTCGACTTGGGCTTCGACTTCGCTTTCGGCTTCGGTGTCGATTTGGGCTTCGCCTTCGGCCCGGACGTCGCCTTCGGTTTCGCCTTCGTCTTTTCCTTCGCCTTCTTCGACGGAGAGGCCGAAGGCGAGGGGGAGCGGGACGGCGAGGGTGACAGGGAGGGGGAGAGGCTGGGTGAGGGCGAGTAGCTCGGGGTGAGTTCGAGCGGGGTCGGGGGCGTCGTGTCCTTGACGGTGGAGGACTCGGCGGCCTGGTTCTGACCCGCGGCGTCCCCGGTACCGCCCCCCGAGCCGCTGCCGAGCATGACCAGCGGGACGATGACGACCGCCGCCGCGACGACGCCGGCAATTCCTATGCCCAGGGGGCGCTTGAGGAACGCGGGCGGCTCGTACTCGTCGTCCGACTGGCGTTGCAGTTTGCTGCGGACGTTGCCCAGGTTGCTGCGGACGTTGCCCAGGCCGATGCTGGGGACACTGAGGGTGGGCGCCGAGATCCGCGGTCTTGCCCGCTCCGGCACGATGGCGACGGCTTCTTCCTCGTCATCGTCATCCGCGTCGTAGCCGGGGGCGAAGTCGTCGTCATCGGTGTCGGAGAAGTCGATCTGCTCCAGGGGCTGTTCGGACCTGGGTGACGGCGGTGCGGCCGGATCGGGGCCGTCTTCGGAGTCGATCACGAAGATCGGTGCGACCGGGTCGGCGGTGGGGCTCGTCGGCTGTTCGGTCCCGGCGTCCTCCGGGGTGTCGTTCTGGTGTTGTTCGACGAGTCGGCTGGAGCCGTCGGGTGCGACCTCGACGATGGCGACGTATCCCGCGGCGGGGTCGGAGATCGAGGCCGTCACGGTGGTGTCGCGGTTGCGGGCGTATCCGTGGAGTGTGTCGAGGATCGCGACGTCGACCGATTCCCCGCCCATGACGGGTACGGGTATGCCGTCGATGGAGGCCGAGCCGTCGCCCGCGACGATCACGGGAATCACCCCGGGTGTCGCCGGGCCGGAACCCTGCGGGCCGGAACCCTGCGGGCCTGCGCCCGCCCCCTCCCCCTGCGCGGAGGGCCCGGCACCCCGGTTCGGCTCGTCGTCTTCTTCGCCCAGGCTCATGCCCACCCCTTCCCTTGTGTGCTGTCCGAGTGGCGTCGGTGCGGGGACCGCCGCGGCCCGCGAGCGGCCACAGACAGGGCGACACAGCGGCCCCCGCACCCCCCAACGGGCTCCGGAGGGAAACAGTTCAACTCCGGTGGGCGTCAGGCGACGATCCGGAAGCGGAGTCCGTCGCCTCGCTCGGCGAACGCCGTTGAACCGTATGGCCGTTGATCACGTCATGGGTGGCAACTGATCACGTCATGGGTGGCAACGCGACAACGGCGACGGCCGCGCCCGGGTCTCCCTCGCGGCCGTGTGCGGCAGGACAGCCCGCGCAGTCGGCCCGCGTACTCGGCACGTCGGCCCGAGCGACAGGCGGGACGGCCGACGCGGGCGGCACGGCCAACACCGTCGCCCCGGCCGGTACTTAAGGGCAGACCTCCGTGCCCTTTGGTTCCCCGAGCCTTCCCCCGGAAGCCTCCCCACCAGCACGGCAGGTCATCAACTGCCGGTATTCAGGGGCCTGTTACATGTAACGGAAGGGCAGGTTCCGTGCAACAGCGGAACCCGGAGGCCATCTGGCCCCATCGTTCAAGGTGTGAACACGGCATACGAGAACTCTGGACGCTTAACTGATTCGGTGCGCTTCGCTGTGCTGGGGCCGGTCCGGGCATGGCGCGGTGACCAGGAACTGGACCTCGGTTCACCTCAACAGCGGGCCGTACTGGGGGCGTTGCTGTTGCGGCGTGGGCGCCCCGTCACGGTCGGCGAGCTCGTCAGCGCCGTCTGGGGCGAGGAGCCGCCGACGGCGGCCGTGTCCGTCCTGCGTACTTATGTGTCGCGTCTGCGGAAGGTGCTGGAGCCCGGGCGTGACGCCGGCGGTTCCCCGCAGGTGGTCATCTCGGCGGCGGACGGATACCTGGCCCATGTTCCCGAGGACGCCCTGGATCTGGGGGTGTTCGAGCAGCGGGTCGCGGGTGCCAAACGGCTCCGTGCCGCGGGCGAGGTGTCCGCCGCCGCGGAACTGCTGCACGCCGCGCTCGACGAGTGGGAGGGAACACCATTGGCCGGCCTTCCCGGCCCACTGGCCGAGGCGGAACGGTCCCGGCTGCACGAGGAGCGGCTGAACATACTGGAGAACCGCCTCGATCTCGACGTACGGCTCGGACGCCACGGTGACGTGATCGCCGAGCTGACCGCACTGATCGGCGAGCACCCGCTGCGGGAGCAACTGTGCCGGATGCTCATGCTGGCGCTGTACCGGTCCGGACGGCAGGCCGACGCCCTCGCGGCCTACCGCAGGACGCGGCGCACCCTGGTGGCCGAGCTGGGTATCGAACCCGGCGCGGCCCTGCGGGAGTTGCACGAGCGCATCCTGGCGGCCGACTCGTCCCTGGAGCTCTCGCCGTCGGCGAAGGGTGCCGATCCGCCGGCGGCCCCCGCCGTCCTGCCCTCCACGCCCGCGGCAGGTCCCTCCCAACTCCCGGCCGACCTGGCCACGTTCACCGGCCGCCGCGCCGAACTCGACCAGGCCCAGGCACTGTTGCCCGACAACGGGAAATACCCGGCCACCGTGCTGATCAGCGCGATCGGCGGCATGGCCGGCATCGGCAAGACCACCCTGGCGGTGCACCTGGCCCACCGGATCGCCCACCGCTTCCCCGACGGACAGCTCTTCATCAACCTGCGCGGCTTCGACCCGACCGGCACGATCGTGCCGCCGAGTGAGGCCATCCGCATCTTCCTCGACGCCCTCGGTGTCCCCCCGCACCGCATACCCGCCGGCCTCGACGCCCAGGCGGCGCTCTACCGCAGCCTGCTCGCCGGCCGCCGGATCCTGATCCTCCTCGACAACGCCCAGGACACCGAACAGATCCGCCCCCTGCTGCCCGGCACCCCCGGCTGCCTGGTCATCGTCACCAGCCGCAACCAGCTCACCGGTCTGATCGTCAACGACGGGGCGCGTCCGCTGACGCTGAACCCGCTGGCACCCGCCGAGGCACACGACTTCCTGGCCAACCGCCTCGGCGCGGGACGGCTGGCGGCGGAGCCCGAGGCGGCGGACGAACTCATCGCGCACTGCGCCCGGTTGCCGCTGGCGCTGGCCATCGTCGCCGCCCGCGCGGCCACCAACCCCGGCTTCCCGCTCAGCGCCGTCGCCATGGAACTGCGCGACAGCCACGGCAGCCTCGACGCCTTCGCCGGCGGCGACCTCACCAGCGACGTACGAGCTGTCTTCTCCTGGTCGTACGAGGCCCTGTCGGCCCCGGCCGCCCGGCTGTTCCGCCTGCTGGGTCTCTACACGGGGCCCGACATCACCGCGCCCGCCGCGGCCGCTCTCGCGGGGCTCCCCCTGCGTGAGACCCGCGGTCTGCTCGTCGAGCTCACCCGCGCCCACCTGCTCGCCGAGCACCAGCTCGGCCGCTACACCCTGCACGACCTGCTGCGCGTGTACGCCAGTGAACGCGCCCAGGCCGAGGAGGAGCGGCAGGAGCGCGAACAGTCCGTCGAGCGGCTCCTGTCCTGGTACCTGCACACCGCGGACGCCGCCTACCCGTTCCTCACCCCGCATCGCAGACGGGTCCCGCTCGAGCCGCTGCCCCCCGACTGCCAGCCGCTGGCGTTCACGACGCACGAGCAGGCCCTCAGTTGGTGCGAGGCCGAGCGGACCCACCTCGTCGCCGCCGTGCACCAGGCCGCCGCGACCGGCCGGCCGGGCATCGCGTGGCGACTGACCGGAGCCCTGTGGGGGTTCTTCTACCTCCGCAGCCATCTGCACGACTGGCACGACACCGCCCTGACGGGCCTCACCGCCGCCCGCTCCGTCCACGACCGCAGGGGCGAGGCCTGGAGCCTCGGGGACGTGGCCGCCGCCCTGACACAGATGCACCGGTTCGACGAGGCCATCGACCATCTCCGGCAGGGGATGAACCTGTGCCGGGAGCTCGGGGACGCGCAGGGCAGGGCCCAGTGCCTCGGCAACCTGGGCAACGCCTACCTGCAGAGCGGCCGGATAGACAAGGCCATCGAGTACAGCCGCCGGGCGCTGGCCGTCTACCGGATCGTCGGAAGCGTGTGGTCGGAGGGGATCATGCTGGCCAACCTGGGCGACGCCTACCAGCGGCTCGACCGGTTCGACGATGCCGTCGACTGCCTGGAGGAGGGGCTGCGCGTCCTGCGCGACAGCGGCAACCGCTGGGTCGAGGGCGTCACCCTCGACATCCTCGGCACAGTCTACCGTCGGCTCCGCCGTCATGACGAGGCGCTGGAGCAGTACCGCCAGGCGCTGGAGACGCATCGCGACGTCAGCAACCGCTGGGGTGAGGGCCACACCCTCGGCCACATCGGTGAGGTCTACCTCGCGGCCGGCCGGCTCGAGTCGGCCCGCACCACCTGGAAACAGGCATTGGCGATCTTCGAGGAGTTCGACCACCCGGACGCCCTGGAGATGCGAAGAAGGGTCGGCAGCCTCGACGAAGGTGCCCGCGCCCTTCCGTCCGGCACCCGACCGGATCCCGCGACCGGGAGGTGACGCCGGGAATGTCATCCCTCGATCCCGCTCCCGCAGCCACGGCCCACGAGGGTCACCGCCGGGGGACGGATCCCAGCCGTCCCCGCGAACCCGCGTGCGCCGCCCATCAACAAACCCTCCAGTCGTGGCCTCGCCGCGGCCTCCGCATGAAACACGACGAGTCGCACCCCGAAACGTGCCAGAGGCGAAAACGGTTCAACTTCTGTTTCCCGCCGCGGTCGCCCACGGTCCGCGGGCGGTGAACCGATCCCCCACGTGGTCCGTTGTCCCTCGTGCCCGCCTTCCCGAAATGAATAGAGGGGCGCCATGGCCGGAACCAGCCCGCCTCCTCCCACAACCCGACTGACGAAACCGCCCCCGAGCGACAGGAACGGCGATCCCGCGGCGGCTCTGGCACAGGCGCTGATCACCGAGCAGCTCAAGGAGACGGAGACCTCCCGCTGGCGCAACATGTGGGAGTTCCTGAAACGGCTGTTCCGGCGGTCCACCTCCTCGGAGTCGTCCTCGGCCGGCTCGGAGTCGTCCTCGGCCGGGCGGGGAAACGGTCGCTCGAACTCCTGGGCGGGTGACGAGCAGACAGAGCCCTTGCTGCGCCAGGAGCGGGAACCGTCGGCCGCCCAGGAGGAGCGGAAGCCCTCCGCGGCGCGGCAGGCGCTGGAGAGTCTTTCGCCGGACAAGGTCCGCGAAGTCGCCGTCGCGATGTGGAAGTTGATCGACGAGAACCCCAAGTACCTGAAGGCGTACGACGAGGGCCGGCTGCCGTTGGCCGGGGAACTGCGGGAATTCCTGCCTCGGGATTCCGAGATGACGATGTCGCCGCTCGCGAAGAGCCTGACGCTGCCCCCGTCCGCCGAGGAACGCTTCAGCCGTACGGCACCGGTGTCCGACGACACGACCAGGACAAGGCCGGGGACGTCGGACGCCGAGTCGAGGTCGGAGACGAAATCCGAGGGCGATGACGTGTCGGAGACGATGTCCGTGCTTGATGACGTGTCGGACACGATGTCCCTGATCGATGACGCCGAACCCGTTCCCTTGCTGGACCAGTCGAACAAGGCTTTTCTGGACAGGATGATGCGGGGCGCGGATCCAGCGCGTGGAGGGCCTGGCGATCACGGCGACGCCCTCACCGCGCAGACCATTTTCGAACGACGGCGCGCCGAGCTGAGGTCGGAGAGAGAGCGGCCGACAGACTCGGTGACTCCCCCTGGCCCGGAGCGTACGAACGGCTCGGACCAGAACCCGGTGAAGACCTCCGCGGTGAACCTGCTGCCCCAGCTGAGCCCTGGGTCACAGTCGGGCGAGCAGACCCGCTCGCAGTACGTCCTGCCCCCCAACCACACGTCATCGGCGGCGGTCGGCGGCCAGAAAAGGGGCCGCAAGTAGAGCCGTACGGGCATCGCACACCGCTCGAACGCCACGGGCCGCACCGTTCCTCCGGTGCGGCCCGTGCCGTGTCCTGCTGATGCCTGCCCGTCAGGAGCCCTCGACGAGCGGCACCCCCGCGTCAGTTCGCCGCGCGATAGGCGTTGCCGCTGCCGTTCGGCGCGGTGCCGTTGTAGAGGCCGGTCGGGCTGGTCTGGGTGGACAGGGCGAACCATGCGTAGCGTTCTACGAAGTCCAGGCCGTCCAGCATGGTGGTCGAGGACTGGATGAAGGCGGTCTGCTCCTGTTCGCTGGGGTAGCGGGGGGCGCCCTGGGACCAGTCGGTGAGGGCGTACTCCGTCAGCCAGATCGGCTTTTGGTAGCGGTCATGGACCCGCTTGAGGTAGTCCTCCAGCTGGCCCGCGGCGCCCGGGCCGAAGTCGGCGCCGTACCAGTGCACGGGGATGAAGTCGACGCGCAGCCCACGTTGGGCCGCTCCCTGCATGAAGCGGTCCAGCCAGCCGCCGGCGACGTCGGCGTTGGCGGCGACGGCCGGGGCGCCCATGCGCAGCCCGGTGTTCTGCAGCCGGGGCCACAGGTCCAGGGCCTGTTCGGGGCTCATGTTGGCCTGTGTGGGCGAGTCCGGCTCGTTGAAGCCGAGCAGGTTCTTGCCCTCACGGGCCGCGTTGCCCAGTTCGGCGTCGGTGACCGACCCGGAACCCCAGATCGTCGGCACGAATTCCGTACCGGCCGGCTTGGCGAGGTCGCCGCCGGTGGAGGCCCAGTTGTGGTACCAGGTCGAGCCGGAGTCGGCCAGCGCCTGTGCCGTGCCGGCGAAGGGGTTCAGGGCGACGCCCTTGTGGGGCGCCGCGGCGGTGTCGACGGGGCGCTTGACGATGGTCGGGCCGGGGTTGGGGTTGCCGGTGGCGGCCGTGCCGTGGAAGGCGACGGTCAGACCGCTGCACTTGCTGCACTGGCGCACGGTCTGGTTGCCCGACTCGGCGTCCTGCTTGGACCACGCGTACGCCTTGGGGCACTGCTTGCTGATCGCGTCGCTGTACGCGGTCTTCGCGTCCCGGTTCGGGTTGACGCACACCAGCGGCTTGTTGGTGCCCTGCTCCTTGGTCAGGTTCTCCGGCGGACATACGGACAACAGGTCACCGGGGCAGCCCATCTCGGCGCATTCGCCGCCGTTCTGCGGTGGCGCGACGCCGTCGGGAGTGATCGTGATGGGTACGGAGACGGCGTTGACGTAGCTGACGTTGTACCAGGGTGCCAGCGCGTCGGCCGAGTCGAAGTTGAACTCGGCGAGGCTGGCGGGCTGTTCGCCGAGGGAACAGCGGTCGGCGTACGGTCCGCAGTCGGCGACGGCGCAGTGGAACGTACTGCCTTCCTCGCCGCTGCAGCCCTGTCGGGCGAAGAACTTGCCCCGCCAGTGTCCGGCGCCGGAGCGCTCGGGGATGGTGATGGTGGCGGACTGGCCCGGGTCCAGCGTCGGGAGTCCGGCGAGCGGGGTCGAGCCGTCGGCGTTGACCGTGGCACCGACCCAGACGCGGCCGCTCGTCTGGTTCTGGAAGGTGACGGTGTGCTCAGCGGCGGCCCCCGCCTTGGCGAAGCTGTCTTCGGAACCGCCGGAACGGGCCTGGACCACTGCCGCTGTGCCGGACACACCAACAATGACCAGTAAGAAAGCGAAGAGAAGTACCCGGATGCGCATACAGCAATGCCTCTCCAGTCAGGCTTGCGTCGGATCGACGATCCAGTGATCGCCTGCGCAGGCACGACGGATGCGCGCGACGGAAGGTTCACCGAGGTCAAGGAGAGGGTCGAGAAGGAGAGCGTCCGGCGAGCGGGGCCCAACGACGCGGAAGGTACGGGCTCTGTCGCCGCAGGAGCGCCGACGTTGTCGCGTGACCCGGGCGGGGGGGGGGGGGGGGCCGCGCCCCCCCCCCCCCCCCCCCCCCCCCCCCCCCCCCCCCCGGGCCGCCGGGGCTACCGCGGGCCCCGTTCCCGAGCGGTCGCACGCACCGCGTCGACCTGGTCCAGCAGCGGAGCGGGACCGGGCCCGTCCGCCAC
>NZ_JBITHE010000028.1:0-83791 GCF_044457665.1 Streptomyces sp. NPDC050535
GGGTGATGCCCGGCGGCCGGGTGCCGGGTCCGCCGCGGCCGTCCCGAAGGTGCGTGGTGGGGAGTCGGTCGCCGGCTTCCTCCACCGTGTCCTGCACCAGCACACGGGCTGGATCAAGTTTCCCCTTCTCTACAAGGAGATGTGATGCGCAAAACCGTAATCGGCCTGCTCGTGGCACTGACGGCCGTACTCGCCGTCGCACCACTCGCCAACGCCGGCCACACCGAAACCGTCGCCTGCTGCGGTGGCACGCCGGGCCAACCGTAACGGGCACTCACCGCTAGCTCGATCTTGTGTAAGAGCCCGTCAGCTCACGCGCCGGCGGGCTCTTCTCCTCGTTCGGAACGGTGATCAGACGGAAGCTAGGCCCCGTCTGACCGCACATGTGTCATCCAGCCGTGCGCACTAGCCGTTCCCCCGTCCGATCTCGGCCTGAGCAGCGGTCGTCACCGGGCGCGGGTGACCGTGATGGGTCCGGCGGGGCAGCGGTTGAGGGTCTCGGAGAGCGCGGCTTCCTCGCTGGGGTCGATGGAGAGTTGCCACCTGGTCTTGTCCGCCACCCAGTCGGTGACGTACTGGCAGAGGTAGCCTCCGGCGGGCGGCCGCCAGGTCGCAGGGTCCTGGTCGGCTTTGCTGCGGTTGCTGGCCGCGGAGACGGCGATCAACGCCCTGCTGTCGCTCAGGTCGTTGGCGTACTCCTGCCGTTCGGCGGCGCTCCAGGTTGAGGCTCCGGAGTCCCAGGCTTCGGCGAGCGGGACGAGGTGGTCGATGTCGAGGGCGCGGGCGTCGGTGAAGTACTTGTCGTCGTACGGGGAGTACCAGGACCCGCCGGTCAGTGCGCAGTTCACACCTTGGGCCGGTGCGGTGACTGCTTCTTCGAGGAGGACTTCTTGCCGGGTGCTGCATCGGTCGCGGTCCGCGTCGGTCCAGTGGCGGAACTTGCTGCGCTCGTAGCCGGTGCGGCTCTCGTCGTGGATCGTGAGTGCCTTCAGGGCGTCGCGGACCGGGAGGGTCACGGTGTCCCCCGGAGCGCCTTTAGCGCCCGGTGCGGCCTGCGCGGTGGCGGTGGGGATGAGTAGCGCGGCCAGTACGGAGAGTGTGACGGCAGCGGGCCGGAGGTTCCGGGGCAAGGCGGGCCTTTCGAAGATTCGACAGTTCGTGATCTTCGTATCGGAGGCGTTGAGCAACCCGCCCGGCGCGCGGCCGTTGTTCACCCGCCAGGGCGGTAAGTCAGATCGCGTCCGGGATGGCCGGCAGTGCCTGCAGGACGTCCTGGGGGGCGGGTGGTGAACGACGCCGTACTCGCGGCCGAAGCGGTTGGCTTCCGCCGCGGAGCCGGCCATCCGGTGCAGCCAGAGCCCGTAGGCGACCGACTCGATCTGCTGCTGCGTCAGATACAGCCGCCATCGCTTGGTCCTGTGATCACACGAAGCCGTCCGGACTGCCTCGGTCAGCCCGTCAGCGGGCAGTGTCCGGAGCTGGTCGGCGAGGTGTACGAACCGGCGCAGTGCCGTCATCTGCGAGGGAATGAGTTGGACCAGCTGTCTGTCCGGGGCACTTTCATCAAGTGACGGTGCGGGCTGGGCACAGGAGCGGGCGTAGGCGAGGGCGTCGTGACCGCAGGGAGTGGGGAAAGGTCACTTCTGCCCACACCCAAGCCCTGATACCCCACCATGAGAAGCCAAGGCGCCACTCGACGCCGCACCGTGCCGTGCGGTCCCCCTGTGCTGAAGAAACACCTCAAGAGGGGGCCGCACGGCACCCCCATCCGTCCAACGAGGCACAGCCCCGCCACGGTCAGCGGACACGATCCGCCCCCAGGAACTCCCCCGCCGCGGGCAACAGGCCGCCGCTGCCGGATCAGCACGCGCCTGCCCAGCCGCCAGTTCTCGAGCGGGTGATTCCCAGCCGGGTGAATTGCATGACCCGCCCAACCCGTGCACGACGCGGGCCATCCAGCCCCTCGCACGGGGCCGATACTGCCCTTGATGCAGCCCGGGAGCGGGCCTCGCATACCCGCCCGAGCACAGCATGTGCAGATCATGGCTTGAATGAAGCGAGTACGATCCGGCTCCAACAGCACACAACACCCCTTCGAGAGGACGCCGTCATGCCCGACATCGAAACCACGGCCACGGAACTCAAAGCACAGTACGCCGCACAGGTTGCTGCAGATCTCGAACGCAATACCAAGGAGCAGGAACGTATCGGCACCGAAGTAGCCGCACTTCAGGAGCAGTTGGCCTCCCTGCAGAGCAACCAGGTGTTGCTGGCAAACCTGCAGCGGACACTGGGCGTGGAAAACCTGACAACAATCAGCACGGAACCCGAAGAGAACGCCACAGCTGGAACCCCGGTACCGCGACAGGCTTCAGCCAGGAAGGCCAAGCCGGGGAAGGCCGCTACCGCGAAGCCGACGGGAACGGCAGCCAAGAACGGCACGAAGGCACCCGCCGCCGCAGCCGCAACGAAGCAGCCCACCCTCGTGGAGCTCATTCGCAGCCAACTCGGTCAGCAGTCCGAACCTCGCTCCGCCGCGGAGATCACCACCGCGCTCGCCCAGGCCCATCCCGACCGTGACATCAAGTCCAAGGTCGTGCGCGTCACGGTGGAAGGACTCGTCGCCAAGGGATCGGTGCAACGCTCCAAGCAGGGCAACTCCGTCTTCTACACCACGTCCAAGATCCCTGCGGCCGACACCCCGGCAGAGCAGAAGGATCCGGCCACCGCCTGAGGGAACAGGCATCCACCGTGGACCAGGGCCATGCGTGCGGCACGACATCAGCTGGGGTTACGGCTGCCTTGCCCGCCTCCGGTTTGCTCGGTTGAGGATCAACAGGCCGCCGAAGACGACGACCATGCAAGCCGGGTAAATGGCTTGGCCTGTGGCGCCTTCGGCCATTCGCCATGCCGTCAAGCCAATGCTCAAGCACAGCATCGGCCAGCACATCCAGGAGACCCAGCGGGCCCCTGGCTGGGTCCAGGCTGACGGATCTTGCATTCCTGGTGATCGGGTCACGGGTACACCTCCCGCTCGCACCTGTGCCCGCATTCACCGTGAGCAAGCAGTAAGTCCAGGAGTGGGCCGTTGCAGAGCGCTTGCCCTGCAACGGGAGATTCTGGAGTCAGTCGACCACACGGCACTATTTCTGGAAATCGGGCTTTCGTTACTCTTGTCACGCAGATGGATACCGCTGATCACCTGTGCGGAACGCCGTCACCAGGAGTGTGTCGGCGGCGCGCGGCCCGGGTCCGCCGGGCAGCACCTGGGTACTGATTCGGGTGAACCCGGCCTCGTCGAGGAGTTTGGTCCACGCATGTTCCTGGAGTACCCAGCGGTGCATGAGGGCTGCCACGCTGTTCGGCGTCTTCGCACCGATCTCGGTGTGCTGAATGTCGGGGTGCGCGGGCGCGCCGCCGAGGTGATGGGCGAGGGTGGAGAACACCAGTCGCCCACCTGGGCGCAGCGCTGTTGCCGCGGCGGGCAGCAGTTCGCGCGGCTCGGTGAAGTCGACGGCGCCGAGATCTCCTACGCACTGGCCTGTGACGTCGCCGAGGAGTTCCGCTCCGGGCCCGCTGTCCTGGCCCCAGTTCCAGTGGAAGCCGCCGGACACGGCACGGTCGGTGGCGTGCCGGGTGCGGCCGTAGTGATGCCAGAGGTCTGCGGTGCGGGTCACCGGGCCCATCCTGGCGGGCGCCACCGGCTGGCGGGCAGGTTAAGCCGAAATCTCACCCGAGGGTGTGCCACAGGGCCCACTAGGGCGGGTCAGTGCGAGTCGCTGCCCGGGTGGCAGGGGCCGCACTTGGCGGCGTCCGCCCACAGCGGCAGGTCGACCTCCCAGCCGTCGGCGGCGATCACGTCCGCCGTGCGCAGCACCGATTTTGGAGGTCGGCGCGTTCGCCCGATGCGAGATGGCATCTACGCTCCTCCAGCGAACGGACTGCCGTGCCCGGGAAGCGGCCCGCCCGGCGGCATGTACCGCAGCCGCCCGCTCCCGTCGGTCACCATCGTGAAGCCCGCGGCATCCAGCTGGGCGGCGGACCTGGCGTCGTAGTGCCGGCGGACAGCGATCCCGGCGGGCAGCAGGGCCATGAGGCCGGCCCACACGCTCACGGCGATGACGACGCCGACGGTACTGTCCGCGAACCTGTAGCCGTTGACCCAGACGACCGCGGTGATGGCCAGCCCCGCGATCGTCAACCGCTGCTTCTCGGTGGACTGACGGTCGAGGTCGAACACCATGCGGGCCCTGAGGAGTTCGACCGCATCGGGCACGACGGGCGGCAGCGAGAGGCCGTCGTACGCGTCCGGGTATCGCTGCCGGTTCTTCGCGGCACGCTCCCGGGCCTGCGGACTGGAGTCGGGCACCACGCTCAGCACGACCTTGTTGTCGCCGGTCATCTGCACGTCCGCGTACGCGTACCCGAACTCCTCGGCAAGGAAAGCGAGTCGGGCGAGACCCTTCATCGTCATCATGGCGATGGTGAGCTGTACCGGCTCCCCGCTCTCCATCTGCCGCAGCATTCTCCGCACATACTTCTTGCTCACCGACTGCCCCCGTCACTCACCGTCTCGGCAGTCTGCCATGCAGGCATGTTCATGCAGAACGCTGCCGAAACCGGACCAATACGGCCTGGCCGTCACCACCTGCCCGGTGGTTGTCAGTGCCGGGTGGGACCAACGCCCCGCAGCGTCATCCGGCCCGTCAGGGGACAGTTGTGGCTGTGGAGTGGGACCGCGACGTACGGTCCGGCGGCAGCCCGCGCGGAGTGCCGGGCGTGCATCTGCGGGTGGATGCCGTACGGTCCCCCATGCCCGGCTCAGACCGGCCGCGGTGGCGGTCCCGTGTCTCCTTCGCACGTTGCACGGGACCGCACTCCACGCCCGCATCGAGCATGCCTTCACGCGGATGAAGACCTGGAAGATCCTCCGCGACTGCCGGTTGAAAAACGAAGGTGTCCACCACGCGGTGGTCGGCATCGCCCATCTGCACAACCTTGCGCGCAGCACGTGACCGCATTCAGCCGAAGCAACTGACTCTTCACGATTCGATGGGCAGGAACTGGACCAGGCCGACCCAGTTCTCTTCGCCCGCCTTGGTTATGGGTGGCTCGGACCCTCCAGCGGCCGGCAGGCAGCGAACCCGATGCCTGGCCGGGCAACCCGCCACCGGGATACTCGATGCCCAGCTCGGAGCCTGCATCGGCCGAGTCCATGAGTGTGGCTGGACCGTCCGACGACCACGTACCGCACTCCTCCCACTCGGTGACGGGGGCTGCGAGGACAGACCTGGCCACCGCCTTCCGCTCGGCCTCGGAGTCGGCGGCAAGCCACCGCAGGAAGGCCCGATGCTCAGGTAGATGACAGCTGCTGGCCGGCTCGTCCGCCAGCACCAATGCCTGCGCACCGTTCTCGCCGACGGTGATCACACCGGCCAGATCGTCCACCGCGCAAGCCCGGTCGTAGTCATCTGGAGCGGTGGGCGTCTCCCGCCATGACCCCGGTCTCCGTACACCCCCGCCACGCATCCACCGCAGAGACGGGGATGACGATCAAAGGCCCGCCCATCGACTCCACCCAACAGAGGAGATGTGGGACGCATGGGCTTCGGTAGACGAACAAACGCTCATGCCGTCAGTGTGCCCGCGCCCACTGCCAGCGCATCATCGGGCATCTCTCGACCGTCGCCCATGCGAAGAAGGCGCAGAGAAGCACATCGGACATGAAGCGGGGGGTGATCCGCACTCTGTACCTGCGGCTCACCGGTGAACTCGCGCACCTAGGCCGCCCGTACGGATCCTGGCATGCATCGGGCAACGCGCGGCCGAGAGCGACCAACGCATGTACGTATCCTCAACTCGGTGATCTTCCGCTCCGCCGACCAAGACCCAGTCACCGTCGGCTCCGACTCTGAGCGTGGTTCGCCAGGCATGTCCTGCGCGTGGGCGAGGGCGCGGTCGATGGGGGCGCTGGTGCGCAGGACGTCCGTGTCGGTTTGGGGCGCGGGCCATGCCAGCAGGAGGTAGTCCTCCACGGGTTGAGCACTCACCTTGTCCGGGAGGATGTTCCGTCCCCGGGGCCGACTGGGGGTGAGGGTCAGGAGAAGAGGCCGACTACTCCCACCAGTGTGATGAGGCAGCCGCTTCCGATAACAGTCCGCCGTCTCCCGTCCCTCAATTGAACAGTGTTCCTTCGACGGCCCCCTACGGGCTCTCCTTGGTGCCGTGCAAGCCCTAACTCTGTGGCATGGCACGGCAACCAAGGAGAGCTTCTGGAGAGTCACGCTTCTTGCGGGTGGCCGCCGTCCCCTTCGACCACTAGGCGGTCGATCCCGGGCTCTTCATCCTGTTCGGCGATGGTGACGTCAACCCGGCCGTCACCAGTGGTGTCGAACTGGTAGAGATCGGCCTTGCCGTCACCGGTGGTGTCGATCATCCACACGTCGGGCTTCCCGTCACCATTGGCGTCAGCACTGAGGACGACGTGATGCTCATCGCCTTGAGTGTCGATCACTTCTTCACCGATGTCCCCTGTGGTGTCCATGACGGCCGGATGCCCCCGGATGAGGAGGCGAAACGAGCACGGTCCGGGATGGGTGAGGCAGCAGGCCAGGCTCTTTGTCCGTGTCCGACGGCTTGCCCGCATCGGGGATCCGCCGGGACGCATGGTGGAGGACGCGTCCTCATCCTTGCTCCGTCGGCCAAGGGGTGCTGGGAGCTGTCTCGCGGCATCGGGCAGCTCAGCCGGACGCGCCTGCATGCCTCTCACCTGCCTGGCAGCAGCGCTCCCTCAGTTCGCCCTCCCCCGACCGCCCGTCTGATCGGGCAGAGGTCCTCTGGCACGGCTCTGGCCCCCGGGTCTCAGTCGGTGTGCCGTTGGGTGGGGTCGATCCTGCTGAGGACGGCGCGTACAAGATCGCGGCTGAAGGCGGGGGCGGCTGGGGGCGGGAGTGCGGGGCTGGTGCCTGGCTCCTCTGGCGGGGTGGGTGCACCCCTGCCGGCGGGAGGCTGGTTGCCGTCGGCTTCGTTGAGCAGGTAGGTGATCTTGGCCCATTGGCGGAAGTTACCGTGGCAGGCGAGGTCGTCGATCCACAGCAGGTCGTCAGCGGGGACGCCCGACCATCGGGGGTGGTACTGGGGGATGACGGTGAGGACTTCGGCCGGGGTGAGGGGTTTGTATCGTTGCCAGACGAGGATGCGTGAGTCCAGCGCGGGCCGGTTCTTGATCTTCTGGTAGCAGTTCTCAGCGCCGATGAGGACGACGGCCAGGCGGGTGTCTTCGTCGTCCCACAGTTCGCGGATGAATTCGAAGGCGCGGGTGTCGAGCCACTGTGCTTCGTCGACGACAAGGACGCGGGGGACCTCGGTCAGTGCTTCCTTGATCATGGATTCGCAGCGGGTGCTGCCGGAGGGAGCCTCGCCCGGCAGGCCGAGCCTTCTGTAGAGGGCAGTGCGCAGGGCCTGGATCTTTGAGGAACTGAGTTTGATGCGGAGGGTGGTGTGGGGGGCGAGTTCGTCGAGGTGGAGGTTGACGGAGAAGGTCTTGCCGAGGCCGACGCCGCCGTGGACGCACATGATGGCGCCGTTGCCGCCGTCGGCTTTCAGGGTGGTGAGGAGGTTGGCGTAGGTCTCTTCGCTGGCTCGGGTCAGGATCGTGCGGGCGCCCTGCAGGCCCAGGTAGTGGTAGTTGGGTTCGGATTCCGGGGGGTTGGGGCCGGCGGTGGTGGTCATGCCTGTTCCGGGGGCTCGGAGGGGGTGGAGCTGGTCGGTTGGGGGGTGTCCAGAGGTTGGGTCCAGCGGGTGGAGGTGGGCTGGGGGCGGTGCAGGAGGTCGGGGCGGGCTTCGGTGCTGGCGTCCCGGTCTCGGGTCTCCAGTCGGCGCAGTTCGGCGGCTGCTTGTCCTGCGGTCGGGCGGTTGAGCCGCTGGGGCGGGCCGGGGGTGGAGGTGGCGGCGTAGCGGGTGTTGGCACTCTTGCGCGCTTTTGTGGCTTTTGCTGCGTAGTGATCAGCTTCGCGGCGCTGGGCCTTTTCCAGTTGCCGGGCTTCCTGAGGGGTCATCTCATCGCTGCGGTAGGCGGGTCCGCGGTAGGTGAGGGTGTCGGCGTCGTAGAGCTCTACGCGGTGGTAGTGGTGGGGTTCGTGGCGCAGGCGGACCGTTTCGCCTGCGCTGCCGTGACCGTGCATCCAGTCGCCGATGTAGTAGGCGTCTTTCCAGCGGACGCCTTTGCTGGTGATTTTCAGGGGGGCGGCGGCGTGTTCCAGGGTGTAGGCGTGCAGGTCGGCGGGGTCGAGGGTTTCGATGGGGGTCGGGTCGGCTGCCCAGGCCTGGGCGGGTGTGCGCCGTTTAAGGCGGGCGATGGTGTGGTCGTTGTTCCACCAGTGCACCCAGTTGAGGACGAGCGTGACGAAGGTTTCGTAGTCGAGGAGGCCTTCGAGACTCCACAGGGGGCGCCCTCGTTTGTCGCGGCGGCTTTGGGGAGTGTGGGCGTAGCCGGGCAGGCCTTTGAAGAGCGTGTGCTTGACGGCGGCGTTGAGTGATTCGACGGTGCCTTTGAGGTGAGGGCTGTAGGGCGGCAGGACGATCAGTTCGGTGCCGAACTTCTTGACTGCCTCGTCGACGCCCTTGCTGAGGAAGTCGCGGCCGCGGTCGACCCGGATCTTGCGGGGGATGCCGCCGTGGGGCCGGTGGTGGTCTCCGCACAGGATGGCGTCGCGGGCGGCGGCGAGGATGGCGTCCCGGCTGGGGGTGTGCGGGGTGATGGCCAGGCCGCAGATGACGGTGGTGGCGTGGTCGATGAACCAGGTGATCCATGGTTTTCTGCGCTGGCCGTCGATGTTGACCCAGACGCTGGCTTCGACGTGGTCGGTCTCCCAGACGTCGTTGCGGTTGCCGTGCGGGCGCAGGCGGTGGACGTCGTGGCTGCGGCGTGCGGTTTCTCCTCCTTCCAGCGCGGCGAGCTGGCCGGGGCTGAGTTCGCGGCGGACTGCACGGTGGAAGGTGGCCAGCGAGGGCTTGGGCGGGGTGCCGAGCAGGCCGTCGTTGGTGAGTTCGCGGTGGGCGCCGCTCACGTTGCCGTGCCAGCGGGCCAGTGCGTCGTGCATGGCGGGGGTGAGGGTGAAGCGGGGGCGGCCCTCAGGGGTGTAGGTGCCGTTGTGGGTGTCGGCGTTGTCCATCCAGCGGCGCACGGTGCGCCAGTGGACGGTGAAGGCGTCGGCGACGGTGCGCACCTCGCGGTGGGTCAGGCGCTCGGTGTCCCGCAGACGCAGCAGGCGGCGGACTGCGGCGGCGCGTAGGGCGGTGGTGTCGTAGGGGCCGTCGGGCGAGGGCGTGGCGGGCACGAAAGGCGCGTCCTTCTGGCGGGGTGCTGAGGCGGGGTGGGTCAGGCGGGGGCGAGGGACAGCAGGCCGGCGCCGTAGGGTTTGCCGCGCCCGATGCCGGTGAGCAGCGCGTGGCGCAGCTGGTCGGGGTCGGTGACGGTGGCCAGGCCGTCGAAGCGAGTCAGCACGTGCAGGGGGCCGGGAGCGCGGCCGGCTCCGCCGGGCTCGGCAGAGGGGTGCGGGTGCTTGTAGGGGCGGCGGAAGCGGGCGGGGGTGGTGTCGGTGGTGGTCACGGTCAGGCCGGCCTGGTGGGCGCGGCGCTGCCACCAGGCGAGGGCGTCGTCGCCGTAAAGGGCGACGGTTTTCTGTCCGTGTTTGTGGTTGACGGGGTGGCGGTCGTCGAGGACTCGGCGGGTGGCGCTGGCATTGGCGGTGATGCGGTAGCGCACCGGCCGGCCGGGGGTCAGAGACTGGAACATGGGGTGCAGGGCGCGGGTTTCAGCGCTGCCGTAGTCCTGGGGCAGGCGGGTGAGGTCGGGCGGCTGGTGGGACTGGATGAGCAGGGTGGGCGGGGTGTCGTCGGTGGTGTCTTCCAGGCGGAAGAGCAGACCGGCTTTGTGCCGGGGGTTTTCGCCGAGGCCGTCGGGGGCCAGGAGCATCACGGTCTTGTGCAGGTGGGCGGTGTCGGTCAGGTCGCGGCGGACGGCTCTGCTGCGGCGGTTGAGGCGGATCCGGGTCAGTGTCGCCGTGGTGGTGAGCGTCTCGGGTGTGCTGGTCACAGGGGGGTGTCCTGGTCGATGTAGGCGGTCAGCGCGGTGAGAGCGGGCGGTGGGGTGTACAGGGCGGCCTGCAGGGGTTCGGTGGTGCGCCAGATGTGGCGGGTGGCGTGGAAGCGCCGGGTGGGGGTGAAGTCGATGGGTACGTCGGCGACTTCACGGTGGGAGGGGGCGGCGGGCACGTGGTCGGGCTGTCGTTCCCAGATGAAGTCCACCGGGACGGTGGCCTGTCCGGGATGCGGTGGGGCGGCCAGGCTGAGCGGAATGTGGTGGCGGAGTTCGCCGACGGGGTCGGGGTGCGGGCCGCGCAGGACGAGGGGTTCGTCGGGGATGCAGGCGCGCCGGCCCAGGTAGGGGCCGAAGGCCGGCTGTTCGAGCCGTTGGATGAGGTGTTCCAGGAGCGGGTCGGGGCCTTGGACGGCGAGGGTGAAGACGGCGTCGGCGAGGTAGACACGCCTGCTGATGAGGGTGGACTTGGTCTGAGAGCGGTAGCCGCCGGCGCTGGTGCGCAGGCCTTGTTTGTGGGGACGGCCGCCGCCGACGGTGTGGTAGTCGGTGTGGCGCAGGCCGGGCCGGTCGATGCGGACGGTGAATTCCAGGTCCGTGTGGGGGATCTTGTGGGTGTCCGGAGCGGGGGTGAGGGCTTCTTCTCGCGGGCGTCCGTCGGCGGCGGCGAACAGGCCGATGAGGGCGGAGCGGGTGGGAAAGGGGTGGGTGTCGCGGTACTGGAAGGCGGCGTGTTCTCCGAAGGACATCAGCGGGGCGGCCAGGCGCAGCAGGAAGCCGTTCATGCGGCCACCCGGGCCGGGGAGGGTTGGGCGGCGGTCTGGGTGAGGACGACGGTGAGGTCGTCGAAGCCGGCGTGCACGGTGCCGAGGTGGTCGAGGGGTGCGTCGTGTGCTGTGGCATAGCCGGAGCCGACCAGGCGGCGGGTGCCCAGCAGCCGGTTCAGGGCGCCGGCGTGGTGGGACAGGGTCTTGATGGCGGGCGTGATGTAGCCGCCGCCGGGGGCGCTTTTGACGGGCTGTTCGAAGGCGGCGGCGAGGGAGACGGGGCGGCGGTCGCGTACTGCGTAGTGCACCAGGCAGGGGTAGGTGTGCGGGGCTGTGGCCGTCTTCTTCGCGCCGGGCATGGTGTCGATGAAGGCTTCGGCGAACAGCTCCAGCAGGTGCAGGGCCTGGTCGTGGTCGCCGCCCAGGTTGCGGGTCAGTTCGGTGAGGTTGACGGTGGCGTAGCGGTAGAGCAGGCCGGTGGTGAAGAAGCTGGTCTGCAGGTGTGCGCTGCCGCTCTCGTGGGGCAGTGACCAGTCCTCGACGGCGGTGAAGTAGTCGGGCTGCTGGCTGCTTTGGTGGACGGAGAAGGCGTGCGCCATCTGCACGGCTCCGTCGACCTGGGCGCCGGGTACCTCGGCGAGCATGCGGCCGAAGAGGTTGATGGTGGCGGTGCGCCGGCGGATGAGAGTGGCGACGGTGCGCGTGGGCAGGACAGCCTCCGTCTTCTCCTTTTTTGCTTTCCTGCGGGCGGTGCCCTTGGCGTCGGCTTCCGTCTCCTGTGCCTTGTCCGCCAGCTCCTTGGCGAGGGCTTCTTCCAGCTGCTGGCGGTGTTCCGTGCACAGGTCGGTGAGGTCGTCGAGGACGGAGCGCGGCAGGTAGAGGGTGACCGAGGTGATGCCTCGGCCTTCCTCGGTCTTCAGTCCTTCCCGGGTGGCCGAGCGCACGATCTGGGTGCCGGCGAAGGCCGCCAGGTCTTCTGGCCAGTTGGCGTCGCGGAGGGCGTCGGCGACGCGCAGGGGCAGCATCCGGGTGCGTGCGGCGTGCTCGTCGAGGTCGTCCTCGATCCGCATGCGGATGGCTCGCTTCCAGGACTGTGAGGACACCATGGCGCGTACTGCGCCGCCCAGTTGCAGTGTTTTGGGCAGGTCGTCCTCTCCACGGTTCACCAGGGAGGCGGGCAGGGGGTGCAGCGCGTGGAAGTCGACGTAGCGGGCGGGTGCGTGGGCGGCCATGTCAGTGCTCCTTGGCGGACAGGGTGTGCAGGGTGAGGAAGTAGTTCTCGCGCCAGCGGGCGGCCGTCTCCAGCTGGTCGTGGTCCCACCAGGCCAGGTCTTCGAGGAGGACAGCGAAGTCGATGCGGGCGATGCCGCGGCTGTGGAGGTGGCTGGTGAGCGACCACAGCCGGGGGTGCAGCAACTCGGTGTCGAGTTGGGTGAGGGTTTTGATGCGGTTGGTCATGGTGGCTTCCTTGAAGCCGTACCGGGCCACGGCGATGGCGAGGTGGGTGCCGAGGTCGGGGCGGCTGCGCCAGGGCCGGGCGGTAGTGCCGGGCGGTGGTGCGGGGGCCGGGCCCGGCGCGGGTGCGGCGTCGTTGAGGTCCGGTGCGGGTGCAGGGCGGGCGGTGTGGTCGGTGCCGGGGGTGACCAGCTCTGGCTGGTAGGGGCTGCTTTCGTGCGGTAGGTCGCGGTCGCGGGCGATGAGGCCGGCCACGGTGTAGTGGGCGCGGCGTGCTCCGAAGCCGGCGATGTGCCGTGTGAGGTGCTCGGGCATCCGGGAGCACTCGGCCACCGGGCGTCCGAGTCCTGATCTGAGGTCGGCGCGGATGCTGTTGACCGCGCACAGGGTGATGACCTGATGGACGAAGTCGTCGTAGTGGGCGCGGCGTTGCGCGGTGGTGAAGGGCATGGGTGCGGTGGCCTTGGTGGGTGGCGGCGGGTCGAAGCCGGGGGTCAGTGACGGTGGCGGCGCAGTTGGTCTACGGCTAGGGCGATGGCTTCGGCGGCGCGGAAGTGCTGAGCGATGGCCGGGCGGGTAGCGGTGCGGAGCGCGTGGATGGCGTCGGCGGCGAACGCCGCGTGTGGAGGGTGGGTGGAGTCGTCGAGAAGGGCCCAGAAGGTGTTCTCGGCGCGGGGCCAGTACAGAGTGCGGGCGCTGCGGGTCCACGGCGGCAGGCGCTTCGGCGGCCGCCCGGTTCTGTCGCCGACCGGGGAAGTGACGTGGCTCCAGGCGGCTTTGGAGGCGGTGTCGAGGTGCTCGCCGATCTCCTCGGCGGCCTTGCGGCATTCGGCGATGCGCTCGGCCGCGGCCGGGTCGTGCTCCTGCGTCCAGAGCCAGATCGGCGGGGTCAGGGCCGTGTACCAGGTGCGGTTGACGGTCTTGTCGTCCTGGTCGAAGCCGTAGACCCTCACCCGCAGGTCGGCCCGCAGGTCCGGGGGCAGGTCGTTGAGGGTGGTGAAGGCGTCGGGACGCTGGACGGTGTAGTTCTTGCCGCCTTTGCCTGTCTTTCCTTTGCGGTCGTCCTCATCGCCCGCCAGCAGCAGGGCGTCCAGGTCTCGCCACAGCGCCCGGTCGGCATCGGCAGGACGCGGCTTGTGGCGCTTGGTGACGTGCTGGTCGGGATGGACGTGGTGGATGAGGTACGGGTCGAGGGCGGGGAGCTTTTTCTGGGTGGCCCAGGTCAGGTAGGCGTCGGTCACCTGCCGGCCGTCGGCGGAGGGGATGAGGAGGGCGGCGTGCCGGGAGCGGCCGGTCAGAAGTCGGCCCGGGGAGGACACCGGTGGCGGTGCGGCATCGGGGTCCGGGCCGTCGTCCGGGTCCGGGCTGTCGTCCGGGTCCGGGGCGGGGAGTGGCTCCTCCCATGGGCAGCGGTCCTCTGCGTCCGGCCACGGCCGGGACGGCTTGGGCATGCCGGCCAGGAGCGTTTCGTACAGGGTGCGGCCCAGGGGGTGGAAGGAGAGCGTGGAGCGCAGCGGTCCGGCCTTGGCCCGTCCGAGGGAGCGGCCGCTCACGGTGCGCACGGAGCATTGGCCGGCCGCGCCGTAGTAGTGGTGGATGAGCAGGTGCCACAGGGCCTGGTCGCTGGGCACGGGCTGGGGGTGGGTGTCGGTGTGCGGGCTGAGCCAGGAAAGGTTGTTGCCCTCGGGGCGGCCGAAGACCAGCTTGTTGATGCCGGCCCGTTTTTCGCACTGTGCGGCCAGCCGCGGGTCCTGCAGGAACGGCCGCTGCGGGTGGAACAGGTCCCAGATGTAGCGGTCGAAGTAGTCGTGGACGGTGCCCGGGTCGAATCCCTCGGGGTTCTTGAGCAGGTCACGGCGGCGTTGTGCCCATTGCCGTGCGGTCATGCGTCCATCTGCCTGCGCGTCCAGGCCACTCACCCGTGCAGCCATCGCAACGAGCAGACGCAGGGCGGCGGATGCCGCCGGCGGCAGGGGCAGCGCCAGGTCCTGGATGAGGTGGGCGTGCAGCAGCACATCCCGCCATCCCAGGTATTCCTGACGCTCGTTCAGGAACAGGACGGGAATGCAGGGCTCTCGGTCGGTCGCGTAATGCGGGGCAGGCACACGGGCTCCATTGCCGGGTGTGAAGTATGAGGCGTTTTCTGGAAAGGGGACTGCCTGCCAATTCAGGGCCCGCCCAGGTCGCGATGCCGCAGATGTATGCGGAGGACCAGGAAATGGAGGCGCGCCGCGCGGTCGTGGGCCAGGTCAGGCCAACGCCGACGGGCAGCAGGGTGCCGCACGCGGTCACCAGGGGTGCGGTGTCCGCAGCACAGCAGGCGCGAGGCACCGGACTCGAACAGTAGTCCGACTTCGCGGTTCTATATTAGCCACAGCGCGGCAGCTCCCGAACCACATGGTTAACTTCGCAATTACCGGTCGGTTTACTTTTTTTGACCAAGAGTCATTTCTCGGAACCGGGGTGGTTCTATTCACGGCTCCGCCCGGCATCCCCCATTTTTTCGCTGCCGCCCGACGGCGCGCCTGTACCGCCTCAGGGGCACGGGGGTGCAATGCGCCGCTGTTTCCAGGGTGTCCGGGCCTGCCCGGGCGGCTGTCGGCGTGGCAGGCAGAAACCGCGCAGCGGTCAACGCCGGGGCGGGCGGCGCTCTCCCGGTCCTCGCACAGCCCGGCGCAGTTCGCGGTCAGCAGCCCCAGCGCGTTGGAGGGCTCAGGAAAGGGCGGCGGCTCAGGCCTGGGTGTGGACCAGCCCCAAGGTGGCGTCGAGGCGCAGGCTGTGGTGCCCGAAACGCACCGGCTGTGCGGGGTCTTGGGCGTCCTGCGGCAGCAGGACGAGGTCGGCGAGGAGCGCGTGCGTACGCCAGGAGGCGGGGACCTGGGTGCGCCGGCTGCGATCGGCGACCCAGGCGGCGGGCACCGGCAGGGTGTGCTGGAGGATCGTGCGGGTCTGCGCGGTGGTCGGTTTGCGTTGCTGGGGCAGCGGCTGGGTGCCGGCCGCGTCCAGGGTGAGGCGGCCGCTGGAGGTCCGGTAGACGGGCAGGAGGCGGCGGGGCATGACGCCCAGCCGGGTGGCGGCCTGGCTGGCGTGCAGGTTCTGGCGGTGCAGGTCGGACAGCGAGAGTGTGTCGTGCCAGGTGGGCACGAGGTGCAGCGCGCTGTGGTGTTCTTCGGTGCGCTGGCGGGCCCGGTGGAGGGTGTGATTGCGGTGCAGGGCGGGGTGGGTGGCGGCGAGGTCTTCGGCGTCGCCGTGCACGCTCTGCACGAGGTGCTGCACGTCGTCGGGCAGGGTGAGCGGCCCGTCGTGCCGGTGTGCGAGGCGGTCGGCGGTGGCGAGGGGCAGGAACGGGGAGTCCAGGACGCGCCAGGCGGGCGGCAGGAGGGTGCGGCCTTGGTGGTCGGTGGGCTGAAGGACACTCAGGCGGGGGCGGCCATGACGGCGTATCCAGGCGGGCCGCACGATGTGGTCGAAGCGCCATAGGCGGCCCAGGCGTTGCAGGAGGGTGTGCACGGCGGCCAGGTCGCTGACCATGACGTCGACGTCGATGTCGAGGCTCATGTCCAGCAGGCTGGTGGTGACGATCACCAGACGTTTCGGGCGCCGGCCGCTGCGGGAGAGGGCGGTGCGGACGTGGCGGGTGAGGGCTTCGCCCTCGTGGCCGGGGAAGCGGGCGTGCAGCAGGAGCAGTTGGCCGTCGGGTCCGCCGTCCGGCCAGTCCAGGGCGGCGGACAGGTGTTCGTGAGTGGCCTGGGCGTCGGCCACAGTGGCGCAGTAGACGGCCGCGCAGCCGCCGGATTCGGCGACAGGTGCGATCTCTTGGGCAATGCGCTGCAGGCGGGTCTCCCGGACTGGAGCGTCTTCGGGGTCGGTGCAGGACGGGTGGCGCACCGGGTGAAGGCGGATCTCGGCGTGGCGGCGGTGCCGGTCTGCGTGGGCGGCGGCCGCGGCAGGGGCGATGCGGGTGAGGGAGGCGTCTGAGGCCGCGGCGTAGAGCCAGCCGGGATACGGGGGATGGCAGTCCAGATGGGCTGTTGCGGGGTACGGGTGGCCGGCGCCGTCGAGGTAGCTCCGGATGAGTTCGCTGCTCGTGTGCCTGGGCAGGGTCGCCGACAGCAGCACCACAGGGCAGCCCAAGGCGCCTAGCCAGTGCAGCAGCCGTCCCAGCATCAGCCCCATGAACGGGGGCAAGGCATGGACTTCGTCGACAATGACGGTCCGTCCGGACAGGGCCAGCATGCGCAGCGCGCTGAAACGGACGGGCAGCACGGCCATGAGGGCCTGGTCGTGGGTGGCGACGGTGAACTGGGCCAGCAGGGCTCTGTCCCAACCGCGCAGCCAGCCGTCGGGCACCGTCACCCTCTCCTCCGGCCGCTCCCCCGTCGGCAGGCCGTCGTCGCCTTCGTCGGGCCAGAAGGCGTCGCTGGTCGACGGCTCGTGAGCGGCAAGGCGGTGGTCGGTGTAGGCGGTGTTGAGGTAGCTGTGACTGTGGACCACGGAGACCGGGGCATGCTCGGGCCTGTGGGCGGCCACGTAAGCCTCGAGGACGTCGTAGGCGGCGTCGGTGGTGGCCGTGGTCGGCAGCAGCCACAGAATGCCCGCCGTGTCACCGGATGCGTTGAAGATCCGTGCGGCTTCCAGGGCAGTGACGCTCTTGCCGCCGCCGGTGGCATCGGTGACCACCACGATCCCGGGGCCCTTCTCCCCCACTGCCAGGGCGAGTTGCTCCATCACCGAGGATTGCAGAGCGTTCGGGGCCTCCAGGCCGCCGTGCGCGCGCCTGAAGGGGGCATACGGCAGGGTGATACGGGGCAGACCGGACTGCTCGAACAAGGCGGGGGCGTCCCGGACGGCCTGTGCGTAGTGCTCGGCGGCGCCGAAGGCAGGCGCCTGGGCCTTGGGCAGCCAGCAGTGGCGCTGGCTGGCCAGCCGGTCCGCAATAACACCGACTCCGGTGATCAGCACGGCCGCCGGCACCGACACGTCCGCCGGCACCGCGACGGCTCCGGTCAGATGGCGCAGCAGAGCGAAGTAGCGGCGGCGCAGATCCTGCCAGGCCGGCCCGCCCAGCGTGAGGTTGACCCGGGATGCCTTGGCCGCGCCATCGATGTCGACCTGCAGGAACCGGCCGTGGTGGCCACCCAGGATCTGCGCGACCAGCACCCCGGCGCTGTCGGAAGTGTCCGTCGGATAGCCTGCCTCAGCCAGCAGGTGCAGAGCACTGTGCATGGATGCCCGCTCGTGCGGCATGCGCCGCCAGTTATGGGTGTCCGCGCGCAGGGTGTCGCTGACCCGGGCCCAGGGATGCGCCTCCTGCTCCTGGAACGCGGACAGCTTGCCCAGGTCATGCAGGCCGGCAATGAACATCACCAGGCAGCGCGCCTCGGCAAGAGAGAGCCCCAGTCCGGCGGCGATCAGCCGGCGCTGGCCGCGCGTCAGATACCGATCCCAGACCACACCCGCGAGCGCCGCGACATCCAGCAGATGGAACAGCAGCGGATACACCGCCCTCAGTCCGCGGTCGAACTTGCCCCAAGGCGTCAGATCGATCCCACCAGACCGGGCATCCTCCCGCACTCCCACCAACTGCTCCTCCCACGCGCCAACCCGCCCTGAATGCCGGGATGTTGACACCAATCCTGCCGCATGCGGATCACCTCTCAGTACGGGCGTCCCCGGCAGCGGAGGATGCGGTCTGCGGTCCGGATTCCGCGGCCACCCTCCCACGTAGGGGTCTGTCGATTCGGAGGCGAGCACGCCTGACCGCCCACGGACATTCCTCCCCATGCAGGTGAACCCGTCGAACTGGGCCGCCACATCCACAACACCAGCGACAACGGCCTCCTGGCCGCAGGACTCGTATCCGTCCGCCTCCAGCCCTCATCCTCTGTCCCCCACAAACCGCCGACCAGAGCACGCCAGCAACCCCGCCGCTCAACCCGCGCCCGACGGAAGAAGCCCCGCAAATAGGAATGAACACCGCTCGAATGGCGTGCTCAAATCCACCTGCCAGTCAGGCGATTCAGGCCCGAAGCACCAAAAAAACGAGCGCCGCCAGGCAGCGGCTCTCAGCAGAGCCAGATCATGTAAAGTAAACAAAAAAGACTCTAATGATCTTCAAAGCTGCAGGTGAGTAAGGGTCTTCCCCGTGCGCACGGGGGTGTCTCCGACGTCATTGCCCAGCTGTTTGCCCAGCATCTGTCTTCCCCGTGCGCACGGGGGTGTCTCCGGTGACGTGGTCTATGGGGACCTCATGGGATCGTCTTCCCCGTGCGCACGGGGGTGTCTCCGTCAGAGAGTGCCGGTCGTAGATGGGCGGCCCGTCTTCCCCGTGCGCACGGGGGTGTCTCCCATCAGGCGGCCGCAGCTCCGTCGATACGCCGGTCTTCCCCGTGCGCACGGGGGTGTCTCCTCGCGCATCCCCACCGAGCGCTGCCTCTACCTGCCTTCCCCGTGCACACGGGGTGCCTCCTGCGCGCTGACAGCGCGGTGTTGTCAGCACCGGTCTTCCCCACGCACACTGGGGCTCTCAATCGCCGGACATTCCATGTCTCGCGTACTGCCGCTCGGTCCCGACCCTCGGCAGTACAGCGATGTCGACCGGTCGACAGAAAGTGACCTGTAAAACCCAATCACAGAGTTCGGTTTTATTCGCCCTTGCGACGGCCCTCGATGATCAGGTTTCGCGGCCACCACGCACGGCACTCGCTCAAGGACGAATCACAAAACAGCAGGTCAGATAGCCAACTCCTATGGACTTCTCATTTCAGCGCGCTGGGAATTCTCACATGATGTCACCAAGGCTTCTCACTCGACGTCGCCACTTCCATGCCCTGACCAGCAGAGATACATGACACCTCGATGAGAACCCTCGGTGACATCAAAACGAGAAGTCGCAGTCACCGACTACTCCGCACTGGTGGCGGCCGTCGCACGGCACAAGACCCGGATGCCGACACTGGAATCCGCCGACCCCGATGTGGCCTGGCGCGCGGCTGCGCTCTTGCACTCGATCGTGCGTCTCGAGCCACTACCGCACCGCAATGGTCTTTTCGCTGCTTTCGTCGCCGCCCAGTACATGGACCAGTCCGGCGAAGGGGTCGATCCGCCCTACGGAGCCCTGTCCGACCTCGTCCGCAAGGTCCGCGACACCCGCGTGAGCGTGTACACCGTCGCCGAAACGCTGCGCTCCTGGAAAATCTGAAGCCACGTACTCACCGTCCAGCGCTCTGCGCCCCCATCCGGCCGTCGCGCGTGGGCGGCATCGACCGGGACTCGGGAGTGCGAGGTTGTCTGCGGTCGCCATCATCGTGCTCTCGGCGGTGTCAGTGCGCTGTGCCAGGCTGATGGTGCCCGGCGGCACCCATCACCTCGAAGCCGATGCTGCCGCCGGGCACCCCTCATCAACGGTGCGTCGCAGCCGGAACGTAGTGCCGGTCACCGATCCACTGCAGGCAGACGGGCCAGGCCCGTGTCGAGGAAGATGTGCTCGATGGTCTCGGTCAGGGCGCTGCAGGCGCCGATGACCCTCTCACCGCCGCCGGGCAGCAGATCGAAGGGCCGGTACCACTCACGTAGTTGTGTCTCGTTGACGTCATCGGCGATCGGCTTGGTGGCGTGCCGGGCGAGAGTCTCGGCGAACGGCACGTCCAGGTAGTAGCCGTGGCTCGGGCCGCGGTGATCGGCGCGCAGTCTGGCGAGCATGTCGCCGTAGTGGTCGGCGTAGAGGATGCCTTCGATCACGACGTGGAACCCGGCGTCCAGGGCGTAGCGGGCTGTCACGTCGATCAGGCCGATGTTCGCCGCGCCGGGCCGGTCGCGCTCGCGCAGCACGATCCGGCGGAGATTGTCCTGGCCCACCAGCGCCAGACCACGCCCGAACCGTTCTCGCAGACCGGCCGCGACCGACGACTTGCCCGACGCGCTGTTGCCGCGCAGCACCACCAGCCGGGTCTCCTCCGTTCCCACCATCACGGTCCTCACGCTACCGACAGTCGGGCACTGCTCGGGCGCATCCCTTGCTGGTGGGGGAACGATCTGCGGCGCCAGATCCTCGTCGGGTGGCTGGCCGCCGGTGACCAGGTGCCGCCCTCCCGCGGGGGCACCGCGACCGCACCCCCGCCCCTCGCAGTCCGCGGGTCTTGAAGCTGCCGTGCTCGGTGATGACCGGCGTCAGGGGCGCCGGTTCGGCGGCGCCGATAGCCCTGGAGACGCGGGCCGGGCTGTCCACACTCAGGTGACAGGCGAGCTCGGGCGCTCTGAACAAGCCCGCGGGTGAGCACCGGGCGGTTATCTCCGGCGTTCCTGTTCAGTGCTCGGTACAGGACCGGGCTGGAACGTGGTCTCTGCGTCGCCGGAGAAGGAACTTCGGCAGACGGCGCGCCGCCGCCCCACGGGCTACTGCGCGTGGCCGGCCGGGGGCGGTCCCGGTGTTGCTCACGCCGGCGTCTTGCCAGGGGCGGGACGCCGGGGGGAGCGGTGGATCCGGCTCTGCACCAGGTCGATCTCCGCAGTGCCGTAGGCGGTGTACGTGCCCGAGGTCGTATAGCCGGAGGCCTGGCCGAGTTCCCGCAGGGGGTAGCGGCGCCCTGGCTGGAACTCCCGGGCGTAGGCGAGGATCAGGCGGATGCGGCGGTCGGCCTCTTCCTTCTGCGCCTGAGCCTGTTCCAGGGCCAGGATCAGGGGATCGCCTTCGGTTGCGAAGGCGGCGGCCTCCAGATTGTCGGCGTACTGCGAGCGCTCCCGTTCGGCCTCCTCGAAGGCGTCGGGGAAGCAGTCCTCCGGGGTCACGCTCCCCGGCTCGGGCAACGGGCAGAGCAGAGCGGCGAGTTCATTGACGAGATCCATTTTCCGATTGTCGTAAATTCTTACGATGATCGCAAGAGGCGGAGTGGAGTATCGAGGTCGCGCTGTCAGCCCCGTCCGCGGCAGCCCGGCTTCCCGGGGCGGGTGGCCGGGCGCGCTCGGAGCAGCCGTGCGGGATGGGGGGCGGGCGGGGTGCGGGCAGCCGCATGCCTCCCGTGGAGAGCCGGGAGGCGCGGCGGGTCCCGCCGTCAGCGACGGCAGGACCCGGCCAAGTGGGGAAACCTCACCCGGGGGTGGCTCGGTACCCGCACCCACACCATGCACCCAAACCAGCCACCACAACAGGGGGCGGCTGAAAAACGCCGATATCCGCATCCGGGGCGGCCCGAGTGGCATAGACGCTTGGGTGGAGTCCGGTGCGCGGCGAGGCTGGGGCCCGGGTACGGCGGAAGCCGACGCCCGCGATGGCGGCGCATCGGCTTCGGCGCTGGTTCACGCGCCAACGTGGCCAGCAGTGTGCCCCCTGGGAATGCCGTGGTTGGAGCCAGTAGCAGTTCAGGGCCCGATACCGGGTAGGGCCTCGACCACCAACCGGTCGAGTCCCGCACATCAAGATGGGACAACTTTCGGCGCTCACCAGCACTTTCTCAAGCCCGCTACGGGGGACAGAACTGGAGCCAATTTCGCAGTGCGCGGCAAACGCACTGGCAAGAGGCGTGCAGAGGCTTACGGAACCAGGCGGGCTACTCAGACGGTTTCTGAACCAATATGAGGAGACATGTACGGAGGGTGACGAGGCTGGGATCCTGGTGATTTCGGACCCGATGTCGCGCTTGAGGTGACGCCAATCGCCTCGCGAGATCGGCTAGTTGGAGCCAGTAGCAGCCCGGCGGTGACCATCTGGCGCCGCCGGGCGGACCAGGAGACCCTCTTGAGCCGCACCTCCGAGGCACTGCCCTCGTCCCCATACTCCCCTCCCCCGCGCTTCGGCATGGCGGAAGCCGTGGTCATCGTGGCGTTCCTCGCCGCTGCCGTCCTTCTCATCCTCCTCTCCCCCATGACCGTCCCCCAGATCCTGTGGCTGCTGGGCGGTGTCGGCACCGTCGCGGGCGGCGTGCTGTTCACCGGCAGCATGAGGAACGCGCGCGCGGAAGGCGTTGCCCAGCTGAAGAACAGGGCGCGGCAGTGGGCGGGCCCGGGCGACGGAAGCGAGGTGCAGTAATCATGGCGCGCCGTGGGCGCCCGCAGCGGGAACTGCTGCCGCGCTTCCTCTGTCTGGGCGCGGTATGGGACCTCGCCGTGTATCTGCGCGAGGTCCGCGAACGCAGTGGCCTCACCTACGCGCAGATGGCTGTGCGCGGGAACTGGTCGCCGGCAGCGTACAAACGGGCCACCGCCGGAGACACCCCTCCCCATCTCTCCCTCGTCCAGGACTTCCTCACCGTGTGCGGTGTCGAACCCTCCAGCGCGGACGAGTTGTGGTTCCTGGCCGACGCCAGCAAAAAGAGGGCGGCACGCGCCGCCAAGCGCTCGAGTGTGAGGCCCCGGCCCGAGTTCGTCCGCGATGCCGCCGACCTCTCGGGGGCTCTGCGGGACGCCTACCGGTATGCCGCACGCCCCACCCTGCGCACGATGGAGGCCAGGGCCGGGACGGGACGGCTCCCGCGGAGCACCATCCACAGCATCATCAACGGCCGGGCTCTGCCGACCGACCTCATGCAGTACTTCGCCTTCCTCGAAGCCTGCGACATCAAGGTGGAGAAACTGGATCCCTGGTTCGGCGCCTGGCACAAAGCCTTCCTGAAGCCCAAGTCCAAGACCCGCCTCGAGGAGATGTTCCCCCGCAGGGAGCACCCCGGAACGGACTACGACGACCAGGCCCAGCAGATATACCTGCGGTGGCTTCATACAGAGCAGCCGTTGCGCCGCGCGCGGGGACAGTCGTCCCGGCCGCGTTCCTCTTCCGAGCGGTGGCCGAAGGCCGCCTAGCTCCGGTTCAATGGGCCGCTTCTGACCGGGGCCGTGTCTGCGTCCCAGCACTTCGATCCCCGTCTCGTGACGCCGCTGCACGTCAGAGGATGCTTTTGAACGCGAGGTCCTACAGCAGGCCAGTCAGCTCTGCCGGGGGGCTGAGCTAGGAAGCTCTGTACAGCGCGGCAGTGGACAGATCCGGGCCCGAGGCCAGAGTGGTTGCCGTAGGCTCTTACGCCCCTCCAACGAACGGATTGCCGTGTCCGGGATGCTGCCTGCCTGGCGGCACGTACCGCAGCCGCCCGCTCGGGTCGGTCACTGCCGTGAACCCGGCAGCCTCCAACTGGGCGGCAGCCTGGGCGTCGTAATGCCGACTGACGAGGACCCCGACGGGCAGCAGGGCCATGAGCCCGGCCCACACGCTCACGGCGATGACGACGTCAGCGGTACCGTCCGCGAACCTGTGGCCACCGACCGCGACGCTCATGGTGATGACGAACCTCGCGATCGCCACCCGCTGCTTGTCGGTGAACTGACGGCCGAGGTCGAACACCGTGCGGGCCCTGAGAAGTTCGACCGTCTCGTGCACGACAGGCGGCAGCGATACCCCGTCGGTCGCGTCCGGGTAGCGCGCCCAGTTCTGCGCGGCGCGCTCCCGGGCCCGAGTGCTGGGGTCGGGGACCACGCTCAGCATGAGCTTGTTGTCGCCGGTCACCTTCAGGTCCGCGTACGCGTACCCGAACTCCTCGGCGACGAAAGCGAGTCAGGCGAGCCCCTTCATCGTCATCATGCCGACGGTGAGCCGTACCGGCTCCCCACTCTCCATCTGCTGCAGCATTCTCCGCACATACTTCTTGCTCACCAACGGCGGCTTCGCCGTGGCGCTCTGGCGGCGCCAGAGGGACGCCCCATGCGGCGAGTTCCACCGCCAGGCGGGTGGCACCGTTGCGGATGCCGGCAGCACGGAGCGGTTTTCTCAGCGAAGGTCTTGCGTGGGCAGGAGCCCTCCACGCAGACGAACCGACATACCCGTAACGACAACACGACGCACTTGGCTGTGAGGTGTCAGCGGGGCTCTGTCACAGATCTTGGGGAGCGGTCGGTCGCCCCTCTGCCCTTCTGGTCGCGGCGTCGTCTCGGCCCGGCTGGCGTCCGCGCGGTACGAGGCGGGGGTGGGGGCAACGGGTACCTCATTTGGTACCTGACGAGGTACCTTGAGTCTATGCCTGCACTCAATGTGGAATTCAGCGAAGAAGAGATGGCGCGGCTGCGTGATCGGGCGGCTCTGACGGGCCGGAGTCTGAAGCAGCACGTGCATGATGTGACGGTGGAAGAGGCTGACCGACTCGCCTTCGTAGAAGGTGCCGTTGCGGAAGCGACCCGGGTACTGCCTGGCATCGAGGCTCGCTTCCCTGTGGGACAGCGGTGAGCTCGATCATCCGCGTCGATGTCGGCTGGGTCCTGCAGATCCAGTCGGCGATCTCCCCGCTGAACGTGCCCATCGCGGACTGGGGCGCGCTGGGGTTCATGGCCGACCGGCACACATTCGAGCGCGAGCGCGGCGTCCTGTACTACGAGGAACCCGCCTCCCGGGCCGCGACCTTCCTGCACACCGCACTGCTGCTGCGCCCCTTCACCGATTACAACCTCGTCATCGGATGGGCCTGCACCAGCCAGTACATGCACCTCTCCGGCCAACCGCTCCAGGCCAAGGACGATGATCTGTACGAGCTCGCCCAGGCGGTCCGCGCTCAGGAAGCCGACCTACGCACCGTCGCGCAGCGGCTGGAGTCCTGGCGCAGCGGGTGACGCTGTCCAACTGCGGGCAGAAGAGAGCGAGCGTGCCCTTCAAGGGCGCGGGCTGGCGAGCGCTGCTGTACGGACGTAGAGGCCGGCCGCGTGTCCCTCGGCGGCAACATGGGCAGCGCCCCGGTGAGCGCCGCATGCTGGCGGGATACGTCAGCCGCGGGAACCTGACGGACCCGCTGGTGCTGCCGCGCTAGGCACACAGGCGAAGGGCTGGCGGCCGGACTGGATCCGGCCGCCAGCCCTTCGCCGTCCTCACCCCCGCGACAGGAAGCGGAGACGGCCTCGATGCCGTGCCCGTACGTGTGCCGCGCACGGCAACCCTCCCACGCAACCGCCGCAGACCCGGCGGCATCATGCCGCCGACGGAGTACCGGCCGTGCGGGGCCCGGATTCCCGGCCCTCTGATGGCAGGACGTGCTGCCTCGCGCCCGGCCCGGGCCGGAGGGGCATGCGTTCTACGCGACCTGCTCGTAGGTGAGGGTGGCGGCGGAGCACCGTCGAGCCTCGTGGCGCGCTGGCCAGCGGAAGGAGGATGTGACGCAGTTTCTCACCTCGGTGCGGCCTCTACTCAGGGGCGGAAAAATCAGCACGGCCGTAGAAGGCGTCGACGTAGCGCTAAGCGGTGTCGGGATTCAGGCCGAAGATGAGGGCGCCGTGGAGTGGATCCGGGATCCCGACGGCTTCAGCTTCGTCGAGGCGCTGTACCAGCCAGGCGACACCCAGCCCTGCGGCAACCAGGCACTGTCTCAGGTTGAACCACGCCGTCGAGCCGCGCCAGAACAGAAGGAAGCGGCGGCCAAGCAGGCTTGCGGACAGGTCCTGTTCGCAAGAGTCGGGGGCTACCACCAGGGGGTGCAGTTGATGGCGCCGATGGGGGAAGGGGTGACCACCTGTGCGCAGACACGGAAGGCCCGGCTTGCCGAGCTGCTGGTCGGGTAGGCCGCGGTCGTGATCCTTGCGCCGCCCCTCGCGTCGAACGGGCCGCACTGGATCCACGAGTTCGTGCCGTCGTTGGTGACATCCATCCAGACCCTGCCTACGGCGCCGGCGCCCCACAGGCTGGAGCTGGTGCTCAGGACGCCCCAGCCCATCTCTCTGCCGCCGACGTTGCCGGTCTGCATCGCGTACGAGGCGACGGCGTACGGCACGTTGGCGGGAAAGTCGACCGTCACTGCCCCCGCCCCCGCCACAGCGCGACCGCTGAGACTGTCCGGGATGTCGGTGAAACCCTTCGCACCTCCCGTGCAGTCCGACGCCGCCGCTTGAGCCGCACCGGAAGAACCGGCCACAAGCCCTGCCCCGAGCACGAGCGCGGCCGTTCCCACGCTGAAGATCCGGCGGATACTGCGCATGTCTTCTCCTTGGTCGAAGGGCCGGGAGCGCCCGCAGATCGGCCGATTGCCGTCATGCTCGTCTGCCGGGACCTTCGTCATGTCGTCACATTCCACTGCTGTCACCCGGCCGGAGCGATCATGTCGTTCCTGCCCGGGCTGCCGTAGCGGCCAAGAGGCCCTCCGAGTCGGCGCCTCGAACGGTAGGCCGTGCCTGGGACGTCGCGTTCCTGACAGATGTCAGGGTGTTGGCTTGGCGAAACGGCTCAACGCCGGGCAAGCGGGGCCCGGCCGCCATCTGGGTCCCTGAACTCGTACTCTTCAAGATCCCCGACAGCGTCGGTTTCTGACTCCGCTGTTCGTCCTGGACGGCAGCGGCCCCGGCGGCTGTAACGGCCGGTCGTGGTCAGGACGTCTCGGGTCGTGCCGCCGTTCTGGTTGAACGGCTCCACCACCAGAGGACGATGATCCCGGAGAGCAGCCCGAGCGTGAGGCGGATCGTCCGGATGCGGGTGTCGGCGGAGTTGTGGGGGCGAAGCCGGCTCCCGGCCGAGGGCGCGGAGGGGACGGGAGCCGGTTTCGCCCAGGGTGGCGCGTCCGTCTTCTCTTGCGGTTCGGACAGGTTCTGGGCGAGGTGTTGCCAGACCCGGTCGGGAGGGGCGGTCGGGAGGTCTGCCTCTTCCACACTGCGTGCGGCGATCACGACGCGTGTCATCCGGCTCAGTTCCTGCCGGCAGCAGTCGCATGCGGCGATGTGCCGCAGGGTGCTGGGTTCGATGTCCGAGGTGTTGTTTCCGAGGGCCAGTTCCGCCAGGCGTGCGGGTTCGACGTGTGGCACCGATGCCCTCCCGTTCCTGTGTCCGTGCCGGTCGCGCCGGTTGCGGAGCGTCGTAGCCGTTTCGTGTGCGGACGGCGTGACGGATGCGTGTGGCGGGCGGAATTTCGGTGAGCCTACGCGGTGTTCCCGCCGGTCCGGCCTTGTTCGATCCCTTCACGCAGCCGATGCAGTCCGCGCCGGGTGTGGCTCTTCACGGTGCCGAGGGGCAGGTCGGTGCGGTGGGCGATCTGGGTCTGGGTCAGGTCCTCGTAGAACGCCATGCACAGCACCTCGCGCTGCGGGCGCGGCAGCCGGGAGAGGGCATCGGCCAGGAGCACCCGGTCCAGGATGTCGTCCGGTGCGCCTGCCTCGTGGCGCTGTGCGTCGGCGTCGGCTGTCATCGAGTCGATCAGTGTGAGACGCCTTGTTCTGGCTGCCAGCGCGTCGATGATCTTCCGGCGGGTGATGCCGACCAGCCAGGCGCCGAGTGGTCCCCGCTCGGGACGGTAGCCGTCCCGGCCGCGCCAGGCGCCGAGGAACACCTGCTGAGTCACGTCCTCGGCCTCATGGGCGTCGCCGAGAGAGCGTGTGGCCATGGTGTGGACGAGGGAGCCCCAGCGCCGGTAGACGGCTGCGAACGCGACCTCGTCCGATGCGCGGAGGCCTTGGGCGAGTTCGTCCTCGTAGGGCTCTTCCTCCGCGGCGTCCGGGGACCGGGAACCGGTGGATCGCGTGTCCGTGGTCATGGGGTTGGTCCTCCTGCCGTACGTCGAGCGCGGGGCCGGAAGGGCGTGGGGCGAACCGGTCCGGCACGCAAGTGCGCCGTCCTGGCCGGGCGTTCGGGTGCCACTCTTGTGAGCTGAGCCGACGCCGGACAACATGCGTCGGTTGTGCGTCGTACAGTGGGCGGGTGGACCCGGGCGGAGACGACGTTGATCCCAGAGGTGTGTCGCGTGGAGGCGGCCTGACCACCGGTGAGGTGGCGAGGCGTCTGGGGGTGGCGCCCACCACGGTCCGTTCGTGGGACAGCCGTTACGGTCTGGGCCCCGCCGCGCATACCGGTGGCCGGCATCGGCGCTGGACCGCCGTGGACGTGGCACGGCTGGAGCGGATGTGCGCGTTGACGGCGACCGGGCTCGCGCCCGCCGAGGCCGCCCGCCTGGCGCTCGACGAGGTGGATCCGGAGGCGTCCCTGTCCCCGATGGGCTCCACCGCGTCCCCGCTGCCGGCGATCCGGGGCGGGGCAGGTTCCGGCCTGCGTCTGGGCGACGTACGTCAGGAGTGCAAGGGGATCGCCCGTGCCGCTCTGCGCCTTGACGCCTCCGCTCTCGACGAGTTGCTGGGAGCCGCGATCGACGACCACGGCCTGGTCGTGGCGTGGTCGGAGGTGATCGTGCCGACTCTGCAGGCGGTCGGCCGCAAGTGGGAGAGCTCGGGTGAGCGGTACGTCGAGGTCGAGCATTTCCTTTCCTGGCATGTGTCCGGGGTGCTGCGGCGCCATACCCCGCCCGTTGCCGCCGGCCGGCCCGGCGCGACCACGGTGCTCGCCTGTGTGCCCGCGGAGAACCACACGCTGCCTCTGGAGGTGTTGGCCGCCGCGCTGGCCGAACGACGTCTCCCCGTACGCATGTTCGGCGCTGCGCTGCCCGTCGAGTCGCTGGTGGCCGCGGTGCGCAGGACGGGGCCGGTCGCGGTGGGGCTGTGGGCGCAGTCGCGTACCACCGCGAGCAGGCCGCTGGCCCAGTACGTGGCCGCGATCGAATGGGGTGTGCGGGGCGCACGCAGGAAGCCGGTCGTCATGACGCTGGGGCCCGGCTGGGCCGGGCAGACCGTGCCGGGTTCGCCGTATCCGCTCGGTCTTGCCCAGGCGGTCACCGCGCTGGAGTCCGTCGTGCTCAGGTGATGTGGTGCGTCCATCGGGTACCTGGCCGCAGTGGCGGCTGGCCTCGCCGGACGTGACGTGTTCGGGTGGCGGTGGCAGGGGAACCCGGTCCTGTCGCCGCACGAAGGACGCGCGGTGAACGACGTGTTCCGTGTCGCGGCTCGGCCGGCTCTGAGGGAACGGCCGACGGGCGCGCCGGAGGGCGGGATCCCGGTCCTCGGCGTAGGGGTGTCGGTGTGGGAGGAAGAGGGACATGACCAGTCAGCACCGCGGGAGTCCGGAGACCGTCGTCGTCGGGGCGGGGCTGGCCGGCCTGGCCTGCGCCCTGGATCTGTGCCGCGCGGGACGGCGGGTGGTGCTGCTGGAGGCGTCGGACGGCGTGGGCGGCCGGATGCGCACGGACCGGGTCGACGGGTTTGTGCTGGACCGCGGATTCCAGGTGTTCAACACCTCCTATCCGCAGGTGAAGCGGCGTCTGGATCTGCGGAGTCTGCGGCTGAAGCCGTTCACTCCGGGCCTCATCGCCCACACCTCGACCGGTCCCGTCCGCCTGGCCGATCCGACCCGGCAGCCGAAGGCGGCGGGGGAACTGTTGCCCGGGCGGGTGCTGCCTGCCCGTGATCTGGCCGCGATGGCGGCACTCACCGCACGGGACGCGCTCCTGCCCGCCGGGGCCCTCAAACGAGGGCCGGACCGCTCCACGGCCGACGCCCTGTCCCGCGCCGGGCTGTCGGCGGGGGCGGTCACCGAGATTCTGCGTCCGTTCCTGTCCGGAGTGTTCCTGGAGGACCGACTCGCGACCTCCGCCCGCTTCTTCCATCTGGTCTGGCGGAGCATGGTCAGAGGAACGCTCTGCCTGCCCTACGACGGCATCGGCGCCGTACCCGCCCAGTTGGCCGACGGGCTGCCCGACGGCGTCCTGCGGCTGGAGACGCCGGTCGACGCCGTCACCGCGTCGGGCGTACTGCTGGCGGACGGCCGTGAGCTGCCGGCTCCGTCCGTCGTGGTCGCCACGGACGCCGCCTCGGCGGGCCGGCTGCTGCCGGGCCTGGCCGTTGCGGACGGCCGTACGGTCACGACGTACTACCACGCCGCCGAAAGCCCACCGCTGGCCGAGCCGACCCTGGTGGTGGACAGCACCGGCACCGTGCTCAACACCTGTGTCCTCACGGAGGTCGCGCCCAGCTACGCCCCGCCCGGCCACGCGCTGATCTCCTCCTCCGTACTCGGCGCCGACCGGCCCGGTAGGGAGGAGGCCGTGCTGCGGCGGCTGGCCGAGCTGTACGGCACCGGGACCGGCGGCTGGCGGCGGGTGGCCGTCTACACCGTCGAGGGGGCGCTGCCCGCGATGGAGCCGCCCTGGCCGCTGAGCCGGACCACGCGGCACGCCCCCGGCAGGTATGTCTGCGGGGACCATCGGGCGACCGGGTCCGTGCAGGGTGCTCTGGCGTCGGGCACGCGGGCCGCGCGGGAGGTACTGAGCGACCTGGCGCGCGGTTGACCGCGGCCGGGGCCGCCCGCAGCACCGGGACCTCATGCCACGACGTTTGCGAAGGTTCCGCGTCCGGCGCATCCACCGGGGGCCGGCCGGCGGAACAGAGGGTACGGAGGGCGGAGCCGTCGGGCCGCCCCTGCGATCGGGAGTGAGACGTGGACATCAACGGCGCGCGCGTGCTGGTCGCCGGCGCCACCGGCGTCCTCGGCGGTGCCCTCACCGCCGAACTGGCCGGCCGCGGGGCGCACACGGCCCTCGCCGGCCGTGACCCGGATCGCCTGGCCCGGGCCGCCCGGCCGTATCCGGGCGCTCCGACCGTCCTGTTCGACGCGTACGCACCGCAGTCGTGTGCCCGCGCGGTGCACGACGCCGCCGCGGCGCTGGGCGGACTGGATGCCGTCGTGACGGCCTTCGGGTCGGTGGCCTTCGGAGCGGCGGATGTGGTCGAGGACGAGGTGGCGGAGCATCTGATGGCGGTCAACCACCTCGCGCCCGCCGCGTTCTTCCGCGCCGGGCTGGGCATCATGCCTCCCGGTTCGGTGATCGCGGCCTTCACCGGTGTCGTCGCGGAGCGGCCCCAGGCGGGGATGGCCGACTACAGCGCCTCCAAGGCGGCGCTGAGCGCCTGGCTCGGTGCCGTGCGCCGCGAGGCACGGACCGCGGGCATCCGGGTCCTGGACATCCGGCCCGGCCACCTGGAGACCGGCTTCGCCGGCCGGTCCGTCGCGGGCACGGCCCCGCCGCTGCCGGCGGGAAGCGATCCGCGCCGGATCGTCGCAGCCGTCGCCGACGCGATGGCGGCGGACGCCGAACTGCTGCGCACGGCACCCGACGGGACGCCCGTCGTCGAACGGCGTGCCGGGTGAGCCGGCGTTCCGGCGTGTCCGGCGCAACGTCCGACGTGGTCATCGTCGGTGGCGGCGCGTCCGGGCTCAGCCTCGCCTACCGGCTGACGGCGGCGGGTTCTCCCACCGTGACCCTGGTGGCGGCGCCGGACGGTCCGCTGCTGCCGCCCGAGCGGACCTGGTGTTACTGGGAGCGGGACACCGGCGACTTCGACGAAGCGGTCACCGCTTCCTGGTCCCGGCTGCGCGTTCACGACGGCGACGGTCGTGCGATCACCGTGGACCCCTCACCGCTGCGCTACCGCATGCTGCGGTCCACGGATTTCGAGCGGCTGGTGCACTCCCGGCTGGACCGTGCGCCCGGCTTCCACGTCCTGCGCGCGACCGCGGACACGGTGCGTGGCACGGCCGACGGCGCGGAGGTCCACTGCACGACCCTCGACGGCCGGCCGCTGACGCTCCGCGCCCGCCAGGTGTTCGACTCCCGCCCGCTGCGCTCGCTGCCACCGGCCCGGACACAGCTGATGCAGCACTTCCGCGGCTGGTTCGTCCGCACGGACGCGGACCGGTTCGATCCCGCGATCGCCGACCTGATGGATTTCCGGGTGCCGCAGCCGCGCCACGGACTGGCCTTCGGCTACGTGCTGCCCCTGGCCCCCGACCGGGCGCTCGTCGAGTACACCGAGTTCTCCCGGGCCCTGCTGACCACGGCGGAGTACGAGGCGGCGCTGGCCCACTACAGTCGCGACGTTCTCGGCCTCGGGGCGTTCACCGTCGAATCGGCGGAACAGGGCGTCATCCCCATGACCGACGCGCGTTTCGCCCGCCGGACCGGGCCCGGCGTCTTCCGTATCGGGACGGCGGGCGGCGCCACCCGCCCGGCGACCGGCTACACCTTCTCCGCCGTCCAGCGGCAGAGCCGGGCCATCGCCGGCGCCCTGCGCGAGGGCCGCGTGAACGTGCCCGCCCCGCACGGGCGGCGGGCGCGGGCCATGGACGCGGTGCTGCTGCGGGCACTGGACACCGGCCGGATCGACGGTCCCGGCTTCTTCACCGGCCTGTTCCGAAGTGTTCCGGCGGAGCGCCTGCTGCGCTTCCTCGACGGCGACACCTCACCCCGCGAGGAGTGGGGCATCGGCCTGCGCACCCCCACCGGTCCGATGCTCAGGACCGCCGCCGAACTCCCCTTCCTGCCCCGACGCCCCCACCCCGCCCCACGCATGGGAGAGAGCCCCCGATGACACTGCTGCGCGACCACGACCTGGCACGCGCCTTCGATCACGCGTCGCACTCCTACGACCGGCTCACCGCCCTCAACCCCGGCTACCGCACGGACCTGCTGCGTTCGGCCCGACGGCTCCGGCTGCCCCGTGCCGGGGCCGGTCTGCACATCCTCGATCTCGGTTGCGGCACGGGGGCCTCCACCCGGGCCCTGCTGCGGGCCGCGCCCCGCGCCCGGATCACGGCCGTCGACGCCTCGTCGGGAATGCTGCGGCGCGCACTGGCCAAACCGTGGCCGCGACAGGTGCGCTTCCAGCACCTGACCGCCGAGGAGGTCGCCACCGCCGAAGAGGGACCCTACGATGCGGTGTTCGCCGCCTACCTGTTCCGCAACGTCACCGACCCGGACGACGTCCTGGGAGCCGTCCGGTCCCTGCTCCGGCCGGGCGGCCGGCTCGCCGTCCACGAGTACAGCCTCAGCGGCTCGGCCGTCCACCGGCTCCTGTGGACGGCCGTGTGCCGGGGGATGATCATCCCGGCGGGGACCCTCGGCGGGGACCGTGAGCTCTACCACCACCTGTGGCGGAGCGTCCTCGGCTTCGACACCGTCCCCGGCTTCACCGCCCGTCTGACCCGCGCCGGATTCACGGGCGTGCGCACGGCTCCCGTCGCCGGATGGCAGACCGGCATCCTGCACACCTTCCTGGCCCGCAACGGGTCCGCCGGGGCAGGGCGGTCCGCCCGGTGAGCGCCCCTCAGCGAGCGGCCCGCCGGGGCCGCGACCGCAAGGCGGAGATCGTGATGCCCGCGCCCGGCCGGGACCGCTTCGACCGTGCGGACGCACCGAGCGTCGCCGTGGTGGGGGGAGGGATCGCCGGCCTCGCCGCGGCCACCCTGCTGGCCGAACGCGGCGCCCGCGTCACCCTCTACGAGCAGGGGGAATCACTCGGCGGCCGGCTCGCGGGTTGGCGTACCCGCCTCGCCGACGGTTCCGAGGCGACCATGAGCCGCGGATTCCACGCCTTCTTCCGCCAGTACTACAACCTGCGCGGCCTGTTGCGGCGGACCGATCCCGGCCTCGATCGTCTCCGGCCGCTCCCCGACTACCCGCTACAGCACAGCGGCGGGCTGACCGACAGCTTCGCCCGCGTTCCGCGGACACCGCCGTTCAGCGCGATGGGCTTCGTCGCCCTGAGCCCCACCTTCGGCTGGCGTGACCTCGCGACGATGGACGCCCGGGCCGCGCTGCCGCTCCTCGACGTACGCGTACCCGAGGTCTACGAACGCTTCGACAACATCAGTGCGACGGCCTTCCTGGAGGGCGTCCGCTTTCCGGAGGCCGCGCACCATCTGGCCTTCGAGGTGTTCTCACGCAGCTTCTTCGCCGACCCGCGCGAACTGTCCGCCGCGGAACTGCTGCTGATGTTCCACATCTACTTCCTCGGATCCTCGGAGGGCCTGCTCTTCGACGTGCCGGACGAGCCCTTCCCCCAGGCCCTGTGGGAGCCCCTCGGCGACTACCTCCGGAGCCTTGGAGTGGACGTCCGCACCGGCACGCCCGTGCACGGCGTCCACCCGTGCGACGACGGAGGAGTGGAGGTGGGGACCGACAGCGGCGCGGGCCGGCACGAGGCCGCCGTGCTCGCACTGGACCCCGGCGCACTGCGCGCGGTCGTCGCCGCGTCGTCCGGTCTTGGCACCCCCGCCTGGCGCGACGATGTCGCCGCTCTGGTCACCGCGCCGTCCTTCCTCGTCTCGCGGCTCTGGCTGGACCGGCCGGTGCGCGCCGACCGGCCCGGGTTCCTCGGCACCAGCGGCTACGACGGCCTCGACAACATCAGTGTCCTGGAACGCTACGAGGGTGAGGCCGCCCGCTGGTCCGCCCGGACCGGCGGCTCCGTGGTGGAACTGCACGCCTACGCCGTGGCCGAGGGCAGCGGACCGGAGGCCGTGCAGAACGGGCTCATCGACAGCCTGCGCCGGGTCTACCCGGAGACACGGCGGGCCCAGATCGTGGACGCCCGGCACGAGTGGCGCTCGGACTGCCCGTTCTTCCCGGTCGGCTCGTACGCCAGGCGGCCCCCCGTGCGGACCCCGGACCCCCGGGTGACGCTGGCCGGTGACGCGATCCGCTGCGACCTGCCGGTGGCGCTGATGGAGCGCGCCGCCACCACCGGGTTCCTGGCAGCGGGAGCTCTGCTCGCCGGCTGGGGCGTACGGGGACAGGTGCTGTGGACGGTTCCCCGGGCCGGCCGTTCACCCGTGCTGCGTGCGCTGGGCGCGGCCGGGAGACGCTGAATACCCGTATCCCAGGCCGTTCCACGGCCGGTGCGCCCCGGCGCGCGGGGTTCACTCCGGGAAGCGTCCTGTGCTGCGCAGCGTCCAGCGCCGCTCCGCGTACGCCAGGTCGTCGCGCCACAGCCGGCCGGCCGTGCGGCGCATCAGGGGTCGCAGCACGGGCGCGGCGGCCCGCGCGAGGGCGAAGCCGCGCCGGTCCGAGGCGGCGACCACGGCCTCGATCACAGCGGTCCGCGGCCGGCCGTCCCCCTCGCGGGTGAGCGGCGTGGCGTGGGTCTCCACGACGGAGGTGGACCCCTCACCCTCGGTGATGCGCATGACGACCGTACGGGGCCCGGGTGCGGTGAACTCCGCCCGCACGGGCACCACCAGAGGGCCGGTCACGCGGAAGGAGACGTCGACGACGAAGGCGTCGTCGTCGTCGTCCTTCGGCGGCCGGGCCACTGTCAGGTCGACGAAGGAGTACGGGTGGAACCACGAGCCGTGCCAGGGGTCGAGCCGGTTGGCGACCACGTCCTGCGGTTCGCACCGTCCGACCGCCGTGAACACGGCGTCCACCCCGCTGCCCGTCGCCGGCCGAACCGGCACGACGGGCAGCTCGGACGGCTCCTCGCCGCCGACCGCGTCCAGCCGTACCCACAGCAACACCCCGTCGTCGTGGGCGGGGTAGGGGTCCCAGCCGGCGAACGACCCGCCGTCCAGGGCCAGTCCGTGCCAGTGGCACACCAGCGTGCCGCACACCACCCGGCTGTCGCGCAGGGGTGCGCCCAGGTGCGGGCAGGCGCCCGGCCCGGCGTGCAGCCGGCCGGTGTCCGAGCGCCACAGCACCACCTCGACACCGCCGACCGTCCTGCCGTACGGGCGGCTGCCGGCGCGGACGTCGCGGGAGGCACCGACGACGAACCAGTTGCCGGACGGACGTGCCGAGGCCCGTTTCAGCGCGCCCGCGATCAGCGCCGGGCGGGCCTCCCGCCAGGTCGGTGTCTGTGTCGCCCAGTCCCACCGGCGGCGCCGCCGCAACGGCGGTGTCCAGCCGGCGCGGTCCGCTCGGTCCCTCACGGCACGGGTCCTTTCGTCGGGATCGGCGCGCCACTCGCCCGCGGCGCCGCACGCGCGGAGCGGGCGCGCCACCGCGTGCCCGCGATCTGTACGACTGCGCCGGCGGCGGTGGCCGCGCGTCTCCCGCGGGACACCACCGCACGCCGGTGGAGCACCGTGTGGCCCTGGTCCGCGATCGCGTCGAGAATCCCGCGGTACAGAGTGAACGCGGTCCGGATGCAGGGGCGTGTCCGCGGGTCGAGCATGGCGATGCCCGGCTCCGCGGCCCGGTACACCTCTCTCGTCATGGCCTCGGCGGCGACGAGCGCCGCGCGGATCCGCGGATCTCCCCGTCCGGTTCGCCTGCTCCACTCCAGCAGCGGCCGGTCCACGCCGTGCTCGGCGAGCAGGTCCGCGGGCAGGTAGACGCGGCCGCGGTCCAGGTCCTCGCCGACGTCCCGCAGGAAGTTGGTGAGCTGGAACGCCACTCCGAGGGCCGCGGCGTGCGGCGCCGCCTCCTCGCGGGGTGTGACCGTGCCGAGTACGGGCAGCATCTGCAGGCCGATGACCGCGGCCGAGCCGTGCATGTAGGAGCGCAGGTCGGCGTAGGTGGGGTAGTCCGTGACGTGCAGGTCGCTGCGCATCGACGCCAGGAAGTCCGCGAACAGGGCGGGCTCGATGCCGTACCGGTCCGCGGTGTCGGCCACGGCCCGGACCACGGGCGCGTCCCCTTCTCCGGTACGCAGGCCGTGGGCGAGATCGTTTTCCAGGCGGAGCAGCAGCCGGTCGCGCTCCTCGGCCGTGGGGTGCCGGTCGAGGTCGTCCATGATGTCGTCCGCCCAGCGTGCGAAGCCGTAGAGGGCGTGCACGGCGGACCGGTGTTCCACCGGGAGCAGCCGGGTGGCGAGGAAGTAGGTCCTGCCGTGGCGGGCGTTGAGGCGTCGGCATTGGGTGTAGGCGGTGCGCAGGGCGGGATCGGTGATCCCGGCGGCGTCCAGTTCACGACGGGTCATGGGCGCCTTCCGTGGTCGAGGTGGCGGCGACACGTGCGCCGGGCAGTGGCGGGCGGGTGCGGGCAGAACGGCGTGGGAGGGTTCCGGTGATGCGCGCGGCGGCGAGTTTGCCGCTGATGAGTACGGTCGGAACTCCGACGCCGGGGGTGGTGCCGCAGCCGGCCAGTACGACGTTGTCGAGGCCGCGCACCAGGTTGCGTGGGCGGAACGGGCCGGTCTGGGCGAAGGTGTGGGACACGGAGAAGGGGCTGCCGGCCGCGTGCCCCTGGGCGGTCCAGTCCAGCGGTGTCACCAGCATCTCCTCCTGGACGCTGTCCGCGAATCCGTCCAGGCCCCGGCGCTCCAGCTCGGCGACCAGGCTGTCGCGGTAGCGCGGCCCCAGGTCACGCCATGCGGCGGCGGAGGGGCCGACGGTGGTGTTCGGGCAGGGGGCCAGCACGTAGTGGAGGTGCCTGCCCGGCGGTGCCAGCGCGGGATCGTGTGTCGTCGGCCGGGTGATCAGCAGTGAAGGGTCGCTCATCAGCCGCCCCGTGCGGGTCAGTTCGTCGAAGGTCTGTTCCCAGGCCCCGCCGAACGAGAGGGTGTGGTGGGCGAGTCCGGGCCAGGTGCGGTCGGTACCCGCGTGCAGGACCACGGCGGACGGTGAGTGGCGCAGTCCCACCGGGCGCCTGGGCGCGCGTCCGAGGAGGCGGTGCGCGGCGGGCAGTTCGCAGGACAGCACCACCGCGTCGCAGGCGATCCGCTCGCCCGACGCCAGCCGTACGGCGCGGACCCGGCCGCCCGAGCGCTCCAGCGAGGTCGCCTCGGCCGACCAGCGGAACTCGGCCCCCGCTTCGGCCGCCGCGTTCGCCATCCCGCGGGGAAGCGCGTGCATGCCGCCCTTGGGGAACCAGACGCCGGCCACGGTGTCCATGTAGGCGATCACCGCGTAGGCCGCCAGTGCCCTTGCCGGGGCGACTCCGGCGTACAGGGCCTGGAAGGTGAAGACCCGGCGCAGACGGGGGTCGGCCAGGAACCGGGCGATGCGCCGGTCCAGGCGCCCGAAGCCGCCGAGGGCCGCCAGCCGGGCCAGGTCGGGGTGCAGGAGCTGGAGGGGCGAGTCGAAGTTCGTATCGATGAAGCGCCCCATCTGGGCCCGGTACAGCCGCTCGAGCCAGCTGCGCAGCTCACGGTAGCCCGCGGCTTCCGCCGGTCCGGCGAATCGCCGTACCTCCGCCTCCATCGCCTCGCCGTCGGTGTGCACGTCGAGGGAGGTCCCGTCCGCGAAGCAGGCCCGGTAGGCGGGGTGGAGGGCCGTCAGTTCGACGTGCCGGTCGAGGCTGTCGCCGACCGCGGCGAAGGCCTCGTCGGCCAGGTGGGGCATGGTCAGGACCGTGGGACCGGTGTCCACCTCGTAGCCGCCGAGGCGTGCGCGGCCGGCCCGGCCGCCCGGACCGGTGTCCCGTTCGAGGACCGTCACCCGGCGGCCGGCGCCCAGGAGATGCAGGGCGCAGGCGAGACCGGACAGTCCCGCTCCCACCACGACGACATGATCCGTGCGCCCCGCTACGGTCCTCACGCGGCCTCCTCGGTGCGTTTGGGGGGCACGGCTGTCGCCCGTTCGACCAGTGCGGCGAACTCCCGCCGTACGCACGGCTGCGCGCCGGTCCGGTCGAAGTGGCGCAGACCCGCTGCCCCCAGCTCCGCGATCTTCGACTCCACGACGGTCCGCGCCCCTGTCCGCTCCAGCGCCGTCCGCATCCGCTCCACGGCGTCGTCCGGCGGGGAGGGCGCACCCGGGGCGAGCGCGTCGGCGGATTCCTCGTCACCGGCGGCCTCGGCGAGCTCGAGACCGGCGGCGAGCAGGTAGGTGAGTTTGCGTGTCCGCAGGTCCTCGTCGGCCGGTTTGCCGGTGAGAGCCGGGTCGCCGAAGGCGCCGAGGAGGTCGTCGCTGAGCTGGAAGGCCAGTCCGGCGCACCGGCCCGCGGAGCGCAGCGCGTCCAGGGCGGGCGCGTCGGCGCCGGCCAGGGACGCGCCGAGAGCCAGTGGCCGCTCGACCGTGTAGAGGGCGCTCTTGAGGGTGGCGATGGTCAGTGCCTCGTCGAGTCCGGACGCTCCGGTGGCCTGCGCGTGGATGTCCCGGTACTGTCCGGCGACCATTTCGCCGCGCATGGCCTGCCACTCGCGGTGCAGCCGGAGGCCGTGCGGTGAGCCGAGGGCCGTCTCGGTCAGCATGTCGTCCGCCCAGGCCAGTGCCAGGTCGCCGGCGAGTATCGCGGCGGAGGTCGCGAACGCCTCGGGCGAGCCCTTCATGCGGGCGGTCCGGTGCGTACGGGCGAAGTCCACGTGGACCGCCGGAGCGCCGCGACGCAGTGCCGATCCGTCCATCACGTCGTCGTGGATGAGGGCGCAGGCCTGGACGAGTTCGAGGGCCGCACCGAGGCGCAGGACGGCTGTGGGGTCGCCCGATCCGCCGGCGGCCCGCCAGCCGCACCACGCGAACGCCGTGCGCAGCCTCTTCCCGCCCCGGCGGACGAACGTGGTGACACGTTCGGCGACATCGTGGGCGAACACCGGGTCGGTGCCACGGGCCCGGCGCAGCCCTTCGTCGAGAACACGCCCGAGTTCGGCCTCGACGGCGCCGACGACGTCGCGGGCGGTGGACAGCCCGTCGGCCGGCCCGATCGGCCCGACCGGATCGGCCACAGTGGGCCGCAGTCCCAGCATGCAAACCTCTTCTCACTCTCGGTCAGACGCACACCCATGCTTCTGCCGAGTGCCCTTGGTCGGATGCGCTGATCTCTGCCCGTTACGCGGCCGTCCCGGACGGCGGTCACTCCACCGGCCCCACGGCGGGGCGTCATGGCGGTGTGTCATGGCGGGCGCGTTCCCGCCGGTGCATCTCGGCGAGGTCGGGGAGCCGGTCCGGCTGCCGGACCGGCCCGGGGGGTGTGGTGGTTGTGGCCGAGTCGTTCGCGGTGCCGGCCGAGGAAGGGCCGGTGGCCGGCGGTGCAGGGGCAGGCGTGCCACCGGTCCGGTCGCCCGGCCGCTGGCGGCACGGGCCGCACAGGTCGCTCATGCGGTGCACGTAGGCGCCGGCCGACGTGCAGGACTTGGTCGTCATCCGGCCCCCGTCGGCGTACTGGGACACGCCGATGACGTTGGGGACCATGAACCCAGTCGTATCCGTTCACGAAGCAGCAGTGGAACCAGTTCGTGCCCGCGGCGACCTCGCCCGGGCCGCGCACTCCGCCTTCGTCGCAGCCGCTGACCCGTCTAAAGCGTGTTGCAGAAGCCTGCGAGGCGGGCATTTCTCCTGTATGCGTGGGGTGTTGAGGGCTGAGCTGTTGTGGGTGGAGACGTTCACGGGTTTGCGGATGCGGCAGTTCGAACGGCTGCTGAAGGTCGTGCGGGAGCGGGGCGGGAACGGTCCTGGCGGTGGCCGGCCATGGTGCCTACCGCTGGCGGACCGGGTCCTCCTGGTAGCCGTGTACTACCGCACGAACCTCACTATGCGGCAGCTCGCTCCGCTCTTCGGCATCTCGCCGGCAACCGTGTGCCGGGTCATCCAGCGGCTGCGGCCGCTCCTGGCGATCGAGCCGGTCGCCCGGCCGACCGACGCGGTCGAGCGGCTATGGATCGTGGACGGCACGCTGATCCCGGTCCGCCACCGGAAGGTCAGCGCCTCTTCACGCAACTACCGGTTCTCGGCAAATGTGCAGGTCATCATCGACGCCGACACAAAACTCGTGGTCGCTGCGGCCCGGCCGGTCCCTGGCAACACCGCGGACGCGAAAGCATGGCGGGATTCCGGACTGGCCGACGTCAGTGCAGGCGTGACTGTCCTCGCCGACGGCGCCTACATCAACACCGGCCTCGTCGTCCCGCACCGCAAACGCCCCGGGCGGGCCCTGTTACCGGGTGAGGAAGAGGACAACGCCGAGCACCGCAAAGTCCGGGCCCGCGTCGAGCACGCCTTCGCCCGCATGAAGCACTACAAGATTCTCCGCGACTGCCGACAGCGCGGCACCGGCCTCCACCACGCCGTCCAAGCCGTCGCCCACATGCACAACCTCGCCCTCGCCGCATGAGCAGACCTGCGACAAAGGCGGCTCTGACCTGCCCGGACACCACGTTCTGCAACACGCTTTAGTGCCGCATCAGGCAACGTTCGCCTCGGTTTTGCCGCTCCCATGAGGATCGAGCAGGGCACGTAGTCTCGCCGGATGCACTCTCATCTGAGCTTTGAGAACCCTCCCGCGCTGTCTCACGAGGTGGTGGTCGAGGCGTTGGAGAAGGCCCTGCGGGACCGCTCGGCAGAGGGCGAGGCGGCGAGCGTTCTGGTCGGGAGCGCGTTGAACGACGATGATCGGGACTTCGTCGAGCGCTGGTGCATGGAGGTCGGAACCCGGGCTGCGTCGGGTAGCCCCTTGCTCGGGCTGGCGGGCCTGTGCCTCGGACACACCGCTCGACGCTTCGGACGTCTCAGCGATGAGGCTCTCGCGCTTGCGCAGTCGCTCTCGGCGCGTGCCGAGGCGGACCCGTCGGATGTGGATGGTCGGGCTCTCGACGGCTATGACGACGTCCGCACCTTCCTGCACCTGTGGTGAGGCCGTCCGAGGGCGTGGGTCAGGCGGCGTTTGCCTTGCTCACGAGGGCGAGGAGGCGTTGGTCAGTGGCGTGCTCGTTCCGCCAGATGATGTAGCGGCGGATCATGCTGCCCTGCTCTTTGTGGCTGGCGTGGTCGGTGCCGTCGAGGGTGAAGTAGCGCAGGGCGGTGAACTGAGCCTCGATGGGGTTGCGCCAGGAGCTGTTGGTCGGGGTGTAGGCGATCTCCACGTTGTTGGTCGCCGCCCATGTCCCGCCCCGCTGGCACCGTTTTGTAGTCAGGTGCGGGGAGTAGTTGTCGCAGATGATTGCGATGCGCTTCTAAAGCAGGTGCAGTGAGCGCAGATAACGGCAGAACTCCAGGAACTTCGACCTGTTCTTGGTCTTCTTGACGTGCCCATAGAGCTGGTCCTTGCCCAGGTCGTAGGCGGCGAACAGGTGGCGGACCCCGTGCGGGCGGGTGTAGGCCGCACGTCGCCTGGGCCTGGGTTCGCGCTCGGGATCCTTGTGCCTGCCACCACGTTCGGCCCACTGCCGGCCCGGGTGGGGCTGGAGGTTGAGCGGGCCGAACTCGTCCATGCAGAAGACGACTTCAGGCTTGATCTCCCGGCGTTCCGGAAGGGTGAAGGTCCTTGGCCGGCCACCCCTGTACTTCGGATAGAGCGAGCCGAAGCCGTCGGCGTTGAAGTTGTGGATCACGTCTCGGACCCGGTCCGGGCTGGTGAATGTCACCTCCACAATCTTCGCCACCGGCTCCCGTTGCGCGGATAACAGCACCATCTGGGCCAGCCGCCAGGTCACCACCGAGCCGGTGCCTCTGCGGACGATCCGCAGCAGCCGCCTGCCCTCGTCGTCCTCGATTTCCCGGACCTGCACCCGTTCAGCCACGCGAACATTCTGGCCGCCCGACGCCGCCCGGTACAGCAACCAGGCAACACGTCACGACGAGGACAACGTTGCTTGATGCGGCACTAGTAGGACTCCTCGAACGGCATGTGAGGTTCTCGGCTGTCGGCACCCGACGACGAGCGCCAGGTGCCAGTCCAGTGTCACCGTCAGGGCTGCCGGCTCTCATCTCCTCGACAAGGCTCGAACTGTTCTGCAGTGCACTCCAAGGACAGCCGCGATCAGGCAGTCGTGCCGATTTGTTCCTCCGAGGCTGGCTGACCTCTGGTAACTGTTCGCCGACCCCGGATCTTGTCAGCGTCACGAGCGCTCCCCCCGTGCCGTGTCACGTCAGCCGAGCGCAATCCCCGTAAAGCGGGTGAACCCACCGCAGCTGCGCTCAGGTCTGCCTGCAGCCCCGGCCGTCGAGCCGTGCCGGGAAGACGGAGGCTCTCAGAGAAAGATTCGAGACTGGCCGCCCGCGTCCGAACAGTCCGACGTGGTTCTCAACTCTTGGAATTCTTACGTTCGGTAAAAACGTTGGCCAAGAATTCGATGGATCGCCGCAAGCGATTCGGCGGCTGGGACACGGCAGCATGGCGAACTTTGGTGAAATACGATTCGCTTGATTCACTCCCCGCCATCCAGCGAGGCCCGAGTTCCGCGATCACACTTTGCCGGTCAGCCATACCCGCCCCCATTTTTCATGCGCTGTCAAGGGTTAACCTCTTGTAGAGATTACTACCCACCCTGCGCCCCTGTTGCACTTGACGAAGAATCACCCGACGGCGCAGGGCGTGGGAGGAATGCGCCGTCCGCGGCGGCGTCATCGTGTGGGTGAATCACCTGACACACACCGAGCAGGTGTGCGATCGCAAGCAGGACCGGAAGATCCGCGTCCGGCAGGTCGCCACAGCTCGGTGCTTCCACAATGAGCAGACCTTGGGTTATTTCACCGGCCCGCGCGCGCAGAATACGGGCCGTCCGATAGCCATCGGCCAGAGAAATCCGGTAGGCGTCCGGGTCCTTGGCCAGGTCATCGATATATCGGTCCCTACTGCCCCGGGCAAGGCTCAGCAGGAAATCGCCCTTCTCTTCGCCACTGCTCAGCGTCTGCGCCGTATGACCGTTTGCGTCCGACGAGGCACGACGCACCAGCTCCGTCCCGCGCAGTGCGTAAAAGCTTGTACGCGACCGCGGATGAGCAAGTTCCGACGCGGTCTCGACCAGTCGGTCATTGATGGATCCCAGCAGCTCACGATGCTCACTCGGGCTGACTGACAGGCGTCCCATGTATTCAGCGACAGGGCCGATAGCTGCCTCCAGGACTGCGGCACGCTCCCGCTCTTTCCGGGACTGTTCACTATCCCCCTGGACCTTTAGCGTGGCAAACGCCGCGACAGCAGACATCACCGCCCCGCCTGAAATCATGGCCGCGCCCCACCCGCCGCCAATACCGGTGGCCGCGTTACCAACGGCCAAGGAACTACCGGAAAGGAGCCCAACTGCGCCGGGCCATGAATACCGCCTCATTGCAGCCTTCACGTTCATGACAGACTTTCCACCCCCTGCATATGCCCCTCGAAGTGAAGACAATGACACCAGACCCCGCGCTACGGTTCCGGCCCCACGGCACCTTCACCCCCACGAGACGATGGCGCGCAGAGTCACACCGGCGCATCCGCCACCCGACATACGCCCCTACCTGCTAGCCGGATACGCCCCCACACCACCGCAGCTGCCCCTCTGGGATCGCGTGAGAAGCAAAGTGGAACAGCTGCAGAACTCGATGGGAGAGCTCCTGGCTGAGCAATGGTTCTAGGCCGTGTTGCGAAAATGGATCAAGGCCGTGGATGATCACGTTTCGTGCGGCGTGGAGATCTGACGAACGGCCAGTGGGCCCGGCTGGAGCCGTTGTTGCCGACGGGCAAGAAGCCAGGCCGTCCGCAGACGTGGACGCGGCGGCAGCTGATCGACGGCATACGGTGGCGGACCAGGGCCGGTGCGCCGTGGCGCGACGTGCCGGAGCGGTACGGGCCGTGGGACCGGGCCTACGACCTGTTCCGGCGCTGGCAGCGGGACGGCACCTGGAAGCAGATCTTTGTACAGCTGCAGGCCGCGGCCGACGCGAAGGGCCTGATCACCTGGGAGGTCAGCGTGGACTCCACGATCGCGCGGGCCCACCAGCATGCTGCCGGGGCCCGTAAAAAGGGGCCGCGCAGAAGGAGCCTCCTGGTGGCGTCGAGACCGAGCCCGACGACCATGGCCTGGGGCGCTCGCGCGGCGGGCTGACCACGAAGCTGCATTTGGCGGTTGAGCAGGGACAGAAGCCGTTGTCGCTGCTGGTCACGGCGGGCCAGCGGCACGACAGCCCGCAGTTCCAGCCGGTTCTGGAGGCCATCCGGGTGCCTCGCCTCGGCCTGGGCCGGCCGCGCACCCGGCCGGACAAGGTCCGCGCTGACAAGGCGTACGGGCCACGCGTGAACCGCGCCTACCTGCGCCAGCGTGGCATCCGCTGCACGATTCCGGAGAAGGCCGACCAGGTCCGCAACCGTAAGAAGCGCGGCTCGCGCGGCGGTCGGCCGCCGAAGTTCGACAAGGCCGACTACAAAGAGCGCCACGCGGTGGAGTGCGGCATCAATCGCCTCAAGCGTCACCGGGCTGTGGCTACGAGATACGACAAGCTCGCCGTCCGATACGAGGCAACCGTGCTGGTCGCAGCCATCAACGAGTGGCTGTGACCCCTCACACGGCACGCTCCATGCACACCAGCTGATCCCGTTCCTCCCACGACTCGGCGACGGTGAAACCGAGCCGTTCGTACAGGGCGATGGCATCTGCCCGCCACTTCCATACCGACAGCCGTACCATGCTGACGCCGCTTTCCGCGGAATGCGCAAGCGCGGCGCCGACCAGGGCGGACGCGATGCCCCGGCTCCGGAATGCCGGGTCTGTCCAGAGCCTCTTGACCTCTGACCGGCCGCCGACGGGGGCGGTCACCACCAGGCAGCCCACGGCTGTGTCGCCGCTCAGAGCCATCAGCACGACATCGTCGGCGAACGCGGCCCGCGGGTCCAAGATTTCTGCCCGGTAGCGGTCCGGCAACCCGTCCACATCGACAACGGCCTCGCCCTTCTCTGCCTCCGTCCGCAGATGGTAGGCCGCCAGCAACTCGGCCAACCGATCCACGGAAGGGCCCTGACCTGGCCAGCGGACGATGACAACCTCGCGTTGATCAGTCATTGCGCCAGCATCACACGACCCGTACCAGACACCGAACGAGCCCCTTGATCCACTTTCGCAACACGGCCTAGTACTTGCGGTGGTGTCGTCGCTCGACGACGACCTGCTGTTGAACACCTATGTCGGAGGCACGGCGTGATCCGCCCGGTGGCGCGATCGGACTCTGAGAGCTGCCAATAACGTCACCGGACGGGCCGAAGGAAAGTGGCGACCTCGGCCAGGACAGTGGCATGCTCCGCGGGTCCGTAGACGTGAACTTGTCGGCCGTGGCGTCAAAGGCGCTCACCTGGCTGCGGGGTCGGTGCAGATGAGGGCACGTGGAATCTCGGGCAAACCGAGGCTGAGGGCATCGCACTCCCCCTGGCGGACGAGTTGCAACAGGTCGGTGGTGATTCTCTCCCAGTCGCCGGCCGTCGGCCACGCTGCGCTGCCGTCCAGTTCGTGGGTGGGAGTGGCCAGCGGGACGATCTCGGCCTGCTGCCGTCCGTGAGTGAGGCGGTCGTCGATCCGGGCGCCATCAGGTTGGCGTGCTCGACGACCCCGCTGCCAGGGCATCGATGTCGTCGCCCGGTCCGCGACAAACTCATGCGGGGTCCGTGGCCTGCTCGCCGAGCCCAGAATTCCAGTGTCCTGACCGCGGTACCCGGCCCGACCGGAACGGGCGTCAGGCCCTGCTGAGCAACATATGTCCAGTGGGAATGGACCCACCGGTTAGCGAGCGCCGCCCACTCTGGCGCTCGGTCACAACGACCATTTGCGAGTGGAGCAGGGCAACTTGCGAGCGTGCTGTTGATGACATCCCGTACGGCGACTCCGAGGAGCGAACGAAACTTGATCCGCTGCCTCGTCCCCCTAAGCTCTGCTCCGGTGACGCGACGCGGGCCCGCCATAATAAGGGCATGGCAGCCAGTCGACAGTCCCCTTTGTCCGGGTCGGACCTGGCAGAGGATCTTGCGCTCTACCGGGAGAAGTTCCGGCGACGCCTTCCCGCAGTTCTGGAGGATTTGCAGGGGCCGGCCCAGGGAGTGGTCGAGCTGCCAATACACGTGGCGTGGTCGGGCATGACCTCCTACGACCTCGACCAACCGCGCCAGCGCATGGGGCTCTACCGCACGGTTCTCCACGAAGGCCTGCGCGAGGACCTGCCCCGCTACCTCAACCAGGATCTTCTGCTGCAGCTGTGGCCGACGCTGCGCTCTCTGGTAGGGCGCACCGTGCGCACCGTGTGGGAGGACGCCTTTCCCGCGCTGGCTGCCCGGGGCCGGTCGGCCGCGTGAAGGACATGCCTCAGCTGCATGCGCGGCTGCTGGCCGACGTGATCGCGCTCGGCTCCCCCTATCCCCTGGTCCTCACCGGCGGCTACGCCGTCAAGGCGCACCGGCTGGTGAGTCGGCCCAGTCAGGATCTGGATGTCGCGACGGAGAATCCGGCGCCCATGGCTGAGATCGCGGCGGCGATCCGTGACGGGCTGGTGGAGCGGGGCTGGCGGGTGCGGTCGCTGGAGACCGCACCACTGTCCGCCCGCTTCACCGTGTCCGATCCGGTGACCGGGCAGGAGTGCGAGGTCGACATCCTCAAGGAGATCTTCTGGGGGCCGATCGCCCATACCGCGTACGGGCCGGTCCTCGCCGAAGAGGACGTGATCGGCACGAAGGTCCGCGCGCTGGCCGACCGCGGCGCGCCCCGGGACCTGATCGACGTGTTCGCGGCCTCACGGCGCTGGACCACCACCGACCTCGAGGAATTCGGCCGCCGGCACGCCCGTAGGCGCTTCGAGCGAGAGGATCTTCAGGCGAGTCTTGCGGGCGCCGAGTGGACCGACGACGACGCCTTCGCTGCCTACGGCTTCGACGACGACGCGATCACCGCTCTGCGGGCCTGGGCCGTGGAATGGGCCGACAATCTCGCAGCCCGGCTGATCGAGGAAGCAGACCACCCCGACGATGAGTGACCAACCTGCCCAGCCGCATGGAGATCCCTCTTCGGCCGGCCCTTCCGGCACGGCCACTTGGCAGGTCATTTAGGTCTGGAGTGGCGGCGCGGGAGGGGAACTCATGATGTGGAGTGCGGAGGATCTGGGCCCGGGGTGTGGTCCGGAGGCAGGGTGAGGGACTGGACGTGGCGTAGGTGGCGGACAAAGTCGCGGAGGCGGAGCGGTGTGAGAAGGGGACCCGGCAGCCGTGAAGGGCTTCGCGGTGCAGGTCCCGGGGCTTGGGGGGGGGGGGGGGGGGGGGGGGGGGGGGGGGGGCGCGGGCGGGCGGGGGGGGGGGGGGGGGGGGGGTGGTGGGGGGGGGGGGGGGGGGGGGGGGGGTGGGTGTGGGGGGGGGGGGGGGGGGGGGGGGGGGGGGGGGGGGGGGGGGGGGGGGCGCCCCCCCCCCCCCCCCCCCCCCCGGAAGTGAAGCCCTGTCAGCTGAGCGGATCCAGCGTGATGTAGGCCTGCTGCGGATTGCCGTCGTGCACCAGCGACTCGTGGGCACCGACGTCGTCGAAGGCGAACGCGTACGCCTTGCCGTCCGCCATCTGCGAGTGGATCAGGCGGGCGTAGTGGTTGGTCACCGCGTCCTTGTAGAAGTTCGCCGAGCTGGTGTCCGGCTGGTTGGCGTTGACCAGCAGGGTGGAGCGGTTGTAGCCCGCGCACAGGGTGCGGGAAATCGGGCCGCGCACCAGGTCGTTGGGGGCGTCGAGGAGTTTGTGGCAGCCGAAGACGCTGTCGGCGTCCGGCTTCTGGAAGCTGGTGACGACCGCTCCGGCGCTGTTGGTGAAGTTCATGACGTTCCCCGAGACCCGGCCGAAGTACTTGGTGCCGGGCTGGTCGACGAAGGGTGTCACCGTCAGTGTCGCGGAACTGTATCTCGCCCACACGCGGTTGATGTAGTCGTCCATGACGGTGGCGGACAGTACGCCCGACCCGACGGCGTGGCCGGGGGCGAGCGCTCGCAGGACCGTGCCGTCCGACCGCGTCTGGAGCAGGTTCGCCCAGCCGCCGGACTGACCGCGCAGTCCGTTGATGACCGCGTTGTACCCGCCCGACTTGAGGTGGCCGGTGGTCTTCACCGTCCCGTCGGCGAGCTGGACTCCGACGGCGTAGGGGGCCGAGAACATGTCCACCTGGGTGCTGTTGAGCCACAGGCCGGCGTCGTTGAGCGTGTACTCGGACCAGTTGAAGAGGATGTTGCGATTGGGGTCGCTCGGGTTCTGCACGGCCGGCTGCACCAGGCCGCCGGTCGTCACCCGGAAGTCGAGCTTCTGCCCGTAGGAGAAGTAGACCCGGCCGGAGAACTTGGGGAGCCGGATCGTCACCGACTGACCGCTGGCGGGTCCGGCGATCGAGGCGTCCGGTGCGGGGGTCGGCGGATTGCCACCGGCCGGCCAGGCGTGGAAGGTGCCGTTCGCGTCGGCCCAGCCCTGCTGTCCGGTCGTCAGCAGCGTTCCGAGGTTGTAGATGTAGACCGGGCCGCTGCGGCCCGAGTTGTTCGTGAACTTCAGCGGGATGGTCGCCGGGACGGCGGCCTCGGCCCCGGACGGGGCCCCGAACGTCAACAGGGCCGCGGCGAGGGTGGCCGTGGCCACCGCCAAGGACCGCCACCTGAGTCTTCTGAACACGCTCTTCCTCCTTCGGAAGGGGCTCCTCCGGTCATCGTGAGAGCGCTCTCACGATTGCGCCGGGATGCGTACATGTCAACGCTTCGCGCAAAATTGGTCTGGTCCAACTCGGCCGTTCCGCCGAGGGCCGAAGAGGCGGGGGTACTCCGATGGGCTCACGCCGTTCGCGCCGCCCGGCGTCGGCGCGGAGCATGAAGGGGTCCCGTACGGCAGGAAGAGGACGAGCCCCATGACCAGACCCATTCCCTCCGGCACCGGCCGGTCGAGCCGGTCACGCAGGATCGCCGGCGCCCTCCTGGCCACGCTCGCGTGCAGTGCCGCACTCGTCTCGTGCGGCACGGGCAGCGACAGCGACAGCGACAGCGGTGCGTCCGCCAGCCCGCGCCCCACCGCGCCGAACGAGTCCTCCTTCACGGGGACCGCGCCGTCCGCCCTGGCCTCGGAGGCCGCCTCGGCCGTCGACTCGGCCCGCGCCTCCGCGTCGGCCGCTGCCTCCTCCGTGTCCGCCGCGGCCTCCGGGTTCAAGGCCTCGGTCGACGCCGGTACGGCTCGGGCCGCCGCGGCGGCCAAGGAGGAGCTGAAGGACGTGAAGGGCAGCGGCAACGCGACGTCCGACGTCGCCGTCACCGGCCTGCCCACGGCCCAGACCGGCGGTCTGCTCGCCGTGCTCGTCGCCATCACCAACAAGACCGGCCAACAGGCCTCGTACGCCGTGCAGGTCGACTTCGAGGACTCCGACGGCAAGGTCGTGGAGACCCGGTTCGTGGGGGCGGAGGACCTCGACCCCGGCGAGCGGGCCGAGCCGGTCGCCATCAGCACGAAGCCCTTGAAGCCCAAGCTGACCCCTCGGCTCGCGAAGGCCCAGCGGTACTGAGGCGGCGCCCGGCTCACTAGTCCTCCTCGGGCACCCGTGACCCGCTCGGGCGGCTGCCCCTCCCGCAAGCGCCGGCCACGTCCAAGGCCGACGGGCGCGACGACGTACTGCAGCGCCCGCGCGCGAGCGGGAGCGTGACAGGCCGGTCAACTCCGTCGCGGTGGACCACACCACGATCGGGAGCCCGCAGGGCGCTGTGGACGCGCTCGACTCCGAGCGCGTCCAGGGTCGTTGACGGGCGTCAGGCCTCCGGCTCCCGTACCAGGTGCAGCGCGGCGCTGGACCAGTCGCCCGGCGGCAGCGGGATGTGCAGCCCGTACTCGCCGAGCACGGCGGCGTGGTGCACGGCACCCGTGCGGGCGTCGCGGTAGCGGGCCCCGGGGGTCAGGCCGCGCAGCCGGACCGGCAGTTGCGGGGCGCCGTGCCGGGAGACCCGCCGGTACGCGAGAAGCAGGGTCTCCGAGGCGTCCGCCGCGGTGTACTGCACCACCGACACGGCGTCCTCGGCCGGCGGCGCCGGACGGTCGAGCCTGCCGTGCTGCACGAGATGGCGCACCTGCTTGTACTCGGCCACCAGGGCCGCGCCCTCCCGGAGTTCCTCCTCGGACCAGCGGGTGAGATCGCCCCCGATGCCCAGGGCTCCGGCCATCGCCACATGGAAACGGAAGCGCAGCGGAACCGTGCGGCCGGTGAGCTGGTTCGGCACGTCCGTCACCCACGAGCCCATCGTGCGCGCGGGATAGACCTGGCCGTAGCCGTGCTGGATGCCCATCCGGTCCGCCGCGTCGGTGTTGTCCGACGCCCACGCCTGGTCCGTACGGGCGAGGATGCCCAGGTCGACCCGGCCGCCGCCACCGCTGCACGCCTCGATCCGCAGCTCCGGGTGGTCCGCGCGGAGGCGGTCGATGACGCCGTACAGATTGCGCACGTACTGCGGTCCGAGGCGGTCGGCGCCGTCGGGCTGTCCGGGCCAGCCGGCCTCGCTGAACGCCCGGTTCATGTCCCACTTGAGGAAGTCGATGCCGTGATCGCCCACCAGCCGGGTCAGCCAGCCGTACGCCCAGTCCGCGACATCGCGGCGGGCGAAGTTGAGGACCAGCTGGTTGCGCAGCTCGGAGCGGGGCCGGTCGGGGAAGTGCAGGACCCAGTCCGGGTGTTCGCGGTAGAGATCGCTGTCCGGGTTGACCATCTCCGGCTCCACCCACAGGCCGAAGCTCATTCCCAGCCGGTGCACCTTGTCGACCAGCGGGGAAAGCCCGTCGGGGAAGCGGTCGGGTGAGGGCGTCCAGTCGCCGAGGCCCGCGCGGTCGCTGCGGCGCGCCCCGAACCAGCCGTCGTCGACGACGTACAGCTCGACCCCGAGCTCCGCCGCCCGCTCGGCGAGCGCCTTCTGGCTGACCTCGTCGACGTCGAAGCCCGTCGCCTCCCAGGAGTTGTAGAGCAGCGGCGCGATCTCGTCCGCCCGCGGCAGCACATGGGCCAGGGTGTACGCGTGCCAGGCTCGGCTGGCAGCGCCGAAGCCGCCGTCGGTGAACAGGCCGGCGAACGGGGGAGTGGTGAACTCCTCGCCCGGCGCGAGCGGCACACTCGTACCGTCGTGGCCGACGCCTCCGGTGAATCCGGCCCGGCCGTCGGGGGTGCGCTGCGCGGTGATCCGCCAGCTCCCGCTCCAGGCGAGGGCGGCGCTCCACACCCGGCCGTGCTCCTCGGTGGCCTCGCCCGCGTCGAGCATCAGCCAGGGGTTGGCGTGGTGGCTGGTGATCCCGCGACGACTGGTCAACACCGTTTCGCCGTAGGGCAGTTGGTCGCGGCGCAACTGGCTCTCGGCGGACCACTGGCCGGTGACGTGGCTGAGCCGGTAGTCGCGCAGCGGGGGCAGCGTCCAGGCGGCCGAGTCGGTGCGCGGCAGGGTGACGGGCTCGCTACCGGCGTTGCGGACGACGGTCCAGCGTTCGATCACGTCCGTGTCGGCCCGCACGCGGTAGTGCAGCGTCACATGCAGCGGGTAGTGGCGGTCGCGGAAGGCCAGTGCCAGCTCGTCGTCGGTGACCCGATGGCCGGTCGACCGCCACTCGAAGGCGCGCGATCCGTCCGCGAACCGGACCTGGAGCGAGGGCGGTCCGTAGCGAGTCCCGCCGTCGACGGGAAGCTCCTCACCGACCGGAGGCACGCCCTCGAAACTGCTGGTCTCCGGAGCCCGCGGCGCGACGAGCGCCCCGGCCTCCGCGAGTGTCAGCCGTGGACCCCAGGCGAGATGGCAGGGGGCCCCGGTCTCGTCGGCTCTCAGCGCGTACGACGTGTTCGGTGTGGCCAGCAGCCAGACCCCGGTGTCCGGGGCGAAGGAGATCATCGACAGGGGTCCTCACGTTCCAGTGGTGCCACGAGATGGTCGAAAGCCAACCTTGACCTTCGATCATGTGTCAACACCTTGTCCAGATCTGTCTTTTGTAGGTGACGGGTCTGTCAAAGACGGCTCACAAGATAATCCTGCTTCTTTTATTGACAGCAGAAAATAAGGGACTTAGGTTCCGGCCATGCGCTCGACCAGTCGAACAGAGGCGTTCCCGGGTCACACGCCGGCCGTCTCCCAGATCTTCACCACCGTGCTGTCCCACGGCCCGCTCACGCGGTCGGAGATAGCGGGGCGGACCCAGTTGTCCGCGGCGGCGGTCACCAAGGCCGTCCGGCCCCTGATCGAGGCCGGCTACCTCCAGGAGCAGGTGGACGAGGACGCGCGGCAGTCCTCCCTCGGCAGGCCGGCCAACCCGGTACTCGTCGACGGAGGCAGGGCGCTGTTCATCGGGATCAAGGTGACGGGCGACGAACTCATCGCCGTGCTCACGGACCTGTGCTGCCGCATCCGGATCGCCCGGCACGTGCCGCTCACCGCCCGCGATCCCAGGGCGGTGCTCGCCTCCGTCGCGGGGCTGGTGCAGGAACTGCTGACGGAGGCAGACGGCTTCGGGGTCCAGGTACAGGGCCTCGGGATCGCGGTCTCCGGTGATGTGGACCGAGCGGCGGGAGTGGTGCGCTACTCACCCTTCCTGGACTGGCGCGATGTCCCGCTCGCCGATCTGGCCCGGATGACGACCGGGCTGCCGGTCACCGTCGACAACGACGTCCGGGCCCTGACCGTCGCCGAGCAGTGGTTCGGCGCCGGGGTCGGCCTGTCCGACTTCGCGCTGGTGACCGTCGGAGCCGGTATCGGCTGCGGTCTCGTGGTGCACGGACAGGTCGTGTCCGGGGCCCACGGCGTGGCCGGGGAGATCGGGCACGTGGCCATCGACCCGGCCGGCCCGCTCTGCCACTGCGGCAACCGGGGCTGTGTGGAGGCGATCGCCTCGGACTCCGCGATCGTCGCCCAAGTGCGGGAGGTGACCGGCGTCCAGGTCGCCGACGCCGCTCAGGCCCTGGACCTGGCCCACGACGGGAACCCCGGCGCGCGGGAGGTCTACGCGCGGGCCGGAGAGGCGATCGGCCGCGGCATCGCGACCGTGGCCAACCTGCTCGGCCCCGAGCGGGTGATCATCTCCGGCGAAGGGCTGGCGGCGTACGACCTGTTCGCCGAACAGATCCGCGACGCCTTCGCGGCGGCCGCCTTCGGATCGGCCGCGCGGTGCGACGTACAGACCCGTCCGCTGCCCTTCGAGGAGTGGGCGCGCGGGGCCGCGGCCACCGCGATCCAGTCCTTCATCCGAGCCGACACGTGACGGCCGTCCCGCGCGCCGGCACCGAGACCCACCAGCGGTGACACGCACTGCCGCACGCGGATTCGCACTGATACGTACGGGCATGCACTGACACGCACTGATACGCACGAGGAGCAACGATGACGCAGCAGAGCCGCAATCCCTTGGCTGCGCGCGGACCCAGCCGCCGCAGAGTGACCGGCGGTCTGATGGGGCTCGGGGCCGCCGCCCTGGCCGCGCCCGTTCTGACCGCGTGCGGTGGGGGACCGGGAGCCGACCCGAAGACGGTCACCTTCGGGTCCAACGGCGCCGACGCCACCCCGAAGAAGGCCTACGCCACCGTCACCGACGGCTTCACCAAGGACAGCGGGCTGAAGGTCAAGACGAACACCGTCGACCACGACACCTTCCAGAAGAGCATCACCACGTATCTCCAGGGCACCCCGGACGACGTCTTCACCTGGTTCGCCGGCTACCGCATGCAGTACTTCGCCAAGAAGAACCTGGCCACCCCGATCGACGACGTGTGGGACAAGATAGGCGGCGGCTTCAGCGACGCCGCCAAGCAGCTCTCGAAGGGCGAGGACGGCAAGTACTACTTCGTGCCGCTCTACAACTACCCATGGGCGGTCTTCTACCGCAAGAGCGTGTTCGAGGAGCGCGGCTACGAAGTCCCGCAGAAGTGGAGCGAGTTCGTCGCGCTCGCCAAGAAGATGAAGGCGGACGGCCTCTCCCCGGTCACCTCCGGGTACGGCGGCGGCGACACCTGGAGCATCCTCGGCGCCTTCGACTACATCGACCTCCGGGCCAACGGCTACGACTTCCACATGTTGCTGCTGCGCGGTGAGACCGCCTGGACCGACAAGCGCGCCGTCGCCGTTCTCGACACCTGGCGTGAGCTGACCCCCTTCTACCAGGCGAGCGGCGGCGGCCGTTCCTGGCAGGACGCCGCGCAGTCCCTGCTGGACAAGAAGTCCGGCATGTCGGTGACCGGCCTCTTCCTCGGCCAGCAGATCACCGACGAGGCGGTCCGCGGCGACCTCGACTTCTTCCCCTTCCCCGAGATCGACTCCGCCTACGGACAGGACGCCGTCGAGGCCCCCACCGACGGGTTCATGCTCAGCCGCAGCCCGAAGAACGAGGACGGCGCCACGAAGCTCCTGGAGTTCCTCGGCGGCGCGCAGGCCGAGGAGCTGTACGGAGGCGTCGACCCGAGCAACCTCGGCGTCAACGAGAAGACGTCCACCAGCTCGTACAACGACCTGCAGAAGAAGTCCGCCGACCTCATCGGCTCCGCCAAGAACATCAGCCAGTTCGCGGACCGCGACAGCGACCCCGGCTTCATCTCCACCGTCGTACTGCCCGGCCTGACCGAGTGGCTCAGCCACCCCGACGACGGCGCCGCGACCCTGAAGAAGATCGAGTCGCAGCGCTCGCGCTACTTCACGGCCTGACCAGGACCGGAAAGGCCTCCAGCACCGTGTCGTCCCTCCCCTCACCCCGCACCGTCCGCAAGCGTGCCCGCAGTCTGGGGCGCGGTGACCGGATCTTCCTGACCGTCATCATCGGCATCCCCCTCGCCGCTCTCCTCTTCTTCGTCTGGCTGCCCGCACTGGCCTCGCTGGCGCTGTCCTTCACCACCTGGGACGGCATCGAACCGGCCGACATCCACTGGATCGGCCTGGAGAACTACCAGGAGATCCTCACCAACTACCCGCCGTTCTGGCCCGCGGTGCGGCACAACGTGATCTGGCTGCTGTTCACAGCCCTGCTGCCCACACCGTTCGGCATCTTCCTGGCCTACCAACTGGACCGGAAGATCCGCTTCACCAGGATCTACCAGACCGCGATCTTCCTGCCGATGGTGCTCTCGCTCGCCGTCGTCGGCTTCATCTGGGAGATCATCTACAACCCCGACACGGGGCTCCTCAACGGCATCCTGACCTCCGTCGGATCCGGCGAGCACATCGACTGGCTCGGCAACCCCGACCTCAACCTGTGGGCCGTTCTGGTCGCCTCGGCCTGGCGGCACACCGGCTACATCATGATCCTCTACCTGGCCGGTCTGAAGGGCTTCGACCCGGCGCTCAAGGAGGCCGCCGCGCTCGACGGCGCCAACGGCCGCCAGACCTTCCTGCGGGTGGTCTTCCCGGCCCTCAAGCCGGTCAACATCATCATCCTGGTCGTCACGGTCATGGAGTCCCTGCGGGCCTTCGACATCGTGTACGTCCTCGGCGGCGGCGTCGGCAGCAAGCCCGGCATGGAACTGCTCTCCCTCCTCATCACCGACAACATCATCGGCGAGTCCAGCCACATCGGTTACGGGTCCGCCCTCGCCGTCATCCTGCTCCTGGTCTCCCTGGCGGCCATCGGGACCTTCCTCGTCCAGACCATCCGCAAGGAGGACCAGTGACCACGACCGTGCGGCGTCCGGCCTCCCGACCGTCGCCCCGACGCGAACCGCACCCGGGCGACGGCCCCTCCGAACCCCGCCGCCAGACCGGCCGCCACCTGATGCTCGGCACCATCGCCGTGCTCTGGCTCGTCCCGCTCCTGTGGGCGGTCTACACCTCGCTGCGCCCGTACTCGGACACCGCGAAGAACGGCTATCTCTCCTGGCCGCACAGCCTGAGCCTGGGCAACTTCACGGACGCCTGGGAACAGTCCGGGATGCCGCACTTCTTCTGGAACTCGGTCCTCATCACCGTTCCGGCGGTGCTCGGCACCCTGCTGTTCTCGGCGGCGGTCGCCTTCTTCGTCTCCCGCTTCGACTTCCGCTGGAACATCGTCCTGCTGATGCTGTTCACCGCGGGCAACCTGCTGCCGGCCCAGGTCCTCATCACCCCGCTCTACAAGCTGTATCTGCTGATCCCGCTGCCCTACTGGATGACCGACTCGCTGCTCCTCTACAACTCGGTCTGGGGCATCGTCTTCATCCACATCGCCTACCAGTGCGGGTTCTGCACCTTCGTGCTCAGCAACTACATGAAGACGATCCCGAAGGAGATCTCCGAGGCGGCGCTCGTGGACGGCGCCCCCGTCTGGCGGCAGTTCTTCCAGATCATCCTGCCGCTGTGCCGGCCGGCCTTCGCGGCCCTCGCGACGCTCGAGTCGATCTGGATCTACAACGACTTCTTCTGGCCGCTCGCCCTCATCGAGACCGGCGACAAGCGCCCCATCACCTCCGCCCTGGCCAACCTCCAGGGCGCGTACTTCACCAACCCCAACCTGATCGCGGCCGGTGCGCTGATGACCGCGATCCCCACGCTGCTGGTGTACTTCGCGCTCCAGCGCCAGTTCATCAGCGGACTCACCATCGGCTCCGGCAAGGGCTGAACCGCCGGAACGCAGGGGCTTGAGCCGCCCCGTGTCCCAACCGTCCCGCTGACACCATCCCCTTACCTGGAGGTCCGACCCATGCGGTCATCCTCGTACTCCGCCATGCCCGGAGCCCTCTCGCGCTCCGGCCGCCGCGCCACAAGAGCCGCGCTCGTCGTCGCCCTCACCGCGGGTGTCGCGACGGCAGTCCCGGCGGCCCGGGCGGACACACCCTCCGCGACCCCGGCCGCCACCAGCACCGCCCTGGCCGCCAAGCCCTACATGGGCTGGTCGAGTTGGAGCATGCAGTCGTCCAAGTACCCGGGCCTCAACCCGGACGGCGACTACAGCTATCTCACCGAGGCGAACGTCCTCAAGCAGGCGAAGGCCCTCTCCTCGAAGCTGAAGGCGTACGGCTACGAGTACGTCAACATCGACGCCGGCTGGTGGATGGACAAGGATTGGAAGTCCGGGTTCGACCAGTACGGGCGGCAGAAGTCCGACCCGGTCCGCTTCCCCAGCGGCATGAAGTCGGTCGCCGACCGCATCCACTCCCTGGGCCTCAAGGCCGGCATCTACCTGCCGGTCGGTCTGGAGAAGGGCGCGTACAACGACGGCAAGACGCCGATCTGGAACGCCGAGGGCTGCACCACGGCCGACATCGTCTACGGCGACCTGCGCACCACCAACGGCTGGGACAGCGCGTACAAGATCGACTTCTCTGACCCCTGCGCGCAGAAGTACATCGACTCCCAGGCGCGGCAGTTCGCCGACTGGGGCTACGACTTCCTCAAAGTGGACGGCGTGGGCCCCGGCTCCTTCAAGTCCGGTGACAACTACGACAACGTCGCCGACATCGCGGCCTGGCAGAAGGCCATCGCCACCGCCGGCCGCCCGATCCACCTCGAGCTCTCCTGGTCGCTCGACATCAACCACGCCGCCGACTGGAAGAAGTACTCCAACGGCTGGCGCATCGACACCGACATCGAGTGCTACTGCAACACCCTGGTCACCTGGGAGAACTCGGTCGACGACCGATGGGACGACGCCCCCGCGTGGAGCAACAAGGCGGGCCCCGGCGGCTGGAACGACCTCGACGCCCTCGACGTCGGCAACGGCGAGATGGACGGCCTCACCAAGGCCGAGCGGCAGAGCTACATGACCCTGTGGGCCATCAGCAAGTCGCCCCTCTACACCGGCGACGACCTCACCAAGCTGGACAGCTACGGCGTCTCCCTGCTGACCAACAAGGAAGTCATCGCGGTCGACCAGAGCGCCTCGCCCGTCGCACGGCCGGTCACCTCGGTCAACGACCAGCAGGTATGGGGCACCAGGAACGCCGACGGAAGCCACACCGTCGCCCTGTTCAACCTCGGTGACTCGCCGGCCTCCGTCACCGCCAACTGGGCGTCCTTCGGGTTCACCGGCAACGCCTCCGTACGCGACCTGTGGAACAAGTCGAACCTCGGCACCCACAAGAACAAGATCACCGCGACGCTGCCCGCGCACGGCTCGCGGCTGTTCACCGTCAAGCCCGCCGGCGGCACTCTGGCGACCACGAGCTACGAGGCGGAGGACGCTGCCAACACCCTGTCGGGCAACGCCTCCGTCGCCGGATGCGACGCCTGCTCCGGCGGGAAAAAGGTCGGCAACCTCTACAGCGGCGGCAAGGTGCGGTTCAACAACGTCACCGTGCAGAAGGACGGGATCTACACCGTCAAGGTCGCCTACGTCAGCGGCGACGCCCGCTCGGTGAACGTCTTCTCCAACACCGGTAACGGCAGCGGCCAGAAGTTCCCCTCCACGGGCGACTGGAGCACGGCCGAGACCGTGAGTGTCCAACTGGCGCTGAAGGCGGGCGCGAACACCATCACCTTCGACAGCGGCAGCGGATACGCGCCGGACATCGACAGGATCGTCGTACCGAAGTCCCTCTGAATAACGCAGCCCCGCTGATCTGCTTCCCGCGGGGCCCGGTGAGACGACCCGGGCCCCGCGGGAACCGGCCCCGCGCCTACGGTCCGTTCTCTCCCACAGGCACACGAGCCGTTCCGTAGCCGTCCTTTCTCCACAGCCGTTCCCGCACGAGCCGTTCCCCCGGATATGGAGTGCACAACCGTGGACATCCAGCACACCGAACCTCGCGACAACCAGCCCAGCCGTAGGGGCTTCCTCGCCATCGCCGCCGCTGCCGGCGCGGGCACCGCACTGGGCGGCCTGCCCGCCTTCACCGCCTCGGCGGCACCCCTGCGTCCCACCGAGTCGCCCATGCTGTCCGGGACCGCCGCCGTGAAGAACCAGCTGTGGTGGCAGGCCCCCGGCTCCCCCGACTCGATGATCGAGCAGGGGCTGCCGGTCGGGAACGGGCGCCTCGGCGCGCTCGCGAGCAACGACCCGGCCGCCGAACTGCTGATGATCAGCGACGCCACTCTGTGGACCGGCGGTCTCAACGACAAGCCGGAGAGTGACGGCCAACTCCCTTACGGCCGCGACGACTTCGGCTCCCTGACCCTGCTGGCCAAGCTCACCGTCGCGATCCCCGACCACGACCTGGGCAACGTCAACGACTACCGTCGTACGCTCGACCTGGCCCAGGGCCTGATCAGCACGTCGTACGAGATCTCCGGCGTCACCTACCGCCGCCAGATCTTCGCCAGCCGTCCCGACGACGCCATCGTCCTGCACTTCGACCAGCAGGGCGGCGGCTCCTACACCGGCACGGTGTCCCTCGCCGGTACCCACGGCGAGACCACCACCGCCAACAGTGCGGGACGGTACGCGTCGTTCGGCGCCGCGTTCGCCAACGGCCTGAAGTACGGCGCCGCCATCACCGCCTACAGCGGAACCGGCCGGGTCCGCGTGGACGGTACGTCGATCTCCTTCAGCGGCTGCAGGGACCTCACCGTCGTGTTCAGCGGCGGCACCAACTACGCGCCCGACGCCGCCGCGAAGTACCGCGACCCATCCGTGGACCCGCAGCGCCTGGCCAGGACCAAGGCGCTGAACGCGGCCCGTCACTCGGCGAGCACGCTGCTGCACACGCATGTCGCCGACTTCCGTCCCCTGTTCGGGCAACTGGACATCAACCTCGGCGCCTCGTCCGACGCGCAGCGTGACTTGGACACCTGGGAGCGGGTGCAGGCACGCTACCGGGACGACGTTCCCGACCCGGAACTCGAGGCCGCCTACCTCCAGTTCAGCCGCTACCTGATGATCTCCGGATCGCGCGGCAGCCTGCCGATGGGTCTCCAGGGCCCGTGGCTGGACGGCAACGACCCGGACTGGATGGGCGACTACCACACCGACATCAACATCCAGATGAACTACTGGATGGCCGACCGGGCGGGCCTCTCCGACTGTTTCGACGCCTACACGGACTACTGCGTCACGCAGTTGCCCGACTGGACCGACGTCACGCAGCGGCTGTTCAACGACTCGGCCAACAGGTTCCGCAACTCCAGCGGCAAGGTCGCCGGCTGGAGCGTGGCCTTCTCCACCAACCCCTATGGCGGAAGCGGCTGGTGGTGGCACCCGGCCGGCAACGCCTGGCTGTGCCAGAGTCTGTTCGAGCACTACGAGTACACCCAGGACCGCGCCCACCTCGAGAAGATCTACCCCCTGATCAAGGGAGCCGTGGAGTTCTGGGAGGCCCGCCTCGTCACCACGACCGTCACCGACGCCTCCGGGGCCGAGCGCGAAGTTCTGATCGACGACAGCGACTGGTCGCCCGAGCACGGCCCGCAGGACGCCAAGGGCCTCACCTACGCCCAGGAACTGGTGTGGGGCCTCTTCGGAAACTTCCACACCGCTTCCAAGTCGCTCGGGAAGGACGCCGCCTACCGGAAGACCATCGACGGTCTGCGCGAGCGCCTCTACCTGCCCGTGGTCAGCCCCACGACCGGCTGGCTGGAGGAGTGGATGTCGCCCGACAACCTCGGCGAGACCACCCACCGGCACCTTTCCCCGCTCATCAACCTGTTCCCCGGCGACCGGATCCGCCCCGACGACTCCACGCCGAAGGACATCCTCGACGGCGCCACCGCCCTGCTCACCGCGCGCGGCATGAACAGCTTCGGCTGGGCGAACGCCTGGCGCAGCCTGTGCTGGGCGCGGCTGAAGAACGCGGACAAGGCGTACCAGCTGATCGTCACCAACCTGAAGCCGTCGGTGGACGGCGGCAACGGCAGTTCGATGAACCTCTTCGACATCTACGAGGTCGAGAAGGGCCGGGGCATCTTCCAGATCGAGGCCAATTTCGGTACCGCCGCCGCGGTCATCGAGATGCTGCTCTACTCGCGCCCGGGACACATCGAGCTGCTGCCCGCGCTGCCCGCGGCCTGGGCGGCATCCGGCTCCGTGTCCGGCGTGGGTGTCCGCGGCGGCTTCGTGGCCGACCTCAGCTGGAAGAACGGCAAGGTCACGCGGCTGAAGCTGAGGAGCGTCGGCGGCCGTGCCACGACCGTCGTCGCGGGTGGCGCCTCACGGAGGATCAGCCTCAAGTCCGGTGAGTCCGTCACGCTGCGGAACCTGGGATGAGGGCCGCCTTCCGCCGGCGCCTGCTGGCGGGCGCCGCCTTCGCGCTGGTCGTGGCGGTCTGTGGCCCCCTGACCTCCTCATCCGCGGCGGAGCGGCTGTCTCCGCCGCGGGCGTCGACGGCGACTCCGGCCGCCGCGAAGGGCAAGCACCCCGTGGTCACCTGGGGCGCGAGCGCCGACCGGCAGGGCGAAGGGCCCGCCGACCGCAGCTACCGGCTGATCGTGCGCACCAGCGTCGGCGGCTCGAACATGCGCATACGGCTGTCCAACGCGTTCGGCGATAACCCGGTGACCTTCGAGACCGCGTACGCGGGGCTCCAGAGGCAGGGTGCGGAGCTGGTCCGCGGCTCCAACCGGAAACTGTCCTTCGGCGGCTCGGGGTCAGTCACTGTCCCGGCCGGGGAGACCGTGCTCAGCGATCCGCTGCCCGGGAAGCTGGCCGCCCAGGCGAATCTGGTCATCAGCCTGTACGTGACGGGTGCGAAGGGACCGACGACCGGCCACGGCATGGCCATGCGGACCAACTACGCCACCGCGGGCAACCACGCCGCCGAGGAGGGCGCGGCCGCTTGGACCGACCCGATGGGGTCCTGGTACTGGCTGGACGCCGTCGACGTGGAGACCTCCACGTCCATCGGCGCGCTGGTGGCCCTCGGCGACTCCATCACCGACGGATGGCAGTCCAGCACCGACCTGAACCGGCGCTGGCCCGACTACCTCTCCCGTCGGCTCCAAGTGGCGAACACCCCGGTCAAGGGTGTCGCCAACGAGGGGATCTCAGGCAACAAGGTGCTGGCGGACGGCGCCGGGCAGAGCGCGCTGAACCGGCTGCAACGCGATGTGCTCTCCCAGCCCGGCGTGCGCACGGTCTTCCTGTTCGAGGGGGTCAACGACATCAAGGCCCATTCGGGCGTCACGGCCCAGGACATGATCGACGGCTATCGGAAGATCATCGATCAGGCCCACGCGGCGGGCAAGTGCGTCGTCGGCTCCACCATCGCCCCCTTCAAGGGCTGGTCCGAATGGGACGCGGCGGCGGAGTCGGTACGACTTGAGGTCAACCAGTTCGTCAGGGAGAGCGGCGAGTTGGACGCCGTCACCGACTTCGACAGGATCCTGCGCAGCCCCTACGACCACGAGAGGATCTCCCCGTTCTTCGACAACGGCGATCACCTGCACCCCAATGACAAGGGGATGGCGGCGATGGCCGACGCGGTCGACATCGGGAGCCTGACCTCGTGCTGAGGTGAGGCCAGGCTCCGCGGACGGCGCGGTCAGGGGTAGGAGACCACCGTGGACGGCACGGTGGTGGTTCCCGAGGTCGGCGAACCGGTGTCGTTGATGACACGCTCGTACTGCCCCTGGCCGCCCAGCGAGACGACGAGCAGGTTGTGGAACTTCACGCCCGCTGTGTTCGGCGCCGCGAATCCGTGGTGCTGGAGGATCGACGGATTCACGTTGTAATAGCAGTAGCTGCCCAGGCCCCAACCCTCGTGCGTGGTCACGGAGTCGGCGACCTTGTAGGCCGCGAACCCCTTGATGGAGCCGTTCTGGATGGCGGCCTGGTTCGGCGCGTCGTACGCCTTCTCGTTCTGGAAGAAGATCGTGCGGCCGCCCTGGCCGTACCACTGGACGTCGTACTTGTTGAAGTGCTCGACGAACAGCCCGGTCGCCAGTACGTCGTTGCCGTTGACGCGGACGCCGTAGTCGGCCCGGTTGGTCTCCCAGCCGACTCCGGCACCGTGGTCGGCGCGCCAGACCCAGGTGTGGTCGATGATCGTGTTGCGGCTGTTGATCACGATGCTGGTGGTGGCCTTGCCGGCGCCCGCGCCGCCGATCCGGACGAAGACGTCCTGCACGGTGGTCGGGTTGACGGAGTGGTTCGCCGAGGCCCCGGTGGGCCCGACCTCCAGCAGGGTGGCCGAGTTGACGGGGCCCGCGTCGATGAGGAAGCCCGCGAGGCGCACTCCGTCGACGTCGGCGACCTTGAGCGCGGTGACGCCGTTGTCCGGGATCAGGGTGGCGTAACCGAGGCCGAGCACCACGGTGTTGGCGCGATTGACCTGGATCGGCCGGTCGAGGTGGTAGATCCCCGGCGTCAGGATGAGATGGAGGCCCTGGGTGAGTGCTTCGTTGAGGGTGGCGGCGGTGACCCCGGGCCTGGCCACGTAGAACTGGGTCAGGGGCAGTGACGTACCCCTCGGGGTGCCGTTGCCCCAGGTGGTACCGCGCGCGTTGACGCGCTTCTCCGGCAGGAAGACGCGGTACTCGCTGCCGTTGAGGTACAGGAAAGGCTTCTCGCGGGAGATCGGCGTGGTGGCGAGCGTGGTGTACGGCGGGTTCGGGAAGGTCTGCGCGGGGGCGCCCTCCACGCCCGAGAACACCATGTTCCAGACCGCGTTGAGCCAGCCGCCCACAAAGCTGTCGCGGGTGTACCACTGCTGCTGCGAGTACGGTCCGACCGTGCCGTCGATCCGGCTGTCGGCGATGTAGCCGCCGCTGGCCCAGCCGTACCCGTTGGGGGAGAGGTTGAGACCGCCCCTGACGTGCATCCGGCGGAAGGGGGCGGCCTGGGCGACGGCCCACCGGTTGGTGCCGTTGACGGGGACGACCGCGAGATTCTCGGCCGAACGCCAGAAGTTCTGGGTGGCGTTGCCCGCGAACCAGCCCGCGTCGACGGTGATGTCGCCGTTGATCGTCGTGTCGTCCGGGGACAGGCCGAGGCCCGAGATCGAGGTGTAGAAGCCGAGTTGGGCGTTGAGCCCGTTGTAGGTACCCGGCTTGAAGAGGAACTGGTAGCGGCCCGTGCCGAACTGGGCCGACTCCTGAGCTCTGAAGACCTCGTCCAGCTTGGCCTGGATACCCGGGGTCGAGGGGTCGAAGACGATGACGTTCGGGCCGAGGTCACCGCCGCCCGGCAGGGCCAGCGGCTTGGCGGGTGCGGCGCCCGCCGTCGAGGCGGACAGGCCGAGCAGCGCGGGCGCGGCAGCGGCCGCGGCCATCGCTCCGAGAACGGACCTGCGAGCGGGGGACTGACCGGAGTCCGAGGAATCTGTGAAGGCAGAGGGCATGGGGGGCAACTCTCCTGGTTCAGGAAGTGAACGATGGAAGGTGCGGGGAGCGCTCTCTTGCCGATGCATGCTTCATCCGTGTGAACCAGGCGTCAAGAGTTGTGACCGGAGTCCCGGATGTTGTTGCTTAATGAACCGTCAACTGGGCGGTATTGTTCGGCATTTCATGCCTGTTTGGGGCATCACGGCCTCTCGCGCCGCGCGGAGATCGCCTTCAAAAGGTGCGCGGACGACGGGCTCCGCCCCAGGCGCGACCCGGCGGCTCACGCGCACCCCGCCGACCTGCACGCCATGCGTAGAGAGCGCTCTACGGCGGCGAATCGCCGGGCCGTTAAGGTGCGGGGAGGAGTGGACCGGCTCCTACGTCGGAGGATGCCGCTCCGGAGTCCAGTGATAACGGAGAGGCCGGTGGGGCCTGTGAGCCGGCGACAGAGAGGCGGACGTATGACGCACCCGATCACCGTGGGCGTGGACGGATCGGACGAGAGCCGGGCCGCGGTGGAGTGGGCGGCCTGGGAAGCCGTCCGGCGCGGACTGCCCCTGCGGGTGGTGTACGCCTGGAACGGCCCGTCGCACGAGGCGGTCGGTGGCCCGGATCCCGCGGAACAGGCGAGCTGGGCAGAGGCCCTGGCGCGGGCGGCCGCGCGGACGGCCACCGAACAGCACGCGGACCTGTCGGTCTCGGCCGAGGTCCTGGACGGCGGCCCCGTCGACTCGCTGGTCGCCGCGGCGGCGGAGGCCGAGACGCTGGTCCTCGGTTCGCGCGGACACGGAGCGATCGTGGGCTTCCTGCTCGGTTCGGTGGGCCAGCAGGTGATCGCCGAGGCCGCCAGTCCGGTCGTGCTGGTGCGTGCCGACGACCGTGCCGAGTCAGAGGCGGCCGGCCGCGAGATCGTCGTGGGCCAGCGGGGCGCTCCGGACGACAGCGCCGCCGGCCTCCGGTTCGCGTTCGAGACGGCCGCCGCCCGTGGCGCCTCCGTGCGCGTCGTCCGTGCGTGGAGCCTGCCGCCGGTGTTCGCCTACAGCCCCGGCTCGCTGAAGCTGCTCGACGAGGCCGGGGGCCTGGAGCCGTTGGAGAAGAAGGCTCTCGCCGAAGCGGTCGACCCGTGGCGTGAACGGTTCCCCGACGTGCCCGTCACCGAGTACGTCGAGATGGGCAGCGCCGGACAAGTCTTGCTCTCGCTGGCCGCGCGGGCCCAGCTGATGGTCGTCCAGCGCCGCGCCGAGCCCTCGGCGGTGGGCTCACGGATCGGTTCGGTGGCCCACGCGGTGATGCACCACGCGCCGTGCCCGGTGGCGGTGGTCCCGCACGCCTGAGTGTCGCGACATAGAGGCCGGGCGCCTGGGTGACCAGGTGCCCGGTGCGGGCGGGCTCGGTGCACGCGGCCTTGGTGAAGGCGGTACCGGTGCACAACTCCACGCCAGGCCGACGCACTTGCGCTCGCGCGGACGGCACAGCGCGTGAGGCGGAACGCACGATGATCGTGTCAGGTATGGCCCCACCACGGCCTCTTTCCCGTTCAAGTCCCGTAGGCAACGGCGGCGCCCGGGTCGATCCGAAGTAGTTTTGGCGTGAAGTATTGACGGCAACATGACAGTCCGGTTGACTCGCCGCCCAGTGCCGGAACCGGTTCCGGTACCGGTGTCGGCACTGGGCGCGAAGGCGCGATCCCCGTGTTCCGGGAGGCAGTCATGGCTGTGACCATCGCGGATGTGGCCCAAGCGGCCGGCGTGAGCAAGACGACCGTCTCCCGGGTGCTGAACACCCGGGGCGAGGTCGACGCGTCTACGGCCGCCCGGGTCCGCGAGGTCATCAACCGCATGAACTACGTGCCCAGTTCGGGCGCGGTCGGCCTGGCCCGGGGCAGCAGCAGGACCGTCGGGATGCTGGTGCCCTCGCTGACCTGGCCGTGGATGGGCGAGGTACTCCAGGGTGTGGTCGACACCGTGGAAGCCGCCGACTTCGGCCTGCTGCTGTTCACCTGCAACCGGGGTACCGAGTCCGTCACCCGTTTCACCAGTCAGGTGTCGGCACGCGCTTTCGACGGGCTGCTCGTGGTGGAGCCGGAGAACACCCTCGACATGCTGACGGCGCTGCACCGCGAGGGCCTGCCGGTCGTCCTCATCGACGACCGTGGGCACCACCCCGAGTTCCCGTCGGTCACGGCCACCAACTTCGAGGGCGGGGCGTCGGCGGCCCGCCACCTCCTGGCGGCCGGCCGACGCAAGCCGCTGGTGCTCACCGGCCCCGCGCGGTTCGGCTGCGTCCGCGACCGCCTCGCGGGGTTCCGCGCCGCCTGCGCCGAGCACGGCGTCGGGGTCGACCTGGTCGTCGAGGGCGACTTCACCGAGACCGACGGACGTCGGGTCGTACGCCGACTGATCGCCGAGGGGCGGGAGTTCGACGCGGTCTTCGCGCACAACGACCTCGCGGCGGTGGGCGTCATGGGAGCCCTGCGGGACGCCGGGTTCCGCGTGCCGAAGGACGTCGCCGTGATCGGCTTCGACGACATCCCGATGGCTCCGCACACCGAGCCCTCGCTCAGCACGGTCCGTCAGCCCATGCGGGAGATGGGGGAGACGGCCGCACGCCTGCTCCTCACCCGCCTGGCCGGCGAGGAGATCTCGACCACTCCCGTCGTCCTTCCCACGGAAATGATCACGCGCCGGTCGGCGCCGGCGGCCTAGAACCCCGCCGAGCAACCCACGCACTGCCGGGCGAACCACCGGCAGCACCCGAGCACGTCCGCGTCCGAGTTCCCCGGCACCACAGGACGTCGGCCTCACGCACCACCGCACGCCCGCACGGAGCACTGGCACCCCCAACTCCCTTAGGAGAGCCGCATGCCATCCAGTACCCCCCGCACGTTCATGACCGCACTGGCCACGCTGTCCGCACTGTCCCTGCTGGCAGCCGGCCAGGCCTTCGCCGGCCCGGCGGCCGAATCCGTCGCGGCCGTCGCGGCCTGGGACGCCGACCAGGCCGCTGCCGCCTACACGCTGAACCCCGCCTCGGTCACCGCCTCGGGAAGCGAGAACGCCGGCACCGCCCCGGGCCTCGCCTTCGACGGCAACGCGGGCACCCGCTGGTCCAGCCCGTTCGCGGACGACGCGTGGATCCGCGTCGACCTCGGCGCCACCCTCCGTATCGACCGCGTCGTCCTGGACTGGGAGGCGGCCTACGGCAGGAGATACGTCCTGGAGGTGTCCAAGAACGGCACCGACTGGACGCCCTTCTACACGGAGACCGCCGGCACCGGAGGATCGGTCACGGCGCACACCTACCCGCAGGAGGCCACCGGCCGCTACGTGCGGCTGCGCGGCGTCGAACGCGCCACGCCCTACGGGTACTCGCTGTTCGCCTTCAAGGTCTACGGCGGCGTCCCCGCCCCGGCCTCCACGACGCGTACGAACCTCGCCCTCAACCACCCCGCCTACTCCAACCTCTACCAGCACGCGGGCAACTCACCCGCCTTCGTCACCGACGGCGGCTGGCCCGCCGACCTCAAGGCCGACCAGACCCGCTGGTCCAGCGACTGGAACGCCAACCGCTGGGTCTCCGTCGACCTGGGCGCCACCTCGACCATCAGCAGCGTCGACCTGTACTGGGAGGCGGCCTACGCGGTCGACTACCAGCTCCAGGTCTCCGACGACAACGTGAACTGGCGCACCGTCCACCAGCCGTCCGCCGCCGAGGTCGCCGCCCGCCGCGCCGACGTCAAGTCCCCGGCGGACGCGGTGGGCCGCCGCGACACGGTCACGCTGCCGACGCCCGCGACCGGACGCTACGTGCGGATGCTCGGCAAGGAGCGCCGCTCCTTCTACAACCCGGCTCCCGCGACCGCCCAGTTCGGCTACTCCCTGTACGAGTTCCAGGTCTGGGGCACCGGAGGCAGCGCCTCGGCCGCCTACCCCGCCCTGCCCGGGGAGCAGCCGGGCACCTACCGGACGACGTTCTTCGACGACTTCACGGCGGCGAGCCTGGACCGCTCCAAGTGGCGGGTCGTGCGCACCGGTTACGAGATGGGCCCGGTCAACGGGGAGTCCCAGGCCTACGTCGACTCCACCGACAACATCGCCACCCAGAACGGCAGCCTCCTGCTGAAGTCCAGGTACTGCAACGACTGCACCCCGACACCGGCCGGAACCTTCGACTTCACCTCCGGCCGCATCGACACCAACACCAAGTTCGACTTCACCTACGGCAAGGTCAGCGCCCGCATCAAGCTGCCGGTCGGCGACGGCTTCTGGCCCGCCTTCTGGCTGCTCGGCAGCAACGTCGACGACCCGAACGTTTCGTGGCCCGCGTCCGGGGAGACCGACATCCTGGAGAACATCGGCTACGCGGACTGGACCAGCACCGCTCTGCACGGACCGGGCTACTCGGCCGACGGCAACATCGGCGCCCGCCAGACCTATCCCAACGGGGGCCGCGCCGACCAGTGGCACAACTACGCGGTGGAGTGGACGCCGACGGGCATGCGCTTCTACGTCGACGACGTGCTCGTCCAGGAGACGACACGCAACAAGCTGGAATCGACCCGTGGCCAGTGGGTCTTCGACCACAACCAGTACGTCATCCTCAACCTCGCCCTCGGTGGCGCCTACCCGGCGGGCTGGAACCAGGTCACCACGCCCTACTGGGGTCTGCCGCAGTCGAGCGTGGACAAGGTCGCGGCCGGGGGAGTGCGGGCCGAGATCGACTGGGTGCGCGTCGAGCAGAAGCGGTAATCCGGATCGCCCCGACCGGGCCCCTTGACGAATGGTTGGTCTAGTCCTACTTTCCTGGTCAACCGTTCAAAGACAGGACCGATGTTCACCTACGTGAACGTCGGCACCCCCCACTCAAGGAGCCCGGATGCTCACACGTCTTCGAACACTCGGTGTGGCCGGCGCGGTGTGCGCCTCGTCGCTGCTGGCCGCGCCCGGAGCCTTCGCGGAAGTGGAACCCGGCGGCTGGACATCGGTCTCGCCCACCTACACGGTCCAGGAGCGGGGGTGCGGTCAGGTCGACGGCCTGACGTTCACGCTCACCTGCTCCACCGCGAGCGGGGACCAGCGGGCCGAGCGACGGTACGCCACGTACACCGGCGGAACCCGGCAGTTCGAGGGCTACTTCAGGGTCGCCGGTCTCAGCGGCACCAGGATCAGCCTCAAGCAGACGTTCAACGAGTCGGCGGCCGGCCCGTACTTCATGCTCGCGGTCGAGCGCGGCGGCAGGCTCTACGCGGTCCACGGAGGCACCACGCTCTCCAACGCGGGCACCGTCGGAGCGACCGTCCGTGTCAACACGGTCCACCAGGTGGGCACTTCGCACCGCACCTACATCAACGGCTCGCTCAAGCACACCTATGCCAGCCCCTCCGGAAGCTTCTACGACAAGTTCGGCGCCTACCGCACCAGCAGCGGCGCGGGACCGGCGACCGTCGTATGGAGCAACATCAAGTTCTGGCGCAAGTAGCGGGCCCCGCATGCGGATACCCGTACAGGTCGCAGTGCCGGCGGTGCTCCTGCTGGCACTGTCGGCCTGCTCCGTGCCGCAGCGGGCAGGCGACGAGCCCGGACTGCGCGCTTCCCTCACCACTCCCACGGACATCGACCTCGACTGGCAGGAGGACAACCCGGAACCGTCCGGCCACGCGCTGGAGTTCGCCACCGAGCGGTCGGGCCCCTGGACCGTTCTCCAGTACCTGCCGCCCGGCGTGCGGACCTACCGGCACCCCGATCTCATGCCGGGCACGACCTTCTTCTACCGCCTGCGCGCCTTCGACGGCCCTGCCTCGGCCCCGCTCACCGTCTCCCTGCCGGAAGGCGAGATGACGAAAGCGGACGAGGACGCCGACCATGACTGGCTCCCCGCCCGCAAGGACCCGGGACGGGTCGTCCCGGGCCGCCCCCTCGACAGCTCCGGTGCCGGCGCGCCCACCGGATTCAAGGCCGTGGTCAAGCATGCGAACGGCATTCTCTTCACCTGGACGGACCACGCCTCCAACGAAGCGGGCTTCCTGCTCGAGGCCCGTATGCGGGGAAATCCCGGGTACGAGCCCCTCGTGGTCCTCGATCCCGACATCAACTCGACGGGACTGATCACCCTGCCCACGGAGAAGCGGGCGTCCTACCGAGTCCGCGCCTTCAGCTACGGCGAGCTGTCGAACACGGTCCGGTTGACCACCGGCGAATGACTCCTACGCGTTGTCGGCCCTGGACATGCGCAGGGCGAGATCCTGGAGCAGGTCGGCGGTCTTGACGTCGGTGCGTCCGGAGTCGTGGACGTCGGCGAGTTCGGAGAAGAGGAACGCGAAGGCGCCCACCAGCGAGATGGTGGCGGGCAGGTAGGCGTCCGCGACGGCCTGACCGGCCTCGGCCGGTCCGGCGTCGGAGGGCACTTCGACCCTGGGGAAGACTTCCGTCACGAGCGCGCCGAGCTGGGTCTCGGTCGACTCGACCTCGGCGTCGTCAGCGGCGTTGTCATCGGATTGGGCAATCCTGCGGACCATGGCGTTGGTCTCGGTGAGGACGCCGATGGCTCGCAGGATGATCTCCGTCTGTTCCATGCCGTGAGCCTAGACGGGGGATCCCCGGCTGTGGGTCCGGTGTTGAGGTCGTAATGGTAGACAGTGGGCGTGAACAACCTTTCCCGCTCCTGCCCGGACCGCGTCCGATGACCGCCGGCATCGACACTCCCGACCGCCGGGGCCGCACCGGACTCGACCGAGCAGGCCGCGACCTGACCGGAAATCCCCGGATCAAGATCCGGGACGTGACACTCCTGTCCAGCCACTGGTACGTGGCGCGCACCACGACCTTCGACTTCCAGCACGCCGACGGAACCTGGAGCACCCAGGAGCGCGAGACGCACGACCGCGGCAACGGAGCCACTCTCCTGCTGTACGACACCGAGCGCGAAACCGTGCTGCTGACCAGGCAGTTCCGCTACCCCGTGTACGTCAACGGCCACCCCGACGGGATGCTGGTCGAGACCCCGGGCGGACTGCTCGACGAGGACGACGAGCACCCCGAGGTCGCCGTACGGCGCGAGGTCGTCGAGGAGACCGGGCACACCGTCGGCGAGGTCCACCACGTCTTCGACGTCTATATGAGCCCGGGCTCGGTCACCGAGCGGGTCAGTTTCTACGCCGCCTCCTACGGCCCCTCGACCCGTACGCACGAGGGCGGCGGGCTGGACGAGGAGGGCGAGGACATCGAGATCGTCGAACTGCCCTTCCGGCGGGCCCTGGAGATGATCCGCACCGGCGAGATCGCCGACGCGAAGACCATCATGCTGTTGCAGTGGGCGGCCCTGGAGGGCCCTTTCAAGGGCTCCGCACGGTGAGACGTCGTGCCCTCGGCCCCGGCCCGGGGCACCGACGTCCTTGACTTGAAGTGCTCTTCAACATCCAGACTCCCGTTCGGACCCGGAGACTTCCGGATCCGAACGGGAGGCGACCCATGAAGTACCGCACGATCGGAACCGACCCGAAGACCCGCCGCGAGGTGAGCGTGCTCGCGCTCGGCGCCATGCTGTTCGGCTCGCGGACGGACGAGAAGAACTCCTTCGCCGTCCTGGACCGCTATGTCGAGGCGGGCGGCAACTTCATCGACACGTCCGACAACTACGCGTTCTGGACCGACGGCAGCCAGGGCGGGCACAGCGAGTCGCTGCTCGGCCGGTGGCGCCGCAGCCGCGGCGTCGGCGACGAGATCGTCATCGCCACCAAGCTCGGCGCCCGCCCCCTGACCCCCGGCACCGGATACACCGACAACCCGGAGGGCCTCTCCGCGAAGGTCATCCGCGAGGCCTCCGAGCAGAGCCGGGAACGCCTCGGCGTCGACAAGCTCGATCTGCTGTACGCCCACATCGAGGACCGGAAGGTCGACCCGCGGGAGACCGTGGAGGGGTTCGGCGAGCTCGTAGCGGAGGGGAGCGTCGGCCTGCTCGGGGTAAGCAACCACGCCCTCTGGCGGGTGGAACGGGCCCGGTCCCTCGCCGCGGCGGCGGGACTCCCCGGGTACGAGGTCCTCCAGTACCAGCACAGCCACCTGCGACCCCGCACCGACATCCCCGACGCGCTCTTCCCCGAGGGCAGCCTCGGCGGGGCGGGCGGCGAACTGTTCAGCTACCTGCGGGCCGAACCCGCCCTCACCCTGGTCGCCTACTCGCCGCTGCTGGCCGGCGGCTACGTACGACAGGACAAGCCGCTGCCGCCGGACTACGACCACCCGGGAACGCCGGCCAGGCTCGCCGCGCTCCAGGAGGTGGCGAAGGAGACCGGAGCGAGTGTGAACCAAGTGGTGCTGGCCTGGCAGATCGGCGGGCCGCTGCCGGTGATCCCGCTGGCCGGGGCGTCCACCGTGGCGCAGCTGGAGGAGAACCTGGCAGCCGTGGACCTGGGGCTGTCGGCGGATCAGCGGGCTCGGCTCGACGCGGCGCACTGACGGGAGCGGCCCGGTCTACCTGTCACCCTCGCCCGCGGCCCGGAGTGTGGTGAGCAGGAGGGCGATGTCGTCGGGTCGCTCGGTGGCCTGCCGGGCCTCCGCGGTGAGCAGGTCGGCCGCGGCGGACACGGAGGGCCCACCCGCCCGGCCGCGCCGCACGGACGCCCGGGCCAGGGTCGCCCGGAGACTTTCGACACCTTCGTCTATGTCGGTGCCGGGCCGTTCGACCAGGCCGTCCGTGTACAGGGCCAGCACGGCGCTGGGTTCCAGCAGCAGATCGGTCACCGGGTACTGGGCCTGCGGGTCCACGCCGAGCACCACCCCGCCGGGCAGGTCCAGGACCTCCGTACGGCCGTCGGGGTGGCGCAGCAGGGGTTGCGGATGTCCCGCCCGGGCGGCCCGCGCGACACCCGTGACCGGGTCCAGGCGGACATAGCAGCAGCTCGCGAACTGGCCCGGGTCGAGGTCGATGAGCAGTCGGTTGGTGCCGCTCATCACCTCGTCCGGGGACCGGTCGCTGAGCGCGAACGCCCTTACCGCACTGCGTAGTTGGCCCATGGTGGCGGCGGCCTGGACGCCGTGCCCCTGGACGTCGCCGATGACCAGGGCCAGTCCGTCGCCCGCCTCCACGACGTCGTACCAGTCGCCGCCCACGTCCATGCCCAGGGTGCCGGGCAGGTAGCGCCCGGCCGTGGTCACCAGGGGGTGTGCGGAGAGGCGGTGCGGCAGCAGGGCTTCCTGGAGTCCGCGTGCCAGGGCGGCCTCGTTGTCGTAGCGCCGGGCCCGCTCCAGGGCCTGGGCGATCAGTCCGGCGAGCGCCGTCAGTACCGTACGTTCCTCGGTGCTGAAGGTGCGGGAGCGGTCGAAGCCGAGGATGCAGGAGCCGACCGGTCGCCCCGAGGCGATCAGCGGGAGGAAGGCCCGGGCTCCCTCGTCGGCGTCCAGCGCGATGCCGGGATAGGCCGCGGCGAGCTGCTGCATCGACTCGTAGAAGAGCGGGCGGCCACTGGTGAGCGTCTCGACACCGGGCAGCCGGGCGTCGAGGGCGACGCCGTCGAAGGGGGCGAGGAAGCCCTCGGGGAAGCCCGTCTCCCAGGCCAGGTAGAGGCGCCGGTCCTGGAGCAGATAGATGGCGAGCCGGCGTCCGCCGAACGCGGGCAGCAGCTCGCGCATCACCACTTCGGACACCTGGCGTGCGGTCACCGCCTCGGTGAGCGCGATGGCCAGGACGATGGGCCGGTACAGCGCCGCCGTCGTGGGGGTGCCGTCCGCCGACTCGTCGACCTCGGCCGCCGTGTCCGTCGCCTCGAACGGGTCCGCCTCCGCGGCGTCCGCCACCCGGCCCATCGGCATCAGTTTGCACGTCAGACTGCCCGGTCCCGCGTAGACCGACAGCGTGAGCCACTCACCGCCGTGCCGCCCCGGTGTCTGCCCGGGGTCGTTCCCGTGCGGGCGTCTGACCTGGAAGTGCACCGGATCCGGCGACAGCAGGGCGCCGCGCACATGGTCCAGGTACGACGGCCGGTCCAGCCAGGGAACCGCCTCCCACAGCGGCCGCCCCAGCAACTCCGTCCGGGGCCGGCCGAGCAGTTCGGCGGCGCGCGGGTTGGCGTAGGTGATCAGTCCGAGCCGGTCGAGCGCGAACACCCCTTCCGGGAGGAGGTCCGCCGCCCGGTCCGCGGACGGTCCCGGGCCCGGGTCGACGAGCACGCCGCTCACCCGGTACGGACGTCCGGGTACCGCACTCGACGTCCACAGTGCCAGCAGACGCAGCCCGCCGTCCCGGGTGCGCACCGGCAGTGGCTGCGAGGGCGGCCGGCCGGCGGCCGTTTCCCGCAGCGCGGTCAGCAACAGCCGCGGATCCTCGTGCGACAACCTGTCGGCCAGTGCCTCCGGTGTGCCGGCGAAGCCGCCGGGCGTGGTGCCGAGAAGCTCCCACAGCGCGTCGTCCACGGTGACCGTGCCGACGGGGGAGTCCCAGGTGAACCCTCCGATGCACCGTGCGGCAGGACCGTCGGCGGGCGCCTGCACACACAGCGGCTCGTCGTCCCACACGACGACCCCGGGCCCGTCCTTGTCCAGCGCCGCCAGCGCGGCACCCAGCTCCTCGGCCACCGCCGTCATCCGGTCGCGGTCCGGCAGCACCTCGGTGGCGTCCGAGGCCGACGGGCGCAGGACCGTCAGGACCCCGAAGGACGTCGAGGCGCCCACTACAGGGACGTACAGGGAACCGAACGGGAAGGGCAGCCCGGCCGCGAGCTGCGGGTAGCGGCGCATCGTCTCCGTGGCATCGGCGAGCAGGACCTCCTCGCCGAGCCGATGGACGTCGGCGACGGGGAACGGCCGGTCCACATGCATCCGCCACCAGGGGCGGAACAGCTGACCCGGGAGGCCCGCGAGCACGGCCATCCGCAGCAGGCCGGGCGTGCTCGAACGCAGATAGACGCCTCCCGCGAAGCCGCGGGCCGCCCGCACCGCGTCCGCCACGGCCCCGCTCAGCAGGGCGGGCAGGCTATCCAGCGCCTGGACCTCACGCTCGGCGCTCCCATTCATCGGTCTGCCCTCGTCCGCCCGCCGTCAGGGAGGTATCACAGCAAGAATGCGCCCGACAGGCCCCTGACCGCACCTCGACGCCCACCGGAGCACGGGTCGCGCCGGTCGCTTCCGGCGGCCGAGGTCTGTTGTGCCCAGCGCGAAGATACCGGCTACAGACGAATTCAGGAGCCGCTCGTCGGCGAGTGATTCAGAAATCGGGTCCGGCGCGGAGAGTTCCGGGCGTGAGCGTCTCGGCGGCGACGTCCGCCACCGTCGTCGCCACCGCGGCGAGCGCGGGGAAGTCGAGTTTCCACTGCTGCCAGAACAGCGGAACGTCGACGCCCCGGTCCGGCGCGAGGTTGACCAACTCCCCGGCGCGCAGCAGTGGTTCGGCCTGCACCTCGGGCACCATGCCCCAGCCCACTCCGGCGGCGACGGCAGCGACGAACCCCTCCGAGGTGGGCACGTGGTTCCGCAGCGCGCTCGCGTCGGACCCGCCCCGCAGGCCGCGGACGAAGTCGTCCTGGAGGTCGTCGTTCCGGTCGAAGACCACCACCGGGGCGTCGGCGATCAGGTCGCGCAGGGCCGCGACCGTCCCAGCGCCGAACCATCGCTCGGCGAACTCGGGGTTCGCCGTCGGCAGGTACCGCATGCGGCCGAGGGCGCGGACGGAACAGCCCGGCACCGGGTCGGGCGACGACGTCACCGCCGCCATCACCACCCCTTCGCGCAGCAGCGCGGCCGTGTGATCCTCGTCCTCCCGGCGCAGCTCGAAGCAGATCCCCAGCTCCCGCGGCACGCGGGTGAGCGCAGGCAGGAACCAGGTCGCCAGCGAGTCCGCGTTCACCGCGATCGACAGCCGGGTCGGCCCGCCGGAGCCGGTCATGCCCAGCTCGGCATGCGTGTCGCGCTCCAGCCGGGCCAGCTGGCGCGCGAAGCGCACCACGACCTCCCCGGACTCGGTCGGACGCACCGGCTTCGTCCGTGTCAGCAGCACCCGGCCGGTGCGATGCTCCAACGCCTTGACGCGCTGGCTGACCGCCGACGGCGTCACATGGAGCGTGCCGGCCGCCGCGTCGAAGGTGCCCTCGTCGACGACCGCGAGGAGCGTGCGCACCTGGTCGAAGGGGAGTTCTGTCATCACGGGTGCTAATGATACGTAAGAATCTTTAGCTGTACTCTTGGCGGCGGGCTTTCTAGCGTTTGTCCCATGACAGACGCCCTGACCACCGCGGCGGCCGGATTCGGCGCCGGCCTCTCCCTCATCGTCGCCATCGGCGCGCAGAACGCCTTCGTCCTGCGCCAGGGCATCCGCCGCGACGCCGTACTCGCCGTGGTGGGTATCTGCGCGCTGTCCGACGCGGCGCTCATCGCCCTGGGTGTCGGCGGGGTCGGCGCGGTGGTCGTGGCCTGGCCCCCGGCGCTCACCGCGGTCGGTCTGATCGGCGGGGTGTTCCTGCTCGGTTACGGCTTCCTCGCCGCGCGACGGGTCCTGCGCCCCTCCGCCCTGGCGGCGGCGGCCCGGCCGGCGGACTCGCGGCGCCGCGTGCTGCTCACCTGCCTGGCGCTGACCTGGCTCAACCCGCACGTCTACCTCGACACCGTGTTCCTGCTCGGCTCCCTCGCCGCGGATCGAGGGCCGGCGCGCTGGACCTTCGGACTGGGGGCGGTCGTGGCGAGCCTGTGCTGGTTCGCCGCGCTGGGGTTCGGGGCCCGGCTGCTCAGCCGCTTCCTGGCCCGGCCGTCGTCCTGGCGGGTACTGGACGGCCTGGTCGCCATCACGATGATCGCCATGGGCACGATGCTGATCGCGGAAGCCTGACCGTCACGTCCCGGCGCGGGCGGCCGAGGACGAACCCCACCGACACCCGCGCCTCGCGCTCGGCCATAGTGATCCCTGCAAGGAAAAAGATGTAGCGAGCAACCAGGACGAGCGTGGACACGAGCAAGCACGATACGGACAGCGATTCCGCGGCGGACGACGGGACACCGGGACCGGTGCCGGCGGACAGACGCGGATGGCGCCGCTGGGCGATGGACACCCGGCCGCTGCGGCGCCCGGCGTTCCGCCGCCTGTGGTCCTCGACCATCGTCACGGCCGTCGGCAGCCAGCTCACCGCGGTCGCCGTGCCCAAGCAGATCTACGACATCACCGGCTCCTCGGCATGGGTGGGCTACGCGAGCATCGCCGGTCTGCTGCCCCTGGTGGTCTTCGCCCTGTGGGGCGGTGCGATCGCCGACAGCGTGGACCGGCGCAAGCTGCTCCTCGTCACCAACACCGGCATGGCCGTCACGTCGGTCCTCTTCTGGATACAGGCCGCCACCGGACTCGGCTCGGTCCTCGTCCTGATGGTGCTGCTCGCCCTCCAGCAGGCGTTCTTCGGCCTGAACTCCCCGGCCCGCCAGGCCTCCATCGCCCGGCTGGTCCCCAAGGACGAACTGCCCGCGGCCAACGCGCTCGGCTCCACCGTCATGCAGACGGGTCTGGTCGCCGGACCGCTGCTGGCCGGCGCGCTCATCCCCGTCATCGGCCTGGCCGAGCTCTATCTGCTCGACGCCGTCGCGCTGTGCGTCACCGTGTGGGCGGTCGTACGGCTTCCCGCGCTGCCGCCGCTGTCGGCGACGGCGTCCAGGCGAGCCGGATGGCGCGAGGTCGCCGCCGGATTCCGCTACATCGCGGGGCACAAGGTGCTGCTGCTGTCCTTCCTCGCCGACATCATCGCCATGGTCTTCGGCATGCCCCGCGCCCTGTTCCCGCAACTCGCGGCACAGACGTACGCGCCCTACGGCGAAGGGCTCGCGCTCGGTCTGCTCTTCGCGGCGATCCCCATCGGCGCGGTGCTCGGCGGCCTGTCGTCGGGCACGTTCTCCCGGATTCGCAGGCACGGCCTGATGGTGATCGCCGCGGTGGTGGCCTGGGGTGCGGCCATCACCGGGTTCGGGCTGAGCACCAGCCTGTGGGTGGCGGTGGTCTTCCTCGCCGCGGCCGGGGTCGCCGACATGGTCTCCATGGTCTTCCGCGGCGCGATCCTGCTCTCCGCCGCGACGGACGAGATGCGCGGCCGTATGCAGGGCGTGTTCACGGTCGTCGTCGCGGGCGGCCCCCGTCTCGCCGACGTCCTGCACGGAACCGCCGGCTCGGTCTTCGGGGCCCGCGCCGCGGTCGTCGGCGGCGGGCTGCTGGTGATCGCCGCCACGCTCGTCCTGGCCACCGCGACACCGGCTCTGAGGCGTTACACGATCTGACGGCGGAGCCCCCCGAGTTGGTCATAGAGTGACCGCCATGGGGGACACACGACCTACCTCGGATTTTCACGCGCGGAACATCACCGCCGAGAGCGTTGCCCGGCTGGTGGCGGCCCTGGACGCCCAGGACACCAACGACGGCGTGGGGCGGTTGCGCGCCTGGGCGCACACCGCGCTCGACGCGCGCCCCGGCGAGCGGGCGATCGACATCGGCTCGGGCACCGGCTCGCAGACCCAGGCACTGGCGGCCGCCGTCGCCCCGCACGGTGAGGTCCTGGGCATCGAGCCGAACGCCGGGATCCGCATGGTGGCCGAGCAGCGCGCGGTCGAGGCCGGCAGCCAGGCCCGTTTCGTGGACGGCGACGCGCTCACCCTGCACCTGCCCGACTCCTCGGTCGACATCGTGTGGTGCGAGCGGGTCCTCCAGCACCTCCTGGAGCCCGAGAAGGCGGTCGCCGAGATCGCGCGGGTACTGCGCCCCGGCGGCCGCGTCGCTCTCCTCGACACCGACTGGGCGACCACGATCCTGCACCCCGGCGACCCCGACACCATCGCGGCGCTCACCTCGGGCGCGCTGGACGCGGCGGCCGACCCCTACTCCGGGCGCAAGCTGGTCGGCAGGCTGACGGCGGCCGGGCTGGTGATCGACGACCGCGGATCACAGGCGCTTCTCCAGGACCACACCTCCGTGGCCTGGCCGCTGATCCGCATGCTGGGCGATTCCGCCGTAAGCCGCGAACTCATCACCGAAAAACAGCGCGACCTTCTGTACGCGGACATCACGGAGGCCGCCGAGCAGGCGGCGCTGCACATGTCGGTGACGATGTTCGGAGCGGTCGCGCACCGGCCCTGGTAAAGACAGCGGATTGGGCGAATAAGAGCGTTCGGCGGAATATAAGAAATCAGCCGTCGCCGAACGGAGTACTCAGCGGGTTTTTCCCTGCCTTTGGGGGTACCCGAGCAAAATGAACACGGCGAGCTATGAAGTAATTGCAGCGAGCGGGGCGCTGAAGGCGGGCGCTGCTTTCATCGGCGGCCTCATCATCGTCGCCGGCCTGATCTGGGCCGTCCGGCTGGGCATCAAAGTGCGAGGCGACGAGCCGCCGCGCCCCACCCCGGACGAACAGCCCACCCTTCCCGCCTCCGGTCCGACTCACGAAATGCGGGAGAGGCGGGAACCCGACGAGGTACCGCACGCCGCGGACGAGAGCGAGCGGCTGAAGCCGACCCAGATGCACTCCTCGGGGAGCAGGCCCGCCGATGACCAGAGCCGACAGCGCTGGGGCAGCGGCTCCGGTCGCGACAGCGGGGGCACCGGCTCGGACGGTTCGGCTCAGACCTGACCCCTGAGTGCCGCCTCTAGGGAAAATCGGCCGACGAGTCCTCGGGAGCCAGGTCGGTGCGCAGACGGAGCCAGGACGGCTGGCGCAGCAAGCCGGCTTTCGTGAAAGTGCTGTAGCGCACCTCGCCGACGAGTCGAGGCGCCACCCAGTGCGCTCCGGCCACCGGGGGTACGCGGTCGAAGGGGCAGGTGTCCGTCTCGGCGGCCCGCAGGAGCTGGGCGAGCTCCGACCGCTCGGTCTCGCTCCAGCCGGTCCCCACGCTCCCGGCGTAGCGCAGCCGCCCGGCGTCCCGCATGCCCACGAGGACGGCGCCGGGCAGCCCCGACAGCCGCCCCCTGCCGGGGACCCAGCCGCCGACGACGACATCCACGGCCCGTACGTTGCGGATCTTGATCCAGGCGCGTGAGCGCACGCCGGGCTCGTACAAGGAGTCCAGCCGCTTGCACACCAGCCCCTCCAGGCCGCTCTCCCGTGTCGCCCGCAACGCCAGCTCCCCGTGGCCGACGAGCGCGGCCGGCGTCGACCAGAACGGTCCGCCGAGGGCGAGCCCTTCCAACTCCAGCCGCCGCCGCACATAGGGGAGTGAGGTCATGTCCTCCCGCAGACGCATGACGTCGAACAGGACAAGGTGCGCGGGCGTCTGAGCGGCGCGCTGAACGGCCTTGGCGGGCGACCTGGCCAGCCCCATACGGGACTGGAGGAGCTGGAAGTCACCGCGCCCCTGCTGGTCCAGGACCAGTACCTCACCGTCCAGGACCGCTGGGGTCGCGCCGAGGACGCCCCCCAGCGCACCGAATTCCGGGTACGCGGCCGTGATGTCCTCCCCGGACCGCGCACGCAGTACGAGGCTGCCGTCCCCGGGCAGATAGATCACGGCACGCTGGCCGTCGTGCTTGGTCTCGTAGGCCCACCGTGCGTCCTGCGCGGCGGCGGGCAGGACACCTGGCGTGGCGAGCATGGGAGCGATCCGGGGCAGTCTCACAGGTGTGTTGTCGACAGGCGGCTGGGCGCCCACTCGCCCCCGCCCGCTCATTCGCCTGAACGGCGTCGCCCCGTGAGCCCGGGTGCTCCGCCCTATGCCTCCAGAGCCTGGGCCATCAGGGTCTGGAGGTGCAGCCCGCGGTGGACGTCGAGCTCACCGGACTTTCCGGTGCGTACGGCGGTGGCGAACTCCCGGCGCAGCACGGGCAGGCTCTCTTCGTGGTCGATGTCTGCGCCGTCGTACACGAGCGCGGGATGCGGCCCGAAAAGCTCGATCCGGGTGATGCCCTCCTCGACGTTGACCGACCCCGAAAGTGAGGCCTGGCTCACCGCTCCGCTCGCGTGTTCGCAGGTGAGCTCGATCCAACGCCGTGGGTCTCCGGTGCCGCGCACCCGCACAATGGGCCCCATGGCCGCGTCCAGCAGGTCCAGAACGTGCGGTCCGAGGTCCAGCAGGGCCCCGTGTTCGAGGCGCCAAGGTGTCGCGAACTCGCCGCCCAGGAAGGCGCCGGTCACCATGCATGCCCGTGCTCCCACCGCGTCGACGCTCTGCGCCGCCGCCAGGAACCGCCGGGTGGACGGGTTGTAACGGCTCGTCAGGACGACCTGGGAGACGACGCCTGCCGAGTCGACGGCATCCACGAGGCGCTGCGCCGAAGGCAGGTCCATCGCGAGCGGCTTCTCCAGGAGCAGCGCCTTGCCCGCCGCCGCGGCACGGCAGGCGAGCTCCGCCTGCACGAAGGGCGGAACCGCGAAGGCGACCGCCTCGCAGGTGTCGAGCAGTTCCTCGAAGCTCGCGGCGACCTCGGCTCCGTAGGGTGCGGCTGTCTCGTGGGCCGCCTCCGCCCGGCGCGCCCACACCGCGGTCAGCTCGGTCTCGGGCCCGGCGGCAAGCACGCGCGCGTGCACGCCGCGCGCCCAGGGCCCGGCGCCGACGAGCCCGACCTTGACTGGTGAATGGGTCCAGGGAAGAGAGGCGCCGGTCACGAGAGATCTCCTTTGCGGTGTGAGCGGACCAACTTCATCACGACGCGGACGGCTTGGACCAGGGGGGTGGCCACTGGCGCGAAAGCGACGGCGGAGTCCGTGAGGACACTCCCCGGGGGCCGACCGGGTGGCGTCCGGCCCGGCGCGCACCGGCGTGCGGGACCTGCCTGCTCGCGCCTCTGTCCGCGACGGTGTGTCCCACGCCATCATTCGGTGCATGAATCCCACACAGGACAAACCAGGCGCTGCGGACGGCCCCGCACTTCCCGCGCTCCCGGAGGACTGGCAGCGATGTCTGGCCGTGGCCGCCCACCCGGACGACATCGAGTACGGCACCGCGTGCGCCGTCGCCCGCTGGACCGCGCAGGGCAAGGACGTCACATACCTGCTGGCGACCCGCGGCGAAGCCGGCATCGACGCCATTCACCCGGACCGGGCGGCGCCCCTGCGGGAGGCCGAGGAGCGGGCCGGGGCCCGTCAAGTCGGCGTCGACACCGTCGAGTTCCTCGATCACCGCGACGGCGTCGTCGAGTACGGGCTCGCGCTGCGCCGTGACATCGTGCGGGCGATGCGCCGCCTCCGGCCCGAGATCGTGGTGTCGGGCGCGTTCACCGTGCGCATGATCGGCGGTCTCACGAACCAGGCGGACCACCGCGCGGTGGGCCTCGCCACCCTGGACGCGGCACGGGACGCGGGAAACCGCTGGATCTTCCCGGAACTGGCCGACGAGGGGCTCGAACCCTGGAACGGGATTCGGATGGTGTGCTTCGCCGGCCCCCAGCAGCCCACCCATGCCGTGGACGTCACCGGCGACCCCCTCGAGCGAGGGATCGCCTCGCTCGAGGCACACGCCGAATACACCAAGGGCCTCGGCGCCGGTGCCTTCGAACCGCGGCCGTTCCTGACCTGGGCGGCCGGCATGGGCGGACCGGCCCTGGGCGTCCGGTCCGCGGTCCTCCTCGACGTCCACCAGCTCATTCCCGAGGGTCCGCCGCCCTGGGTGTAGGGGCATGTCCTAGGCGGGGCGGAGCCAGATGGTGGCCAGTGGGGGGAGGGTGAGGCGGATGCCTGCCGGGTGTCCGTGGACGGGGTGGGGTTCGGGCTTGAGGGGGTCGGGGTTGGTGACGTCGCTCCCGCCGTAGCGGAGGGTGTCGGTGTTGAGGACCTCCTGCCAGGCGGGGATGTCCTCGGGGACGCCGATGCGGTAGTCGTGGCGGACGGCGGGGGAGAAGTGGGTGACGGCGAGGAGGGGCGTGCCGTCCGCGGCGTGGCGCAGGAAGGCGAAGACGTTGTCGTCGGCGGAGTCGCCGGTGATCCAGGAGAAGCCGGACGGGTCGGTGTCGCGTTCCCAGAGCGCGGCCTCGTCGCGGTAGACGGTGTTCAGGTCGCGGACGAGGTCCTGGACACCGCGGTGGTCGGACTCGGCGCCGTAGGCGGGGTCGAGGAGCCACCAGTCGGGTCCATGGGCTTCGTTCCATTCATCGCCCTGGGCGAACTCCTGGCCCATGAAGAGGAGTTGTTTGCCGGGGTGGGCCCACATGAAGGCGAGGTAGGCGCGCAGGGTGGCGCGTTGCTGCCACCAGTCGCCGGGCATCTTGGAGACGAGTGAGCGCTT
>NZ_JBITHE010000029.1:0-77561 GCF_044457665.1 Streptomyces sp. NPDC050535
TCACAGCGCCGATGGTACTGCAGGGGGGACCCTGTGGGAGAGTAGGACGCCGCCGAACTATTTTTGGAGAAAACCCCTGTACCGGGAAACGGTACAGGGGTTTTCTGCGTTTAAGGGGGGTCTCTAGAAACAAGAGACCCCCCTTTTTTCTGCTTTTGGGGTCGCTTAGAGGCGGCCGCCAGCTTTCAGTGCCAGATACGCGTCCGCGAGAGCCGGTGCCAGGTTCTCCGGAGTGGCGTCGACGACGATGACACCGTGGCGTTGCAGCTTTTCGGCTGTGCGATGGCGTTCTGCCTGGGCCTGCGCCGCGGCTGCTGCCTCGTACACCGCCTCGGTGTTGCCTCGTGACGCTGCCATGCGGGCGATGTGGGGATCCGCCACCGATGCCACGAGGACCGTGTGGCGTTGGGTCAGACCGGAGAGTACGGGGAGCAGGCCCTCCTCGATGGGGGCCGCGTCCAGGCTGGTCAGCAGCACGATCAGGGAGCGGCGTGGGGCCGTACGGAGTGCTGTGGCGGTGAGGCCGCGTGCGTCCAGTTCGACGAGTTCCGGTTCCAGGAGTGCCATCGCGTTGACGAGGGACGGGAGGAGTTCGCCTGCTGCTCGGCCCTGGACCAGGGCGCGTACCCGACGGTCGTACGCGAGGAGGTCCAGGCGGTCGCCGGCTCGGGAGGCCAGGGCTGCGAGGAGCAGGGCCGCGTCCATGGAGGCGTCGAGGCGCGGGGCGTTGTCGACGCGGCCCGCCGAAGTGCGGCCCGTGTCGAGGACGAGAAGGATGTGGCGGTCGCGTTCGGGTCGCCAGGTGCGGACGGCGACCGTGGTCTGGCGGGCTGTGGCGCGCCAGTCGATGGAACGGGTGTCGTCGCCGGGGACGTACTCGCGCAGGCTGTCGAATTCCGTGCCCTCGCCGCGGGTCAGCACACTGGTGCGGCCGTCGAGTTCGCGGAGCCGGGCCAGCCTGGAGGGGAGGTGCTTGCGGCTGGTGAAGGGCGGCAGGACTCGTACGGTCCAGGGGACTCTGTGGTTGCCCTGGCGGGCGAAGAGGCCAAGTGGGCCGTACGAGCGGATGGTGACGCGGTCGGACTGGCGGTCGCCGCGCCGGGTGGGGCGTAGGCGGGTGGTCAGGCGGCGGCGTTCGCTGGGCGGGACCGCCAGGCGATGGCGGGAGGCGGCTACTTCGGTGCCGGGTTCCCAGCTGCTCGGCGGCCAGGCGTCGCGGAGTTGGGCGCGGAGGGGGCGGCCGGACGGGTTGGTGACGGTCAGGGTGACGTCGGCGGTTTCGCCGAGGCGTACCGAGGTGTCGCCCGATCGGGTGAGGCCGAGGCGGCGTACGGGCGCCGCCAGGACGGCGTCACAGGCGCAGGCCAGGGCCAGCGGGGCGTTGACGGCGAGGATGCCCGTCCAGCTCGGCTCCCAGATGCCGATGGGGAGTGAGCCGAGGGCCGCCAGGAGGGCAGCGCGTCCGGTGAGTGCCATCAGCGGGGGACGGGGACGTGGGCGAGGATCGCGTTGATGACGGAGTCGGCGGTCACGCCCTCCATCTCGGCCTCGGGGCGGAGCTGGATCCGGTGGCGGAGGGTGGGGAGGGCGAGGGCCTTCACGTCGTCGGGGATGACGTAGTCGCGGCCCGTCAGCCAGGCCCAGGCTCGGGCGGTGGCGAGGAGGGCCGTCGCGCCGCGCGGGGAGACGCCGAGGCTGAGGGACGGGGAGTCGCGGGTGGCGCGGCAGATGTCCACTACGTAGCCGGTGATCTCGGGGGAGACCGATGTCTTCGCGACCGCGGCGCGGGCGGCTTCCAGGTCCGCCGGGCCGGCTACGGGGCGTAGGCCGGCGGCGCGCAGGTCGCGCGGGTTGAAGCCCTCGGCGTGGCGGGTGAGGACGCTGATCTCGTCCTGGCGGGACGGGAGAGGGATCGTCAGTTTGAGGAGGAAACGGTCCAGTTGGGCTTCGGGGAGAGGGTAGGTGCCCTCGTACTCGACCGGGTTCTGGGTCGCGGCGACGAGGAACGGCTCGGGGAGCGGGCGCGGGGTGCCGTCGACCGTGACCTGGCGCTCCTCCATGGCCTCCAGGAGGGAGGACTGGGTCTTGGGCGGGGTGCGGTTGATCTCGTCGGCGAGGAGCAGGTTCGTGAAGACCGGGCCCGGCTGGAAGGAGAACTCCGCGGTGCGGGCGTCGTAGACGAGGGAGCCGGTGATGTCGCTCGGCATCAGGTCGGGAGTGAACTGGACGCGCTTGGTGTCGAGTTCCAGCGCGGACGCGAGGGCGCGGACGAGCAGCGTTTTCGCGACGCCGGGGACTCCTTCGAGGAGAACGTGTCCGCGGCACAGGAGGGCGACGACGAGGCCGGTCACTGCGGGGTCCTGGCCGACCACGGCTTTGGCGATCTCGGCGCGCAGGGCCTCCAGGGATGCGCGGGCGGTGCCCTGGTCCCCGGTGTTCCCGGCGTTGTCAGTGGTCGGGTCCATCATGAATGGCGTACCTCTCTTGCGAGGGCGTCGAGTTGGTCGGCGAGGGAGATGAGGGCTGCGTCGTCGCGGGGTGGCGGCCCGAAGAGAAGGGAGTGCAGGGCCTGTCCGTCGCGTTGACCGCGGAGCCGGGCGGACAGGGCGGGAAGCAGGGACTCGGGCGTGTGCGCCTGGGTGACGGGGACGCCGACGAGGGGGGCGAGGCGAGTGCGGGTGGTGGAGCGCAGGGCGGTGGCCGCGCGGTCACGGGCGTTGGCCTTGCGGTAGAGGCGGGCGCGGCCCTCGACGGTTTCGGAGGCGCGGATCGCCACGGGGAGACGTTCGGGTACGAGGGGGCCGAGTCGGCGTGCCCTCCAGAGGGCGGCCAGGCCTGCCGCGATGAACAGCTGCAGCGTGCCCCAGAGCCAGCCGGAGGGGAGCAGGTCGAAGAAGCTCTGGTCGCCCGCGTCGGTGGCCGAGGTGTCGGAGAGCGAGGGGAGGTACCAGACCAAGTGCGCCCGGGAACCGAGAAGTTGGAGGGCGAGCGAGGCGTTGCCGTGCTCGTCGAGGCGGGAGTTGTAGAGGATGTCGGGTGCACCGAGTACGACGGTGTCGCCGTCCCCTTCGGACGTGGGGATGCGCAGCAGCGTGGGCAGGCCGTCGCCGGGGTAGCACGCGTCGATGGCGGGGTCGGCGGTGGTGTAGCGGATGCCGCCCGTGTCGGCGTTCCCCGCGCGCTGGGCGGCGGGCAGGTCGCAGCCGGGGGAGAGCTTCGAGTCGAAGCTGGTCACGGGGTCGGCGGTGACCTCCGGGGCAAGCGTGCCCAGGGAGGGGGACGTCGGGGAGATCAGGATCGTACGGCCGCCGGAGTTCTCGGTCGACGCGCGCAGGGCGGTCTGCTGTCGGTCGGTCAGCAGGTCCGGGGCGGCGACCAGGAGGGTGGTTCCGGGGCCGGCCGCGGCGCGCGCCTGAGCCAAGGTGGTGACCAGGCGGGTGGAGACGCCCTGGTCGGCGAGGAGTTCGGCGACGGCCCGGCTGCCGGAGGGGTCGGCGGAGCGGGGGTCGAGGCGGCCGTGCTGGGCGTTGGACCGGACGGCGGCGATCGCGATGGCGGCCGCGAGGAGGATCACGAGCGCGAGGACGACCCCGCGGGCGCGCGCCCACAGCTGGCGGGCGGTGGGCGAGGCCGAGGTCTGGGCCGAGGGCGGCTGAAGGGTGGCCTCGGTCATCGGGGGGTCCCCTGGCCGGCGTTGTGGGCCGTGCTCCGGGTGCTGATGGAGAGTACGGGTTTGGTGCGCGTCAGATCGCGGTCGAGGTCGGTGAGGCGGTCGTACGTGCGTCGTTGCGCGGCCCGGCCGCCGTATGTGACGTCGTCGAAGTCCCGTGCCGCAGCGCGCAGTCGGTCTCCGTGGGAGGGCAGGGTGCGGGCGGCCTCGGCGGCTGCCTCGTCCGCGGTGCGGCCGGGGCGCGGATCGAGAAGGGCGCGCTCCTCCAGAGACCGGACGATGGCGCGCATGCGTTCCTGGACGGCCTGGTTCCAGTGGCCCTGGGCGGCGTGGGCCTCGGCGGCCGCGCGGTGTTCGGCGGCGCTGCGGGGGCGGTCGTCGAAGAGTGCCGGGGCCGTGGTGGGCGCGCGGTGCGGGGTGCCCAGGCGCCACCACAGCGCGCCGAGGACCGCCAGTACGGCCAGCACGACGACGACAAGTCCGAGCGTTCCCCCGGGAGTCGCGCCGGAGGCGGCGTTGAACAGTTTGTCCACCCAGTCCCAGAAGGCGTTCAGGGCGCGCTGGGCCAGGCTGGGATCGTTCTCGTGGTACATCGGCTTGGACAGCTCGCGTTCGGCCGCCTCCCGCGCGGGGTCGCGCTGGATCGTCACCGGCGGTTCGTCGCCGGTGAGACGCGCGGCCAGGACGGCTGTGGCGCCGCTGCGCGGAAGTGCCGGTACCGCTGTGAGAACTCCCCCCGCCAGGCTCACCCCATCAGCTCCCCGGGGTGGTGCCGGCGGCGCCGGTTCCGTAGTCCTGGACGCCGGCGGCGCGGGCCAGGTCGAGGTCGAGGGCCTCGCGGCGGATGCGCTGGTCGATGTAGAGGAGCACGGTGACGCCGGCCGTGATGGGGAAGGTGAGCATCGACCCGATCACCGAGCCGATCCCGCTGACGATGAGGAACGTCCAGCCGAGGGAGCCGCCTTCGCTGTCGAGGAAGCCGGTGATGCCGTCGCCGCTCAGGGCGCCGGCGAGGAAGGCGAACGGGATGACGATGATCGACGCCATGATGTTGGCGATGATCGTGGCGAGCAGCTGGATGCCGAAGACCCGCCACCAGGAACCGCTGACGAGCTTCGCGGAACGGCTCATCGACTTGAAGACGCTCTGCTTCTCCAGCATCAGGGCGGGCGAGGCGAGCGAGAAGCGGGTCATCAGCCAGACGGCGACGACGCCCGCGCCCAGTCCGCCGATGACGGCGAGCGCGATGCCCGCGTCGCCCGAGGCGGCCAGTCCGACGACGACCCCCGGCACGGTGCCGACCGCGACGATCACGACGGCGATGAGCGGCAGCAGGACGGTCAGGCCGACCAGCTTCAGAAGCTGGGGACGCGCGTCCCGCCAGGCCTCGGCGGTGGTCACCGGCTTGCCGAGCACCGCGCGGCTGGTCACGGTCGTGAGCAGGGCCGTCGCGACGATGGTGCCGAGCAGCGTGATGAACAGGACCGCACCGGAGCTCAGCAGGGTGGTCCCCAGTGCGCTGCCGATCTCACTGGCGGTGGCGGTGGAGTCGTTGAGGGTGTCCGTGGTGGAGCTGTCGTCCAGGACGAAGCCCTGGAACAGGATGATCGCGATCTCCGTGACGACCGCGACGGTCAGCGAGATGCCGAGGACGGTGCGCCAGTACGTGCGCATCGTGGAGACCGCGCCGTCGAGGATCTCGCCGATCCCGAGCGGTCGGAGCGGGATGACGCCGGGCTTGGCCGCGGGCGGCGGGCCGCCCCAGTTGCCTCCCCAGCCGCTGGGACCACCGGGCCCACCGGGGCCGCCCCAGCCGGGATATCCGCCGCCTCCGTAGCCGCCCGGGCCGCCGGGGTGCTGCCCGCCCCAGCCCGGGCCGGGCGGAGGTGGTGGCGGGGCCGCCTGACCAGGTACGGCGTCCGGCGGGCTGGGGGCGGACCAGTGGGCGGGCGGGGGCTGCTCCTTGGACCACTTGGAAGGAGTGCCGGGCTGGTCCGTGCTGCCCTGGTCCGCGGGCTGCTCCGTGGGCCGCGCGGCGCCGGAGGTGTCCGGCTCCTGCCCGTCGGAGGGGGCAGATCCGGGCGAGGCCCAGCCCGGAGTGTCGTTCATCGTCGCTCCTTCACGGTGCCCGTCCGCGGGCGCGGTGGCAGGTTGGCAGCCATCGTGCCACGGTGTGCGCGGCAGGGGACCAGCGGTCGTATGAGCTGCACACCTTCAATTGTCTGCCGGGTACGGGGCAGACTGGGCGGATGGCTGATCAGCACGCGCAATCCCGCGAGGACAGCGGGCCGACGGAGATACCCGTGATCCGCTGGGAGGAGCCCCCCGAAGGCCCCGTACTGGTGCTTCTCGACCAGACAAGACTGCCGGCCGAAGAGGTCGAGCTGGTGTGCACGGACCCGCCCGCGCTGGTGGAGGCGATCCGTACGCTCGCCGTGCGCGGGGCGCCGCTGCTCGGTATCGCGGGGGCGTACGGCGTCGCGCTCGCGGCCGTACGCGGCTTCGACGTGGACGACGCCGCCCGGTCGCTGGCGGGTGCCCGGCCCACGGCGGTGAACCTCGCGGTCGGGGTACGCAGGGCGCTGTCCGCGTACACCGCCGCGCTCTCGGGCGGTGGCGATCAGGAGCTGGCCGCCGGGGCCGCGCTCGCCGCCGCGCGGGCGCTGCACCGGGAAGACGCCCAGGCCAGCGCACAGATGGCCAGGCGCGGACTGGCCCTGCTCGACGAGCTGCTGCCCGGCGGCGGGCACCGGATTCTGACGCACTGCAACACCGGGGCGCTGGTGTCCGGCGGGGAGGGCACGGCGTTCGCGGTGGCCCTCGAGGCACACCGGGCGGGCCGGCTGCGCAGGCTGTGGGTGGACGAAACGCGGCCGTTGCTGCAAGGTGCTCGCCTGACGGCGTACGAGGCGGCGCGCAACGGAATGGCGTACACCTTGCTCACGGACAACGCGGCGGGCTCGCTGTTCTCGGCGGGAGAGGTGGACGCGGTGTTGATCGGCGCCGACCGGATCGCGGCCGACGGTTCGGTGGCGAACAAGGTGGGGAGCTATCCGCTCGCGGTGCTGGCCAGGTATCACCACGTGCCGTTCATCGTGGTGGCGCCGGTGACGACGGTGGATCTGGACACCCCGGACGGGGCGTCCATCGAGGTCGAGCAGCGGGCCGGTCACGAAGTGACGGAGATCACAGCACCACAGGTGCCGGTGGCGGGAGTGGAAGCGGGAGGCGGGATAGCGGTGGCACCTCTGGGGACCCAGGCGTACAACCCCGCGTTCGATGTGACGCCGCCCGAGTTGGTGACGGCGATCGTGACCGAAGAGGGCGTTGTTTCGCCCGTGACAGCCGAGGCGCTAGCCGAGCTGTGTGACAGGTCACGCCAGGTAACGATTTAGTTAATGGGATGATGTCGTTTATGAAGGGACGAGTCCTTGTCGTCGATGACGACACCGCACTGGCCGAGATGCTCGGCATTGTGTTGCGTGGTGAAGGTTTTGAGCCGTCTTTCGTAGCCGACGGCGACAAGGCGCTGGCCGCTTTCCGTGAGAGCAAGCCCGATCTGGTGCTCCTGGACCTGATGCTTCCCGGCCGGGACGGTATCGAGGTGTGCCGCCTGATCAGGGCGGAGTCCGGGGTGCCGATCGTGATGCTCACAGCGAAGAGCGACACCGTCGATGTCGTGGTGGGCCTCGAGTCTGGCGCCGACGACTACATCGTGAAGCCGTTCAAGCCAAAGGAGCTGGTGGCGCGGATCAGGGCGCGGCTGCGCCGTTCCGAGGAGCCGGCACCGGAGCAGCTGGCCATAGGTGATCTTGTCATCGACGTGGCCGGTCACTCTGTGAAGCGGGACGGGCTGTCGATCGCGCTGACGCCGCTGGAGTTCGATCTGCTGGTGGCGCTGGCCCGTAAGCCGTGGCAGGTGTTCACCCGGGAGGTGCTCCTCGAGCAGGTCTGGGGCTACCGCCACGCCGCGGACACCCGCTTGGTCAACGTCCATGTCCAGCGGCTGCGCTCCAAGGTCGAGAAGGACCCTGAGCGGCCGGAGATCGTGGTGACCGTCCGAGGCGTCGGTTACAAGGCCGGACCGAGCTGACATGTCCCGGGACAGTGCCGCTTCGGCGCCCGGCGAGCCGGGGGTCCGCTCGGGGCGGCCTGTCGGCCAGAAGGTGACGGGCTCCCGCTGGATGCGGTTCGTCGAGGGCGGACTGCTCCAGGGGGGAGTCCAGGGCAGCCCGGTCCTTCGGCTGTTCATGCGCTGGGTGCGCCGTCCGCTGCTGCCGGTGATGCGGTTGTGGCGGCGCAACATCCAGCTCAAGATCGTTGTCACCACGCTGCTGATGTCGCTCGGTGTGGTGCTGCTGCTCGGCTTCGTCGTCATCGGGCAGGTGCGCAACGGCCTGCTCGACGCCAAGGTGAAAGCCTCGCAGAGCCAGGCCACCGGCGGATTCTCGGTGGCCAAGCAGAATGCGGACTCGGCGGCGACGGCCAACGGCGCCGACACGTCGAGCCCGGACGGCCGCCCCTCGAAGAACGTCAGCCAGTGGATGAGCGACCTCGTGGTGTCCCTCTCCAGCGGCGGCCAGGGCGCCTTCGACGTCGTGACGCTCAGCTCCGCGGCGGCCGGTGACGGCGGCGCCGGGCTCGGGCCGCGCTCGTCCGGCAACGTCGACCCGACGCTGAGTGTCCCGGAGGAGCTCCGCAACCGGATCGACGGCAGCACGGTCGCGGCCCAGAGCTACACCCGGGTCGTCTACAAGGACGCCAAGGGCCCCCAGCCGGCATTGGTCATCGGCAAGCAGGTCAACGACCCCAACGGCGACTCCTACCAGCTCTACTACCTCTTCCCGCTCACCCAGGAGGAGAAGTCGCTCAGTCTGGTCAAGGGGACGCTCGCGACGGCCGGGCTGTTCGTCGTGGTGCTGCTGGGAGCCATCGCCTGGCTCGTGGTGCGTCAGGTGGTCACGCCCGTACGGATGGCCGCGGGCATCGCCGAACGGCTGTCCGCCGGGCGCCTCCAGGAACGTATGAAGGTCACCGGCGAGGACGACATCGCGCGGCTCGGCGAGGCCTTCAACAAGATGGCGCAGAACCTTCAGCTGAAGATCCAGCAACTGGAGGACCTGTCGCGGATGCAGCGGCGGTTCGTGTCCGACGTCTCGCACGAGCTGCGTACGCCGCTGACGACCGTCCGGATGGCGGCCGACGTCATCCACGACGCGCGCGTGGACTTCGACCCGATGACCGCCCGGTCGGCCGAACTGCTCGCCGACCAGCTGGACCGGTTCGAGGGGCTGCTGGCGGACCTGCTGGAGATCAGCCGCTTCGACGCGGGCGCGGCGGCGCTGGAGGCCGAGCCCATAGACCTCCGGGTGGTCGTACGGCGGGTGGTCAGCGGCGCCGAGCCGCTCGCCGAGCGCAAGGGCACGCACATACGTGTGCTCGGCGACCAGCAGCCGGTGATCGCCGAGGCGGACGCCCGGCGGGTGGAGCGGGTGCTGCGCAATCTCGTCGTCAACGCCGTGGAGCACGGCGACGGCAAGGACGTACTGGTCAAACTGGCCGTGGCGGGCGGGGCGGTCGCGGTCGCGGTGCGCGACTACGGGGTCGGCCTCAAGCCCGGTGAGGCGACCCGGGTCTTCAGCCGCTTCTGGCGGGCGGACCCGGCACGCGCGCGTACGACGGGCGGAACGGGGCTCGGGCTGTCCATCGCCCTGGAGGACGCGCGGTTGCACGGCGGCTGGCTGCAGGCGTGGGGCGAGCCGGGAGGCGGCTCGCAGTTCCGGCTCACGCTGCCCAGGACGGCGGACGAACCACTGCGCGGCTCGCCCATACCGCTGGAGCCCAAGGACTCGCGGCGCCATCGTGGACTCAATGAGGCCGGTCTGCCGCTCGCCGGCAGCGGCAAGCTCGCGACGGTGCCGGTACAGCAGCCATCCGCGAGTACGCCGCCCCGGCCGACCATGGGTCCGCGAATGGGCGGAGCGTCGCCCACGGCCGACCCGACGGCGCTGCCCGGCAACGGCGCGCGTGTGGTGCCGCGGCCCACCGGTGGCGCACGACGGCCCGACGACACACCTGCCACGGGCGGGGAACGGGCCGCGCAGGAGCGCGGGCCTACCGGCGGAAAGCCGGAGGGGCTGGAACAAGGGGAGGCATTTCGTGGGCGCTGACCGCGAGGCGAGAGGCGGTCGACGGCGTCCGGTGCGGCTGGCGGCGTACGTCGGCTGCGGCGCACTGGTGCTGGCCGGGTGCGCCTCTATGCCGGACAGCGGGGATCTGCGTGATGTCGAGTCCACCCCGCGCGCGGACTCGCAGGTCCGGGTCTTCGCGATGCCACCGCGGGAGGACGCCCAGCCGGCGGAGATCGTACGGGGCTTCCTGGAGGCACTGACCAGTGACGACCCGCAGTACGTGACGGCGCGCATGTATCTGACGGCGAGCACCCGCAAGACGTGGGACCCCTACCGGTCCACGAAGGTCCTCGCGGACGGCCCCAACACCGAGCTGGTGCACTCGGGGAGCAGAGAAGGCACCGACGACGACTTCCTGTACCAGCTGAGCGGCAGCAAGGTCGCCACGGTGGACACGCAGCACGCGTACGCGCCGGAATCCGGCGCCTACACCGAGGCCGTGCACCTCACTCAGCAGAAGGACAAGCAGTGGCGCATCGACGGGCTTCCCCAGGGTGTGGTGATGGGCAAGTCCGACTTCGAGCGCAACTACAACTCCGTCAATAAGTACTACTTCGCTTCGAACGGGTCCTCCGGGACGGGCGGGCAACTCGTGACGGTCGCCGATCCGGTCTATGTCCGCGGCGAGGTGGATCCGATGACGGAGATGGTCCGCACGCTCCTGAGGGGACCCACCAGCTGGCTGGACCCGGTGGTGACCTCGAGCTTCCCCTCCGGCACCGAGCTGAAGAGGGGCGTCAAGTCCCTGTCGCCCGACGACCGCAACAGGGTCACCGTTCCGCTGAACAGCAAGGCCGACCGGGTCGGGCAGGCCCAGTGCACCAGGATGGCGGCCCAACTCCTCTTCACGCTCCAGGACCTGACGCCCACGGGAGTGGACGAGGTGGAGCTCCAGAAGTCGGACGGTTCGCAGCTGTGCGTACTGACCGAGGACCGGGCCGAGAGCATCGCCTCGCACGGCACCGGACAGCCCCCCGAGTACCAGTACTTCATCGACGGCAAGCAGCGCCTGGTCCGGATGCCGAGCGGCAACGGGGACAAGCAGCCCGAGGCGGTGCCCGGCGCGCTGGGCCAGGGCGACACGAAGCTGCGGTCGGCGGCGGTGTCGCGGAACGAGGACGTCGCGGCCGGGGTCTCGACCGACGGGAGTTCGCTGTACGTCGGGTCGCTGGTGTCGGGCAGCTCCCTCGGGGAGGCGGTGCTGACCAGCGAGGGCAAGACCGCGGATGACCGGCTGACGACGCCCAGTTGGGACGGGCGGGGCGACCTCTGGGCGGCCGACCGCGATCCGAAGAAGCCCCGGCTGTTCCTGCTGGAGAAGGGCGCGGGTGAGCCGCTGGTGGTCTCGGCGCCGGGTCTCGACGGGCGCATCGAGGCGGTGCGGGTGGCCGCCGACGGGGTGCGGATCGCGCTGATCATCGAGAAGAACGGCAAGAGCTCGCTCCAGATCGGCCGTATCGAGCGCGACACCAAGTCCGGTGAGCGGCCCGTCGTCTCGATCCTCGAACTGCGCGCCGCGGCACCGCAGCTGGAGGACGTCACGGCGATGTCGTGGGCCGGGGACAGCCGGCTGGTGGTCGTCGGGCGTGAGGAGGGCGGCGTCCAGCAGATGGCGTACGTCCAGGTCGACGGCTCCACTCCGGTGGGTACGGCGCCCTCGGCGCTGACCGGTGTGAAGGAGATCGCCGCGTCCGAGGACGAGCGGCTGCCGCTGGTGGCGCACTCGGAGGAGGACGGGATCGTGCGGCTGTCGTCCGGGGAGCAGTGGCAGACGGTGGTCAAGGACGGGACGGCGCCGGTCTATCCCGGGTAGCGCTGCCCGGGAGGTGGCGCGGTGCGGGAGTCGGAGGAGCGGCCGGGGCGGCGGGGGCAGTCGGCTCTGCCGCCCCGGCCGCCGGCTGCGCGGGTTATCCACAGGGAGTTATCCACAGGGCTGGCAGGGCTGCCCGTGCCTTGGCACAGTGGTGGGCATGCGGGGGTGGTGGCAGGACCTCACCGATCTGGTGCTGCCGGCCGAGTGCGGAGGCTGTGGCAGGCCTCGCACGGTGCTCTGTCCCGAGTGCCGTGCCGTCCTGACAGGGGCCGCACCGAGCCGGGTGCGACCGGTGCCGGAGCCGGCCGGGCTGCCTGTGGTGCACGCGGCGGTCCCGTACGAGGACGAGGTGAGGGCGGTTCTCCTCGCTCACAAGGAGCGGGGTGTGCTGCCGCTGGCGGGGCCCCTCGGCGGGGCTCTGGCCGGGGCTGTGCGGGCGGGGCTGGGATACGCGCGTCTCCCAGGGCCGGACGGGCCGCTCATGGGCCTGGAGGGGTGGCTGAGGGCCGGGAACGGGTGGTTGCGGACCGATGGTCGGGCGGGAGGAGGCGGTGGGTCGCCGGGGACTGTGGGCGGCTGGTCGGGAGTGAGCGGGTCGCGAGGGGAGCAGGGGGGTCGGTCAGGGGTTCCTGGTGGCAGACCGGGAGCCGGTGGCGAGCAGCCGATGCCGGCTGACGAGCCGGGGGGTTCTGAGGGTGCCGGGCCCGGCACCGTGCTGCTTGTTCCGGTGCCGTCCTCGCGGCGGGCGGTGCGGGCGCGAGGGCATGATCCGGCGCGGCGGATCGCTCTTGCCGCGGCGGGTGAGCTGCGGCGTACGGGGACGCCGGCCCGGGTGCTTGCGGTGCTGCGGCAGCGGCGTGCCGTGGCGGACCAGTCGGGGCTCAACTCCCGGCAGCGGCTGGACAACCTCGCGGGCGCCCTGGAGGTGGCCGCCGGGGGTGAGCGGCCGTTGGCCGGCGGGGGCCGGATCGTGCTGGTGGACGACCTGATGACGACGGGCGCCTCGTTGACGGAGGCGGCACGAGCCGTACGGGCGGCGGTGCCGGACACCGGCGGCGCCGCCGATGCTTACCGCGCGGTGGCACGGGCAGCAGCAGGGGAACGAAGGCCGGGCGCGACGACGGCAGGGATGACGGACGGGCCACGCACGGCCCGCGACACGGCCCGGATGGCGCGGGGAATGTCGCGTGGGCGGCGGGCCGGGGATGTGACGAGGGCGAGCGGAGCGGGAGACGTGACGGGTATCGGCGAAGCAGGGGTCCTGATCTGCGCGGCTGTGGTCGCGGCGCCTCCGGACTCGTTCGAAATAAACCGGAACTGACCGAGTACTTGCATCGTTGCAGGTAATGAGTCGGCTAATTCACCTGAACGGAGGTACGCGGCAGTAGAGGGTGACGTCATCCGTCCGGGCGAGATATGTTCGGTTGTGAGGCAATGGCGCAGGCCGGACCTCGCATTTCCGAATGCCGTGCCGCGGGTTTTCTGCAATCACCCGCATCGGCTGGGGTGTAGATCTTGCCCATGGGGGAGGAGGAGGTGACAGTCACCGAGTCCGAGGTTCCGGAGTTCACCGGAGCCTGGTGCAAAAGGGAGAAGCTCCGCCAGTGGAGCGGGGCAATCCGGGAACGGAGTTCTGCGTGGACATCGTCGTCAAGGGCCGCAAGACCGAGGTGCCTGAGAGGTTCCGCAAGCACGTGGCCGAGAAGCTGAAGCTGGAGAAGATCCAGAAGCTCGATGGCAAGGTGATCAGCCTCGACGTCGAGGTGTCCAAGGAGCCCAACCCTCGGCAGGCGGACCGTTGTGACCGAGTGGAGATCACGCTCCGCTCCCGCGGTCCGGTGATCCGGGCGGAGGCGTCGGCGAACGACCCGTACGCGGCACTCGACCTGGCGGCGGACAAGCTCGAAGCCCGGCTGCGCAAGCAGCACGACAAGCGCTACACCCGCCGTGGTACCGGCAGGATCTCCGCCGCGGAGGTCGCCGACCGCGTTCCGGACGCCGCGACGCTGAACGGCGACGGCAGTGTCGTCCACGACGACGAACCCGAAAGCGTGCCGACCAGGAAGGTCGGTCCTCTCGAGGTCATGGGCGAAGGCCCCCTCGTCGTCCGCGAGAAGTCCCACGTGGCCGCCCCGATGACGCTTGACCAGGCGCTCTACGAGATGGAACTGGTCGGGCACGACTTCTATCTGTTCGTCGACTCCGAGACCAAGGAACCGAGTGTCGTCTACCGGCGGCACGCGTACGACTACGGCGTCATCCACCTGAACACCGACCCGATGGTCGCCCAGGCCGGGTCGACCGCGCCGGGCGGAACGCTCGGCGGCTGACCCACCCAGGTGACGGTTGAGCCGGTGCCCCTGGAGCGCTCGTGCGCCCCCAGGGGCACCGGTCTGCGCCCTCTCGCGGCCCGTTCTGTCACCGCGCTGTCGCCCGGGCATGGAATCATGGCCGCACCGGCCCAACCCGTGGGCCGCTGCCTTGGGTTGGCGATGGCACAGAACCACAGGCCACGGCCTTCAGGGGGAGGAACGATGGCGGACAGCTTCGGACCGATGCGTGACGGGGATGCCGACGACGGCGTCACCGGCATGGGGCCGGACGCGGGGTCTCCGCGCAAGGAACCCATCCGGGTCCTGGTCGTGGACGACCACGCCCTCTTCCGCCGCGGCCTGGAGATCGTGCTCGCGGCCGAGGAGGACATCCAGGTCGTCGGTGAGGCGGGTGACGGGGCCGAGGCGGTCGACAAAGCCGCCGATCTGCTGCCCGACATCGTGCTGATGGACGTACGGATGCCGAAGCGGGGCGGTATCGAGGCGTGCACCTCCATCAAGGAGGTGGCTCCCAGCGCGAAGATCATCATGCTGACGATCAGCGACGAGGAAGCCGATCTCTACGACGCGATCAAGGCGGGTGCGACCGGTTATCTCCTCAAGGAGATTTCCACGGACGAGGTGGCCACGGCCATTCGCGCGGTGGCCGACGGGCAGTCGCAGATCAGCCCTTCCATGGCGTCGAAACTGCTCACCGAGTTCAAGTCGATGATCCAGCGCACCGACGAGCGGCGACTGGTGCCCGCGCCGCGGCTGACCGAGCGCGAGCTGGAGGTTCTCAAGCTCGTCGCCACGGGGATGAACAACCGCGATATCGCGAAGGAGTTGTTCATCTCCGAGAACACGGTGAAGAACCACGTGCGCAACATCCTGGAGAAGCTGCAACTGCACTCCAGGATGGAGGCGGTGGTGTACGCGATGCGGGAGAAGATCCTCGAGATTCGCTAAGGGCTGTCCCGTAATCCCCGGTGGATCAGCGCGCGGCGTCAGATGCGGTGCATCGCAAGGCGGAGGGTCGTCCTCATACCGGGTGTATTCGGGCGATCCGACAACGCGGCGAGGTGCCGTAGCTGTCGTCGTGCGCCCGCCGGGGATTACGGGACAGCCCTTAGTCACCCGGGTTCGCCGGGTTCTTTCGGTGAGTTGGGCGAGCCGGGTGGTCAGGCGAGCGCGTGGGACAGCTCCCTCGCGAGGGGGGCGCGCAGCTCGGGCGCGTCCACCCGCTCCACCCGTACGTCCGTGCAGTCCACCCAGCTCGCGGCCTCCACCAGGGCCTGGGCCACCGCGGGGACTGCCTTGGGGCCGTCCAGCGTGACCTGCTTGGCGACCAGGGTGCGGCCCTCGCGGGCAGGGTCCACGCGGCCTACGAGCCTGCCGCCGGCCAGGACCGGCATCGCGAAGTAGCCGTACACCCGCTTCGGTTTGGGGGTGTACGCCTCCAGGCGGTGGGTGAAGCCGAAGATCCGCTCCGTGCGCGCCCGCTCCCAGACGAGGGAGTCGAACGGCGAGAGCAGCGTCGTACGGTGGCGGCCGCGCGGGACCGTCTCCAGGGCCACCGGGTCCGCCCACGCGGGCTTGCCCCAGCCCTCCACCGTCACCGGGACCAGGCCCGAGTCCGTGATCGCCGTGTCGACCTGGTCGCCCCTGAGGCGGTGGTAGTCGGCGATGTCCGCGCGGGTGCCGATGCCCAGGGACTGGCCCGCGAGGCGGACGAGGCGCCGCAGGCACTCGGCGTCGTCCAGCTCGTCATGGAGCAGCGTGTCGGGGATGGCGCGCTCGGCGAGGTCGTACACCCGCTTCCAGCCGCGGCGTTCGGTGCACACCACCTCGCCGTACATCAGCGCGCGCTCCACGGCGACCTTGGTGCCCGACCAGTCCCACCACTCGCTGGTCTTCTTCGCGCCGCCCAAATCCGTGGCGGTGAGCGGGCCTTCGGCGCGGAGCTGCTTGATGACCTGGTCGTAGGTGCCGTCGGGCAGGTCGTGGTTCCAGTGCGGGCGGGCGCGGTAGGCGCGGCGGCGGAAGGCGAAGTGGGGCCACTCCTCCACGGGGAGGATGCAGGCCGCGTGGGACCAGTACTCGAAGGCGTGGGGTGCGCCGTCGGGGCCCGGCGTCCAGTACGCCTGGTCGACCGCTGTGCGGCCCACCGGGCCCAGGCGGGCGTACGGGATGAGTTCGTGGGAGCGGGCGAGGACGGAGATCGTGTCGAGCTGCACCGCGCCCAGGTGGCGGAGGACTCCGCGTACCCCGCCTCTGCGGTTGGGGGCGCCGAGGAAGCCCTGGGCGCGCAGGGCGATGCGGCGGGCCTCGTCGGCGGAGAGTGCGGTGGTGGGACGCGGGTGGCTCGTCATGTCCTCACGGTAGGCGGTGCCACTGACAACGGGGCCCACGCCGGTGCCCGCGCCCGTTCCAGGGCTGCCCGGCGTGCGGGCCTGGCTCGAGGCGGGTGTTCGCCCGCGATCGCGGGGTGCCGCTGTGCCCACCCGTGCCGCCCTTCGCGGCACGCATGCCCACAGCTACGACAGCTGGGGAGGTGCCGGCAAGTACGGTGCCGTCGACGGCAGGCCCAGGTCCGAGGGGAGCAGGGAGGCGACCCAGCAGTCCCGACGTACGCCCTTGTTGTTGATGGCGGAGCGCAGGGTGCCCTCGAGGGTGAAGCCGGTGCGTTCGGCGACGGCGAGGGAGGCCGTGTTGCCGACTTCGGCGCGCCATTCCACCCGGTCGAGGGAGATGTCGGTGAAGGCCCAGCGGGAGGCGGCGAGCGCGGCCTCGGTGATGTAGCCGTGGCCGCGGTGCTCCTTCCTTCCCCAGAAGCCGATCTCACCGGTGCCCAGGGAGCGCATCGTGATGGCGAGCATGCCCACGAGTTCTCCGGAGGGGAGGAAGATCCCGAAGGTGAACATGGAGCCGTCCGCCCAGCCGTCGGGCACGATCTGGTCGGTGAAGCCCGCCGCGTGCTCGTGGAGGTAGGGCGACGGGATCGTCGTCCAGCGCTGGATGTCGGGGTCCTGGACGGCGTCGTACACGGCGTCGGTGTCGTGCGGCCCGACGGTGCGCAGCAGGAGGCGGTCCGTGGTCAGTGTGACGGGGTCCATCGGCCGATTCTGCTCGGGAGGCCGGAAGGGCGCCATTACTTTGCTGAGAGTGTTTGCCCGATCACTATTCGCGTCGTGAACGCGGCACCTTCCGCAACCCCTGTCCGTTGTCCTAGTGGCTGTCACGGGCAGACCTCCCGGCGCGGTGGGGTCCTCCCTTACGATGGCCGTTGCTCAAGCTGTTAACCGAATCTGTTGTTGCAACCGATCGTCCCAGGCCCGACCGGCAAGGAGACATAGCCCCGTGTCCGTCCTCTCAAAGATCATGCGTGCAGGCGAAGGCAAGATCCTGCGCAAACTGCACCGCATCGCGGACCAGGTCACCTCCATCGAAGAGGACTTCGTCAACCTCTCCGACGCCGAGTTGAGGGCCCTCACCGATGAGTACAAGCAGCGGTATGCGGACGGCGAGAGCCTCGACGACCTGCTGCCCGAGGCCTTCGCGACCGTCCGCGAGGCTGCCAAGCGCGTCCTTGGCCAGCGTCACTACGACGTGCAGATGATGGGTGGCGCGGCCCTCCACCTCGGCTATGTCGCGGAGATGAAGACCGGCGAGGGCAAGACCCTGGTCGGCACGCTTCCCGCGTACCTGAACGCACTCACTGGAGACGGCGTTCACCTCATCACGGTCAACGACTACCTGGCCGAGAGCCAGTCCGAGTTGATGAGCCGCGTCCACAAGTTCCTGGGCCTGACCGTCGGCTGCATCCTCGCCAACATGACGCCGGCCCAGCGCCGCGAGCAGTACGCGTGCGACATCACCTACGGCACGAACAACGAGTTCGGCTTCGACTACCTGCGCGACAACATGGCGTGGTCCCAGGAAGAACTGGTGCAGCGCGGCCACAACTTCGCGATCGTCGACGAGGTCGACTCCATCCTCGTGGACGAGGCCCGTACGCCGTTGATCATCTCCGGCCCGGCCGACCAGGCCACCAAGTGGTACGGCGATTTCGCCAAGCTGGTCACCCGGCTGAAGAAGGGTGAGGCGGGCAACACCCTCAAGGGCATCGAGGAGACCGGGGACTACGAGGTCGACGAGAAGAAGCGCACCGTCGCCATCCACGAGTCCGGCGTCGCCAAGGTCGAGGACTGGCTGGGTATCGACAACCTGTACGAGTCGGTGAACACCCCGCTCGTCGGTTATCTGAACAACGGCATCAAGGCCAAGGAACTCTTCAAGAAGGACAAGGACTACGTCGTCATCGACGGCGAAGTCATGATCGTCGACGAGCACACCGGCCGTATCCTCGCCGGCCGCCGCTACAACGAGGGCATGCACCAGGCGATCGAGGCGAAGGAAGGGGTGGACATCAAGGACGAGAACCAGACGCTCGCCACGATCACCCTCCAGAACTTCTTCCGCCTCTACAAGCGCCACGACCACGAGGGCAAGGAACTGCCCGGCCTCTCCGGCATGACCGGTACGGCGATGACCGAGGCCGCCGAGTTCCACCAGATCTACAAGCTGGGCGTCGTCCCGATCCCGACCAACCGGCCGATGGTCCGCAAGGACCAGTCCGACCTGATCTACCGCACCGAGGTCGCGAAGTTCGAGGCGGTCGTCGACGACATCGCCGAGAAGCATGAGAGGGGCCAGCCGATCCTCGTCGGTACGACGTCGGTCGAGAAGTCCGAGTACCTCTCGCAGCAGCTCTCCAAGCGAGGCATCCAGCACGAAGTGCTCAACGCCAAGCAGCACGACCGTGAGGCGCCGATCATCGCCCAGGCCGGCCGCAAGGGCGCTGTGACCGTGGCCACGAACATGGCCGGCCGTGGTACGGACATCAAGCTCGGCGGCAACCCGGAGGACCTCGCCGAGGCGGAGCTGCGCCAGGGCGGCCTCGACCCCGAGGAGCACATCGAGGAGTGGGCCGCCGCGCTGCCCGCCGCCCTGGAGAGGGCCAAGGAGGCGATGCAGGCCGAGTTCGAGGAGGTCAAGGACCTCGGCGGGCTCTACGTCCTGGGTACCGAGCGGCACGAGTCCCGTCGTATCGACAACCAGCTGCGCGGTCGTAGCGGCCGTCAGGGCGACCCGGGCGAGTCCCGCTTCTACCTGTCGCTGGGTGACGACCTGATGCGCCTCTTCAAGGCCCAGATGGTCGAGCGGGTCATGTCGATGGCCAACGTTCCCGACGACGTACCGATCGAGAACAAGATGGTCACGCGCGCGATCGCGTCCGCCCAGTCGCAGGTCGAGCAGCAGAACTTCGAGACCCGTAAGAACGTCCTGAAGTACGACGAGGTCCTCAACCGGCAGCGCGAGGTCATCTACGGCGAGCGCCGCCGCGTCCTGGAGGGCGAGGACCTCCAGGAGCAGATCCAGCACTTCACGGACGACACGATCGACGCGTACATCGAGGCCGAGACCGCCGAGGGCTTCGCCGAGGAATGGGACGTGGACCGGCTGTGGGGCGCCTTCAAGCAGCTCTACCCGGTGAAGGTCACCGTCGAGGAGCTCGAGGAGGCCGCTGGTGACCGTGCCGGTCTGACCGCGGACTTCATCTCCGAGTCCATCAAGGACGACGTGCACGAGCAGTACGCGGCCCGCGAGGAGCAGCTCGGCTCCGAGATCATGCGGGAGCTGGAGCGCAGGGTCGTGCTGTCGGTCCTCGACCGCAAGTGGCGCGAGCACCTCTACGAGATGGACTACCTCCAGGAGGGCATCGGTCTGCGCGCCATGGCGCAGAAGGACCCCCTGGTCGAGTACCAGCGCGAGGGCTTCGACATGTTCACCGCCATGATGGACGGCATCAAGGAGGAGTCCGTCGGCTATCTGTTCAACCTGGAGGTCCAGGTCGAGCAGCAGGTCGAGGAGGTCCCGGTCGAGGACACCGCGCCTTCCCTGGACAAGAAGACGGACGCCGTCCCGGTGGCCGCGCGTCCCGAGATCCGTGCCAAGGGGCTCGACGCCCCGCAGCGGCCGGAACGGCTGCACTTCTCCGCGCCCACCGTTGACGGCGAAGGCGGCGTCATCGAGGGCGACTTCGCCAGCGACGACGACGAGCCGGTGCGCTCGGAGTCGGACGGCCTCACGCGCGCGGAGCGCCGCAAGCAGCAGAAGGGCACGCGGCGCCGCAAGAAGTGACCGCCGGATGAGTCGCCGGCCTGCCGGCTGACCAAGGGTCCAGCGGTCTGCGGTCCGCGGTCCGCGGTCCAGAGTTCGGCTGAGGGCCGGGCACCTTCGGGTACCCGGCCCTTTTGCTTTGCCTCTGGCCCCTGGCTGGGGCTGCTCGGCCCCTGGCCCTCGGCTCAGTCGTCGTCGGTGTGCGGCATGCGCGGGCCGCCCAGTTCGACCGCTGTGCAGCGCCAGCGGAGGTCGGCTGCCTGTTCCAGGCGGAAGGCCATCGCGCGGAGCTGGTCACCGGCGCCGATGCGGGCGAAGGCCTCGATCGCGCCGGGGCGCGGGACGTAGTAGCCGATGTCGCGGACGACCGGCCGGGTGCCGCGGGTACGCAGGAGGCCGCGTTCGGCCAGCCAGGCCAGTTCGTCGTAGGCGCGGCCCGCGGTGTGGCGCAGCATGCAGTGGACGGGGCGCTGGCCGCTCAGGACGGCGAGGAGAAGGTCGGCGAAGAGATCGGTGGGGCGGGGCTGGGGAGCGGGCCTCTGGGGTACGTGGGCCGGCCTCTGAAGGGTTTGACCGGGGGTTGGCCCGCGCAGGGCCTCGGAGGGGGCGCTGAGGGGCGGGGCTCCGGTCGCCGGAGTCGTAGTACGGGGGCGGCTTCGGAGTGGCGTCGCCTGGGGCCGGGTCGCGGTGGGCACGGCCGGTGGGCGGCTGTCCGTGAGGGAGGCCGGGGGTCGACCGGTGGTGGGTGTGGTGGGTCGGCGATTGGCGAGCGGGGTGGCGGGTCCGCTGGTCGCGAGGGGTGTGGCGGGGGAGGTGTTTCCGGTGGGGGATTTGGGTGGCGGGCTGCCTTCCGGGGGCGTACGAGGAGTGCCTCCGCCCGGTGCGCGGGGCGGAGTGCTGCCGGGGCGGCGGGGGTCCTGACGGCCTGGCGGGCGGGTGCCCGGGCGGCGCGGCGTCCTGGTCATCACCTTGTTCATCCGTGGTCCCCGCTCGACGGGCCCGATTTGATACCGGGCGGTAACTTTTGCGTTGGGGATCTTGTACGAGGCGGGGGCCGGCCTCCGCAAGGACGTGGGGTGCGCGTCGGGGCGGCCGGAATGTTCACCTATCAGGGTGGCCGGGAAGGGCGGATGGCTTGGCGGGGCCGGGGTGTACCGGGTGAATCGCGGGCCGGGGGGTGACGCTCGGAAGGGTGCGGCCGGGGACTCGATAGGGGACGCCCGCACGTATCCTGAAGACCCTCCCGGGAGGCGCGGGACCACCCTTCCCGGAGCTCCCCGACTACGAAAGCGGCCAGCCATGCGCGTCTACGTCCCCCTGACCCTCTCCGGTCTCGCCGAGGCGTACAAGACGGGGGAGCTGGGGACGGGACCGTTCGTCGCGTACGCCGTCACGCCCGCGTTGCGGGAGTGGTACCTCTCCGACGACATCGAGGAGCTCGAGTACGCGGCGCTGAACCGTGCGGCGCTCGCGTCGCTGCGGCTGCTCGCGGTCGATCCCGGGGCCGTGCGGCGGCGGGTGGTCCTCGCGGTCGACGTGGCCGACCGTGACGCGGTCGCCGATCCCGACCGTGGACTGGAACCCGGGGCGCTCGGCGAGGTGCGGGTGTCCGGGGCCGTACCGATGACCAAGGCCGCTGCCGTGCATGTCGACCTGGCGGACGCGGAGGCGGACATCTCCGCCGCGGTGGACGTGCTGGGGGCGGCCGATCACGGGGACGACGACGCGCAGTTCATCGTGGACGGGGCCGAGGACCACGAGCTGCTGTGGTTCGCGACGCAGGAGATCCCCCATCTGGTGGGCCTGGGGGACTGAGGTCTCGCCCGACAGGGAGCACCGGTCCGAGCCACCCTCCAGGCGCGCGTACGACGGCGGCCGTGGACGAACTCTGTGGAGCGTTGTCAGTGGTGGCGGGTACTTTTCTGTCATGGGGAAGCACGAAGCAGCACACATTGTGTGGGACTGGAACGGGACTCTGTTCCACGACAATGCCGCCATCATCGGGGCGACGAACGCGGCGTTCGCCGAGCTGGGTCTCGAGCCGATCACGCTGGAGCGGTACAGGGCGCTGTACTGCGTTCCGGTGCCGAAGTTCTACGAGCGACTGATGGGCCGGCTGCCGACCGACGCCGAGTGGCAGATCATGGACGAGACCTTCCATCGTTACTACGCGGCGCAGCGGGCGGCGTGCGAGCTCACCGTGGGTGTGCCGGGCCTGCTTGCCGAGTGGGGGTCGGCGGGGCACAGCCAGTCGATCCTCAGCATGTACGTGCACGACGAACTGGTCCCGTTGGTACGGGGGTTCGGGATCGAGCCGCACTTCATACGCGTGGACGGGCGCACCGGGCCCTCCGGCGGCAGCAAGGCCGAGCACATGGTGCGGCACCTGAGCGCGCTCACCGGTGTGGAGCCGGCCCGTGTGGTGGTGATCGGCGACGCGTCCGACGACGCGATCGCCGCCCGGCACGTGGGCGCGCAGGCGGTCCTCTACACCGGGGGTTCGCACGGCCGCGCCAGCCTGGAGGAGGTGGGCGTGCCCGTGGTGGACAGCCTGGAGGAAGCGGTCGTCGAGGCCCAGCGGCTGGCGGCCTGACCACGGCGGGACCCGACGCGGCACCGTGCGGCACGACATGGCACCGCGTGGCGCGGTATCCCGCGGCACGCACCGCGCGTTCACGGTGAAGCCGCGGCTCGTCCGCGGCCACCGGGCGGACCGGCCACCTGACCGCGGCCACCGGGCGGACCGGCCACCTGACCGCGGCCACCGGGCGGACCGGCCACCTGACCGCGGTCACCCGGCGGACCGGCCTCCCGGCGGACCGCCCACCCGCCGGACCGGCCGACCCCACGCGCGGCGGCCGACCCCACGCGCGGCGGCCGACCCCGCAGCCCCCGCCGTCCGTCCCGCGCGCGGCCGGCCCAACGGGCCCCCGTCGACCTCCTCGCCCACGGGGCACCCATCCCCGCTCTCACGCCAACACCCCACGCGCTTCGTGGGAATGAGCCCCCGACCGACCCGGTTCGCGGTGAAGCCGACCACCCTGCACGTCCACGTCCCTTTCGTCCTTGTGCGGAGTGTCAAAGTTCCACCCCTGCTTTTGTACACATACGGCTCATGACGATTCCCGGGTGGGGAGCGATAGCCTGGTGGCGTGATCAGCGCGATATCTCGCGGGGGCCTTGACGCCCCTGCCCCGCGCCCGGACAGCACGGACGACATCCGTGACCGGGCGGCGGTCGTTGATCTTCGCGGGCGGGTCGGGGAGCCAAGGGCGGCACGGAGCCCCGGAGCGACATCCGGAGTGCCGAGAGCACCCGGGACAGGGCCTGGAGCATCCGAGGCGTCGGCGCCGCCGAGAGCAGCGTCACAGTCGCCGCGGGTGCCGAGAATGGCCGATAACCCCCCGCTCATCTCTCCATGCGGCATAGCGTCGGACCAGACCGGACACCCCGCGTCACGGCGTTACGTCGGAGAAGAGACCGTATTTCCTTCTACGTCACGCAATGGCGCGCGACAGGAGCCAGAGGACAATGCAGACCAAGCTGGACGAAGCCAAGGCCGAGCTGCTCGAACGGGCTGCCCGGGTAGCTGAGAACAGCCCGGTCGGGGGGCACCTACCGACTGGGACGACGGGCGAGGACACCCCTGACCGGGACACCGTGTTCGCGTTCCTCCAGCGCTACTACCTGCACACCGCAGCGGAGGACCTGACCGACCGCGATCCGGTCGACATCTTCGGAGCCGCCTTCTCGCACTACCGACTGGCCGAGAACCGCCCCCAGGGCACGGCCAACGTCCGGGTCCACACCCCGACCGTCGAGGAGAACGGCTGGACCTCCAGCCACTCCGTCGTCGAGGTCGTGACCGACGACATGCCCTTCCTCGTCGACTCGGTCACCAACGAGCTCTCCCGCCAGGCGCGCGGTATCCACCTCGTCATCCACCCCCAGGTCGTCGTACGGCGCGACGTCACCGGCAAGCTCGTCGAGGTCCTGCCGACGCGGCCCACCGGCGACCTTCCGCACGACGCCGCCGTCGAGTCGTGGATCCACGTCGAGGTCGACCGCGAGACCGACCGCGCGGATCTGAAGCAGATGACCGCCGACCTGCTGCGCGTACTCTCCGACGTCCGCGAGACCGTCGAGGACTGGGAGAAGATGCGCGACGCCGCGCTGCGCATCGCGGCGGAGCTGCCCGAGGAGCCGACCGCCGACGACCTGCGCGCCCTGGAGGTCGACGAGGCACGCGAGCTGCTGCGCTGGCTCGCGGACGACCACTTCACCTTCCTGGGATACCGGGAGTACGAACTGCGGGACGACGACGCCCTCGTCGCCGTGGCCGGCACCGGCCTCGGCATCCTGCGCTCCGACCCGCAGCACAGCGGCGAGGACAGCCACCCGGTCAGCCCGTCCTTCGAGCGGCTCCCCGCGGACGCCCGCGCCAAGGCCCGCGAGCACAGGCTGCTGGTGCTGACCAAGGCCAACAGCCGGTCCACCGTGCACCGGCCGTCGTACCTCGACTATGTCGGTGTGAAGAGGTTCGACGCCGACGGCAACGTGATCGGCGAGCGGCGCTTCCTCGGACTCTTCTCCTCCGCCGCGTACACCGAGTCGGTGCGGCGGGTTCCCGTGGTGCGCCGCAAGGTCGAGGAAGTCCTGCGCGGTGCCGGGTTCTCGCCCAACAGCCACGACGGGCGCGACCTGCTCCAGATCCTGGAGACCTACCCCCGCGACGAGCTGTTCCAGACCCCGGCGGACGAGCTGCGGTCCATCGTCACCTCCGTCCTGTACCTCCAGGAGCGCCGCCGGCTGCGGCTGTACCTGCGTCAGGACGAGTACGGGCGTTACTACTCCGCACTCGTCTACCTCCCGCGCGACCGCTACACCACCGGCGTGCGCCTGCGGATCATCGACATCCTCAAGGAAGAGCTGAACGGCACCAGCGTCGACTTCACGGCCTGGAACACCGAGTCGATCCTGTCCCGGCTGCACTTCGTGGTCCGGGTCGAGCAGGGCACCGAACTGCCGCAGCTGTCCGACTCCGACAAGGAGCGCATCGAGGCGCGGCTCGTCGAGGCCGCCCGCTCGTGGGCCGACGGATTCGGGGAGGCGCTGACCGCCGAGTGCGGCGAGGAGCGCGCCGCCGAACTGCTGCGCCGGTACGGGGGAGCGTTCCCCGAGGGATACAAGGCCGACCACAACCCGCGCGCCGCCGTCGCCGACCTGGTCCACCTCGAAGCGCTGGCCAAGGACGACACCAAGGACTTCGCGCTCAGCCTGTACGAGCCGGTCGGCGCGGGCCCCGGCGAGCGCCGCTTCAAGATCTACCGCACCGGTGAGCAGGTCTCGCTCTCCGCGGTCCTGCCCGCGATCAACCGCATGGGTGTCGAGGTCACCGACGAGCGTCCGTACGAGCTGCGCTGCTCGGACCGTACGACCGCCTGGATCTACGACTTCGGCCTGCGGCTGCCCAAGTCGCTGAACGGCAACGGGGATTCCCTCGGCGAGGACGGCCGCGAGCGGTTCCAGCAGGCCTTCGCCGCCACCTGGACAGGCGCGGCCGAGAACGACGGCTTCAACGCGCTGGTGCTGAGCGCCGGGCTCACCTGGCGTCAGGCGATGGTGCTGCGCGCGTACGCCAAGTACCTGCGCCAGGCGGGCTCCACCTTCAGCCAGGACTACATGGAGGACACCCTCCGCAACAACGTCCACACCACCCGGCTGCTCGTCTCCCTCTTCGAGGCGCGGATGTCGCCGGACCGCCAGAGCGCCGGTGTCGAGCTGACCGACGCGCTGATGGAGGAGCTGGACGCCGCGCTCGACCAGGTCGCCAGCCTGGACGAGGACCGGATCCTGCGCTCCTTCCTCACCGTCATCAAGGCGACGCTGCGGACGAACTTCTTCCAGGAGGCGCTGGGCGCGAAGCCCCACGAGTACGTCTCCATGAAGTTCGACCCGCAGGCCATCCCGGACCTGCCGGCGCCGCGACCGGCGTACGAGATCTGGGTGTACTCACCGCGCGTCGAGGGTGTTCACCTGCGGTTCGGCAAGGTGGCACGTGGCGGGCTGCGCTGGTCCGACCGGAAGGAAGACTTCCGGACAGAGATCCTCGGGCTGGTCAAGGCGCAGATGGTGAAGAACACCGTCATCGTGCCCGTCGGCGCCAAGGGCGGATTCGTCGCCAAGCAGCTGCCCGACCCGTCCGTGGACCGCGACGCGTGGCTCGCCGAGGGGATCAGGAGCTACAAGACCTTCATCTCCGCGCTGCTCGACATCACCGACAACATGGTGGCCGGCGAGGTCGTCCCGCCCGTGGACGTCGTACGGCACGACGAGGACGACACCTATCTCGTCGTCGCCGCCGACAAGGGCACCGCGACCTTCTCGGACATCGCCAACGGGGTCGCCGAGAGCTACAACTTCTGGCTCGGCGACGCCTTCGCCTCCGGCGGCTCCGCCGGGTACGACCACAAGAAGATGGGCATCACCGCGCGCGGTGCCTGGGAGTCCGTGAAGCGGCACTTCCGGGAGCTGGGCGTGAACACCCAGACGCAGGACTTCACGGTGGTCGGCGTCGGCGACATGTCCGGTGACGTGTTCGGCAACGGCATGCTGCTCAGCGAGCACATCCGGCTGGTCGCCGCCTTCGACCACCGGCACATCTTCATCGACCCGAAGCCGGCCGCCGAGACGTCGTACGCCGAGCGCCGCCGTCTCTTCGAGCTGCCGCGCTCCTCGTGGGCCGACTACGACAGCGCGCTGATCTCGTCCGGCGGCGGCATCTTCCCGCGTACCGCCAAGGCCATCCCGATCAACGCGCACATCCGCGAGGCCCTCGGCATCGAGTCCGGCGTCGCCAAGATGACCCCGGCCGACCTGATGAGGGCGATCCTCCAGGCACCCGTCGACCTGCTGTGGAACGGCGGCATCGGTACGTATGTGAAGGCGTCCACCGAGACGCACGCGGACGTCGGCGACAAGGCCAACGACGCGATCCGCGTGGACGGCGCCGACCTGCGCGTCAAGGTCGTCGGCGAGGGCGGCAACCTGGGGCTCACCCAGCTCGGCCGCATCGAGTTCGCACAGCACGGCGGCAGGATCAACACCGATGCCATCGACAACAGCGCGGGCGTGGACACCTCCGACCACGAGGTGAACATCAAGATCCTGCTCAACGCGGTGGTGGCCAACGGCGACCAGACCGTCAAGCAGCGCAACAAGCTGCTCGCCGAGATGACCGACGAGGTCGGCACCCTGGTCCTGCGCAACAACTACGCGCAGAACGTGGCGATCTCCAACGCGCTTGCCCAGTCACCCGACATGCTCCACGCCCAGCAGCGCTTCATGCGCCACCTGGTCAGGGAGGGCCACCTCGACCGCGCCCTGGAGTTCCTGCCCACCGACCGGCAGATCCGCGAGCGGCTCAACTCCGGGCAGGGGCTGACCGGTCCGGAGACGGCCGTCCTCCTCGCCTACACGAAGATCACGGTCTCCGACGCGCTGCTCGCCACCTCGCTGCCCGACGACCCGTACCTCCAGCGGCTGTTGCACGCGTACTTCCCGACCGCGTTGCGCGAGAAGTTCCGCGAGCAGATCGACGCGCACGCGCTGCGCCGCGAGATCGTGACGACCGTTCTCGTCAACGACACGGTCAACACCGGCGGTACGAGCTTCCTGCACCGCCTGCGCGAGGAGACCGGCGCTTCGCTGGAGGAGATCGTCCGGGCGCAGACCGCGGCGCGTGCGATCTTCGAGTCGAGCCAGGTGTGGGACGTGGTGGAGTCGCTCGACAACGTCGTCGCCGCCGACGTCCAGACCCGGATCCGGCTGCACTCCCGCCGGCTCGTCGAACGCGCCACGCGCTGGCTGCTCAACAACCGGCCGCAGCCGCTCCAACTCGCCGAGACGATCGACTTCTTCAGCGACGGGGTCGAGCAGGTCTGGTCCCAGCTGCCCAAGCTGCTGCGCGGCGCGGACTCGGAGTGGTACCAGCAGATCCACGACGAGCTGACGGGCGCCGGCGTCCCGGACGAACTCGCCACCCGGGTGGCCGGATTCTCCTCGGCCTTCCCGACTCTGGACATCGTCGCGGTGGCCGACCGCACCGGCAAGGACCCGATGGCCGTCGCCGAGGTCTACTACGACCTCGCCGACCGTCTCGGCATCACCCAGCTGATGGACCGCATCATCGAGCTCCCGCGCGCCGACCGCTGGCAGTCCATGGCCCGCGCCTCCATCCGCGAGGACCTGTACGCGGCCCACGCGGCCCTCACCGCCGACGTACTGACGGTGGGCAACGGCACCTCGACTCCCGAGCAGCGCTTCAAGGCCTGGGAGGAGAAGAACACGGCGATCCTCGGCCGGGCCCGCACGACCCTGGAGGAGATCCGCAGCTCGGACTCGTTCGACCTGGCGAATCTGTCGGTGGCCATGCGGACCATGCGAACGCTGCTCCGGACGCATTCATAGCCGTACGCGGTCCGCGTCGTCACTGGTCCGACGCGGACCGCGTACGGGTCCCAGGCGGTACACCGAAGGGGGCGCCCCAGCCGTGATGGCTGGGGCGCCCCCTTTGTTCCGGCCGGGCTCTACTTCCCCGTGAACTTCTCGTACTCCTTGAGGACTTCCTCGGTCGGGCCGTCAAGACGCAGCTCGCCGCGCTCCAGCCACAGCACCCGGTCGCAGGTGTCCCGGATCGACTTGTTGTTGTGGCTCACCAGGAAGACGGTGCCCGCGGTCTTGCGCAGCTCCCGGATGCGGGCCTCGGAGCGCTTCTGGAAGGAGCGGTCGCCCGTCGCGAGGGCCTCGTCGATCATCAGGACGTCGTGGTCCTTGGCGGCGGCGATGGAGAACCGGAGACGGGCCGACATGCCGGAGGAGTACGTCCGCATCGGCAGCGTGATGAAGTCGCCCTTCTCGTTGATGCCGGAGAAGTCGACGATCTCCTGGTAGCGCTCGCGCACCTGTTCCTTGGACATGCCCATCGCGAGGCCGCCGAGGTAGACGTTGCGCTCGCCGGTGAGGTCGCCCATCAGCGCCGCGTTGACGCCGAGAAGCGAGGGCTGGCCGTCGGTGTAGATCTTGCCGTTCTCCACCGGGAGGAGGCCCGCGCACGCCTTGAGCAGCGTGGACTTGCCCGAGCCGTTGGTGCCGATCAGGCCGATGGCCTCGCCGCGGTACGCCGTGAAGGAGACGTTCTTGACGGCGTGCACCTTGCGGACGCCGGAGGCCTTCTCGGTCTTGCCGCGGCGCAGCATGCGGTTGAGCGCGGCGGTGGCGGAACCGCGGCCGCCGCCGGTGCCGTTGACGCGGTAGACGATGTCGACGCCGTCGACGATGACGGTGGGGATGAGCTCGCCGGAGGCGTCGGTGGTGTCGACGACCTCGGCGGTGCCGAGGGGCGTCTCGACGGGGGCGCCGCTCTTGGGGGTGCTCTTCGTGATGATGTCAGCCACGGCCGTACGTCTCCTCAGCCTTCCAGAAGTACAGGAATCCGCCTACGCCGGCGAGCAGCGACCAGCCCGTCGCGACCGCCCACACGTGCGGCGGCAGCTGGCCGGCGTGGAAGCTGTCGATCAGCGAGAACCGCATCAGGTCGATGTAGACGGCGGCGGGGTTGGACTGGAGCGCGACCAGGACCCAGTGGGGCAGGTCCTGGTGCTTCAGGAGCTTCTCGATGCTCCACATGACGCCCGAGATGTACATCCAGGTGCGCAGCAGGAACGGCATGAGCTGCGAGATGTCCGGGAACTTCGCACCCATCCGCGCCATGATCATCGCGACGCCCGCGTTGAAGACGAACTGGAGTGTGAGGGCGGGGATGATCAGCAGCCAGGACGTGCTGACCGGCACTCCGAAGGCGAGCAGGATCACGACCAGCGCGCACATCGAGAACATCAGCTGCTGGAGCTGCTGGAGGCAGTACGACACCGGAAGCGCGGCCCGCGGGAAGTGCAGGGCCCGGACGAGCCCGATGCTGCCGGAGATGGCCTTGGTGCCCGACATGATCGAACTCTGTGTGAAGGTCCACACGAAGACGCCGGTGACCAGGAACGGGATGTAGTCGGGGATGCCCCTGCTGGTGCCCATCAGGACGCCGAAGATGAAGTAGTAGACCGCCGCGTTCAGCAGCGGGGTCGCCACCTGCCAGATCTGGCCGAGTTTCGCCTGGCTGTACTGGGCGGTGAGCCTGGCGGTGGCGAAGGCGGTGATGAAGTGGCGCCGCGCCCACAGCTGGCGGATGTACTCGGGCAGGGTGGGGCGGGCACCGCTGACGGTGAGCCCGTACCGGGCGGCGAGCGCCTCGGCGCTGTCGTCGGCGGGGTGACCGGCTGTCTTGTCGGCAGGGGAGGCCGACACCGGGGGCGGTGTGTCGAGGACCTGGCTCACATCCGCTGCTTTCGCTCGGGGGGTGGGGTGCGGGGCGGTCGGGTCCGTCGTCCTTGACCTGGTTCTTACGTCGTCTTTGCCGTCTTCTTACGTCGGGACGGGACCGTATCGTCGCAACGTGAGAGTAGGCCTTTTCGACGTCGGAACGCAACCGTTTCGTCGTCACGCCCTATGCTGGAAAGCATGACGACGAACGCCGACGCCACCGGGACCGCGACCGGCGCCGTGACCCGGGCCGGGGCCGGGACCGGCGCGGGAACCGGTGCCGTCGCGGGGAAGCCGCCGCGACGGCGGGCTCCCGCGGGCGCGGCCGTCCTCCGGGAGGATGTGACCGAAGCCATCCGCGCCGCCGTCTTCGAGGAACTCGCCTCCGCCGGATACGCCCGTATGTCCATCGAGGGCGTCGCCCGCCGCGCGGGCGTGGGCAAGACGGCGGTGTACCGGCGCTGGCGTTCGAAGCTCCACCTCGTGCTCGACCTGGTCTCGGCCGTCGCGGTCCAGGGACTGCCCGCGCCGGACACGGGCTCCCTGGAGGGCGACCTGCGGCTGCTGTACGAGGTCACCTCCCGCGCCCTGCGCCACCCCGTGGCCGGCCAGATCATCCCCGACCTCCAGGCCGAGGCGGCCCGCAACCCCGAGATCGCCGACGCCATGCAGAAGGCGCTGCGCGAGGGTCAGCAGGGTGTCGCGCACGGGATCGTCGCGGCGGCGGCCGCGCGGGGCGAGGTCCGGGAGGGAATCAGCCTGGATCTCGCGCTCGACCTGATGTCCGGGCCGCTGTACTGGCGGGCGGTCGTGGTGCGCGGCCCCAAGCTGCCCAAGGGCTATCTGGCCGGTCTGGCCCGTGCCACGGCGGCGGCGCTCAAGGCGTTGTGAGGACCGGCGCCGTGGCCCTGGTCCTGCCCGCTCAGGCCTTCACGGCGAGGAAACCGAACAGGTCCGGGATGCCGCCGGGGCCCGTTTCGGCGGTGCGTACCAGGCGCAGACCCGCTGCCGTGGTCGCGTTGAGGAGATCCGCGAGCGGGAGGTGCCAGGCGCCGACCCGGGCGCGGACTCCTCCGGGGCTCCACGTGTCGAAGGTGTGGGAGTGGTCGGCGTACCGGTCGTCGACGACGATCCTCGGCCGGTCGCTCCAGTCCGCGAACGCCCCGATGTAGCAGGGGTGTACGCCCAGGTGCGTGAACCGGCCGCCGGGACGCAGCACACGGGCGATCTCGCGGAGGACGGCCGCGTAGTCCGGCAGGTCCGTGTGCGCCAGCACGCAGACGGCGGCGGGCAGCGAGGCGTCCGCGAACGGCAACGCCGTGGCGTCCGCCTGAGCCACCGGCAACCGGCCCGCCGCGTGCCGGAGTTGACCGCCCGACAGATCCACACCCACCGGCGCCCACCCCAGCCCGGCCGGCACGGGCGCATGGGCGCCCGTTCCGCAGCACACGTCCAGGCACGCCCCCTCGCCCGGCTCCATCAGCCCTTCGAGCGCCCCGTGCACCCGCCGGATGTACCCACCGGGGCCGTCCGCCGACATGAAGTCGTTGTACCAGTCGGCATGTTGGTCGTACGCCGCAGTCGTCGTTCCGTCGGCTGATCCTGTCGTCTCGGCTGCCATGGGTCGATGTTAGGGACGGCGGGCGGTCATCGGGGAGGCGTACGGGACTGGTCGTCCCGTGCGGGGGTGTCCGGGGCGCAGCCTCGGAGGGTGAAGGCGATGACGTTCTCCAGGTCCGTGTCCGGGGTCTGGGAGGGGAGGGGGCCGCTGGCGGCGATGCTGGCGAAGCCGTGGAGGGTGGTGAAGAGGGGGAGGGCGATGCTGTCGACGGGGCCCGGGCGGACCTCGCCGCGACGCTGGCCCTCGCCGATGAGGCGGATGGCGAGGGTCGACATGTTCCGGGAGGCGCGGACCAGGGCCTCGGAGGCCTCGGGGTCGTGCTTGATCGAGAACATGAGGTCGAGGAGTTCCGCGTTGCCGGTGGCGAAGCCGACGTAGGCGCGGGCCAGGGCGCCCAGGCGGTCGGCGAAGGGCTCGCCCACCGCCTCCTGTGACGCGGTCAGTGTCTCGCCGAGGCGTTCGAAACCGACCTGGCCCAGCGCGTCGAGCAGCGCCTGCTTGTCCTTGAAGTGACGGCTCGGCGCGGCGTGGCTGACGCCCAGGTCGCGGGCCAGTTCGCGCAGGGACAGGGCGGCCGGGCCCTTCTCCCTGAGCGTCTCCTCGGCGCGGGTCAGCAGCGCGGCGCGCAGGTCTCCGTGGTGGTAGCGACGTGTCTGGCGAGTCTGCATGCCTGTCAGTGTAGTGGCCATGTGTCCGCTGGCTACATTGTTGACGCCGCCACCTTTGTTGACGCTGTCATCTTTGTTGGCAACGACAGCATTGTTGGCGTTGACAGCATTGTTGTCGACGCCTACATTCGTGTTCATGGCTACCAAGCAGAACTGGAACGCAAGCGACCTCGTCGACCAGAGCGGCCGTACCGCCGTCGTGACCGGTGCCAACAGCGGGCTCGGTATCGCCACCGTCGACGCCCTGGCCCGGGCGGGCGCGCACGTCGTGCTCGCCGTGCGCGACCTGGAGCGTGGCGAGGCCGCCGCCCGTACCGTCCAGGGCGTCGCAGGCACCGTGGAGGTGCGCCGCCTCGACCTCGCGGACCTCTCTTCCGTGCGCGCGTTCGCCGAGTCCTGGCAGGGCCCCCTGGACCTGCTGATCAACAACGCGGGCGTCATGAACATCCCTGAGGCCAGCACCAAGGACGGCTTCGAGATGCAGTTCGGGACCAATCACCTGGGGCACTTCGCCCTGACGAACCTGCTGCTGCCGTACGTCACCGACCGCGTCGTCACCGTGTCGTCGGGCGCCCACCGGATCCCCCGCGGTACGCACATCCGCTTCGACAACCTGAACATGACCGGCGCGTACTCACCCACGGCCGCCTACAGCCAGTCCAAGCTCGCCAACCTGCTGTTCACCCTGGAGCTGCAGAGCCGGCTGGCCGCCGAGGGATCGTCCGTACGGGCCCTCGCCGCGCACCCCGGCTGGGCCGCCACCAACCTCCAGGGCCACGACGCCAGCCTCGCGCGACGGGTCTTCATGGCGGTGGGCAACCGCCTCATCGCCCAGGACAACACGGCCGGCGCCCTGCCCACGCTGTACGCCGCCACCCAGGACCTGCCCGGCGCCAGTTACGTCGGACCGGACGGGTTCGCCGAGATGCGCGGCGGTCCCGCGCTCGTCGGCCGGTCGGCCGCGGCCAGCGACGCGGAGTCCGCCGTCCGCCTGTGGGCGGCCTCCGAGCAGCTGACCGGCGTCACCTTCCCCCAGCTCTTCAGCCGGGTGGTGGGTGTCTAGTCCCGGGCCGCCTCAGGATGCAGCCGTACCCATCCCGCCCACGCCGAAGTGATCATGTCCTGGACGTCGTACTTCGCCTTCCAGCCCAGCTCCACGGCGATGCGGTCGGCCGAGGCCACCACGCGCGCCGGGTCGCCTGGACGGCGGGGGGCGGTCACCGGAGGGCGGTCGTAGCCGGTGGCCGCGTTGATGAGGCCGATCATCTCGCGGACCGAAACGCCTTCCCCGCGGCCGATGTTGAGGGTCAGATCCCTGCCCGGGGACGCCTGGAGGGCGCGGGCCGCGGCCACATGGGCCTCCGCCAGATCCACCACGTGGATGTAGTCACGTACACAAGTCCCGTCAGGAGTCGGGTAGTCGTCGCCGAAGACGCGCGGCGGCTCGTTCTCCGTGAGCTTCTCGAAGACCATGGGGACGAGGTTGAAGACGCCGACGTCGGCGAGTTCGGGCGTCGCCGCTCCCGCCACGTTGAAATAGCGCAGGGACGCGGTCGCCAGGCCGGTGGCACGGCCCGTCGCGCGGACCAGCCACTCGCCCGCCAGCTTCGTCTCGCCGTACGGGCTCATCGGCACGCACGGCGTCTCCTCCGTCACCGGATCCACATCGGGCATCCCGTACACCGCCGCCGAGGAAGAGAGGACGAAGGACGGGACGGACGCGGCGGTCACCGCCTCCAGCAGCACCCGCAGGCCCTCGACGTTCTCCCGGTAGTAGTGCAGGGGAAGCTCCACCGACTCGCCGACCTGCTTCTTCGCCGCCAGGTGGACGACGCCGGTGACGGCGTGGTCCTCGATCGTGCGGGCGAGGAGTCCGGCGTCCAGGGTCGAGCCGGCCACCAGCGGGACACCGGAGGGCACCCGCTCCGCGATCCCCGTGGACAGGTCGTCGTAGACCACGGCCCGTTCGCCCGCGTCGAGCATCGCGCGCACGACATGCGCCCCGATGTAGCCGGCACCGCCGGTGATCAGCCAGGTCATGCGCGGCCGTCCCCTCGTGAGTGAGCCGGGTGAGCCGGGTGAACCCGGCGGGTCCGTGAACCCGTGGTCCGGCCCGTGTCCTTCGGTCGCGTATCAGTGAATCAGGCACCCGGGTGGCCGTCGACGGCGGACGTCGACGGCGGTCACCTCACGGACGGCCGGCCCGGGAGGCGGCGGGGACGAGAAGCGGATCCCGGGCCGCGGCACCCGAGGTCACCCAGCCCGTCACGACCCGGCCCGACCGCCACAGCCGGGTGAAGGACAGCGCCGCCGCGGACGCCAGCAGACCGTTGCGTACGAGCATCAGCAGACAGCCCGTCCACGTGCTGCGGATGACCTCCCCGTACATGACGGGATACACGACCGTGCTGACCGCCGTCGCCGCCACGATCAGCGCCGCCACCGGGCGCTGCGTGGTGTGCCGCGAGGTCAGGCACACGGCGGACAGACCGAGCAGCCACACCATGTACTGGGGGCTGATCACCCGGCTCGTCACGGTGAACAGCAGTACGGCGGCGAGGGCCGCGTCGTACGGAGTCGCCGCTGTCCAGTGCCGCGCGCGCACCCGCCACAGCAGCAGGAGCCCGAAGGCGGCGACGGTGAGGGCGAGCGAGAGGGCCGCGACGGCGGAGACGTAGGGGCCCACGAACTCCATCGCGCCGTACTGGTAGCGCGCGGTGCCCGGCCACCCGGCGTGCCGCGCGAAGCCGAGGACGGTGCCGCCGAGCGACTCGATCTGCACGCCCCGGCCGCCCTGCTGGCGCAGGAAGTCGAACGGATTGCTGAACGCGGCGACCAGCAGCATGAGCATGGCGGCCCCCGTGACCACCGCCGACGTCCAGGCCTGTCGCGTCGTACGGCCTCTCGGGGTGCCGATGAGTGCCAGCGCGGGCCAGACCTTCACCAGCGCCCCCAGCGCCGCGAACGCGCCGCACGCGCGCGTGGAGCGCGACAACGTCAACAGGGAGATGACGGCGAAGGCGGTGACCTGGACGTCGTAGCGCACGAGCGGCAGGTGAAGCAGGAGTGGCAGTGCCGCCGTCCACAGGGCCGCGCCGAGCAGTGTGCGGCCGGGGCGGGTGCCCGCGCGCGTGAGGGCGATCGCGATCACGGCGTCCGTGGCGAGCGTGAGGGCGACGAAGGCCGTGAAGTAGGTCAGGGCAGGCAGCAGCGCGGGCGCGAGCAGCACCGGTCCCGCGCCCGGCGGGTACTGCCACAGCCGGTCGTCCGCCGGGAGGGCGCCGTGGGACAGCACGCCGTACCAGCGGAAGTACAGGTTGCTGACCTCGCGGGAGACGCCGCCCCGGCCGAGCGGGCGGAGGTGGTCGTGGGCGAGCAGCCACAGCATCAGGGCGCGGGTGGCGAGCCAGGCGGCGGCGAGGAGGAACAGGCGGAGGTGTTTCGGCGAGGTGCTCATCAAGGCCGGATCGTAAGCCGCATGGATGGGACAAAAGGGCCGATACGCCGTCAATGCCCTTCAAAGGTTGTTTAATAGCACAAGATCTTGCTCATGGTGAGCTCATGGGCGAGGCGGTCGGGAATCGGACGGACCGAGGTCGTGGCCGTCCTCCTGCCTGCGACGGTCATGTTCGCGATCGGGCTCTGGGGCCTCGACCGCGGCGGCATGTGGCGCGACGAGGCCGTCACGTTCCAGGTCGCGCGGCGCTCGGTCCCGCAGATCTGGCAGCTCCTGCACAGCGTGGACGCGGTGCACGGCCTGTACTACCTCCTCATGCACGTCGTCCTCGCCCCGCACCCCGGTGAGGTCGCCCTGCGGCTCCCCTCGGTCTGCGGGGCCGCCGCGACCGCGGGTCTGGTCGCCGCCCTGGGCGTCCGCCTGTGCCGTCCACGGGTCGGCCTCTGGGCGGGCCTGCTGTACGCCGTCACGCCGATGGCCGGGCACTTCGCGCAGGAGGGACGGTCGTACGCGCTGGTCGCGGCCGGAGTCGCCGGGGCCACGCTGCTGCTGGTGCGGGCCGTGCGGACGGGAAGCTGGTGGGCGTACGGCGGGACGGTCGCCGTCACCTGCCTGCTGCACGAGTTCGCGGTGCTGGTGCTGCTCGCCCACGCCGCGACCCTGGCGCTCACCCGGGTGCCCCGGCGGGTGTGGCGGGGATGGGGGCTGTCGGCCGGTGCCGTGGTGCTGGTCCTGCTGCCGCTCGCCCTCGTCTCCGAGGGGCAGTCCGCGCAGGTCGCGTGGCTGTCGGTGCCCGGGCTCGACAGCGCGGACCGGCTGCTGCGGGCCTTCGCGGGACCGGCGCGGCTGGTTCTCCTGCCGTACCTGGTCCTCGTCGCGCTGGCCCTGCGCCCCCCGCTCGGCCGACGGGGTGAACTGACGCTCGGGGCGGTCGCCCTGCCCTTGCTGGTCGTCCCGCCCGCGGTGCTGATGGGTGTGTCCCGCTTCTGGCCGCTGTACGACGAGCGCTATGTGCTGTACGCCCTCGCCGGGGCGCCGCTGCTGGCCGCGGCCGGCGCGGAACGCCTGGTGGGGATGGTGCCGAGGCCGGCCGTCAACAGCCTCACCGGCGTCCTCGCCATCGCCCTCGTCTTCGTCTGGCAGCTCCCCGCGATCCGGCAGGACCGCCATCCCGACCGCCGCCCGGACAATCTCGCCGCCGTCTCCGCGGTCGCCGGGCGGGAACTGCGGCCCGGGGACCCGGTGCTGTTCCTGCCCTCGATCGTGCGCCGCTCGGCGTTGGCGTATCCGAACGGCTTCCGTGGGGTGCGCGACATCGCGCTCAGGGAGCCGGGCCCGGTGTCCGGGACCCTGTACGGGCAGGAGACGGACCCCGTCGAGCTGCGGCGGCGGCTCGACCGCCTCGACCGGGTGTGGGTGGTCGCGGAGCCGTTCGCGCTGCGGCCGTCCTGGTATCCCGGGAGCGCCACCGAGCGGGTCAAACTCACCGTGGTCGGGGAGGAGTTCGTACCGCGCGAGGAGGTCGTACGAAAGGGCGTGACCCTGCGGCTTTACGTACGTCGCCCACCGCATCCGTTCATGGACTGGGCGGCCGACTAGTCCGAGCCGGAGCCAGGAGCCTCCTGCAGCGCCGCCGCGTCCAGTGCCGCCGTCAGGCGGTCGAGGCGGGTCCGGAGCTCGTGGATCTCCTCGAAGCCCGAGCCCGTCGCGGCGGCGATCCGGCGCGGCACGAGCAGCGCACGCTCGCGCAGGGCGACGCCCTCGTCGGTGAGGTGGACCCGCACGGACCGCTCGTCGCGGGCGCTGCGCTCACGTCGTACGAGACCGGCCGACTCCAGCCGCTTCAGCAGCGGCGACAGCGTCCCGGAGTCCAGCCGCAGGTGTTCGCCGAGCTTCTTCACGGGCAGTTCGCCCCGCTCCCACAGCACCAGCATCACCAGGTACTGCGGGTAGGTGAGCCCGAGGTCCTTGAGGAGCACGCGGTAGAGGCCGCCGAAGGCGCGCGACGCGGCGTTCAGGGAGAAGCAGATCTGGTTGTCCAGGCGCAGGAATTCCGCGTCGGGCAGGGCCTGGGGGCTCGCGGCCCGCGGGGGCGGGGCCGGCGTCGGCGTGGCGGTCATGACTCCAGGATAGCGCTCGGCCGTCATTTAGTTGTGCACAATTGAATTGCGTGCTCTAATTGTGGCTGTGAGGCGGCCGGACCGGTCGCCCCGCCAAGACATTGACTTGAGAGGGATGGTCCGCATGGACACGCTCTACACCGCTGTCGCCACCGCCACCCACGGCCGCGACGGCCGCGCCGTCAGCTCCGACGGCAAGCTCGACCTTCAGCTCGGCATTCCGGTGGAGATGGGCGGCAGCGGCAAGGGCACCAACCCCGAGCAGCTCTTCGCCGCCGGTTACGCCGCCTGTTTCGCCAGCGCCCTCGCCGGTGTCGGCCGCGCCGCGAAGGTCGACGTCAGCGAGGCCGCCGTGACCGGCGAGGTCGGCATCGGCAAGCAGGGCCAGGGCTACGGCCTGGCCGTCACGCTCCGCATCGAGCTGCCCGACACCGTCGACGAGGCCACCGGCCGCAAGCTCGTCGAGCAGGCCCACCAGGTCTGCCCCTACTCGAATGCCACCCGCGGCAACATCCCGGTCGAGCTCGTCATCGAGTAGTCCGAGCGGGTCCGGTTGATCACATGGGTCAAGTGGATCGAGTGGTACGCGCACTGCCGTCCACCCGCGCCAGTACCTCGCCCGTCTCCCGGCTCCACGCCACCACCACGGCTTCCTCCGGCATCCGTTGCCGGGGTGTCAGCAGCAGCCAGCGCACGTGGTAGCGGCGGGCCACGGCGGTGCGTTCGGCGCGGGTCGACGACGGGGCGAGGTAGGCGCGGACCGCCGCGAGCCGCCGCTGCCGTTCCCGCTCGTCGAGGGCGGGGTCGGGCAGGGCGGGCGCGGCGAGGTCCACGCCGTGGCCCGCGATCAGGTGGACCGCGTCGTAGCCGTCCGCGATGACCGCCTCGCCGGGACCGATGTACCGCGCCGCCCAGGCGTACGTGGGCGCGCGTGGCGGCTGTTCGAAGCCGACCGGGTCCAGCGAACGGGGTACGACCGCCCCCGCCTGCACGGCCAGGAAGCCGGTGCAGGCCGCGGCGGCCGCCACCGCCCCGAGCAGGCGCCGCCCGGCGGACCAGGGCCGGGGCGCCGCCAGTTCCACCGCGAGCGCGAACTGCGGGGGCACCAGCGCCGCCCCCAGGATCCCGCCGTACGCGTAGTGCCCACCGAAGCCGCCGTACGCCACCGCCGCGCACTCCAGCGCGAACATGAGCACGAGCGGATCCCGCACCGACCCGCGCGCCCGCAGCCACAGCGCGGGCAGCCCGGCCAGAGCCAGCCAGAGGTGGCCCGGCATCCCCTCGTACAGCCGCTCGTGCGTCGCGTCGAAGCCCGGGTACCGGGCGAGCGCGAACACATCGAAGTACGGCCAGCAGCACGCGACCAGCAGCGCCGTGCCGCCGGTCAGTGCCCATCTGCCCACGACGGCGGGCCGCCACCGGCGCTGCCATCCCGCGACGACGGCCACCGCGCCGAGGGCCGCGGCGAGGCCCGTGACCGGGTGCACGAGCAGGATCAGCCCGTACAGGGCGCCGACCCCCGCGTACCCGGAGAAGCCGCGCAGCCCGCTCGGGCCGACGTACCGGACCGGGCCGCCGCCCTCAGCCGCCCGGATGCCCGTCAACGCCCAGGCCCAGAAGGCCAGTCCGATGGCGGACATCGACGGATCGCCGAGGTTCCCCGTCATCGGCAGCAGCCCGAGGGAGCCGCTCCACCAGGCGCTCTCGGTGCCCCACAGGAGGGTCATCGAGAACAGCGCGAGTACGGGCGCCCACGGTCGGCGCGGCGCCAGGACGCGGACGAAACGGGCGAGGCCGGTCAGCAGGACCAGCAGGTTCAGCGGGCCGGCCAGGCGCAGGACCGCCCAGCCGCCCAGGTCCGTCAGCCGGGCGAAGGCTCCCTGGGCGACGGCGTAGGGCGAGTAGTACGGGCTGCCCGCGCCCGGCAGGTCCGCCGTCGGGTGGCGGGGATGGAGGAGGCTCGCCTTGAGCCGTTCGACGACCGCCGCGTGCTGGCCGGCGTCGCAGCACTGCGGAACGCGCCAGTACGCGAGCGACATCACCAGCCAGAACAGACCGCCGAAGACCTGGTAGGGGGTCGGGCGCCAGGAGGCACCGCCGCGCAGGGCGGTGGCGCCGCGCACAGTCCGCCGCAGGAGGACGTCGGCGCTCACCGGGCGGCGGGTCGGGGCTGGGCGGCGGCTCGGGGCATTCGTCATGCATCCCCGCGACCGTCAACCGCCTAGCCGTCCGTCACCTCATCGAGTGACGCCTGTGTCAGCCGACGCGCATACGGCCGGGGCGTCCCGCCGGTCTCCGGGTGACGGGACGACTGGGTGTGGGCCCGCTGGAGGACATGGGCGATCCGGTTCAGAGGTTCTCGGTGACGGGGACCGGCACGGGCCCACCCGGCCGCGGCACGGTGGCGAGGGGCGAGGCAGGCCGGGCGGCCGCGGCCGACGGGACGGGATGCCGGTCCGTCAGCGGCACGACCGGCGTCTCGCGCTCCCCCAGGACGACCCGGCGTACGACCCGCTCGGCGGCGCGCCCGTCGTCGTACGGGCAGAAACGCTCACGGAACGCGGCCCGCAACTGTGTGGAGCGGGAGCCGCGCCAGTGCCCCGTCGCGAAGATGTCGACCAGCTCGTCCTCGCTGCGCGCCACCGCGCCCGGCGGGAAGGCGCGCAGGTCGAAGTAGGTGCCGCGGGCCGCCTCGTACGCCTCCCAGTCGTCTGCGTGGACGACGATCGGGCGGTCGAGGTTGGCGTAGTCGAACATCAGGGACGAGTAGTCGGTGACCAGCGCGTCCGAGGCCAGACACAGGGACTCGACGCTCGGATGGTCGGAGACGTCGATGAGACGGCCGCCCGAAGCGTGCGTGAGGGGAGCGTCGTAGGAGTGGTGGGCGCGGGTCAACACCACGAAACGCGGGCCGAGTTTGCGCAGCACGCGCTCCAGGTCGAGGGTGTGCCGCTGGGTGCGGCGGTAGTCGCGGTACGTCGGCGCGTACAGGACGGCGACCGTGCCCTCGGGGATGCCGAGCGACTCGCGGATCCGGCTCACGTCCGCCGAAGTCGCCTGCTGGAACACGTCGTTGCGCGGCAGGCCGTACTCCAGCGTCGTGTACGCGGCCGGGAACACGCGCTCCCAGACCAGGGTGGAGTGGCGGTTGGCCGACAGGCAGTAGTCCCACTGGTCGGCGCTCCGCAGCAGCTCGGCGAAGTCGGTGCCGCGCGCCGCCGCAGGGCGGTCCTGGAGGTCGAGGCCCATGTGCTTGAGCGGGGTGCCGTGCTGTGTCTGGACCATGATCTGGCCGGGACGCTTGACCAGGTCGCGGTCGAAGTCGACGTTGTTCACGAGGTACTTGGAGCGCGCGAGCGCCGTCCAGTACGCGGCCGAACCGGGGCGGACCCGGCGCGTCGAGGCCGGGATCGTGTGGTGGTACTCGGGCCGCGCGATCCACGAGGTGCGGATGTGCGGCGCCAGGGTGCGGAACGCGGACTCCAGGGCGCCCGGGTTGCAGCCGTGGCCGCGGCCCCGGTGGCTGGAGAAGACAGCGCGGTCGGCACGCAGGGGAAGGCGGCGCTGGACGCGGTAGTGGAGCCGCAGAGTGGCGCTGTGCACCCGGCGGAACAGCTTCGAACCGAGCTTCAGAGCGCGCCTGTTGAGGCTCGACGCCAGGGCGAGGAGCCGGTAGGCGCGGTGGGTGCTGAAGCGGACCAGCGCGTGCCGCAGCCGGACGCCGAGGCGGACCCTGGCGCCCGCTGTGCGGTAACGGCGGTAATGCGCGCGGGACTTGCGCAGGAACTCGGCGCGCGAGCCGCGCGGCAGCCGGCCGCGTCCGTCGGACATCGCGGACAGGTGGTCGGCCATGCGGCGGAACAGGACCGGGCGCCAGTGAGCCAGCTCCGGGCGCGCGTCGACATACGCGAAGACACGGTCGTACTGCTCGAAGACGTCGAACCGGCCTGCGCCGCCCGGGTCGAGGACGCTGCCCCGCCGGCGTTCGCGGGAGTGGACGCAGACCCGGTCGAGGGTGGCGACCGACTCGGCGGACATCAGCACCGGATACGTCCACGGCGTGTGCCCGTGGTGGCCGGACGGGAAGGCGAAGCCCTCGCGCTCGACGAACTCCCGGCGGTACGCCTTGTTCCACACCACCATCGGCACCGAGAGCAGCCCCGGCCGCTCGTCGAGACGGAAGGGCGCCGGGCCCTCCTCCGTCAGCTGCTGCTGGGCGAGCGGGTCGCGGACGGCCTCACCCGACCAGTCCGTGCGCGCGAGGCCGAAAACCAGGACGTCCGGCTCCGAGGTCTCCTTCAGCCGGTCCGCGACGGCGCGCAGCGCGTCCGGGGTGAGGGTGTCGGCGCCGTCCAGGAAGAGCAGGTAGTCGCCGGTCGCCCGATCGAGGCCCGCGTCCCGGGCGCTCGCCAGGCCCGCGTTGTGCGGCAGGTGGACGGGGTTGACGCGGGCGTCGCGGGCCGCGAACTCGTCGATGAGCGCGCCGCAGGCGTCCGGCGAGCAGTCGTCGACCGCGACCACCTCGAGATCGGGGTAGGACTGGCCGAGGACGGATTCGAGGCACTCGCTCAAGTACGCCTGAACCTCGTACGCGGGGACGATGACACTGAACCTGGGCAAGGCACATCCATGGGTCGGCGCGGGCATACCTGCCCGGGAACGGCCGAAGGGGTGACTTGGTTACGCCGGTCGCGGCATCCGGGGGACCGCGCGGTGAACGCGAAGGGGCGGCCCGGTTTCCGGACCGCCCCAACTCGCCTGCTGTACGGGTAGTTCACCGTGTGCCGTACGGCTACTTCACCGCGCCCGCCATCACTCCCGACACGAACTGCCGCTGGAACGCGAAGAACACGGCCAGCGGAATCACCATCGAGATGAAGGCACCCGGCGCCAGCACCTCGATGTTGCTGCCGAACTGCCGCACCTGCTGCTGAAGGGCGACCGTCAGCGGCTGCGAGTTCGAGTCCGAGAAGACCAGGGCGACCAGCATGTCGTTCCACACCCACAGGAACTGGAAGATCCCGAGCGACGCGATCGCGGGCGCGGCCAGCGGAAGGACTACGGTCGCGAAGAGCCGTGCCTCTCCCGCACCGTCCAGGCGTGCCGCCTCCAGGAGTTCACGCGGGATCTCCGCGAAGAAGTTGCGCAACAGGAAGATCGCGAACGGGAGTCCGAAGCCCACGTGGAAGAGGACGACACCGATGATGTCGCCGAAGATCCCGATCTTTCCGAAGAGGTCGGAGAGCGGGATCAGCGCCACCTGCACGGGTACGACGAGCAGCGCCACCACCGCCATGAACCACCAGTCACGGCCCTTGAAGTCCAGCCACGCGAAGGCGTATCCGGCCATCGCGCCGATGACGACGACCAGCAGGGTCGCCGGGACGGTGATGTAGACGGTGTTGAAGAGGGCGCTGGTGACGTCGCCGTTCTCCAGGAGCGACTGATAGCTCTTGGCGGTCAGCTGGGCGGGACTCGAGAAGACCTTCCACCAGCCCGACGCGGCGATGTCGGTCGGGTCGCGGAACGAGGAGACCAGCAGGCCGAAGGCGGGCACCAGCCAGAACAGCGCGACCAGCAGCAGGAAGACGCGCAGTGCTCCGCCGGCCGCGCGGCTCGCCACCCGGGAGGCGAGGGAGCGCTTGGCGCGTACGGACGTGTCGAGAACGGTCACCGCTGACGCTCCTTCCTGAGCCGGCGCAGATTGACGTACATCATCGGCAGGACGAGCAGCAGCAGGATGACGCCGATCGCGCTGCCCACGCCGTAGTTGCCCCCGCCGCCGAAGGAGGACTGGAACAGTTGCAGGGCAAGGACGTTGGCGTCGTCCTGGCTGGGCTGCGGCGCGATGATGTAGATCAGGTCGAAGATCTTCATCACGTTGATCATCAGCGTGACCAGGACGACGATCAGGACCGGTGCGAGCAGGGGCACGGTGACCTTTCTGAACACCTGCCACTCGTTCGCGCCGTCCACCCTCGCCGCCTCCAGGAGATTGCGGTCCACTCCCGCCAGGCCCGCGGCGATCAGCACCATCGCGAAACCCGCCCACATCCAGACGTACGAGCCGATGATCGCCGGAGTCACCAGGGTCGGGCCGAGCCAGTCGATACCGTTGTAGGGAGCCGAGAAGTTCGAGCCAGGGAGCCGGAGTTGGGCTCCGTCCGCCGCCTCCGGGAGAGTGAAGGTGCCGTCGGCTCCACTGGTCGCCGAGGCGACGACCTCGCCGTCCTTCACCGCCTCGACCCTGACGCCCTCCAGCGCTTTCTCGCCCGCGTCGACCTTGCCCTTCTCGCCGCCCCCGCCGAGCTTGAAGTCCAGCCAGACCGTGCCCGTGATCCCCTCGCCGGTCGCCGCCCTGGCGTCCTCGGGGGAGCCGGGGAGCTTGTTCGGCGCGATGCCTACGAGGGGGAGGAGGGCCGGTGAGCCCGCCTGGACCGTTCCCGTGCTGGTGAAGGAACCGCCGCCGGACGCCTTAAGGTCGCTCGCCTGGGCGTTCGGTCTCGCCTTCGGATAGACGGAGGAGTCGACGAACGCGTCGTGCACCGACGTGACGATCGCGTTGGCGACACCCTGCTCCGGGTCCTGCTCGTACACCAGCCGGAAGATGATGCCCGCGGCGAGCATCGAGATCGCCATCGGCATGAAGACGATCAGCTTGAACGCCGTGCCCCAGCGCACCCGTTCGGTCAGCACCGCGAAGATCAGACCGAGGACGGTGACCAGCGCCGGGGCGACGGCGACCCAGATCGCGGTGTTCCGCACCGCGGTGAGCGTCGAGTCGGTGGTGAAGATGTCGATGTAGTTGTCCAGGCCCACGAAGCCCGAACCGTCGGCGTTGTACAGACTGCGCCAGACCGAGTACCCGATCGGGTAGACCACGAGCGAGCCGAGCAGAAGCAGGGCGGGCAGCAGAAACAGCACCGCCACCCACAGCTTCGTACCCATCACGCTCTTGCGCGGGGTTCCGGCGGAGGGTACCGGCAGTTCGCCGGTACCGCCCGCCTTCACTGCCGAAGACGACATTCCGCGCGCCGTCAGCTGCTCTTGTACGCCTTGGCGGCGTCGGACTCGAGTTTCTTCTGGGCGCCCGCCACGTCCGAGGGGTTCCGCAGGAAGTCCTGGAGATCCTTCCACTCGCCGATGCCCGCCGTGCCGCCGAACGCCGCCGGGGCCTGGTCCGACATGTCGAAGCGGAAGTCGTCGCCCGCGGCGAGCAGCGCCTTGGCGATGCCCCTGGTGACATCGTCCTTGTAAGTTGCCTGGTCCATCGCCTTGTTGGGGGAGAGGAAGCCGCCCTGGGCCGCCCAGATCTCGGCCGCGTCCGTCGAGGCGAGGAAGGTCAGCAGCGCCTGGGCGCCCTTGCCGTCCTTCAGCGCCACGGCGACGTCGCCGCCGCTGACCACGGGGGCCTGGTCGCCGACCGCCGGGAACGGGAAGACCTTCGCGTCCGTACCGACCTTCGCCTCCGTGTCCGCGTTGATGTTCGCCGTCACGAAGTCGCCCTCGAAGACCATGCCTGCCGGGGCGTCACCGGAGAACGTCTGCGTCACCGACTTCGGGAACTCCGTCTGGAGCGCGCCCGAGCGGCCGCCCGCGATCAGGTCGTCCTTGCCCCACAGTTCGGCGAGCGTGGTGAGGGCGTCCTTGACGGAGGGGTCCGTCCACTTGATCTCGTGCGTTGCCAGTTGGTCGTACTTCTCCGGGCCCGCCTGGGAGAGGTACACGTTCTCGAACCAGTCGGTGAGGGTCCAGCCGTCGGCGCCGCCGATGGAGACGGCGGGGGAGCCGGCGTCGGAGAGTGTCTGCGCGGTGGCGATGAACTCCTTCCAGGTGGTGGGGGCTTCGGTGACGCCCGCGGCTTCGAAGGCAGCGGTGTTGTACCAGACCAGGGACTTGTTGGCGGCCTTCACGTAGATGCCGTACTGCTTGCCCTCGAACGCGCCGAGGTCCTTCCAGCCCGCGGAGAAGTTCTTGTCGAGCTGGGCCTGGGCGTCGGGGCCGACGTCTTTCAGCCAGCCCTTTTCGGCGAACTGGTGCAGGACGCCCACCTGGGGGAGGAACGCGACGTCCGGCGGCTTGCCGCCCTCGATCTTGGTACCGAGGAAGGTGGAGGTGTTGTTGCCGGTCGGTACGAAGTTGACCTTGGCGCCGGTGCGCTTCTCGAACTCCTCCAGGACCTTGGTGAAGTTGTCCTGCTCCGGGCCGGTCCAGACGGCCGCGACTTCCAGGGTCTGGCCGTCCAGCTTGGGGAGTTGGACGGAGGCGGCGCTTTCCTTGGCGCCGCCGTCCGTGCCGCCCGTGTCGTCGTTGTCGCTGTCGCCGCCGCATGCGGTGAGGGCGACGGCGAGTAGGGCCGCGGTGATCGCGGCTGTGGCGGTTTGGGTGGCTCGGGGTGACTTGTGCGTGTTCGGCGACCTGCGTGTACGAAGAGTGCTGTGCATCTTTGCCCCGTTCATCGTTCCTCGTCGAACGTCCGGCGCTGTCCCGTGCGATCTGTGTACGCCCGTGTCTGTTCGGGCGGCAAGAGCGGGGACGCTGTCAAGAGAGCGATCGTGACCACGTCGTGACGTGCGGGTCCTTGGCCGGCTGGTGGTTGACGCCGGTGGGTGGGTCGGGGCCGGGGGCCGGTACATCCGCCCGTCGCCGCCGGATCAGACGCCGGGCGAGAGGGGGGCGGGTCCGGTGACGCGGGCGTACGCGACGGGCATGTGATGTACCGGCCCCCGGCCCCTCCCGCCGGTGGGCATCGACCGGGCCGGGAATCTTCAGCCCGTCCGGCGTTTGAGGACGAGCCCTTCGGGCGTTCGGGGGTCTGGGGGCGGAGCCCTCAGGTACGGGTTGGGTAAGGGCGGAGGGGGCGAGGAAATGGGGTTGGGGGGCGTCCGGGTCGGGGGGTCAGAGGAGGGACGGTACTTCGGTGGCTGAGACGGAGCGGGCGGCGCGTTCCAGGGCGCTGGCCAGGAGGGCCAGGTCTGTTGGGCCGTTGCCGAGTTCGCGGACGGGGCGGCGGGCCGGGGGGTCGCCCATGCGGTCCCACTCCAGGGGGACGACCGTGGGGCGAAGGGTGGCCGTACGGGGGATGCGCCCGGTGACCCGGCCGGCCTGGAAGGGCGTGACCCGGCCGTCGGGGCCGAGCAGCCGCCCCCGCCCGGGCGCGGGTTCGTCCGGCCCGGGTACCGACGACGCCGCGTCGAGCGTGACCCGGAGCGCCGAGGAACGCGCCAGCTCGGAGTCACCGGTCCGCCCCTCCACACCGGCCGCGGCCACGAGGTGCACCCCGAGCCGCTCCCCTTCACGGGCGACCGCCTCCAGGGCCCGTACGACCGACCCGGCCGAAGGCCGCCCCAGCGAACCCAACGCGGGGGAGAACAGCGCGTCCAGGTCGTCGACGACCACGACGAGACGGGCGAGCGGTGGCCCCGGTTCCGCCCGCTCACGCGCCGCCGCAGGCCGCAGCCGCATGGTGGAACTGGGCGCCGCGTCTATGTCTCCGGCGCCGGCCGAGGACCCGCCTGGGCCCCCGCCCGCCGAACGCTGCGTGATCATCCGTCCCGACACCTCGCGCCGGGTGTGCCACTCCGTGAAGTCGAGCCGGCCGAGGAGCTCGGCCCGCCGCTTCAGCTCCGCGCTCAGGGACTGGGCGAACTCCCGCATCCGTACGGGGTCGTTGGCCGCGAGGTGCGTGGTGACATGGGGGAGGTCCGTGCAGACGCGGAGCCCTTCGCCCTGCGCGGTGCCGCCGGTGGCGTCCCGTCCGTCTATGAGGACGATCCCGAGCCGGTCCGGGCGCTCGGCGGCGGCGAGGGAGGCGGCGATGGAACGCAGCAGTTCCGTACGGCCGCTGCCCGGCGGGCCCTCGATCAGCAGATGCGGGCCCTCGGTCGCGAGGTCCACGCAGACGGGGCCACGGGGGCCGGCGCCGAGCACGGCCCAGCCGCGTCCGCCCAGCGTCTCGGCGTCGTCGCCCGCGTCCGCCCAACGGGCCATCAGGGAAGCCGGGGTGGCCCTTGCCAGCCCCAACTCGTCGAGCAGACGGGCCATTTGGGGCAGTGGTACCGACACCCGTGCGTGTCGCTCCCCTTGGGCACCGTCCGTGCGCAGGGGGGCCAGCGCCCGGGCGAACCGCTCCGCCCACGGCAGCGACACCGCGTCCACCGTGGCGACCGTGCCACGGCCCACGGGGCCACGGGGCAGGCCGGAGGAGGGGCTGGACGGGAGAGGGCCGGGTCGCAGGTGTTCGTGCGGTGCGCTCTCGTACCTGAAGCCCAGGTGGGTGGAGCCGTCGACGAGGTTCGGGCTGGGTGGTGGCGAAGGGGCCTGGGCGGGGTCGTCGGGGGCGGATCCCGAGTGGGCGCGATCGTCCCGGGCCTGGTCCGTCGCGCCGCCCGGTGCCACCCGGAGCAGCCGCAGTGCCGTGGCCACGTCTCCGCTGAGCAGTGCCACCGCGCCGCACTCGCGGAACGGGGGTGACGTCTCGCACGCCGTCTCGTACGTGGTGGCCACCGGGGACGCGGGGGACGCCGATGCCGTCTCGGCCAGGCAGATGACGTGGATGCCGGCCCGCGAACCCTCGTGGGCCAGTCGGGCCACGGATTCCCGTACGTCGGCGCCGCCGGGGTCGCCGTCCACGACGAGGACCGTGTACGGCCCGTCGAAGGCGCCGTCCTTCGGGTCCTCGGCGTGTGCCCACGAAGGGCGTGGGGCCGCGTCGGTACCGGGAGTGTCCGGCGTCGGCGGGTGGTCGTCCAGGCGGCGGAGGAGCTCGTCGGTGCGGGCCGTGGCCTGTTCGCGGTCGTAGGCGAGGAGGAGGCGGCAGTCCTGGCCGTGGGTGGGGCGGACGTGCGGGAGCCAGCCGAGCCAGGACCACTCCGCGGTGCGCTCCTCGACCGTGCGGGAACGGTCCGCGCTGATCAGGACGATCTCCAGGGCGTCGGGCGAGTGCAGCCCGGCGAGCTGCGCCACGACCGCGCGGGCCAGTCCCGTGAGGCGTTCCCGTGGACCGGCGAGGCCCAGGGCGCCGGCCTCCCGCAGGCCGGCGGTGACCGGCACGGCGGACAGCAAGCCGGAACCGTCGGGGGCCGCTCGGTCCGTCGTGCCCAGGCGGACCGTCAGTGCCTCCGGGTGACCCGGGCCGCGTTCCCACAGGCGGGGTCCCGGGCCCAGCGCGGTGAGCAGCAGCGTCGCGGGGTCGGGCCAACTCTCCGATGCCCGTGTCGTCACCGTGGGGAGGTTTTTCGTCGGCAGGTACTTCTCCGCCGCGGCCTCCCCGTCCCCGTCTCCGTCGCTCTCCTCGTCGTAGTCGTAGTCGTAGATGTCCCGTCCGGCTTCCGACGGGGTTCCGCGTCCTCCGGTCAGGCGGCGGGCCCATGCGCCGAGTCCGCTTCGCCTGCGTGCGCCCGACGGCACGTCCACGCCTCTGAGGGGAGTGCCTTTTCGGGTGTCCGGGCCGGACGTGTGCGCGTCCGTGTCCTCGTCGTGCGGGCCGGAGGCCGAGGCGGCGGATTCCCTGGTCTCGATCCGAGGGGCTCCGGCCTGTTCCGGTACGACCGGGCCCTGCTCCTCGGGTGCGGGGACGCCTCCCGCGGCTCCCCACTCCGCCGAGCCGTAGGCGTGATGTGTCTCTCCGCCGGGCCGGGTCCGGTCCCGGGCGGTGCCTCCCACGCGCGCGTGGGGCACGCTCGCCGTCGGTGTGCGGCTCGCCCGCCCGGCGTCGTCGTCCTGGGCAACGCCCTGGAGGCTCACCCGGACGTGCCCCTCTCCGTCGGGCGTCGTGGCCACGGACGGCGTACTCCCGGGCAGGGCCAGCCGCAGGGCCGATTCGCCGATGCGCAGGAGCGCCCCGGGGGCGAAGCGGACCGGGCGCGTGCCCACACGGGCGCCGTCGAGTGTCGTGCCGTTCGTGGAACCGAGGTCGGCGACCGAGACGCGGCCCTCGGGGGTGACGGTGACCGCGCAGTGCAGGCGGGAGACGTCGGGGTCGTCCAGCGGTACGTCGGCGTCGGCGGAGCGGCCGATGCGGATCTGGCCGCCGTGCAGGAGGTGCACGCCGCCCGCGTCGGGGCCCGCGACGACCTGGAGCTGGGCCGCGACGTCGTCCACGTCGGGACCGGGCTCCGCGGGGGAGCCCAGGGACAGCACGGCGCCGTCCGTCAGGGGTGGCTCGCCCACCGTGCAGCGCTGGGCGTCGAGGCGGTCGGCGCCCGCGTACAGCACGACCTGGCTGTCGCTGCCGCCGGCCGCGGAGGCCAGTGGGGACGCGACCGCGGCCAGTGCCGTCCCCGCGGGGGCGGTGACCAGCACATCGCGGGCCGCGGCACGTCCCCGCGGCTCCGAGGGCGGGCCCAGCGGGTCTACGACGGTCAGCCGGATCTGCATCGCCGTCAGAGGTCCCTTCCGCGCGGGTGTCCGCGACGAGGACGAGGCTGCGTGGTGGTCCCCCACCACAGATTCCCCCACCGCACACGGGCACGTCGGCCAGTAGTGAAAGCATCCTCGCACCTGCCACTGACAACACGCCCGGCCCCCACCCGCAAGTGATCTTGATTGGTCGGCTCTGCCCACAAAAGTTCCTGAGCGGTGCCCTACCCGTGCCCGACCGTTGTCCGCTTGAGATCGGACACGTCCATGTCTCGGCAACCAACCGACCGGACCGAGCGTCTTTCCATCGAACATGTACGGCAACTGGTACGTAAGCGACTGTGGGACGCACGGGATGCGGGGGCGAGCACAGGAGGACGACAGCCCGGTGCCAGATGCCTCGGCACTACAGTGGGTCGGAATCAGCGGACGAGCAGCAAGCAGCAGGGAGCGCATGACGTGCGGCCGGTAGGGAGCAAGTACCTCCTTGAGGAGCCGTTGGGGCGCGGTGCCACAGGCACCGTCTGGCGCGCCCGGCAGCGGGAGACGGCAGGTGCCGAGGCGGCTGTCCAGGGCCAGCCCGGCGAGACCGTGGCGATCAAGGTCCTCAAGGAAGAGCTCGCGAGTGACCCGGACATCGTGATGCGGTTCCTGCGGGAGCGCTCTGTCCTCCTGCGGCTGACCCACCCCAACATCGTGCGCGTACGGGATCTCGTCGTCGAGGGCGATCTGCTCGCGCTCGTCATGGACCTGATCGACGGTCCTGACCTGCACCGCTACCTTCGCGAGAACGGGCCGCTCAGCCCCGTCGCCGCCTCCCTCCTCACCGCCCAGGTCGCCGACGCGCTCGCCGCCAGCCATGCCGACGGCGTCGTGCACCGCGACCTGAAGCCCGCCAACGTCCTGCTCATGCAGCAGGGCGGCCAGATGCACCCGATGCTGACGGACTTCGGCATCGCCCGGCTCGCGGACTCCCCGGGGCTGACCCGGACCCACGAGTTCGTCGGTACGCCGGCCTATGTGGCGCCCGAGTCCGCGGAGGGCCGTCCGCAGACGTCCGCCGTCGACATCTACGGCGCCGGCATCCTGATGTACGAGCTGGTCACCGGACGTCCGCCGTTCGGCGGCGGGTCCGCTCTCGAGGTGCTGCACCAGCACCTGAGCGCCGAGCCGCGCCGCCCGTCGACCGTCCCGGACCCGCTGTGGACCGTCATCGAGCGCTGCCTGCGCAAGAACCCGGACGAGCGGCCGAGCGCCGAGAACCTCGCGCGCGGGCTGCGTACGGTCGCCGCGGGTGTCGGTGTGCACGCGAACTCCGCGCAGATCATGGCCGCCGAGGGGGTGGGGGCGCTGCTCGTCCCCGACCCGTCCCCGGCGACGGTCCCCAACATGCCCGGTGCCGCCGACCCCACCCAGGTGCTGCCGCACGGCGCGGGCTCCTACGACCCGAACGCCGCGACCAGCTCCCTCCCGCACACCGGTGCCGCCGACCCCACCTCCGTACTCCCGACCCGCGGCGCGGCCGACCCGACCGCCGTCATGCCGCCCGTGCCGCCGAACCAGTCGGGTCAGGGCGGCCCCGAGGACCCGCATCCCTGGCAGAACCAGCTCCGCGCGGCCCGCGACCGCAACGAGGCGACACAGGTCCAGTACCTCGACCCGAACGAGGACCCGCTGCGCCGCCGCCCCCAGCGGCAGGTCGCACGGCCCCAGCAGCGCCCGCAGCAGGGCCAGCCGCAGGGGCAGCAGCCGCCCCCCGGATACGGATATCCGCAGCAGCAACAGCCGCAGCAGTACGCGCCTCAGCAGCCGCAGCGCCAGCAGCCCCGGCGTCAGCAGCCTTCGCCGCAGCACCAGCAGCCGCAGAGGTACGCGCCCGCGCCGCAGCAGCCGCAGCAGCCCGCGCCGCGGGAACCCCGCGAACCCCGGCAGCGCAGTGCCAACCCGATGAAGATTCCCGGGCTCGGCTGTCTCAAGGGATGCCTCTTCACCCTTGTCATTCTTTTTGTCGCCGGTTGGCTGATCTGGGAGTTGAGTCCCCTTCAGGGATGGATCGGCACCAGCAAGGGGTACTGGCAACAGCTGACCGACACATTCACCACCGTCACCCAGTGGGTCGAGGATCTCGGTGGGAGTTCCCAGCAGTAAGAGGGTGCTTCCGGGCGGTAATTCGGGACTTCTGGGAACCGAGTCTGGGGATTTGTCGACACCTGGCGGGTGATTTCCGGCTCCGGCGTGAAGGTTGGCTCTCCGGGCGCGTACTTTTAGCGACAACACGCGTCCGTAGGAGCAGTCTTGGCACGGAAAATCGGCAGCCGGTACACCGCGAACCAGATTCTTGGGCGGGGCAGCGCCGGCACGGTGTGGCTGGGTGAGGGGCCCGACGGGCCCGTCGCCGTCAAGCTGCTGCGCGAGGACCTCGCGTCCGACCAGGAGCTCGTGGGGCGCTTCGTGCAGGAGCGCACGGCGTTGCTCGGGCTCGACCATCCGCATGTCGTCGCCGTACGTGACCTCGTCGTCGACGGCAACGACCTCGCGCTCGTCATGGATCTCGTACGCGGCACGGATCTGCGGACCCGGCTGGACCGGGAGCGGCGGCTCGCCCCCGAGGCCGCCGTCGCGATCGTCGCCGACGTCGCCGACGGGCTCGCGGCCGCGCACGCCGCGGGCGTCGTCCACCGGGACGTGAAGCCGGAGAACGTGCTGCTCGACATGCAGGGACCGCTCGGGCCCGGCGGCTCGCACCCCGCGCTGCTGACCGACTTCGGTGTGGCCAAGCTCATCGACTCGCCCCGCCGGACCCGGGCCACGAAGATCATCGGCACGCCGGACTATCTCGCGCCCGAGATCATCGAGGGGCTGCCGCCTCGCGCCGCCGTCGACATCTACGCCCTGGCGACGGTGCTGTACGAGCTGCTCGCCGGGTTCACGCCCTTCGGGGGCGGGCATCCGGGGGCGGTGCTGCGGCGGCATGTGACGGAGACGGTCGTTCCGCTGCCGGGGATCCCGGACGAGCTGTGGCAGCTCATCCTGCAGTGCCTGGCGAAGGCCCCGGCGTCGCGGCTGCGGGCGTCCGAGCTGGGGGACCGGCTGCGGGAGCAGCTGCCCCTGCTGGCCGGGATGCCGCCGCTGGACGTGGATTCCGCGGACCCGGAGTCCGCGGACGACGAGGAGTACGAGGAGACGGAGCCGGCGGCTCAGCGGGAGCCCTCGCCGGTGCGGCGGGGGTCCGTGCCGCTCGTGCCGGGGGCTGCGCCCGACTCGAACCGGGACACTCATACGTCGATGCGGGTGCCGGGGCCGGACGAGCTGGCGGGTGGCGCGCGGGGGACCGCGCGGGTGCCGCGGGCCGCGGGGGCGCCGCGGCCGGGGTCGGCTCGGCATCGGGCCTCCGCGCGGCGGCGGCGGATCACGCTCGGGACGGCGGCGGTCGCGTTGGTGGCCGCGGTGGGGGTCGGTACGTGGCTGGCCACCTCGGGGGAGGACGGGGGGTCCACGCAGTCGCCGGACACGAAGAACTCCGCCCCGGCTTCGCCGTGACCGCCGGGTTCCCTTGAGTGGTTCCCTCGCGTCTGGGGCCGGCGTCTCCCTGACAGCGGGGGTGCTCGCCCGCTGAGCCCGGCGTCTTCCTGACACTGGGGTTCCTCGCCCCCTCCGCCCCTTCCCGTCCCGTATCCGGGGGTTGCGCCCCCGGGCCCCCGCTTCGGCCTGGACGGCCTCGTCCTCAGACGCCGGACGGGCTGAAGATCGCCCCCGGGCCCCGTTCCGCGCTTGTCCTCAATCGCCGGAGGGGCTGAAGATCGCCCCCCGCCTCGGGCTGGGCGGGCTGAGAGCGGCCCCCGGACCTACGGGCCGGTCCCGGTTGTCGTTGCCGTTACGCTGGAGGCGTGGCAGTCGTCGATGTATCCGAAGAGCTCAAGTCCCTCTCCTCGACCATGGAGTCGATCGAGGCCGTCCTGGACCTCGACAAGATGAGGGCAGATGTCGCCGTGCTCGAGGAGCAGGCGGCCGCGCCGTCCCTGTGGGACGACCCTGACGAGGCGCAGAAGATCACCAGCAAGCTGAGCCACCTCCAGGCGGAGGTCAGGAAGGCCGAGGCGCTGCGCGGGCGTATCGACGATCTGAGCGTGCTCTTCGAGATGGCCGAGGAGGAGGACGACCCGGACACCCGCGCCGAGGCCGAGACCGAGCTCACGGCCGTCAAGAAGGCGCTGGACGAGATGGAGGTCCGGACCCTGCTGTCCGGCGAGTACGACTCCCGCGAGGCCGTCGTCACCATCCGCGCCGAGGCCGGCGGCGTCGACGCCTCCGACTTCGCCGAGAAGCTCCAGCGGATGTACCTGCGCTGGGCGGAGCGCCACAACTACAAGACGGAGCTCTACGAGACCTCGTACGCGGAAGAGGCCGGCATCAAGTCGACCACCTTCGTCGTCCACGTCCCGTACGCCTACGGAACGCTCTCCGTGGAGCAAGGAACCCACCGGCTTGTCCGGATCTCGCCCTTCGACAACCAGGGGCGCCGCCAGACGTCGTTCGCCGGTGTCGAGATCCTGCCGGTCGTCGAGCAGACCGACCACCTCGAGATCGACGAGTCCGAGCTGCGCGTGGACGTGTACCGGTCGTCCGGACCGGGCGGCCAGGGCGTCAACACGACCGACTCCGCGGTCCGCCTGACCCACCTCCCCACCGGCATCGTGGTCTCCTGCCAGAACGAGCGCTCGCAGATCCAGAACAAGGCCAGCGCCATGAACGTCCTCCAGGCCAAGCTGCTCGAGCGGCGCCGCCAGGAGGAACAGGCCAGGATGGACGCCCTCAAGGGCGACGGCGGCAACTCCTGGGGAAACCAGATGCGTTCGTACGTCCTGCACCCGTACCAGATGGTCAAGGACCTGCGGACCGAGTTCGAAGTCGGTAACCCCGAGGGCGTGTTCAACGGCGAGATCGACGGTTTCCTCGAGGCCGGAATTCGCTGGCGCAAGCAGCAGGAGAAGTAAGCGGGAGCATTAACGCCGCTTTGTCGACAAGGCAACTGCCGTCCTGTGGACGGCAGTTGCCTTTTGTGTGCGGGATGTCTGGGTTTTACATCACAGTCACATGACTCACGCCAGTCAAATGATGTAGATCCGGACATCGCGTACGCAACGTCCTTGACGATGCTTTGAAAAGTGGGGATGGTAACGCGTGGCATGCGTATCTCTGGGGCGCATGTGAACCTGGCGCTTCAGCGAAGCCGCCTGTGACGCCGTGGCCCCGGGCGCTGCTCCATTGACGATTTAGCTACTGGGGGTACCAGCCGAATGACGAAGAAGACGCGGATCCGTGTGGCACGGATAGCCGCAGGTGCCGTGATCGCCGCCGGCGCCTCGCTGACCGCCGCCGGAGCCGCTTCGGCTCTGGACGTCGGCATAGAGGCAGGCCCGATCACGGTCGACGTGAGCACTGATGGCACCGGCGATGACGGTGGCGCGACGACTGGTGACACCACGGTCGGTACGACGACCGGCGACACGACCGGTGGTGACACCACGGTCGGCGCGACGACCGGCGACACCACTGGTGGGACGACCGACGGTGGCACCACTGACGGTGGCACGACCGATGGTGGGACGACTGACGGCGGGACCACCGATGGTGGGACCACTGACGGTGGCACGACCGACGGTGGCACGACCGACGGTGGCACCACTGACGGTGGCACGACCGATGGTGGGACGACTGACGGCGGGACCACCGATGGTGGCACCACTGACGGTGGCACGACCGACGGTGGCACCACTGACGGTGGCACGACCGACGGTGGCACGACCGACGGTGGGACCACGGACGGTGGCACGACCGGTGGCTCGACCTCTGGTGGCTCGACGTCCGGTGGTTCGACCTCCGGTGGTTCCACGTCCGGTGGCACCGACACCGACGGCGGCAACAACCCGGTCGAGCAGGGCGAGGGTTCCTCGTCCCTGACCGACACCGGTACCGACACCTCGGCCCAGGGCACGGGCGGCGAGCTCGCCGAGACGGGTGCCGCCGAGACCACCTACCTGGTGATCGGTGCGGCCACGATGATCGCCGGCGGTATCGGCTTCCGTCTGCTGCCGCGCCTCATGGCCGGCCGCGGCGGTGCCGTCGCCTGACGCACGCGCGCGTGAGGAAGGGCCCGGAGCGTGTGCTCCGGGCCCTTCCTCATGTCGAAATGCGGCCTTCTCAGGAACGCCGTGCTTCGGGACGGCTCCGGGCCCCTCGGACCAGGGGTGCCGTGGCCGCCGTAGGACCGGAATCCGCGGGTCTCACACCGTCTGGTGGGCCACCAGTACCAGTGCCGCGATCAACACGGCCAGCAGGGAGATCAGTGCCATGGGGTTCAGGCCGGCGAACGGGCTCTCCTGCTGGAGTCGCTCCCGGTTCGCGCGGCAGACGCGGCAGCGCCCCTCGCTCACAGGCGCCGCGCAGTTCGCGCACACCAGTCGGTCGTACGTCATGCGCTTGCCCTCCTTGCGCCGGCTCTCGCGTACATAACGCATCGGGGAACGCAACCGTTCCCCCTCCACTGTGCCAGGTTCCGCGGATTTCGGCGCGGTTCGCCTTATCCTGCCCCGGCGCTCCGCTGGTTAGGCCGTGAGAAGAACGCTCGCGGAGGGGTGGCCGGGCTTCGTCCCGCGGCCGCGGGTGCGTCGTGGTTGCTCGCGCAGTTCCCCGCGCCCCTGAAGGGCTACGCCCTCATCAGGCCGCTTCGCGACCCGCACAAAAACGCACAACCTGCACGCAACCCCTACTGGTGACTGCGCCGCCCCACCCGGTTCGCGTATGGTCACGCACACCTACCCCCGGCGACCCGTGGTGCATCCGTGATCCGATTCGACAATGTCTCCAAGGTCTACCCCAAGCAGACCCGCCCCGCTCTCAGGGATGTCTCCCTGGAGGTCGAGCGCGGTGAGTTCGTGTTCCTCGTGGGGTCCTCCGGCTCCGGAAAGTCCACCTTCCTGCGGCTGATCCTCCGCGAGGAGCGGACCAGCCAGGGTCAGGTGCACGTTCTGGGCAAAGACCTCGCGCGTCTCTCCAACTGGAAGGTGCCGCAGATGCGCCGCCAGCTGGGGACCGTCTTCCAGGACTTCCGGCTGCTGCCGAACAAGACGGTCGCCGAGAACGTCGCCTTCGCCCAGGAGGTCATCGGCAAGTCGCGCGGCGAGATCCGCAAGTCCGTGCCCCAGGTGCTCGACCTCGTCGGGCTCGGCGGCAAGGAGGAGCGGATGCCCGGTGAGCTGTCCGGTGGTGAGCAGCAGCGTGTCGCGATCGCGAGAGCGTTCGTGAACCGGCCCAAGCTGCTCATCGCCGACGAGCCGACCGGAAACCTCGACCCGCAGACCTCCGTCGGCATCATGAAGCTGCTCGACCGGATCAACCGGACGGGCACCACCGTGCTGATGGCGACACACGACCAGAACATCGTGGACCAGATGCGCAAGCGCGTCATCGAGCTGGAGGGGGGCCGTCTCGTCCGCGACCAGGCGCGCGGCGTCTACGGCTACCAGCACTGACCGCCACCCTCCCGCACCTGTCCATGGAAAGGCCTGAGTAGACGCCATGCGCGCCCAGTTCGTCTTGTCGGAGATCGGAGTCGGTCTCCGCCGAAACCTGACGATGACCTTCGCGGTCGTCGTCTCGGTCGCCCTCTCGCTCGCCCTGTTCGGCGGCTCGCTCCTGATGAGCGACCAGGTGAGCACCATGAAGGGCTACTGGTACGACAAGGTCAACGTCTCGATCTTCCTCTGCAACAAGAGCGACGCGGAGTCGGATCCCAACTGCGCCAAGGGCGCGGTCACTTCCGACCAGAAGAAGGAGATCATCGCCGACCTGGACAAGTCCACGGTCGTCGACAAGGTCACCTACGAGTCGGCGGACCAGGCCTACAAGCACTACAAGGAGCAGTTCGGCGACTCCCCGCTGGCCGCGTCACTCACGCCGGACCAGATGCAGGAGTCGTACCGGATCAAGCTGAAGGACCCGGAGAAGTACCAGGTCATCGCGACCGCCTTCGACGGGCGGGACGGCGTGCAGTCCGTGCAGGACCAGAAGGGCATCCTGGACAACCTCTTCGGGCTGCTCAACGGCATGAACTGGGCCGCCCGCGCGGTCATGGCGATGATGCTCGTCGTCGCCCTGATGCTGATCGTCAACACGGTGCGCGTCTCGGCGTTCAGCCGACGGCGCGAAACCGGGATCATGCGCCTGGTCGGCGCCTCGGGCTTCTACATCCAGGCGCCGTTCATCATGGAGGCGGCCGTCGCCGGACTCATCGGGGGCGGGGTCGCGTGCGGCTTCCTGGTGATCGCGCGGTACTTCATCATCGACCACGGTCTGGCCCTGTCCGAGAAGCTGAACCTCATCAACTTCATCGGCTGGGACGCCGTCCTGACGAAGCTTCCGCTCATCCTCGCGACGAGTCTGCTGATGCCGGCGCTGGCCGCGTTCTTCGCGCTGCGCAAGTACCTGAAGGTGTGACGCATGCCAAGGGGGCCGTACTGCCAACCGGCGGTGCGGCCCTTCGCGTTGTCCTAGACTCACCGGCATGTCAGGCCGTGACCTGTTCTGCGAGCCCCGTCGCATCCGCCGCGGGGCCGCCCTGACATTGCTTTTCGCCAGCGTCTTCATCGCCGGCGCGGCGACCGGATCCTTCCCCGACCCCGGCCGGAAATCCCCTGCCGCGGCTGCCGCGGGGGACCGTTCGACGCCCAGCAGCGACCACGAGGACGTCACCGAGGCCGCCGAGAAGGCCATGGCCGCCGGGAAGTCCCCCATGGAGGCAGCCGAGCGTGCCGTCAGCCGCAGCGGCGACCGCTGGGGCGCGGTCTACTCCGAGGGCGAGTACGAGGAGTTCGAGGAAGCCCTCGACGGCCAGTACACCGGCGTCGGACTGTGGGCCAGGCGCGAGAGCGACGGACGAATCGAAGTGACCCGGGTGCAGGCCGGCTCGCCCGCGGCCACCGCCGGGATCCGCAAGGGCGATCTGCTGCGCAGCGTCGACGGCCGGAAGGTCGACGGCCGTCCGGTGACCGAGGTCGTCTCCCTGCTCCGGGGTGACGCGGAGGACGCCGCGGCCGGTACGGAGGTCTCGCTCGGTCTGGAGCGGGGCACGCGCGCGTGGAGCGAGACGGTGCGCCGGGCCCTGCTGTCCACGGACTCCGTGACCGTCCGCGAGCTCGCCGACGGCGTCACCGTGATCAAGGTCGACGCCTTCACCAAGGGCTCGGGCGAGCTCGTGCGGACGGCCGTCGCCGCGGCGCCCAAGGGCTCCGGAATCGCCCTCGACCTGCGCGGCAACTCCGGCGGCCTGGTCACCGAGGCCGTCACCGCCGCCTCCGCCTTCCTCGACGGCGGCCTCGTCGCCACGTACGACGTCGACGGCGACGAGCGCGCCCTGCACGCCGACCTCGGCGGGGACACCAGCAGGCCGCTGGTCGTGCTCGTGGACGGCGGCACGATGAGCGCGGCCGAACTGCTCACCGGCGCCCTCCAGGACCGCGGCCGCGCGGTCGTCGTGGGCTCCCAGACCTTCGGCAAGGGCTCGGTCCAGATGCCGAGCCGGCTGCCCGGCGGGTCCGTCGCCGAGCTGACCGTGGGGCACTACCGCACCCCCTCCGGACGTGGCGTCGACGGGCGGGGCATCACACCCGACCTCGACGTGGACGCGGGGGCGGGGGCGCTGGGGCGGGCCGAGACGGTGCTCAGTGGGCTCGGGGACCCTTCGTAGCCCGCTTTCCGGCCCTTCGGGACCTTCGCAGCCCGCTTTCCTGACCCTCGTGGACCGCGTCGCCGGTGCCGTGGCGGGCCGCGTTCCCTGTTCCCTCGCGGGCCGCGATCCCGGTGCCGGGTAATCGGCTTTCCCTCCGGCCCCCCTGTAGTGCGAAAATGGCCAGCACTATGAGTAAGGGAATGTACGTACCGAAGGAGTCCCAGCCGAAGCAGGGCGGTCAGGCGGGCTCCGGCAAGGTCAAGGACGGCAAGCGCAAGATCGTCGCGCAGAACAAGAAGGCACGGCACGACTACGCGATCATCGACACCTACGAGGCCGGGCTCGTCCTGACCGGCACGGAGGTGAAGTCGCTGAGGCAGGGCCGCGCCTCGCTGGCCGACGGCTTCGTCCAGATCGACGGGAACGAGGCCTGGCTGCACAACGCCCACATCCCGGAGTACAGCCAGGGCAGCTGGACCAACCACTCCGCGCGCCGCAAGCGCAAGCTGCTCCTCCACCGCGAGGAGATCGACAAGCTGGCGTCGAAGTCCGAGGAGACGGGTCACACGATCGTGCCCCTCGTCCTGTACTTCAAGGACGGCCGCGCGAAGGCCGAGATCGCGCTGGCCAGGGGCAAGAAGGAGTGGGACAAGCGGCAGACGCTGCGCGAGAAGCAGGACCGGCGCGAGTCGGACCGCGCGATCGCGGCGGTCAAGCGCCGGGAGCGCGGCCAGTAGGAATAGGTTGGCGCCGTCGTGCGTTGTTCACGTACGATGGCTCATGCACCTCACAGCGGGTGCGCGCTTTGAAAAATCAACATGGGGATGATCGGTTTCGACAGCGGCTGTCGAAGCAGGGGAAGCGAGCCGAGGAAGCGGCAATGATCTCGTTAACCATATGTCGCAACCAATAATCGCCAATTCCAAGAGCGATTCCCAGTCCTTCGCCCTCGCTGCCTAATAACAGCGACTGAAGGACCCTAAAAGGGTGTCAGCCCGGGAGTGTTCCCGACCCGGATCCTGGCATAATCTAGGGAACTAAACCGCCGAGCCCGGTCACGGGGTTCGGTGGGAAATCAAACAGTGACTGGGCCCGTCGGAGACTTGTTCGCGAGATCGCCGGGGCCGAGAAAATCACAGCGAACTGCGCTCGGAGAAGCCCTGATTCTGCACCGTTGGACGCGGGTTCGATTCCCGCCATCTCCACTCATCCCATGTGGGTTAAAGCCCCGCTGCCTCGGCAGCGGGGCTTTTTCCTTTGCTGTTCGTTCCCTTCACGGTCCGGCTGTTCACTGCGTCAGCCTGCGCGGTGCCGTGCTGGCCCGCTCCGTCAGCCGGGGCGTGAGCAGGGTCGCCTCCGGTACGGGGGTGCCGCCCAGCTTCCGCATCAGCAACTCGACCGCCCGCGTGCCCACTTCGGCGGACGGTATGGCGATGGAGGTGACGGGGACGCGGAGGCTTCCGGCGAGCTCGTCCGGGCAGATGGCGGTGACGGACAGATCGCCCGGGACGCGCAGCCCCAACTGCTCGAAGGCGTCGATCAGCGGCTCGAGGACCGGTTCGTTGTGCACGACGACTCCCGTCAACGCCGGGCGCTCGCGCAGCAGTTGCTCGGCGGTCCGGCGCGCGGCCGCAGGCGACGCCTCGCAGGGGTGCACGGAGGACGCGAGTCCCCTCCGGTCGGCGGCGGCCGTGAAACCCCGTACCACGCGCTGCGCGAACCCGGTCTCGCGCACGTACACCTCGGGCGGCGACCCGACCAGCGCGACCACGCGGTGCCCGAGCCCGGCCAGATGCTCCACGCACAGCTCGCCCGCCGCCGTGAAGTCCAGGTCGATACAGGTGAGCCCCTCGGCGAGGGCAGGGAACCCGATGAGTACGGACGGCCGGTCGAGGGCGCGCAGCAACGGCAGCCGCGGATCCTGGAGTTGGACGTCCATCACGATCAGCGCGTCCACCAGCGCGCTGTCCGCGACCCTCCGCAGCCCGTCCTCGCCCTCCTCCTGCGTGAGCAGCAGGACGTCGTGGTCGTGCCGGCGCGCCGCGGTCACCACGGACACCGCGAACTGCATGACGACCGGCACATGGACCCCGCCCCGCAGCGGTACCACCAGCGCGACCACGTTCGACCGGCTGCTGGCGAGGGCCCGCGCACCCGCGTGCGGCCGGTAGCCGAGCTCGCGGATGCTCTCCTCGACGCGCTGCCGGGTCTCCTCGGAGATCGGGCGCTTGCCGCTGAGAGCGTACGAGACGGTGCTGGGGGACACCCCGGCGTGCCGCGCCACATCCGTGATCTTCACCATCACTCGGACTCCAGTTCCACCGTCAGGAACCCCGTCCCGGCCCGGGCCCGCACCTCGCGCCCGCCCGCCGCGAGCCCCCACGGCACACCGGGATCGCTGGACGAGGCCCGCAGCGTGTCACCTTCTCGTACGACCGTGAAGGTGGTCCCGCCCACGGGCACCGTCACCTGCGCGCCCCGCTCCAGGCCGTACGCGCGCAGGGTGAGCCCGTCGGCGTGGTCGTAGTCGGGCCGGTCGTCGACGGCGCCCACCGGAATCACCGCGCCCGGCCGGACCAGGAGCGGCACACTCAGGAACCCGTGCCGTTCGCGCACCCAGCGCGGTCCGGTCACGGTCCGTCCGCCGAGGAACTGGGTCCAGGTGCCCTCGGGCACGTAGTACGACACGTCTCCCTCGTCGGAGAACACCGGCGCGACCAGCAGATCGGGACCGAGCATGTACTGCCGCTCCAGATGCGCGCAGCCGGGATCGTCCGGGAACTCCAGGACCATCGCCCGCATCACCGGCACGCCCTCCGCGTGGGCGGCGCGGGCGGCCTCGTACAAATAGGGCATGAGGCCGAGCTTCAGCCGGGTGAACAGCCGCAGGACGTCCACGGCCTCCTCGTCGAACAGCCACGGCACGCGGTACGAGGACGAACCGTGCAGCCTGCTGTGCGAGGACAGCAGCCCGAAGGCGATCCAGCGCTTGAACAGCGCGGCCGTCGGGGTCCCCTCGAACCCTCCGATGTCATGGCTCCAGAAGCCGAACCCGGACATCCCGAGGCTCAGCCCGCCGCGCAGCGACTCGGCCATCGACTCGTACGTCGCCTCGCAGTCGCCGCCCCAGTGCACGGGGAACTTCTGGCTCCCGGCGGTGGCGGAGCGGGCGAAGACGATGGCCTCGCCCTCGCCCCGGTGTTTGCGGAGCACGTCGAACACGGTCTCGTTGTAGAGGTAGGTGTAGTAGTTGTGCATCCGCTCGGGGTCGGCGCCGTCCGCGTACGCGACGTCCACCGGGACCCGCTCGCCGAAGTCCGTCTTGAAGCAGTCGACGCCCTGCGCGAGGAGCGCTTCCAGTTTGGCCGCGTACCACTCGCGCGCGGCCTCGCTGGTGAAGTCGACCAGTGCCATGCCGGGTTGCCACAGATCCCACTGCCAGACATCGCCGTCCGGCCTTCTGAGCAGATGTCCCAGCGCCCTCCCCTCCGCGAAGAGCGGCGACCGCTGCGCAATGTACGGATTGATCCATACGCAGATCCGCAGGCCTTTCTCCCTCAGCCGCGCGAGCATTCCCTCCGGGTCGGGAAATACCCGCGGATCCCATTCGAAGTCGCACCAGTTGAATTCGCGCATCCAGAAACAGTCGAAGTGGAAGACGGAGAGCGGGAGTTCGCGTTCCCGCATGCCGTCGATGAAAGAGGTGACGGTGGCCTCGTCGTAGGAAGTGGTGAAGGAGGTGGACAGCCACAGGCCGAAGGACCAGGCGGGCGGAAGGGCCGGGCGGCCGGTGAGCGCCGTGTACTTGCGCAGGATGTCCTTCGGCGTGGGGCCGTGGATGACGTAGTACGTCAACTGCTGTGTCTCGGCGCTGAACTGCACCCGGGACACCGCCTCCGAGCCGACCTCGAAGGAGACCCGGCCCGGGTGGTCGACGAAGACGCCGTAGCCCGCGTCCGTCAGATAGAACGGCACGTTCTTGTAGGCCTGTTCGGTCGCTGTGCCGCCGTCCGCGTTCCACATGTCGACGACCTGGCCGTTCTTGACGAGCGGTCCGAACCGCTCCCCGAGGCCGTAGACCTTGGTGCCGACGCCGAGGTTCAGCTGCTCGCGCAGATAGTGCGCCCCGGTCGCGTCCCGCATGATGCCCATGCCCTTGGGGCCGCTGGTGGTGAGCGTGCGGCCGTGGGCGAGGAAGTCGACGTGCCAGGGGCTGGTGCGGGCGACCCTGACGGAGAGGGCGCCCGAGGTGAGTACGGCGTGTTCGTCGTCGTACGACGCGTGGGCGGCGCCGAACTCCTCCTGGGACAGCTCGAATCGGGGGCCTCGCGGCTCCTCGCCCTGGAAGTGGGTGAACGTGATGCCGATGACGTCGGGCAGTGGCGCGTGTGCGGTGATCGTCACGACCGGGCCCTTCAGCAGGTCGCCGCGGTGGCGGATGGGCTGCGTCGGCGCGTGGATCTCCAGGGTGCCCGGCCCCGACGTCACGTCGAGGACCTCGACCGGGTGGGCCGCGGTGACGCCCTCGCGCAGCAGCCAGTAGCCGTCGGTGAACTTCACGTCCGCACCCCTTACTTGACCGCGCCCACGGCGATGCCGCGGGTGAGCGTCCGCTGGAAGACGAGGAAGAAGACGATGGCGGGGAGCACGCCGAGCAGGGCGGCCGCGTTCGTCATCGTGGCGTCCATCAGGCGCTGGCCCTGGAGGACGCCGAGGGCCACCGACACCGTCTGGTTGTCGTTGGAGACCAACATGACCAGCGGCAGCAGGAATTCGTTCCATGTCCAGACGAAGAAGAAGACCAGCAGCACCCCGATGGTGGGCCGGCTGACGGGTACGACGATCCGCCACAGCACCTGCCACTTGTTCGCGCCGTCGATCCGGGCGGCCTCGATGATCTCGCGCGGGAACCGGCCGAGGACGGCAGAGAGGAGGTAGGTGCCGAAGGCCGCCTGGATGACCGTGAAGACGATGATCACGCTCAACCTGGTGTCGTACAGGCCGACTTCCTTGCTCAGGTAGTAGATCGGGTAGACCAGGGCCTCCTGCGGCAGCATGTTCGCGAGGACGAAGAAGGCGAGCACCCAGGTGCGGCCCCTGACCCGCCCGATGCCGATCGCGTACGCGTTGAGGACGGACAGCACGACGGCGAGGACCGCCACCGACCCTGATATCAGCATCGAGTTGGCGAGCTTCTGGCCGAAGTCGACGCGCTGCCAGAAGTCCTTGATCCCGTCGAGGTAGAGGCCGTCGGGGAGGCTCAGGGCGCCGTTCTGCGCGTACTCCGCCGGTGACTTGACCGCGTTGACGGCGACGACGGCGAACGGCAGCACCATGAACAGGGCCGCGATGACGAGGGCGAGGAGGACGGGGGAGCGGCGGAGCGCGGTCATGTGCGGGTCCCTTCCTCGAGGTCCTCGGCGCGGGTCTGGAGTTTGAGGCCGACCAGCGCCAGCGCGAGGATGATCACGGTGAGCACCGTGGAGATCGCGGCGCCGTACCCGACCTGCGTCTTCTCGAAGAAGGTGGCGAAGGAGAAGTAGGAGGGGACGTTCGTCGCGCCGCCCGGCCCGCCCTTGGTGAGGACGTACACGGCGCCGAAGACCTTGAGCGCGGCGATCGTGCACCAGAGGAGGACCACATAGGTCTCCGGGCGGATCTGGGGCAGGGTGACGTGCCAGAAGCGGCGCCACCAGCCGGCGCCGTCCAGCTCGGCGGCCTCGTACAGCTGCGGGTCGACGCGTTGCAGCCCCGCCATGAAGACGACCAGCGGGAAGCCGATCTGCACCCAGACCATCACGCCCATGACGCTGTAGAGGGCGATGTCGGGGTCGCCGAGCCAGTCCTGCTGCCATGATCCGAGGCCGACGGCCTTCAGCAGCTCGTTCAGGGAGCCGTTGTCGGGGGCGAGGATCCAGCTCCACACGATGCCGGCGACGGCGATGGGCAGGACCTGCGGGAGATAGAAACAGGCGCGGAGTACGGCGGCGGTCCTGGTCCCGAAGTGCTTGCCGACGAAGTCGAACAGGGCGGCGGCGAGGACGAGTCCGAGGGCGGTCGGTACGGCGGCCATGGCGAGGACCATGAAGAGGCTGTGCCGGAAGGACGCCCAGAACTCCGAATCTTCCAGCAGCTCGCGGTAGTTGGCGAGCCCGGACCACTCGGGGTTTCCGACGCCCTGCCAGTCGGTGAAGCTCACACCGGTGTTCATCAGGAACGGCAGGACGATGACGGCGGTGAAGGCGAGGGCGCCGGGCAGCAGGAACAGGGCGTACGAGTCGCGGGGGCGGCGCGGGTGTGCCGTGCGGCGTTGACGCCGGTCGTGCCTGTCCTGCCGGTGGCGCTTGTGGAACACCCGGCCGCCCCGTTCGACGGTGACCGTCATTTGGCGGGTGCACCCTTGTCGTACGCCTCCTGGAGCGCGCTGAGGTAGGCGTCCGGCTTCTCGCTGCCCGTGAGCAGCTTCTGCGTCCCGGAGACGAGGACGTCGTAGAAGCCGGGGACCGGCCAGTCGGGGTAGAAGGCCAGACCGTCCCTGTCGGCAAGGGTGTTGAAGTTCGCGATGAGCGCCTTGGCCCGAGGGTCGGTGATGGCGGCGGGGTCGGCGGCCACCGGTACGCCGCCCTTGTTGCCCAGCAGGTTCTGGATCTTCTCCGACATGGTGATGTCGATGAAGTCGTAGGCCAGTTCCTTGTTCCTGGCGCCCTCGGGGACGACCCAGAGGTTGCCTCCGGAGCCGAGGGTGAGGTTCGAGTCGGGCCAGAGGAAGGTGCCCCAGTCGAACTTGGCGTCCGACGCGAAGCGGCCGTACCACCAGCTCCCGGAGAACAGGATCGGGCTCTTGCCCTGGATGAAGGAGACCCCGGCGTCCTCCGCCTTCAGGCCGGTGGACTTCTCGCTGATGTAGCCCTTCTCGACCCAGTCGGCGAAGGTCTCGGCGCCGTAGGTCCAGGCCGCGTCCTGGAAGTCGGTCCTGCCCTTGTAGAGCTCGTAGCTGTCGACCCAGGAGCGGTCGGCCTTGGAGAGGGCGAGTTGGTAGAGGTACTGCTGGGCCGGGTACTCGGCGCCGGCGTTGGCGAGCGGGGTGATGCCGTCGGCCACGAACTTGTCCATGGCGGCGGTGAGTTCGCCGAGGGTGGTGGGCTCGGCGATGCCGTGTTCCTTGAAGAGGTCCTTGTTGTAGAAGACCATCGTGTACTCGGCGTAGTTCGGGATGCCGTACCACTTGCCGGAACCCATCACGCCGTTCGCGTCGTACTGGCTGGTGGTGCGCACGCCCGCGTTGAGCTTCTTGTCCCAGCCCCGTTCGGTGACCTCGGCGCTGAGGTCGGTGAGCAGACCCTGCTTCGAGAGCAGGCCCGCCGTCGCGTTGCCCTTGTTGTACTCCATCAGGTCAGGTGCGTCGCCCGAGTTGAGGACCATCTGCGCGGTCTTCTGGATCTGCTCGAAGCCCTTCGACTCGAACTTCACGGTGACGCCCGGGTGCGTCTTCTCGAACTCCTTGATCGCCGCGTCCCAGGCGGCGCCCATCGCGCTGTCGGGGCCTTCGTAGTGCCACAGCTTCAGGGTCTTGCCGTCGGAGGATCCACTGTCCGAACCACCGCAGGAGCTCAGTAGCAGCGATCCGCTCAGGATCACCGCCATGGCCACCACACGCCTTCGTGCCGTCAACATCCAGTGCCTCCAAGGGAGTCGGATGGGGTATCGGGGCGTCACGGAGCGTCCATCGAATCGATTCGATGCGTGACGTCGAAGCGCTTCGACGGGGGAAGGTATGTGGGGGCCGGGGGTGCGTCAATGGGGGGCGCGGGAATTGGGGCGGGGGTTCGGTGGGTCGTACGGCCCCGGGGGTGTCAGAAAGCGGTTGGCGCCGGAGGGTCTGGCGCTGTCAGGGAGTGGTCCGTGGGGAGGGGGTGGCGCTGGCCGGGTGGTGGTTCGTGCTGGGGAGGGGGTGGTGTTGGCCAGGTGGTGGTTCGTGCCGGGGAAGGGTTCCGCCGTGGGTTGCGGTCCGTGCCGGGGAGGTGCCGGCGGGCGGGCTGGACGCGTCGTTCGGGCGGTTCGCGGGGCTCGTCCCGGGGGCGCGGGCGCGGCTGGAGCAGCGGTCCGTACGGTACGAGGCGATGGCCGTCGCGCTGCTCGCGGACCGTCACCTCGCCGCACCGGACGCGGTGCCACCGGCCGCTCTCGCGGGCGGGACCGTATACGCCGGTGCGGGAACTCCGCGGACGCTGGAGTGGGCCGATCTTGCCCGCCACCTGTTCGAGGGGCGCGGCATCGGAGTCGCGCCACCCGCGCCGGTGGCCGTCGGAGCCGAGGGATTCCGCCGGGTGCCGGCCAGGACCCGTACACCTGTCCTTACCGTGGTGGACTTTTCAGCCATGACCGAAACCGCCCTTAAGCCCCTCATAGGCCCCGTTCCGCCGCCCCCGCTGTCGCTGGTGTGGCGGAAGGGACTGGTGCATCCAGGCGTGGACGCCCTTCGCCGGGCGGCCGTCGAACTTGCGGGCGAGGAAGGATGGCTACGGCAGCCCGCGGACGGGTGGATTCCGGCCACAGGTGCACTCATCATGATGAGTCACAGCTGACACCAGGCAACGAGTGTCACCGGTGTGCGATACATTCTTAGTCCGGGCGCAGCTGTGGTAATAGGGGGCGCTGGGTCGGGTGGGGGCCCGATCCGGACAACAAATGCGCAAGGCCCGGCGTCGCGCGCACCCAGTAACTGTCCCGTGGGGGGATGCGCGTGCCCGTAGAAAACTGGCGGAAAGACGCCCAACTGGTCGGACAAGATGTCGATCAGCCGAATGGGCGTGGAGTAGGTCCGTCGCAGCCGCAGTCAGAGTCGCCATCTCCGTCGCGGGAGGCCGGTGCGCCGCAGGCGCGCGGACCCGTTCCGCCGCAGCCGCAGCCACGTGGGGCCGGTTCGTACCCGTCTCCTTCTCCGTCCCCTTCTTCGCCCTCGGCTCCGTCGCACAGAGCCGGTAGGCCCTCGCGGCAGGAGCCCGGTGCGCCGGTGGTCTGGCCGGAGGCCGCCGGCAGAACCTCGTCCTGGCCACTCGCCCAACGGCAGGGGTCGGGTGGCGCTGAGCGCGGCCCGGAGCCGGAGTTCCGGTCGGGCGCCGAGCGCGGCCTCGACCCGGAGCGCCCGGTGCCCTCCTGGGAGGAGACCGAAGAACCCGGGCACACCCATGATCCCCACGAGGTGACGATCCAGCTCGACGGCGCCGGACGTCAGCTCGAGGACTGGCTGGTCCAGCAGGCCAAGGGAGCCCCGGCCGCCCAGGAAGCCTCGGACGGCCCGGTCTTCGTCGACGAGTCGGGCCGCCGCAGCCGCAGATACCGCCGCCTCGGCATGCTCGTCGGCCTGGCCTGCGCGGTCTACGCCGTAGTGATCCTCGCGACCCTCCTGTCGGGCAACTCGAACGCGCCATGGATCCCGATGCCCGGCCAGCAGGAGGAGCAGCCCGCCGGTCAGGTCGACACCACACCGCTGCCCGCCGAGACGGCGAGCCCGACCGGCACGGCCTCGGTCTCCCCGGGCGCGACCGCGACGGCGAGTGACGGTACGACGCCGGAACCGGGCGTCATTCCCACGCCGGACGCCTCCGGCAGCGCCGTGGACCCGGGCACGTCCGCGAACCCGAAGCCTTCGACGTCCGCCTCGAGCGTGCCGAACCCGGGCACCTCCACCACGCCGGACCCGGATCCCGATCCCAGCGACCCGGTGACCACCTCGCCGGATCCCACTCCCACGGAGAGCGCCACGTCGGCCGACCCGACGGAGACCGCGACCACCGGCGGCGACTCGGGATCGGTCGCCGACGGCGCCGTCGAGCAGCAGCCGGTGGCAATCATCGAGCCCGAGCCGAGCACCATCCGCTCCTCGTCCTCCCTGTCCCCGGAGAACATCCTCTGATGGCATCCCGCACCAGCCGTCACGCCTCCGCGCCCCGAGCGAGGCGACCCCAGCCCAGCGCCAGGCGCCGCCGCCTGCCCATGCGCTATCTGCTGCCCTGTCTCGTCCTCGTCGCCCTGATGGCGATGCTGATGCTGCGCGGCTACGTCCACAGCGAAATCCTCGCCGACCACCGGGTCCGCCCCCCGGTGTCCTACGACCAGGTGCCCGACAAGATCCTCAAGGGCGGCCCGGTCATCGACACCCGAAGCGGCCGTACGGACACGCTGAGAATCCCGGACCGCCGGCTCGTCCTCACCTTCGACGACGGACCGGACCCCGAGTGGACCCCGAAGGTCCTCGACGTCCTGAAGAAGCACCACGCGCACGCCGTCTTCTTCGTCACCGGCACCATGGCCTCGCGCTACCCGGACCTGGTGCAGCGCATGGTGGACGAGGGCCACGAGGTGGGCCTGCACACCTTCAACCACCCCGACCTCTCCTACCAGTCCAAGAAGCGCATCGACTGGGAGCTGTCGCAGAACCAGCTGGCGCTGGCGGGCGCGGCGGGCATCCGTACGTCCCTCTTCCGGCCCCCGTACTCCTCCTTCTCCGACGCCATGGACAACAAGTCCTGGCCGGTGACGAAGTACATAGGAAGCCGCGGCTACATCACGGTCGTCAACAACACCGACAGTGAGGACTGGAAGAAGCCCGGCGTCCGCACGATCATCGAGAACGCCACGCCCAAGCGCGGCAAGGGCGCGCTCGTCCTGATGCACGACTCCGGCGGCGACCGCCACCAGACCGTCGAGGCGCTCGACAAGTTCCTGCCCCAACTCCAGGCCCGCGGCTACGACTTCGAGAACCTCACCGAGGCCCTCGACGCCCCCAGCGCGCACACCAAGGTCACCGGGCTCGACCTGTGGAAGGGCAAGGCCTGGGTCAACCTGGTGCAGGCCTCCGAGAAGACCACCGACGTCCTGGTCGTGGGCATCGCCGTCATCGGCGTCCTGGTCTTCAGCCGCTTCGGCCTGATGCTCCTGCTCTCCGTCCTGCACGCCCGCCGGGTGCGGCGCACCGGCTTCCGCTGGGGTCCGGTTCCGATCACCGAGCCGGTGTCGGTGCTGGTCCCTGCGTACAACGAGGCCAAGTGCATCGAGAACACGGTGCATTCACTGATGGCGAGCGAGCATCCCATCGAGATCATCGTCATCGACGACGGCTCGAGCGACGGCACTGCCCGCATCGTCGAGGACCTGCGCCTGCCGAACGTACGAGTCGTACGACAGCTCAACGCCGGCAAGCCCGCCGCCCTCAACAGGGGTATCGCGAACGCCCATTACGACATCATCGTGATGATGGACGGCGACACCGTCTTCGAACCGGCGACGGTACGCGAGCTGGTCCAGCCCTTCGCGGACCCGACCGTCGGAGCCGTCGCCGGCAACGCGAAGGTCGGCAACCGCGACTCCCTGATCGGCGCCTGGCAGCACATCGAGTACGTGATGGGCTTCAACCTCGACCGCCGTATGTACGACATGCTCCGCTGCATGCCGACGATCCCCGGCGCCGTCGGTGCCTTCCGCCGCTCCGCCCTGGAGCGCGTCGGAGGCATGAGCGACGACACGCTCGCCGAGGACACCGACATCACCATGGCGATGCACCGCGACGGCTGGCGGGTCGTCTACGCGGAGAAGGCCCGTGCGTGGACCGAGGCACCGGAGTCCGTCCAACAGCTCTGGTCCCAGCGCTACCGCTGGTCGTACGGCACGATGCAGGCGATCTGGAAGCACCGCAGAGCGGTCATCGAACGGGGGCCGTCGGGCCGTTTCGGCCGAGTGGGCCTCCCCCTGGTGTCCCTCTTCATGGTCCTGGCCCCGCTCCTCGCCCCGCTGATCGACGTGTTCCTGCTCTACGGGCTCGTCTTCGGCCCGACGCAGAAGACGATCGTGGCCTGGCTGGGCGTCCTGGCGATCCAGGCGGTGTGCGCGGCGTACGCCTTCCGCCTCGACCGGGAACGCATGACGCACCTGGTGTCCCTGCCGCTCCAGCAGATCCTCTACCGGCAGTTGATGTACGTCGTTCTCCTCCAGTCCTGGATCACCGCGCTCACCGGCGGCCGGCTGCGCTGGCAGAAGCTGCGGCGCACGGGCGTTGTGGAGGCACCGGGGGCGATCCCACGACAGCCGGACCGTGACTCACGTGACCGGACCTCGAACGATCGGAGGCCGGTCGGATGACGACACACGACTACACGGCGGGTGCGACACCGCCGCTGGGAGCGCCGAGGGTTGGTGTACCGGCTCAGGCGCCGGCCGCGGACAGGGGCCCCTCTCTGGGCGGGGCCCCGGGTGGGGCCGGAGCCCCGGGTGGGGCCGGAGCCCCGGGTGGGGCCGAAGCTCCGAGTGCGGGCTCCGGGACGAAGAAGCCGGGGCGTGACCGCTACCTGGATCTGCTGCGCTCGATCGCCCTGGTCCGGGTGGTCATGTACCACCTCTTCGGCTGGGCGTGGCTGACGATCCTCTTCCCCTCCATGGGCGTGATGTTCGCGCTGGCGGGTTCGCTGATGGCGCGCTCGCTCAAACGCCCGGCGTGGGGTGTGATCCGGGGCCGTGTCCGCCGACTGCTGCCGCCTCTCTGGGTGTTCAGCGCGGTGACGTTGACGCTGCTGTTCGCGGCCGGCTGGGACCTGTCCAAGGACCCGGACCACAGCGGCACCTGGGGCCTGATCGAGATGGTCAACTACGTCATCCCGATAGGCGCCCCGCCGTTCCCCTGGAGCATCGGCTCCAAGTCCGGCCTGCTGGAGAACACTTGGGCGGTCCAGTCGGCCGGCCCGCTGTGGTACATCCGTGCCTACCTGTGGTTCGTGATCGCTTCGCCGCTGCTGCTGTGGGCGTTCCGCCGCGCACCCTGGCCCACGCTGCTGGCCCCCCTCGCTCTGACGGCGGTGGTCGGGACCGGCGTGGTGTCGATCCCCGGTGAAACCGGCAACGCCATCTCGGACTTCGCGGTCTTCGGCGGCTGCTGGGTGCTGGGCTTCGCCCACCACGAGGGCGTACTGGCGAAGGTTCCCCGCTACCTCGCGATCTCCTGCTCCGCCCTGCTCATGGCCTTCGGCCTGTGGTGGGCGTCGGGCCATCTGGGCCAGGACGGCTGGGACTTGAACGACATCCCGCTGGCCCAGGCGACCTGGTCCTTCGGCTTCGTCGTCATCCTCCTCCAGTACGCCCCGTCCTGGCAGGAACTCCCCGGCCGCCTCGCCAAGCTGGACAAGCTCGTCACCCTCTCCAACAACCGAGCCGTCACGATCTACCTGTGGCACAACATGCTCATCATGGCCACGGTCCCGATCATCGACCTCGCCTACAGCCTCCCGTTCATGGAGGGCGAGGGCGCGACATCCCTCCTGGACTCCACCTACAACCTGTGGATGTTCGTACTCGTATGGCCCCTGATAGCCCTCGCGATCCTCGCCGTGGGCTGGGTCGAGGACCTCGCGGCACAACGGAGTCCGCGGTTGTGGCCGAATGGGACGAAGGGCGGGGCTTCCCGGTCTCGGCGAAAGTAGATCCTCCACGTGTTCCAGGGCGCCCATTTGCTTGGCGCCTTTCTGAATGCCGGGGAGTCGTCTACTGAACGTGACTGCTCAGATCACGCAAGGGCATGAGCAGTCACGTATTGCTTAATTGAAGCTATCATCAGAAAAGGGGTCGGAGTGCTCCCCCCAGTGAAATCTGTAGGACCCCTCCGATCCGTGGGAAACGGCGCTCAATCCGCGATCCGGGAGATTGAACTCTTCTCGGGCCCAGCCATCCATCGCCAGGGCCGCTACTTCCGACCGGAAGTGGGCGAGCGGGAAGGTAAGGGACGTGACCTTGACGATCAAGCCGGAGGGATGCATGGCGGCCAGTTCGGAAGAATGGGCTGCAAGTCCGAAGGAAAGCCAAGCCGCGTCACGCCAGTTGATCCCCTCGGGAAGTGTCAGCCATACGTTGCGGTAGACCTGCAAACGGAATTCTTCACTAACGTCGGGAGCGCAGTATTCAGCTGTCACGTCTGCGGCAAGGCCGCCGAAGGGGCTGCTGAGACGGTATCTGAATGTGCTCGTCATTTTCTCTCGTACCCTAGAATTTCAGTAGGTGGAAGACTGATTTGCTGAAGATGTTCTCCGCCTGCCCCATTCCGGTGGGCGCCCGCACGTAGTCATAGTCGTGGGGAGCTCCGTCTCCCCACAGTCTGCTGTGTTTGTTCGCAAATTCCGTCGCGGCGTCCTCGCCAATTTCATGAAGGTCTATCTTCTTCATGTTGGAGAAGTCGCTCGCGCTGACCCTGAACGGCATAACTTCTACGTCTGCTCCACGGGAACGAAGTCGTTCGGCGTAGCGGTCGGCATCTGCACGTGATTCCCATGAATAGACTCCTTCCCCGTAGTGGCCGCGGTTCTCCGCAGTGGGCCACGGGGTTCCGTCACCGCGCAGGCGGGCGGCATTCTCGGAATCCTGCACGGAATAGAACTCATGGTAGTCAGGAGCCAATCCTAGACTGTCGGAGCGGGTGTGCGGGGTGCTGACGTAGGCGATGGGGTTCGGCGCCGGCTCGAGACCGAGTGGGTCGGGGGACAGGTACCGGGCCGTTTCAGGGTCGTAGTGCCGGAAGTAGTTGTAGTGAAGCTCGGTTTCGGAGTCGAAGTACTGACCGGGAAAGCGGAGCGGTGTGTATGTCGTGCAGTTGGCGGCCCAAGCGGTGCGGCCCCACAGTGTGCTCTGCGCCCGCCACGCGATCTCACCCGTCTCGTCGACGAGTTCGGTCGGTGTACCGACGAGATCGGTGACGATGGCGAAGAAGCGGGAGTCGATCTCCTCTTGCGGGGCCTCCAGCCCGGTGATGCGTTCCGTCTGAGCAATCGGGTGGAGACCCTGATGGTCCCAGGTGAGAGTGACTGGGTTCGGCAACTCCCGGCTGGTGGTGGTCTGTTCACAGAGTGTCGTGCCGTCCCAGGTGAAGTCGGTGCGCTCGATGACCGTTTCACTGTCGCCGGCCATGCGGAGCTTGGCCGCGCGGCGGCCCATCGGGTCATAGGTGTAGCGCCACAGCGTTCCGTCAGGGGTGACGGCGGACGCCAGACGGTCTTCGGCGTCCCAGGTGTAGCGCCAGGTGTCCGGCCTGCGGGACAGGCGTGGTTTCTGGCGCAGCGTGATGCGCCCCAGTGCGTCGTGTTCGTAGCGCACCTTGCCGGCGCGGGTGATCTGTGTGCCGGTGTAGGTGCGGGGTCCCGTTGCCTCGTGGCTGGGGTGGGTGGCGGGCCATGTGGCATCGATCTGGTTGCCCGCCTCGTCATAGGCGTACGTCTCGGTCCAATTCGCCGCGTGGACCGTGGTGACCCGGCCCGTCGAATCGAGGTCGAAGCGGCGGGCGCCGGCCAGCTGGTCGTCGATGCCGATGAGATGGCCGTCCGCGCGGTAGGTGTATTCCCGCTGCTGCACCGAATGACCGTCCGCGGCGGTCACTGACTGGGCTGTGAGGTGGCCCACGGCATCGAAGGTGTGAAGGAGAGAGACGAACTCACCGGTGTGACGGGCGAGTTCACGGCCCACCGGGTCGTAGCCGAACTCAACGGCGCGGCCCGAGGTGGTCAGACTGGTGCGGCGCCCTGCCGCGTCGTGGCCCCAGGTGCTGACAGCCCCTGAAGGCGTTGTGCGTCCGGCGCGGCGGCCGAGGTCGTCGTACATGTAGGTGAGGGTGCGCGCACCCACTGTCTCGGATTTCAGACGGCCCAGGTCGTCGTGGAGGAGTGTCACGGTGGTGTCGGGGCTCGCAGCCCTGGCAAGCCGGTCAGCCACGTCGTAGCTGAAGGCCGTGACATGGCCATCCGCGTCCTTGCGGGTGACCTGGCCGAGAACATTGCGCTCGTAACGGACTGTCTGTTCGAGAGCATTCGTGCGAGAGCGAAGGCGTCCCGCTTCGTCGTGGTTGTACACAAGGGTGCGGTCGTCGAAGTCCGTTTCGGAGATCAGGCGGCCTGCGGAATCGTATGTGTAACTCCAGCTCAATCCCTGTGGGTTGGTCACCTGGATGAGGCGCAGTTCCGCGTCGTGCGTGAACTCGTGGCGTGCGCCGTCCGGGCCGGTGCGCGCGCACAGCAGATCGAAGTGGGTGTATTCGTACCGGGAGACGGCACCCGTCTTGTCGGTGTAGGCGGTGCGGTTGCCTTCGCCGTCGTACGTCCAGGACTCCACCGTGCCGTTCGGGTCGACGCGACGCGAGAGGTGTCCTTCGGCTGTCCACGCCAGATGGGTGGTGGCACCCAAGGCGTCTGTGATGGTTATAGGCCTGCCGAAGGCATCTCGCTCACAGGAGGTGACGGCGTGGAGCGGGTCGGAGACCGAGAGGGGGAGTCCGAGCGCGTCACAGGTGACCGTAGTGACGTTGCCCAACGGATCGGCGACCGAGGCGAGGCCACCTGTGTCGTCGTATGCGAAGTGAGTGCTGAGACCCGCCGGATCCATGACCGCTGTGCGGTTGCCGCGCTCATCGTACGTCTGGTGCCGGGCCGTACCGTCGGGGTTCACTACCTGAACCGGAAGACCGAGCTCGTTGTACTCGACCTGGATCCTGCGGTCGTCCGGGCGGGTGATCTCGATGAGTTGGCCGTTCGCGTTGCTTGCGAACCGCGTGGTGTGACCGAGTTCGTTGGTCTGCGACACCAAGTGGTGGTGGGCGTCGTACGTGGTGTGGACGACGCCGCCCAAGGGGTCGATCTCGGCCACGACCTGGCACTCCGCGTTAATGACGAATCGCGAAACGCTGCCTTCGGTTGTGGTGAGTGTGGTGATGCGGCAGCCGGGCCAGGCGGGGTCGGTGCCGTCGTAGTCGAGGGTGATGGTGAGGTGACCGGCCTCGCCGCCCTCGGCGATGCACCGGTCCCGGTCGTCGTAGTCGTACGCGTAGCTTCGATGGTTGCTGTCGGTCCATGAGGCGATGCGCAGGCGCTTGTCGTACGTGAAGTTGAGCGGGTGACCGGCTGCGTTGATGACTGTGGTCAGGGCTCCGTCGGTGTAGTTGTACGTCCTGATGGTGACGTCGGAGCCGTCTTCGGCGGCGCCCGCCAGGGCAAGGGCGGTGATGCGGCCTTCGTCGGTGGTGAGTGTGAGGTGGTAGCCGCCG
>NZ_JBITHE010000030.1:0-74340 GCF_044457665.1 Streptomyces sp. NPDC050535
GTCGGCGACGCGCTCGCCGCGTACAACCCCGTCTACGGGCACGGCATGGCGGTCGCGGCGCAGAGTGCCGTCGCGCTGCGCGACACGGTCCGCAGGCGGGGCTGGGGCAGCCCCGGGCTGGCCCGCGCCCTCCAGAAGGCGGTTGCCCGGCCGGTCAACGCGGCCTGGGACCTCGCCACCGGACAGGACGTCTTCTACCCGGGCGCGACGGAGAACGGCCCCACCCGCAGGGACAAGGTCCTCGCCGCGTACGTAGGCCGCCTCCTGCTCACCGCCACCGGCAACGGCCGCATAGCCCGCCGCTTCACCGACGTCTCGTCCCTGGAACGCGGCGCCCACGTCCTCCTCACCCCCCGTGTCCTCTGCGCCGCCGTGGCCGGCCCCCTCAAGCCCCAGCTCACCGGCCCCCCGCTCACGGCCGAGGAGTGGAAGGCCGCCACCCCCTAGGGCCCGGGGCGCGCGGCGAAAACGCCTGGCCCGGCTGCACGCCGGTTGTTAGCCTGCGGCCGGATCAGCAGGAGACCGCCGTACGAGGATGGAGTCCACCGTGGCCCGCAGTGCCGCACGTGCCCGGATCGCACTCGCCACCTACGACCCGGGCGAGGAGCCCAGCGCCGACCGCGATCTGCCGGTGCTGACGGCGGCGCTGGCGCAGGCGGGAGCCGAGGTCCGTGCGGTGTACTGGGACGATCCCGGTGTCGACTGGGCGGCGTTCGACCTGGTCGTGATCCGGTCCACCTGGGACTACAGCTGGCGGGCCGCGGAGTTCGTGGCCTGGGCCGAGCGCTGCGGGCGGATGACCCGGCTGGCCAACCCGGCGGGCGTGGTGCGGTGGAACGCCGACAAGCGATACCTCGGAATCCTGGCGGAGGCGGGCGTCCCGGTGGTGCCGACCCGGTATGTGGCGCCCGGTGAGTCCGTCGGCCTCCCCGACGACCGCGAGTTCGTCGTGAAACCCACCGCGGGCGCGGGCGCCCGCTACGCCGCCCGGTACGCCCCCGAGGACCGGGAGACGGCCGCGGCGCAGCTCGCCCGGATGCACGCCGAGGGGCTGACCGCGATGGTCCAGCCGTACGTGAAGAACATCGACGCCGGGGGCGAACGAGCGCTCCAGTTCTTCGGCGGGCACCTGGTGCACGCCAGCAGGAAGGGCGCCGTACTCGAGTCCGGCACCTCCTTCGACGCGAAGAAGGTGGCACACCCCCGGTTGGAGCCCTGGCAGCCCACCCCGGCCGAACTCTCCGTCGCCGAGCGGGCGTTGGCGGCCGTCCCCGACGCCGGTGAACTGCTCTACGCCCGGGTGGACCTGGTGGACGGTGACGACGGCGAGCCGTGCGTGATGGAGCTTGAGCTGATCGAGCCCAACCTCTTTCTGTGGCTGCACCCGGAGTCGGTCCCCGTGGTCGCGGAGGCGATCGTCACGGCTGCCCCCTGACGCCCACCCGCTGCAACAGCCCCCAGGTGAACTCCGCCGCGCACTCCTGTCGTACGCCCGACGCGTCGGGGGCCGTGAACGCCAGCCCCCAGCGGGTCGGGGCGGTGCCCTCCAGGGGCCGGACGGGGGCGAAGGCGCGGGCCGCCTCGTCGACGGTGCAGGACCAGGGGGTGAGGTCGTCGAGGGTGTCGAGCGCCGGGCCGGGGGCGCCCGGCGCCCGCACCAGCCATTCGTTCCAGGCCACCCCGTTCGGCGCGACCAGGACCTCGAAGCGGAGGTCGGGCCACAGGGGGACGGGCCAGAGACGCGCCTCGCAGGACAGGTCGCCGATCCGCCGGGGGACGACCGACTCGGGGGTGCCGAGGATCGAGCGGTAGCGGGCGGTCGCCGCCCTGGTGCGTGGGGCGTGCAGCATCGCCTGCCAGCGGCGGTTGGCCTCGCGCATGCCGGCGATGGAGACGCCCAGCTCGTGCCGGGCGTCCTCCACCAGGTCAGGGTTGTGATCCGCCATCCGGCGCAGCAGGACCAGCTGGAAGTCCAGAGGGGTGAAGGGGGTCGTGGGGCGTTTCGCGGGCGGCATGGGATCCATCGTCGCGCACCCGCGGAGCGCCCGGACGGCGGCCGTCCGTGAGGAAGAGGACCGAGTTCACGTAGCGGGGGCCTTGCGGGGGCAGCACCCTGCGCAGCAGACCGCGCGAGACGACGTGGCAGGTGCGGGCCTGGTGGGTCTCCAGGTCGAAGGACGCCAGGGGCTGCCAGGTGTCGCCGGGCAGGACCCAGCCCTCGTAACCCAGCCCGGCGAGGTGGTCGACGACGGGGGCGATGGGCTGGATACGGAACTCCAGCTCGACGAAGAGGGCCGGGCGGTCGCGGGTGAGGAGGGTGCTCGCGCCGTGCAGGACGGCCAGTTCGTTGCCGTCCACGTCGATCTTCATGAAGTCGACGTCGTGCAGGTCCAGGCTGTCCAGGGTCAGACAGGGGACGTCCAGGGCACGGGCGTGGATGTCCCGGCGGACGAGGGAGGACACCCCCCGGTCACCGGCGTCGTCCGCGGGCAGCCACAGGTGGGCGGTGCCCTCGTGGTCGGAGGCGGCGGCGTGCACCACCCGGACGTTCGAGGGGGCCCCGGAGGTGAGGAGCCGGGCCAGGTGCGGGACCGGTTCGACGGTCACCACGCGGTCCGCCAGGCCTGCCAGCCGGTGCGTCCAGGGGCCGTACCAGCCGCCCACGTCCACCGCCGTGCGGCTGCCGGCCGGGCAGAGGTCGGACAGCCGGGCCAGTTCGGGCTCGAAGCGCGGATAGACGCGACGAGCGGTCGCGGCGACCAGCCGGGTGGGGACGAGGCGGGCCAGCCGCGCGGTCAGGGTCGTCGTGGAGCCGGTCGCCGGACCGGTCGCGGGGCCGCTCATGGGGTCATCCGCTTCAGGAGTTCCTCGTGTTCGTCCTCGTCGACCTGTTCCCCCGAGGACGGCAGCAGTTGCGGAATGCCGTCCAGGATCGCGTAACGGCGTTGCAGGCGGGGGTTGTAGAGGGCGGCCTCCGACCCCGGGGACTCATCGGGTACGAGCAGATGGAGCGGGCCCTTGTCCAACGGGCAGGCCAGGATCTTCAGCAACGGGTCGTCGGGGTTCACGGGGGAGTCAACTCCTTGGTGGCAACGGAAGGTTGGGGCGCGGTGTCGTGCTTGGGCATGGCGAGCAGGACGGAGACCGCGAGTGCCGTGCCCGCCAGGCGCAGGGCGAGCCGCACCGGTTCGTGCGGCAGCGCCTCGCCGAACGCCAGAGTGCCCAGCACGGCCGTGAACAGACAGGTCACCGTCGTACAGACCGGCACGATCAGCGAGGCCCGGCAGCGCTGCAACGCGGCCTGCGACATGACCAGACCGAACGCGCCGGTGAAGACCAGGAGATAGGGGTACGGGGAGCGCAGCAGGCCGGCCAGCGCCCCGAGCGGTCCACTGGCCGTCAGATAACTGGACATGCCCTTGATGGCGAGCGAGCTCACCCCGTACAACAGGCCCACCGCCACGCCGTACTCGACGCCGGTGGTCGGCATCCGGTGCCGGTGCCGGGAGCGCCGCTCGGCCGCTCCGTACAGCCAGATGCCCAGCGCCAGGGACGGCAGGCAGACGGTGAGGATCAGCGGCGCCGGGGCGCTCTGGCTGACCCTGTCCGAGTCCTCGCTCAGGGACAGCACCACCATCAGCAGGGCGGCGAGGATCGCGCCGAGCGCGTACCGTTCCCGGCCGGTCGTCTCCTCGCCGAGCAGCCGGGAGGAGAGCAGCACCAGGATGACGAGCCCGGAGACGAAGATGCCCTGGGCGGCGGCGATGGGAAGCGTGCGGTAGACGGCGAGCTGCGCGCCGAACCCGGCGGCGAGGGACAGCGAACCGCCGATCCACAGCGGGCTGCCCAGGACCAGACGCAACAGGCGGGCGGGGCGGCGGATGTCCACCTCGGGCATGGCCGCCAACGCGCGTTTCTCCAGGACGAATCCGGTGCTGTAAAGAACGTTCGCCAGCAGAGCCGCGGCCACTCCCCACCACATGGGCTACGTCCTTCGGGCGTGCAGCAGGAGGATCGAGGACAGCGAGGGGGCGGCGCAGGCCAGGCGGTCCAGCGGGCGCAGCGGACGCGGTACGCCGTGGAAGGGCGCGCCCCGGAGCGCGACGACCTCGAAGCCCGACGCCGTCACGAACTCCCGCAGCGCGCGCGGTGTGTAGAGCCGCAGATGCCCCACGACCTCCTTGCCCGGCCGGCCGTGGATCGCGCGCAGGCTCACCTCGGAGAACACCGGCTGCACGCCGGCCAGCAGGAGGGCGCGGTTGTACCAGGCGGCGAGGTTCGGCGTGGACAGCATCAGGTGGCCTCCGGGGCGCAGCACCCGGCGGATCTCGTCGAGCGCCGAGTCCGGGTCGACGAGGTGCTCGACCACCTCGCTGAACAGCACCGCGTCGGCCGCCGCCGTCGTGAACGGCAGCCCTCCGTCGGTGAGTTCGCCGCGGATCGCGTACGGCACATGGGCGTGCGCCCGCCTGAGGGCGTCCTGCGACCAGTCGACCCCGACGAGGCGGTGCCCGGCGAGAAGGGGGGCCGCGGTCGCCGCGGCGCTGCCGTCGCCGCAGCCGATGTCCAGGACGGTCTTCGCGCCCTCCGTCGCCGGGCCGAGCGCCGCGGCGAGCATGCGGGCCTGGCGCAGACTGCGCGCGCCGCCGGAGGCGACGGGAACGGCCGGGTCCTCGTAGAAGTCGCGAAGTCCTCGGCGTACGGCACCTGGTGTCCGGTCCGCCGCGGGAGCCTTTGCCGTCATGGGCCCTTCTCCTGTGTCGCGTGCAGATAGTGCTCGAAGAGGTCGCGGAGGTGCGCGCCGTCACCGTGGCTGAGCAGGGAGCGCGACCAGCGCAGCGCGACGTGCAGGCGGCCGGCGGTGGAGGCGGTGGTGACCGTCAGGCCGCGGGGCATCCGGGCGGGCGCCGAGAACCAGACCGCGGTGGCGCGGCCCGCCGTCTCCCCGAAGTCCAGCGCGTACGGGATCCGGCCGATGTTGCTCAGCAGGGTGGTCGACGTCCAGGGGGCGGCGGCCCTGCGCAGGCCCCGGGTGACGGCGGCGCGCCAGGACACCGGGACCACGGGAGCGGTCAGCAGGGCGGCGCCGTGGCCGAGCTGGGGGCGCTCCGCGGACTTCAGCGCCTGGGTGCGCAGCGCGGTGCGGCGCAGCAGCGCGCCCATCTCCCTCTCGTCCAGCTCCTCGGGCGCGAAGGTCACTTCGACGAGTCTCGTGCCGTTCCCGATGGGCATGTCCATATCCCTGGAGCGGTCGTCGACCGGCATGGTGATCCGCAGCGGGCGCCGCCTGGCGCCGTGCTCCCGGTTCCAGTGGGCGAGCATCAGGGCGGTGGTGACCATGAGCTGGTCGTTCACCGTGTAGAGGGAGCCCTTGGGGCGGCGCGGGACGCTGAGTTCGGTGACGAGCAGGCCGTTGCCCGGGGAGGAGTCGGGGCTGCCCGGGGCCACCCGGGCGGGCGGGGCCCAGGTGGAGGGGGTCTCCACCCGCTCGGCCTCGGGGGCGCCGGGGGTGCGTACGGGGGGTGCGGTGGGGGAGTTGTCCCGGCCGCCGTACAGCTCCGCCGCCGTGGCCAGGATGCGGAGGCAGGCGGGGCCGTCGATCGCCGTGTGGCTCATGGTGAGGAAGAGGACGGTGCCCCGGGTCGCGCTGTCCCCGTCGACGACCTCCAGGCGTACCGGCGGTGCGGCCGTCAGCGGCGGTGCGGTGCTCAGCGCCCGGTCGCGGGCGTGCTTGAGGGCGTTCCGGTCCGGCGGCGGGAACGTCACGACCTCCTGGTCCGGTTCCTCGGCGAGCTCCCACTCGTACCGCAGCCGGTACCAGGACCCCGGCGCCTCCCGGATCAGGGCGCGGGGGTGCCTGCGCAGAGCCTCGGTGAAGGCCGAGCGCAGCCGGGCGTGGTCCAGCGGGCCGGGCAGATGGATCTCGATGTGGACCGTCTCCGGCTCCGCCTCCTGGAGGCAGTGCCGGGACACCTCGTCGACGACGGGGAAGGGGACACGGGTGGGCGGACGGACCGGTCCCTCCGCGCCGTTGCGTGCCGGGTGCCCGACAGCCGTCATGTGGCCTCGCCCCTCCCCGTGTCGTCCGAGGGTGTCGTTCTCGGCCTCCGCCCGCGGAACGGGATCCGGGTCGTCGGGGGGTCGGCCTCCCGCTGGGCGTGGCCGGGCCCCCGCGCGGAGACCGTCGGCCCCGACGCCGCCCGCTCCTCCGGCGCGCGGGGACGGGTCGCGGGCGCGGCAGGCAGGGGCTCCGTGTGAGGCGGCGGCGGCTGCTCGCCGAACGCACCGGGACCGCCGTGCTCGCCCCGCACCCGCTGCGGCAGCGGTGCCGTCGGCGCCTCCGAACCGGAGGGTTCCCACCGCCACGGCGGACCGGCGGGGTCGGACTCCCTGACGCTCACCAGCGCCGCGAACAGGCCGATCAGCGCCAGCAGTTGAGCAGCCGCGGAGAACGCCCCCGCGTCCGCGGACGGCGCGTCCCCGGCCCCCGTCGCGGCGGCGATCCCCGCCCCGGCGAACGCGAGGAACGCGATGGGTACGAGGAACGTGTGGCGCTTCCGGGCGAGCAGGGCCAGTGCCGGGACCAGCAGCGCGAAGAACCCGGCGATGACGATCCCGACCAGCGTGAGCGCGACCAGGCCCAGCCACACGCCGGGCCCCGACGGCACCGGCTGCGGCTCGTCCTGGCTGGGTGAGCGGCGGCGCCACAGGACGAGGCCCACGAGAACGGCCACGCCGACACCGCCGCCGATCAGCCCGGCCTCGTACGCCGTCGAGGGCTCGTACGACAGCTTGACCGTGCCGGCCGAGCCGGACGGGATCTGCCAGCCCTGCTGCCAGCCGTCGAGCCGTACCGGCGTGAGTTCCCTGCCGTCGAGCGTCGCCTTCCAGCCGTCGTTGAAGTTCTCGTACGTCGTCAGGTACGAGGCCGCGCCGGAGCCGACGGTCACCTCGCGGCGGTCGCCGAGCCAGTCGCGTATCCCCAGCTCACGTGCGGTGGTCGCCTCCTCCGTGACCGTTCCGCGGGTCAGCGTGACGTCGGTGACGGTGAGCGGTCCCGCGTCCCCGGCCTCGACCCGGTGCGAGCCGGAAGCGAGGTCCAACCCGGCGTTGTCGGCGCCCTCCTGGCAGAGCGTCAGGTCAATGGCCCGGCGTGCCGTCAGGTCCTCCACCGTCCCGGTCGCGCTCGTCTCGTACAGCTTCCCGTCGACCGCGAGCACCGGCCCCTTCCCGCAGGGGAGCGAGAACTCCCGGGTGCCGGACGGCTGTGGGGTGCGGTACTGGTCGAGCGCGGGGACGTACGCCTCCGTGAGGCCGACCGGGAGTCGCAGGTCGGCGCCCGCGACCGGGTTGTGGACGGTCAGCGGCGCGGTCTCCGTGACGGTGATGTCGAGCCGGTCGGTGGTGATGGGCTCGAAGCGGGCCCAGCCGTTCTCGTCGACACCGACGGTCGCCGCCCCGTCCGGGGAACTGATGGCGACCTTCGTGGGCCGGGTGGACAGGCCGCCCGCCGGGGCGAGCACGATCGAGGAGACCGCCTGCTTGTCCGGCCAGCTCAGGTGGATCGTCGGTTTGTCGCCCGCGATCCACGCCGTCGTCAGGTCGCCGTCCGTGAGGTTGCGCGCCGACAGACCCGCGCCGAGTCGCGCCGTCGAGTCCGCCGTCGCGACGATCCGGCTCTGCTGCTCGGGCGCGACCTCGTAGAGCAGCTTGTCGAGTTCCTCGCCCGGGACGGGGACCGCGCTCGCCCTGATCGCGTACGTTCCCGACGCCGAGGTCGAGAAGACACGGTGCAGGCCCGCCTCCGTGCCCGTCGGAGAGAGCCCGGTGGGGTCGGCGGAGCGGTGCAGGGAGACGATCTCGGCCGCGGCGTCCGAGTCGGCCGCGTCGGTCGGGAGCTTCAGCAGACGGGTCACCTGGACGTCCGGGATGTTGATCTCGGAGAAGCCGGCGCCGGTGAGACCCGCGTGCTGCTCGGTGGAGTCGACGATCGTGATTCTCAGCCAACTCGATTCGCCGGTGGGCGACTTGATGCTCTGCGTCAGGCCGTTCGGCTGGAGGTAGCTGGTGGCTCTGCCCCGCTCCGTCTCCACCCGCACCCGCGTCGCCGCGGACCGCACCCCGTCCTGCGCCAGCGGAGTCACCTTGAACGACGACGGCATGTCCACGGAGCCGGTGAAACCGATCCGCAGCCACTGTCCGTCGGCCGAGCCCGCCGCGCCCTCCGCCCACGCGGTGTCCGGATTGCCGTCGAAGGCGTTCACCGGGTCGTACTGCGGCAGGTAGAACAGCCAGTTGCCGGTCGAGGAGGCCGTCACCGAGCCGGCGCCGCGCAGTTCGGAGACCGTCTGGTGCTCGATGCCCTCCGTCGGCAGGATCTGGTGCGGCTTGTCACCCGGGTTCTGCGCGCTGTCGCTGTCGTTGCGCTGGTTCGCGGTGTACGTGTACGAGGTGTTGGCGTTGACCAGGCCGAAGCGGGTGTCGGCCCGCCGCAGCCCGTCGCCGAGCACCTGGACGGCCGGGGTGCCCAGGCCCGGATGGTTGTCGCCGGTGAGCACGGCGGCGCGGTCGCGCATCGCCGGGTCGGCGGCGAGCGGCAGGAGCGCCTCGGGTCCGCCGGAGACCACCGCGGTGTCGGCGATCGGCTTGAGCCCGGCCTGTCCCGGCCGCGGCACGTCCTCGCTCACCGGTTCGTAGATCTCCACGGACCGCTGGCGCGGATACAGGCCCTCGACCTGGAGGGGGGTGTCCTCGGCGATCCGGCCGCCCGTCATGACCGGACCGAAGCCCGTCACACGCTGGTAGCCCGACTGCTCCAGGGTCCGTTTCACGGTGACGGTCGGAACATAGCCGAGCTGGTCGGGGTCCAGGTCGTTGCGTACCACGACGTAGTAGAGGCCCGCCCGGCTCAAGTAGTCCGCCAGACCCGGGACTTCGGAGCCCGTCATCAGTGACTGCTCGACCGCGTCCATGGCCCGCCGGTTGCCCGCCGTGCCGAACGGGACGTAGTCGCGCTGCGCCCAGCGGGACTCGGCGAGGACGTCGAGGGGCTGGTCGATGGTGGAGCCCCAGGTGTAGATGCCGTGCGCGGTGGCGGGGACGACGAGGGCGCGGGAGTCGGGGGAGTACTTCTCCAGCCAGTCGGCGGTGGACTGCCAGTACTTGGGGAGCTCCTGGAAGGAACCCGGGTTCAGGATCGACCCGTTGAGATAGGGCCAGGCGAGTCCGGGGAGCACCAGGACAGCCGCTATCAGCGGGGCGAGACGGCGTCCGCGGACCTGTCTGGCCCCTCGCTCCTGCGAGGCGACCCCGACCAGGTGGGCCAGCCCGAGCACCAGCGCCAGCGCCAGTCCCACCTGGAACTTGTAGATGTTGCGGAAGGGGACGAGCCCGCCGTTCAGCAAGTCCTGGACCACGCCGTGGAAGGGCGCGCCGAACGAACCGCCGTACCCGGCAAGGGTGATGAGCGCGACGGACAGCACGGTGAGCACCAGCCAGCGCCGCTCGGGCAGGTCACGCCGGGCAAGACCGGCAAGACCCAGCGCCGCCGCGAACGCCGAGCAGACGATGACGATCACCGAGGACACCACGGTCCAGCCGGCCGGCAGCCAGGCCTCGCCGAAGTGCAGGTACGCGACCCAGTTCCCGGCGCCGCGCAGGGTCTCCGTCGCCGACATGGTGGCCGTGGTGGTCTGCGAAGTCTCCACGTACGGAAGGAAGTTCTCGCCGTAGATGCCCAGCATCAGCAGCGGGACCACCCACCAGGCGGTCGCCAGGATCACGCCCGGCACCCACCAGGTGATCAGCTTGCGCTGCCGGGGACCGCGCGGGCGGGAGAGGAGATACAGGCCGACGGGCAGCAGGGCGGCGAGTGTCGAGGCCGCGTTCACCCCGCCCATGAAGGGGATGACCAGCGCCGAGCGGAGGGCGGCGACCCGGGCGCTGTAGCGCTCGTCGGTGAGGGGGAGCAGGACCCAGGGGAGGAAGGCGCCGGGGAGCGCGGCGGCCGAGGTCGAGCCGACGACGATCGTGAACACCGGCCACAGCGCGTAGGCGGCGGCGGAGAGCAGCCGGGACGCGGGGGTGCCGATCCGCAGGCGCTCGGCCAGCCGCAGCGCACCCCAGAACGCGACCGACACGATCAGCGACATCCACAGCCGCTCGGCCAGCCACACCGGCAGGCTGATCAGCTTGCACAGGCCGTAGAACGGCAGCATCGGCCAGACATAGCCGACGAACTGGTCCTGGATGCCGCCGAAGCCGCCCCGGTCGTGCCACAACTGTCCGAGGTCGGACAGGAACTGCCACGGATCCAGCGCGACACCGAGCTTGGTGTCGAAGGTCGTCCGTCCGGGGTGCACGGCCAGGAACAGCACGAACACCACGGCCCAGAACCCCAGCAGCCACCGCCGCGACCGCGGCCCCTCCGGAGGGCCCGACCTGGTCGCGGTGGGGCGCACTGCTGCCGGGGGTGGAGCCTGGACCGTGCTCGTCATGGTGAGGACCGCCGGAGGATGAGGAGGAGATTCCAGGTGGCGAACTCGCGCAGCCCCGGCGCCTTCACGACGGCTCCCGCGAGAAACGGCCAGTAGCGGGAGCGCGCCGAGACGACCGTGACGTCGTCGCGGGCGCGCACCTGCCGAAGGGTGGTTCCGATGTGCACGGCGAAGAGGTTCTCGCCGAGGGTGTGCTTGGCCGGTTTTCCGGTGCGGCGGTGATAGCGGGCCCGCGCCCGCTCCGCGCCGAAGTAGTGCCAGGGCGCCCACTCGTGACCGCCCCACGGGGACAGCCAGTTGGTGAACGACACGTAGACGAGGCCGCCGGGCCGGGTCACCCGGACCAGCTCGCTGACGAACGTCTGCGGATCGGCCACGTGCTCAAGGACGTTGGACGAGAAACAGACGTCCGCGACCCCGTCCGCCAGCGGCAGCAGATAACCGTCCGCCACCACCGCCGAGTCGGGCGGCTTCGGCCCCAGCTCCGCCATGTCCGGCTCGAAGAGGTACGCCTGCGCCCCGCGCCGCCTGAACTCCTCGGTGAAGTACCCGCTGCCCCCGCCGACGTCCACGACGGTTCGGCCCGCCACGGCGCCGCCGTAGGCCTCGACCTGGTCGGCGGCGTCACGGGCGAGCAGCGAGTAGCAGGCCTCGGGGTCGTCCTGCTCGTGCAGGAAGGCGCGGAAGAGGGTCACCGAGCGGCGTATCGAGGGGTCCTTCATACGTTCGGTGGGGGCACTCAAGGGGCCCAGCCCCTCACCGCCTCCGCGGCCACCGCCCTGAACCGGCGGACCGTGTGGTCCCAGCGGTACTGCGCGGCCCGGTCGCGGGCCGACCTGCCCATCAGGGTCCGGCGGTGGGCGGACAGGGCGAGAGTGCACCAGGCCGCCGCGAACGAGGACTCCCCGCGGGCCAGTACCCCGGTCTCGCCGTCCACCACCGAGTCGCGCAGACCGGGTACGTCGAAGGCGACCGCCGGGGTCTCCCGGGCCGCGGCCTCGGTGACCACCAGGCCCCAGCCCTCCACCGCCGAGGGGTGCAGCAGCAGCCAGGCGGCGCACAGCAGCCGGTGCTTCTCGGCCTCGGAGACATGGCCGGCGAACTCAACTCCGGGGCCTGCGAGTTGCTCCAGACGCTCCCGCTCCGGGCCGTCTCCCACGATCACCAGACGGCCGCCGGTGACCGGGCGGACCCGCTCCCACAGCCGCAGCAGCAGATCGATCCGCTTGTACTCGACGAGTCTTCCCATCGCGACGAACAGCGGCTCCGGAGAGCGCGGACCCCGTGGGCCCGGCTCCTCGACCCCGTTGTGCACGACCCGGATCCGGTCCCGCTCGACGCCGATGTCGCGCAGCGCGTGTGCCGTCGAGGGAGAGACGGCTACCAGCAGGTTGCGGCGCTGCGCGGCGCCCGCCAGTGCCCAGTGCTCGAGTCTTCGGCCGATCCGGGCGGCGGGCGCCAGCGGTCCGCCGAACCGCATCCGCCACAGGTCGGTGTGCACGTGGTTGACCAGGCAGAGCGTGGGTCCGCGGTGCCACAGCGGCGCCAGGTACGGCATGCCGTTGGACACCTCGACCAGCAGGTCGCAGTCACCCACCTGGCGGTGGAAGGTGGGGCGGGCGCGCAGATAGTGCCCCAGGTCGCCGCCCGCCGACACGACCCGGTAGTCGCGATAGGCCGCGGGCCCGCCGCACAGCAGGGTGACCTGGTGGCCGAGCTGGGTCAGCCCCTCGGCGAGGCGGTCGACCAGCAGCTCGGAGCCGCCGGCCGCGGGGTTGTCGAGATCCCGGCGAGCGAGGAAGACGATACGGCGCGGCGCCTGGGGAAGCGCCGCGAGGTGCTGCGCGGAGCGCGGGGACGCCGCGCGCAGCGAGGACGGCACGTGCTGGGGCATGGGTGCTCCAACTCGTCTCAGGGTGCGGAACTCGGCGTGGGGGTCGGACGAGGTAAGGATCGAGGGTTGGTCGTACGGGTTCTGTAGGTCTGTGCGATTCGTGGGTACTGGCTGTATCGGGAGTGTGGGCGGGCTGTGTTCGGGTGGGGGTGGACAGTTTTCGCCCAGCGGTACCGTGCGGCTACTCACCCAAGTGATAATTTCCGGGGTTTGTGAGCTGACGCTTCATCACATCGTGGACGCAGGCTGGGATGACTCGGGCGTATCGGGATGCGGACGCCCGCGTACCACCAAAACGGCCCCCACCGCGGCGAGGACCAGCCCCAGCACACCCGCCCCGATCGGCAACGTCTGTCCCACCAGCCCCAGTTGGGCGCTCTCCTCGTCGGCCCGGTCCACCGCGAACTTCTGGGTGTCCGTGGTGAAGGCGAGCTTCTCGGAGTCCAGCAGTACCGCCGCGTCCTCGGTGCCGCCCGGTGCGCGCAGCGTCTTACGGGGTCCGGTCTGCGCGTACAGCACACGTCCTGTGCGCTGGTCGACGACGAGTTCGACGCCGTGGTTGGCGTACCACTCCTCGGCGAGCACCTGGCTGCGCTCGGGCTGGCCGACGATCGCGCCCGGTACCAGCCGCGTTCCGGTCTTGGTGGCCGGGACCGTGCCGGTGAACCGGTAACCCTCGTAGCCCTGGACCTTCTTGACGCCCCGGTAGTTCAGAGTGACCGTCGCGCCGAGGGAGTTGTCCCACCAGCGGTACGACCGTTTCTGCACGTCGAAGGGGAACTTGAGGTACGCCTCGCCCTGGATGTACGGCTTCTCCCGGCAGCAGTGCACCGGCTTGTTGGTCGTCCGGTCGCTGACCCACCGGTGCGGGGTGAACTCCAGTGCGTCGTGCGGGTCGGCGGCGGGCAGCGACTTGTCCGTGTCGACCGTGGTCGTCACGTCCCAGACCGCGTTTCCGCTGGTCTCGCTGGCGGCGACGTCACCGCGTACCCGCTGGGTGACGGTGATCCGCTGGTCGGGCACGGTCTTGACCTTCGTGACGTCGAAGACGCTGCCCGTGCCGGTGTAGACGGCGGTCTGGTCGATGTCGATCGGATTCACGGCGGCATGTGGTTTTACGTACCACGCGAGCAGTGGGGCCAGCACGAGGAGAAAGGTCCCGAGGCCCAGCAGAACGAGGGAGACGGGCGAGGCTTTCCGGTGCATCCGGGCACTCCAGAGGGCGTGAGGCGGTTCGACACGCGGGGTCGTGCGGCGGGTCGACACCGTGGGGAAAGTGCACCCGCGGTATGGGCCGGGAACCGTAGGCGCACCCTTGACGGAGTGTCAATGCATTGTCGAGACTGTGGACTTGCCGGACGGGACCGGCGAACATCGGGAACGCACCACGGGGAACGGGCAGGGGTCGCCGACCGCACGGCCATGGGACGACCATGACCGCGGACGCGGCGGCCGGGGTGGGGACGACCTCCGAAAGAGAGGCTGACCCTCGATGTCCAGACTGCTCGCCGCCGCACTGACCGTCCTGGCCGCCACCGCACTCGCGGTGGGTGCCGCCCTCGGCATCGTCGCGCTGCTCGAAGCGACCCCCGACCAGCCGAACACCCCGCTCATCACCTACGAGAACGCCGGGCAGGAGCGCTGACGTGCGCCCACCCCCGTCGCGCGCGGGAACGATGAGGCCGGCCTCCGTGGTGCCCCACGCCGGGATCTCCGGTCCACCACACACCGGGGCCCCGGCGGTGACCTCCGTCGCGCCGCGCGCCACGACGCCCCGCGCGGGAACCCCGACCGTGAGCTCCGTCACCCTCCGCACCGCGCCGCTCCGGCCCGGAGCCCCGAAGTGACCCCCCGCCCCGGAATCGTCACCACGCGCTCGGCGTGGCGTGACGTGCCGCGGCTCCAGGTGCGCCAGTTCTCGGCGCTCGCGATGGCCGAGGCGCCGGTGCTCGCGGAGGAGATCCTTCAGGAGATCCGGCACGAGTACCCGACGCTGCCCGTGTTCCTCGACGACTCGGGCGAGCCGATGGCGCTGATCGGCATCCGCCGGGCCATCGAGGTGTTCGTGCAGCAACTGGAGACCGCCGAGGGCCGCCCCCGCGTCCACCCCGAGGTCTTCCAGGAGTTCGGCCGCGGTGAGGGACTCAACGGCCGCAGCCTCGACTCGCTCCAGGCGATCTACCGGCTCGGAGTCCGGCTCGCCTGGCGCCGCTTCGCCGAGATCGGTCAGCGCGTCGAGATCCCGCCACCGGCGATGTACGACCTCGTCGACGCCGGCTACGAGTACCTCGACGGCCTGGTCAACCAGTCCGTACGCGGCTACGCCGAGGCCGCCGCCCGCCAGGCGGGCGAACGCCTGCGTCTCCAGCGCCGGCTGATGGAACTCCTGCTCTCCGAGCACCACCACCGCGGCGACCCCGCCGAAGCGCTTGTCGAACGTGCCGCCCGCATCGGCTGGCCGCTGCCCGACAAGGTAGCCGTCGGCGTACTGCGGCGCCCCGCCCGCGAGGCCGTCGCCCCCGCCGTGGGCCAGGGCGTGCTGCTCGACATGGAGTACGAGCAGCCCCGCATGGTCGTGCCCGAACCGGACGCCGCGGGCCGCCCCGAACTGCTGCACCGCGCGCTGACCGGCTGGTCCGGCGCCATCGGCCCCCCGGTGCCGCTCGCCGACGCGGCGAAGTCGCTGCGCTGGGCGGAGGCCGCCGTACGCCTGATGGAGCGGCACCTGCTCCCGGCGGGCGAGGTCCTGCACTGCACGGAACACACCGAGGCACTCGTCCTCCTCCAGCCCGAGGAACTCATCGACGACCTCGCCCTGCGCTGCCTCGCGCCCCTCGCGCACTGCGGGCCCACCCACGGCAGACGCCTCGCCGAGACCCTGCTCGCCTGGCTGGAGACACGCGGTGGCGCTCCCGAGGTCGCGGCCCGCCTCGGCGTCCACCCGCAGACCGTCCGCTACCGCCTGCGCCAGATCCGGGAACTGTGGGGCGACGAGGTCGACGACCCCGACCGCCGCTTCGAGCTGGAGCTGGTGCTCAGGGCCCAACGCCTGCGCGGTGAACTCGGCGACCCCCGAACACGGCGGTAGTCACACGGGGAACGGTGGCGCTCAGGTACCCCTCAGGTGGCCCACCGTCACTCACAGCGCACACCCATTGCCCACCCAACACCACTATGCGTAACCTGTGTTCGCCATGCCGATCGTCTGTTGAAATTTCGAACACAAGAGAGGGGGCCGGTTGTGGGACGACTCGTGCCTGCCGTGACCCGAGCTCTGGACATCCTCGAGCTCTTCCTCGACGGGGACGGCACGCTCTCCGCCCCCGACATCGTGCGCAGGCTGCAACTGCCGCGCACGACCGTGCACGAGCTGGTCACCACGCTCGCCGCCCGCTCGTACATCGTGCAGGTGCCGGGCCAGCCCGGACGCTACCGGCTCGGTGTGCGGCCGTACCAGCTCGGCAGCCGGTACGCCGAGCAGCTCGACCTCGCCGCCGAGGGCCAGCAGGTCGCCCGCACGGTCGCCGAGACCTGCGACGAGACCGTGCACGTGGCCATCCTGGAGGGCACCGACGTCATCTACATCGCGAAGGTGGACTCCACGCACGCGGTGCGCATGGTGTCCGCCGCCGGCCGTCGGCTGCCCGCCCACTGCACCTCCGTGGGCAAGATGCTGCTCGCCTCGCTCTCCGGGCCCGAGCTGACCTCTCGCGTCCCCGACGACGCCGAACTGGTCGCTATGACGCCCAACAGCATCACCGATCCCGCCGCGCTGCGCGAGGCCCTCACCGAGATCCGCGGCCGGGGCATCGCCGTGGAGAGCCGCGAGTCCAACCCGGACGTCAGTTGCGTCGCCGCCCCGGTGCGCGACCGTACGGGCCAGGTCGTCGCCGCCCTCTCCATCTCCGTACCGATGATCCGCTGGAGCGACGAGCGCCGGGACGAACTGGAGCAGCTCGCCGCGAAGGGTGCCGCCGACCTGTCCGAGCGGCTCGGCCACCGGAGCGTGGGATGACGGCGGTCGAGGTCGCCGTGCGTGAGCGGGCGGCGCTGGGGGAGGGGCCCACCTGGGACTCCCGGGAGCAGCGGCTGATCTGGGTCGACATCCTCGGCTCGCGGATCCACACCTACGACCCGTCAGGCGGGCGGCGCACGGTCATGGTCACCGAGCAGCACGTGGGCGCCGCGAAGCCGCGCGCGGGCGGCGGTCTGGTGGCCAACCTCCGTGACGGCGTGGCGGTCTACGACGGCATCGACGGCTTCCGGTGGCTGCACCGCGAGGTCGTCCCCGGCCGCCGCGGCAACGACGCGGCGGTCGCGCCGGACGGCGCCCTGTGGATCGGCACCATGCGCTACGACGAGGCGCCGGGCGGCGGCACCCTGTCCCGGCTCGCCCCCGACGGCACCGCGAGGACCGTCCTCGGCTCCGTCGCCGTCAGCAACGGCACTGGCTGGAGCCCCGACGGGCGGCTGATGTACTACATCGACTCGCCGACCCGCAGGATCGACGTGTTCGACGTGGGCGACGACCAACTGCCGGCCAACAGACGGCAGTTGGCGGCGATTGACGAGGGCTTCCCGGACGGGCTCACCGTCGACGCCGACGGCTGCGTGTGGGTCGCCCTCTGGGACGGCGGCGCGGTCCGCCGCTACACCCCGGACGGGAGGCTCGACCGCGTGATCGAGCTGCCCGTACTCCGCCCCACCGCCTGCGCGTTCGGCGGCGCCGACCTCACCGACCTGTACATCACCACGGCTCGTACGGGCCTGGAGGCACCGCATCCGCTCTCCGGCTCGGTGCTGGTGGTGCCCGGCGCCGGAAAGGGCGTGGCGCAACCCGCGTTCGCCGGCTAGCCACACCCGCGACACCCCCGAAGTCCCCGACCGGTTGCTGGTCGGGGACTTCTGATTTTGCGCAGACCATTGACGGGAAAGCGCTTCCTACTTACGGTCCCGTTCGAAGTTGCGAGCGTTCTCCGAAATATCGAACGCAAAAACTCCGACAGTTAGGGCAGGGCATGGGACGACCTGACCTGAATCGCAGGCACTTCCTGGCGGGACTGGGCGGACTGACGGTCGCCGGCAGCCTCGGCTTCGCCGCGCTCGGCACCGGCGCGGACGCGCTCGCCTCCGGCGCGGACACCCGTGTCCGCTACTGGAACCTCTTCAGCGGCGGCGACGGCTACAACATGATCGCGATGCTCGACGCCTTCCGTAAGGCGAACCCGGACATCGACGTCAAGGACTCCACCCTCCAGTGGGGCAGCCCCTTCTACACCAAGCTGGCCATGGCGGCGGCCGGCAACCGCGCACCCGACCTCGGCGTCATGCACCTGGGCCGGGTCACCGGCTTCTCGCCGGGCCGGCTCCTGGACCCGTGGGACGTCGAGCTGCTCGCCAAGTACGGCGTGCGGGAGGCGGACTTCAACCCCGAGCTGTGGAAGCGCGCCGTCATCGACGGCAAGCTCTACGCCCTTCCCCTCGACATCCACGTCCAGCTCTGCTTCTACCGCAAGGACGTGCTGAAGAAGGCGGGCCTGCTCGGCGACGACGGCAGGATGGTGCCGGTCACCTCCGCCGACGAGTGGTTCGACGTGTTGAAGGAGGCCAAGAAGGCCACCAGGAAGGGCCTGCAGACCATCGGCATGTGGTCCGGCGACCAGAACTTCCAGTGGTGGTTCTTCGTCGCCTTCTACACCCAGCTCGGCGGCACCTGGTTCGACGACGCCAACGCCGAGGTCACCTTCGACACCGAAAAGGCCACCCAGGTACTGGAGTTCCTTCGGCGGCACATCACCGACGGCTACTCCGACCCGGGCTTCGCGGGTGGCGCGGGCGCCGAACAGTTCGTCAACGGCGGGCCGTTCGTCTGGGAGGGCAACTGGTCGGTGCCGGTCTACGACGGCGCGAGGATCGAGTACGGCGCGACCCCGCTGCCGCCCGTGTTCGGCGAGCAGGCCACCCACGCCGAGTCGCACGCCTTCGTGCTGCCGCACCAGTCCGGCCGCGGCGGAGCCGCCGACGAGGGCGCGCACCAGCTCGCCGCCTACATCGTCCAGCACGCCGAGCAGTGGGCGGCCGGCGGCCACATCCCCGCGTACACGCCGACCCTCTCCACGGCCGCCTACCAGAAGCTGAACCCGCAGAGCGAGTACGTCTCGGCGATGGACCACCAGGCCACCGAGCCGAAGGTGTGGTTCGCAGGGTCCACCGGCATCCTCGCCCAGCGCGTCGGCCCGGTCGTCGTCTCCTCCACGATGGGCTCCGCCAAGCCGGACGCCGCCGCCCGCGGCATGAAGAGCACGCTCACCGAACTGCTCGCCATGAAGAACCCCATGGACGGCAGGACCGCCGCGCAGGGAGGTGCGGTCGCATGACGACGACCAGCGCACAGACCGTCATCGCGCCGACCCGCGCACGGACCGCGGCGAACAGCGCCACCGTCCGCCGCAGGCAGGGCTTCCAGCACGGCGCCTGGTTCGTCGCCCCGTTCCTCGTGCTGTTCACGCTGTTCGTGATCTGGCCGCTGCTGCGCGGCTTCTACCTCAGTTTCACGGACGCCAACATCTCCGGCGACGCCACGAACCTCATCGGCCTCGACAACTACCGCGAGGCCCTGGGCGACCCGCTGGTGTGGGAATCCCTAGGCCACAGCGCTTACTTCACGCTCCTGGTCGTGCCCTGCATCACCGTCCTCGCCTTCCTCCTCGCCATGCTCGCCCACCACATCGAGCGCGGCAGATGGCTGTGGCGGCTGTGCTTCTTCGCCCCGTTCCTGCTGCCGTCCACCGTCGCCGCCAACCTGTGGCAGTGGCTGTTCAACCCCGGCACCGGAATGGTCGACTTCGTCTTCGGCGGAGAGACGCCCTGGCTCACCGACAAGTCGTACGCCATGCTCGCCGTCGTCATCTGCACCTTGTGGTGGACGGTCGGCTTCAGCTTCCTGCTCTACCTCGCCGCCCTCCAGGGCATCCCCGCGCACCTCTACGAGGCCGCCAAGCTGGACGGCGCGAACGCCTGGCACCGCATGGTCCACATCACCCTGCCGTTGCTGCGGAACATCACCGGCCTCGTCCTCGCCCTGCAGATCCTCGCCTCGCTCCAGGTCTTCGACCAGGCCGTGGTCATGATGGACTTCCTGCCCGGACCCGAGGGCTCCACCAGGACGTTCGTGCAATACACCCTCGAAGAGGGCTTCACCAGCTACCGCGTCGGCTACGCCTCCGCGATCTCCATCATCTTCTTCGTGATCATCGCGGCCGTCGCCCTCGCCCGGATGTGGCTGCTGCGCAACCGTGAGGAGGGCGGCCGATGAGCACCACCGCACAGACCCGCGACGAGGCCCCGGCGCGTACAGGTGACGCGCCACGTGTACGCACCAGGACCCGCAAGGCCTGGACCCCCAGCCAGATCGTGCTCACCCTCCTCGCCACCGCGGTCTCCGCGGTGTTCCTCGCGCCGCTCCTCTGGGCCCTGTTCACCTCCCTGAAGTCCGAGACCGAGGCCGTCGAGGTGCCGACGCACTGGCTGCCGAAGGTGTGGACGACCCAGGCGTGGCGGGCCGTCTTCGAGACCGGCAACATCACCAACTGGTTCGTGAACTCGCTGGTGGTCTCGGTCTGTGTGACGGCCGTGGTGCTGTTCGTGAGCGCCCTCGCCGGATACGGCTTCGCCCGCACGGAGTTCCGCGGCAAGAACGCCCTGCTGGGCCTGGTCATGACCGGCCTGATGGTCTCGCCCGCGGTCCTCGGCGTGCCGCTCTTCACCACCGTGCAGCAGATGGGAATGGTCGACACCTACTGGGGCATGATCCTGCCGCAGTGCGCGCCCGCCGCGATGGTCTACATCCTCTACAAGTTCTTCCAGGGCATCCCGCGCGAGCTGGAGGAGGCCGCCTTCATCGACGGCGCGGGCCGCTGGCGGGTCTTCTTCACCATCGTGCTCCCGCTCTCCCGCCCCTCCCTCGCGGCGGTCGGCATCTTCACCTTCATCGCGTCCTGGAACAACTTCCTGTGGCCGTACATGGTGACCAACAACCCCGACCTGATGACCATGCCGAACGGCATCGCGACCGTCATGAACTCCTACGGCATCCAGTGGGCCCAGCTCATGGCAGGCGGCCTGATGGCGGGCCTGCCGCTGATCATCGTCTTCGTCTTCTTCCAGCGCCAGATCGTCGCGGGTGTCGCGCACACCGGCCTCGCGGGCCAGTAACTCCCGACAAGGAGCTACCAGTTGAAGCACATCAGACTCGCGACGGTACTCGCCGCCGCCTTCCTCGCCCTGCTGCCGACAACAGCACAGGCCGCCGCCTACCCCGACCCCGTCCAGATCACCGGACAGCAGATCATCCACGACCCGACCGTCATCCGCCTCAACTCCGGTGAGTACGCGGCTTATTCGACCGGCGGGGTGATCGGCGCCCGCCTGTCGACGGACGGCCGGCACTGGAACGACGCGGGCAACGCCTTCGCCGGGCCGCCGAGCTGGTGGTACGAGTACAACGCCACCGGCGACCCCTGGGCCCCCGACATCTCCTACCGCGCGGGCAAGTACTGGCTGTACTACGCGGTCTCCTCCTGGGGCACCAACCACTCCGCGATCGGCGTCGCCACCTCCACCTCCGGACGGCCCGGCACCTGGACCGACCAGGGCAAGGTCCTCACCTCGGAGACGACCGACACCTGGAACGCCATCGACCCGGCGATCACCAGTGCCGGCGGCAGACTGTGGATGGCGTTCGGCTCGTACTGGACCGGCGTCCGCATGGTCGAGCTGAACCAGGCCACCGGAAAGGCGATCCCCGGCACGACCGTCCACCACCTGGCGACCCGCCCGGACGCCCCGTACGCGGTCGAGGGCCCGTACATCGTCCAACACAGCGGCTACTACTACCTCTTCGCCTCCTACGACGCGTGCTGCGCGGGCGTCAACTCCACCTACAGGATCAGGGTCGGCAGGTCGGCCTCGGTGACCGGCCCGTACCTGGACAGCACGGGCAAGCCGCTTCTCAACGGCGGCGGCGACCTCCTCCTGGAGGGCCACGGCCGGTACGTCGGAACGGGCGGCCAGTCGGTCTTCCGCGACAACGGCCAGGACTGGCTGGCCTACCACTACTACGACGCGCAGGACGCGGGCACCCCGAAGCTGGGGCTGAACCGGCTTGGCTGGAAGGCCAACGGCTGGCCCCAGGTCCTCTAGGGGCGCGGGGCTGTATCGATATGCGGCTCCACCGCGTGAGCGCGAACAGCCCCCCGCCCCCGCGGACGGAACTGAACCACCGAAAGGAAAAGATGCGCACCGCCCACTTCACCCTCGACCCCGCCTTCACCATCGGTGACGTGAACCCCCGTCTCTTCGGCTCGTTCGTGGAACACCTCGGCCGCTGCGTGTACACCGGCATCCACGAGCCCGGGCACCCCACCGCCGACGAGGCGGGCCTGCGCCAGGACGTCCTCGACCTGGTCCGGGAACTCGGCGTCACCACCGTCCGCTACCCCGGCGGCAACTTCGTCTCCGCCTACGACTGGGAGGACTCGGTGGGCCCCGTCGAGGACCGCCCCCGTCGCCTGGACCTGGCCTGGCGCTCCACGGAGACCAACCGCTTCGGCCTGTCCGAGTTCATCGCCTTCCTCAAGAAGGTCGGCCCCCAGACCGAGCCCATGATGGCCGTCAACCTCGGCACCCGAGGCGTCCCCGAGGCACTGGCGCTCCAGGAGTACGCCAACCACCCCTCGGGGACGGCCCGTTCGGACCTGCGAGTGGCGCACGGCGACAAGGACCCCTTCGGGATCCGGCTGTGGTGCCTCGGCAACGAGATGGACGGGCCCTGGCAGACGGGGCACAAGACGGCGGAGGAGTACGGCCGCCTCGCCGCCGAGACCGCCCGCGCGATGCGGCAGATCGACCCGGACCTCGAACTCGTCGCCTGCGGTTCCTCGGGCCAGGGCATGGAGACGTTCGCCGCCTGGGAGGCGACCGTGCTCGAGGAGACGTACGACCTCGTCGACCACATCTCCCTGCACGCCTACTACGAGGAGAACGACGGCGACCGGGACTCCTTCCTGGCCTCCGCCGTCGACACCGAGTCCTTCATCGAGAACGTCGTGGCGACCTGCGACCACATTGGCGCCCGCCTCAAGTCGAAGAAGAAGATCAACCTCTCCTTCGACGAGTGGAACGTCTGGTACCAGAGCCGCCCCAACCCGCACCCCGTCGAGGACTGGCAGGAGGCCCCGCGCATCCTGGAGGACGTCTACTCCGTCACGGACGCCGTCGTCTTCGGCTCGCTGCTCATCGCGCTGCTGCGGCACGCGGACCGGGTGACGGTCGCCTGCCTCGCCCAGCTCGTCAACGTCATCGCCCCGATCATGACGGAGCCGGGCGGCCCGGCCTGGCGGCAGACGACCTTCTTCCCCTTCGCGCAGACCTCGAAGTACGGGCGCGGCCGGGTCCTCGACGTACGGGTGGACTCGCCGACGTACGGGACGAGGAAGTACGGCGAGACGGACCTGCTGCACGCCACGGCCGTGCGCGCCGAGGACGGCTCGGTCACCGTCTTCGCGGTCAACCGTGGCCAGAGCGAGCCGCTGCCGCTCGAAGTCACCCTGAACGGAATGGGGTTGACGAAGGTGATCGAGCACAGTGCGATCGCCGACGCCGACCCGGACGCCGTCAACACACTGGAGGACCAGGAGCGGGTCACCCCGCACCGGGTCGAGGGGACCGCTCTCCAGGACGGCACGCTGACCGCCGTCCTGGAGCCGCTGTCCTGGAACGTGATCCGGCTCGGCTAACGACGGCCACGGCACTAACCGGCGGCGCGGCCGGGGGAGTCCACCACGGACACCGGGACTCCGCCGGCCGCGCTGCCCATCAGCGTCAGCTCCACCTCGCCGGGCCCCGAGGGCGTGGTCCCGTCGGACAGCACGGCGAGCGCCAGGGTGTTGGAACCCCGGGTGCGCAGCAGCCCGTTCGGCAGGACGAAGGTGTGCTGAGGGCCCACGTCGTTGATGTACTGGCCCATGTTCCAGCCGTTCAGGAAGATCTGGACGCGGTAGGCGCGGTCCGGATCGTCGGTGAGCGTGAGGCCGACGGAGGCGTCGACAGCGGAGTCGACGGAGAGCCGGAATTCGGTGCGGTACCAGACGACGCCCTGCCGCCGCTCGGCCCGCGGGAAGCCGGCAGCCTTCCAGCCACCGTCCGCGAACCCGGGCAGATGCCAGCCTTCGCGTTCGCCGTGCAGGCCGCCGTGGTTGAGCGGCCCGCGCACCGGGTCGGCGGCCGTCTCTCCCTGGATCCGCCAAGTGACTTCAGGGGAAGCGCCGTTGAAGGTCACGGCGGTCAGGCCACGGGCCGCCTTGTGGGTGTCGTCCGCCTTCCCGTCCTGGTCGTGCTGCATCCGGCGGACGAGAACGGAGAGCACGCGCGGACCCTCGGACCTCTCGGCCGGAGGGAGGGGAAAGGTCACCGTGGCATCCCAAGTCCCTTGTCTGACCGTCTTCCTGTCCGGCACCGGCATCCGGTGCGTGCCCAGCGGCCGCCCGTCCAGCCAGGCCATCAGCAGACCCTGGGTACCCGTGACGCAGGAGAGGGACACGGAGTCCGCGGCACCCTCGAAGTGCCCCCGGTACCAGACGTCTCCGTAGTGGAAGCCGTAGTCGTCGGCGAACAGCACGGGCTGCCCGGCCGGCACCGGAGTGGTGCTGTGGGAGGACGTCCGGTCCGCGACCCGCCACCCCGAGTCGTCGAAACCGGCCGCGGACTCCGGGTTCTCCTCGCACCGCCGCCAGCCGGTCAGCGCGGGCAGCCGGACGTCCGGCACGCCGGGCAGCAGCCGCTCGGCCCGCAGGCTCCCGGAAGCCGTGGCCCGCGTCCGCAACACGCCCTGGTTCCAGTGGACTTCGCTCACCCCGCGCGGCCCCCACACCTCCAGCTCGGCCGCCTCCACCGTGTCCCCGGTGAGCTCCACGACCGAGCCGCGCAGGGCGGCGGTGCGCAGCAGCGCCGGGCCGCGTACCAGGACCGGGCCCGACGGGGTGTCGTACCGCCACAGCCGCCCGGAGGTCTCGTCGTCGGCGAGGAGCAGCAGAAGGGGCGCCGAGCTGCCGCCGCCTTCCACCAACACCCGGGTGAGACCCCCGAGTCGGGCGGAGACCCGCAGCACGCCACTCTCGTACTCGTGTGCCGCGTCCCCCGCCAGTACGGTCACCGTCGGCTCGCTCGCGCACTCCAGCGCGGTCTCGGTGTGCTCCCCGGAGCGGCCGGTGAACACGGCGATGTCCTGCCGCCCCGCCGTGAGCCACAGCATCGGCTGCGCGGTGGAGTACGCCAGCTTCCGCCGCCCGACCAGGATCCCGGCGGCCAGCAGTCGCGCGTCGAGCGCGGGCACGGTGAGCGGCAGCCGCGCGAACGGAACCGGTGTCGTCACCTCCGCCGTCCCGTCGTTGCGTACGACGTGGAAGCGCGCGCCGGTGTCCGGGTTGACCAGGGGATACACCGTGAGCCGCGGGTCCGTTCCGGTGACCGGACCGGCGCGGTCCAGCTTGGCCAGGTCGGGCACGGAACGCAGCAACTGCCCGATCTGGTGCATCGGGACCAGCTTGGGAGTCGGCCGCCGGGCCTCGTCGAGGGCGGCGCCGTAGTCGTACGAGGTGTAGACGACCGGCGCGGGCAGCCAGCCCCAGGAGGTGCCGCCGAAGGTCATGTAGACGTTGTGGATCTTGATGCCGTTGGCGAGGTTGGTGAGGTAGAAACGCCGCTCGTACGCCGCGTCACGCGTTCTGGCCGACTCCGCGTACCCCTTCCCGCCGAACTCGGCGCCGCCCCACGGGTCGAACCAGCCGCCCCCGAACTCGGGCATGAATCCCGGCGTCGAAGGACTCGCGGTCGAGCCCCCCTTCGTACCGCCGACTCCGAAGTAGCCCCAGTCCGGCGGGGGTTTGACCGGTGAGGGATACCCGTCGAAGCCGTACAGGTAACGCCCGCTCTCCCCACCCGTGTCGAAGGTCCCCGGGGTCCAATGGCCGTTCCTGCCCTTGTCGTTGTGGAACAGCGGTACGTCGATGCCGTCGGCGCGGACCTTGGCGTACAGGTGGGCCATGTAGTCGCGGCCGAGCGGGCCGGTGACGTGGTCCGCGTACTCGTTCTCCAACTGGTAGAGGACGACGGTGCCGCCGCCGTCGGTGTGCAGGTGCCGGGCGACGATCCGGTCGACGACGGTCAGCCACTCGTCGACGTGCCTGAGGTAGGCCGGGTCCGAGGTCCTCGCCGTGCCCTCGGTGACGGTCAGCCAGCCGGGGAAACCGCCCGCGTCGACCTCGGCGTTGATGTACGGGCCGGGACGCAGGATCACGTACAGCCCGGTCTCGGCGGCCGTCCGCAGGAACAGGTCCAGATCGCGGACACCGGTGAAGTCGTACCTGCCGGGCGCGGGGGAGTGGTAGTTCCAGGACACGTAGATGCTGACCGCGTTGTAGCCGTGGGCGCGCAGCTTCTGCAGGACGTCCCGCCACAGGGAAGGGCTCGGCAGCCGGAAGGGATGGACCTCGCCCGACCAGAGGACGACCCGCCGGCCGTCGATGAGCATCGAGTACCGGTCGAAGCCGATGGTGTGCCGCTCGCCGTCGGCCTCCGGCGGCACGGGCGCGGGTCCCGTGGGCGCGGTCCCGGCGGCGGCCGCGCTGCCGCTCCCCAGGGAGAGCCCGAGCGCGCCGGCCGTGGCGAGTGCGCTGAAGGAACGTCTGCTCAACACCATGTGGATCTCCCCTGGACAGCGGCGGCTCGGGCGGCCATTGTCCCCAGCGATTCGTCCCGCAATGGGTGTATGGGGAACTCGGCGCGGCGGCCACGGGGTGCCGGTGGTCACCGGGAGGCGGGAGCGGCCGGTGGAAGGCCTGGTTCTGTCTGTGAAGCGTCCTCATTCGGCACTAAGGCCGCGCTCAGGTTCAGCCCCTAGCGTCACGTCCCGTTCAGTCCTGTCGGCCCGACGGGAAGGACCGGAAACCGAGAACGACGGGACGGCTCCATGCGCACGCTCATCCTGCTGGCCCTCGCAGGCCTGGGCGCCCAGCTGGTGGACGGCAGTCTGGGCATGGCCTACGGCGTCACCTCCACCACCCTGCTGCTCGCCATGGGCACCAACCCGGCCCTGGCCTCCGCCACGGTCCACCTCTCCGAGATCGGCACCACGCTGATGTCCGGTGCCTCGCACTGGCGCTTCGGCAACGTGGACTGGAAGGTCGTCGCCAGGATCGGCGTGCCGGGAGCCGTCGGCTCCTTCCTCGGCGCGACCGTGCTCTCCCACCTCTCCACCGAGGTCGCCGAGCCCGTGATGTCGCTGATCCTGTTCGGCCTCGGCCTGTACGTCATGTCCCGCTTCACCTTCCGCGGCATGCCCAGGGGCAACCTCGGCAAGCCGCTCCGCAAGCGGTTCCTCGCGCCGCTCGGCCTGGTCGCCGGCTTCCTGGACGCGACGGGCGGAGGCGGCTGGGGGCCCGTCGGTACGCCCGCGCTGCTCGCCAGCGGCCGGATGGAGCCGCGCAAGGTGATCGGCTCGATCGACACCAGCGAGTTCCTGGTCGCCGTCGCCGCGAGCCTCGGCTTCCTCTTCTCCCTCGGCTCCCAGGGCCTGAACTGGGGCTGGGTCGGGGCCTTCCTGCTCGGCGGCGTGGTCGCCGCGCCGGTCGCCGCCTGGCTGGTCCGGCTGGTCCCGCCGCGCGTCCTCGGCTCCGCGGTCGGCGGCATCATCATCGTCACCAACGTCCGCACGCTCCTCAAGAGCGACTGGATCGCCGCGCCCGGCTCGGTCAGCACCCCCGTGTACGTCCTCCTCTACGCGCTGTGGGCTGCCGCCCTGACGTACTCGATCCGCGCCTACCGCAAGGAGGAGGCGGCGGAGGAGCAGGCCGCCGAGGAGCGGCAGCCCGTCGCGGTCAGGTGACCCGGACGGAGCCGTCGACCACTCAGGGGGAGTTGCCGACGCCGACCGTCGCGCAGAAACGTGCCGTTGTCCTCCGGGGTTCTCCCGGACAGCCCTAGGGGGTGTCGTTCGGATCGGCGTGGACCCGGGTTGATCCGAACGGCACCCCCTAGTTGCCCGCGGTCACGGCCTTCAGCTGCTCGAACGACTCCCGCATGATCTGCGACATGCTCTGCTGGTTGCTCTCGTCGATCCAGCGCTCGAACCCGATCTTGAAGACGGTGATCCCCGCCTCGGCGGCCAGGCTCGCGGTCGGGTCCGCGACGCCGCGCCGGCGCAGGGCGGCGGAGAGCGCCGCGGACAGTGACGCGAGTTTGATCAGCTCGCGCTCTCGCAGCTCCGCGTTCGCGGAGATGACCTTCTGGCGCTGCTGCGAGTGCGGGCGGCGCTCCTCGAAGGCCGCCGCCGCGGCGTCGAGGGCCCTGGCCACCGCGGCGATCGGGGTCGCGGAGCCGGGGGCACCCTCGAGGGCTCCCACCAGGAGTTCCTCCAGAGTCGCCGAGCCCGCGAAGAGGACCTCTCGCTTGTCGGCGTAGTGCCTGAAGAAGGTCCGTTCGGTGAGCCCCGCCCGTTTGGCGATCTCGGTCACGGTGGTCTGTTCGAACCCGCGCTCGCTGTAGAGCTCAAGTGCGGCCCGCTCCAGCCGGCCGCGCGCGTTCGGCTCCCATCGACTCATGCCGCTGATTCTATGTGATGACAGTGACTGGCATCAGGTGTACGTTGATGACAGTCGCTGACATTGACCCTGTCGCGTTCGCCGTGGCGTGGGCGGTCGGCATACTCAGGAGGTTTTCCATGCGCGTGTTCATGACGGGTGCGTCCGGCTGGATCGGATCCGCGGTCGTTCCCGAACTCATCGGCGCGGGTCATCAGGTCACCGGGCTCGCCCGCTCGGACGCCTCGGCAGCCGCGCTCGTCGCGGCAGGGGCGGAGGTGCGCCGCGGCGACCTCGACGACCTCGACGGCCTGCGCGAGGCCGCCGCCGCGTCGGACGGCGTGATCCACCTCGCGTTCAAGCACGACATCGCCTTCTCGGGAGGCTTCCAGGAGGCCGCCGAGGCGGACCGCCGCGCCGTCGAGACCTTCGGCGAGGCACTCGCGGGTACGGACCGGCCGTTCCTCATGGCCTCCGGGACGCTCGGGCTCGCGCCCGGACAGGTGGCGACCGAGGAGGACGGGCACGATTCCGCGGCGGTGGCTGCCGCTTGGGGCGAGGGCCCCCGGATCCGGTTCGCCACCGCCGAGTCGGCGCTCTCCTTCGCCGCCCGCGGGGTCCGCTCCTCCGTCGTACGGCTCCCCCCGACCAACCACGGCGAAGGAGACAACGGCTTCATGACAGCCCTGGTCGGTATCGCCCGCGAGAAGGGTGTGTCCGGCTACATCGGTGACGGGTCCAACCGCTGGCCCGCCGTGCACCGGCTCGACACCGCGCACCTCATCGCCCTGGCGCTGGACAAGGCCGCGCCGGGATCGACCCTGCACTCCGTCGCCGACGAGGGCGTGCCGATCCGCGACATCGCCGAGGTGATCGGACGCCATCTCGACGTCCCCGTGGTCTCCGTCTCCGCCGAGGACGCGGCCGGGCACTTCACCTGGCTGAGCGGCTTCCTGGGAGTCGACAGCCCGGTCTCCAGCGCCCGAACCCGCGAGGCACTCGGCTGGCACCCGACCCAGCCCGGACTCCTTGAGGACCTCGACAAGGGGCACTACTTCCACACGGTCTGACCGGCGGGCGGGAACGGCTGTACGTCCTGGCCGACCCGGCCGGGCCCCGGACGCGGCCGGGGACGAGTTGCTGCGAGTCGTCTCACGGGACCTCGCCGAGGCGGGAGCCGGGGCCGTGGTGCCGCTTGTCCAGGGTCTGTCGCTGATGCCGATGACGGACCAGCTCTTCGACGCCGTCACGGACGGCGGTGACGGCGGTGACGGCGGTCGTGGCGGTCACGGTGGCGGTGCGGACGGGCCGCTGGGATTCCGGCGGCTGCCGGCAGGCTTCGACGGACGGCTGGCCCGGTGGTCCGCCGCCGGCCCGGTCGCCCGCGTCGAGGCCGAGTACTTCGGCGGCGTCGGCGAACAGCGCGCCGCCGTCCGGGCCGGCGGGGCCGTCGTGCTCGGGCCGCTGCACGAACCGGAGGACCGGCCGAGGCCCTCCGCCGGCAGCCCGGTGTCCCAGGCCCTTCGGCGACTTGGCGCGGTGGCCGGCGCGACCGGGGACGAGTTCCAGGCCGTAGGACTCGACCGCCATCGGAGCACCGAGGACTGGCTTACGGCCGCGAAGGGTTGACCGACGGTCAGTGCTTGGCGTCCAGCCTGCTGAACGCGCTGGTCAGGCCCCGTTTGAGTTTTCGGGACAGGGGGACCTCGACGAAGCGGTGGACGAGCCAGCTCAGGGCGAGCATCGCCGTGATGACCGCGGGGACCAGGAGGCGGGCGTCGACGTGGTCGTGCAGATGGTGGATCAGCGTGGTGCCCACGCCGTAGTGGAGGAGATAGAAGGGGTAGGTGAGCGCGCCCGCGGTGGTGAGCCACTTCCACCGGATCCTGTCGGTCAGGCCGAGGGCGATGCCCGCCATGAGGAGCAGGAAGAGCGTGTAGAGGATCAGCGAGCCCGGCCAGCCCGACACCTTCTCCACGCTGATCCGGGCCGGCAACTGGTTCTGAGACATCACCCAGGCCAGGCCCAGGACGCCCCACAGCAGCAGGTCCTGACCGAAGCGGTGCATGAGGTACAGGGCGAGGCCGGCGATGAAGAACCAAGCGGCGTCGGGGTTGACGACCGTCACGAGCAGCGGAATCCCCGAGTCGTGCGCGACCGCCGCGAGCGCGCCCCAGACGCAGCAGAACACCACGACCCTGCGGTAGGTCAGCCCGGTCGCCACCACCAGCATGAAGACGACGTAGAAGCGCAGTTCGGACCAGAGCGTCCAGTACACGCCGTCCACCGCGGGCGAACCGTCGCCCTGCTGGAGCATGGAGAGGTTGAGGATGACCTTCACCGACGGAATGGCGGTGAACTCCGCGGGCCACAGCGTGAGTACCGCGGTGGTGAACAGCACCGCGAACCAGTAGGCCGGGTAGAGGCGGATCACCCGTGAGACGAAGAACTCCCTGGCCCGCCTGCCCCAACTCGACATGCAGATGACGAATCCGCTGATGACGAAGAAGAACTCGACGCCGATCCAGCCGTACGCGGCGACCGGGAACAGGCTGGGGAAGATCTCCGAGACCGGACGGTCCCAGATGTGGTTGTCCGGCTGGTTGGCCCGATAGGTGCCGATGTAGTGGTGCAGCGCCACCATCAGAGCCGCCATCAGCCGCAGCGCGTCGATCACGTACAGCCGAGGTCTGCGCCGCGCGCCCCCGGAGGCGGCCGGCGACTCCTCCCGTGCCGACGGGAGCGGATCCTGTCCGAGTGGCTGGTGGTGCTGCCGCCGGTGCTCGGTGGCGGCGTTTCCGGCCTGTATCACGTGTCCATTCCGCCTGTCCGGCCCGTGCGGGGGCCATTGTCCGAATGACCGGGAGGTGGTGGCGCGGCCCACGCGGATCCGGCTCGTCCGCATCGCGTCCCGGGCCGTGCACGGCAGCTCGGCGGGCTCGCTCGCGGACGCTCACCCGGGTGCCGCGCCGCCCGGCGGACCGTACCCGCAGAGCCTGGGAGGCTCCTGGGTGCCGAATGGCCGCGGGCGGCTACAAGAACTAGGGGGAGGTGCCCTGATCCGGGACGATGTGGCTCCTGACGCGGAAGCGGCCGACTTCCACCGCCAGGGCCGGTGCCAGCCGGACGTCCACCGGCCCGGCGAAGGTGTAGCCGCACTCCGCCGCGTGACGGCGTACCTGCGTCGCGAGATGTCTGGCCAGCAGCGCGCTGTCGGGGGTCAGCCGACGGTGGGACTCCGGCGGGAGTTCGATGACGAAGGCGTTGGGGACCAGGGTGCGCCGGCTGTCCAGGATCAGGGCGCGGTCGTCGCACTCGCGGCGGAGTGTCCCCACCACCGCGGCCTGTTTCCGCGCGGGCGGGATCACCAGTTCCCACAGGGCGTTCGACCATCGCTCCATGGTGCGTTCGAGGTCACCCAGGAATCTCATCCCGCTCCGCTGCCCACCGGGATACGGGGCACACGCACCCATACGGGTGTCGCGCGGAACGGCGCCGAGAGCCTACGGTGGAGGTGCGATGTCCACGCAGACCCACCGCCTGACGATCACCGAGGTCACCGGCTGCGACGCCTGCGCGGTGCTGCGGGTAAGTGGCGAACTCGACCAGAGCTGCGAGACGTACTTCCTGAGCACGCTCGCCGCCAGTGTCGACGCCGGCCACCGGCACCTGGTGCTGGATGTCACAGCCCTCGTCTTCTGCGACTCACGAGGCCTCAACTGCCTGCTCGCCGTCCGCTGGCTGCTGCTGCGCCGGGACGGGAAGCTCATCCTGGCCGGAGCGGGACGCCGGCTGACGGATCTGCTGGTGGGGACGGGGAGTTCCGAACTGCTGCCCACCCGGCGAACGGTCGGCCACGCCCTGCTCGACCTGCCCCCGGCGCATCGCCCCGTCTGGCCGCCGACACAGACGCCGACGTCTGCACCGAGGTCAACACCGACGCCGATTCCCATGCCGCCCGGTGACAGCGGTCTCGGCGATCCGACTCGGCAGCCGCCTCCGGCCGTACCGCGCCGCCACCCGCAGGACAGCGAGAGCGAGTAGCCGAGCGGGGGAGCGGACGCCCGTGCCGGATTGCCGAGCTATCTGGGAAGCTCCGCCCGTACGGTCTTGCCGCCGGGCCCCGTGCTCACGGTGACGCTGTCGGCCAGGTTCTGCACCATCGGCCAGCCGAAGCCGCCGGTTCCGCCCGTGAGGTCGGGAGTGCGCTCCCGCGGCGGCCGGGGGTCCGGGTCGGTGACGGCGATGGTGATGGTGCCGGCCCGCGCCGTCAGACGCAGTGAGCAGGTCGCGCCGTACGCGTGCCGTACGGCGTTGGTGACGAGTTCGGACACCACCAGGGCGACACTCGAGGTGGCCAGGGAGTCCATGGGCGGGTCGAGGCTGTTCATGAAGGCGTGGGCGAGATCACGTGCGTCCGCGGCGGCCTCGGGCCGTGCGTCGAAGACGGCGTGGTCCGGCGGCCTGGTGTCGATTCGCGGGTGGCGCGTTCGCATAGGCCCCTCCTCGTACGGGGTGGCTTCTGTTCAGGATGAACGCCTGCCCCTGAAGTGGGAGCTGTAACGCGCTCCAACGTGAGGACCATGAGTCACCACCCGTCACACGGATGACACCACCAGATGATCCATGGGGTGGGCTTCACACATTGTTGTGTTTCGGAGGGAGTGAGACGGCGAAGCGCGGGTAGGCGCGGACTACGCTTCTGTTGGGGATGGCAGAGGGCCGACGGACCAGGGAGGGCAACGATGACGACGATGGCGACCATGACGACGGCTACCCGGACACACACGGATGCCGGTTTCGCGGGGCTGCCGGAGATCGTCGACCCGCAGACGGTCGCGCCGAAGGACGCGCGAGACCTGTCGACGCGGTTCTTCGCTCAACTCGCCGTACTGGAAGAGGGAACCCCCGAGTACCAGTACGCGCGCAACACGCTCATCGAGATGAACATGTCGCTGGTGCGCTACGCGGCGGGCCGGTTCCGCCACCGCAGCGACGACATGGAGGACATCGTCCAGGTGGGCATGATCGGCCTCATCAAGGCCATCGACCGCTTCGAGCTCAGCCGGGAGAACCAGTTCGCCACCTTCGCCGTGCCGTACATCGTCGGCGAGATCAAGCGGTTCTTCCGTGACACCTCCTGGGCCGTCCACGTGCCGCGCAGGCTCCAGGAGGCCCGCGTCGAGCTCGCCAAGGCCACCGAGGAGCTCAGCACCCGCCTCGGGCGTGCGCCCAAGGTCGCCGAACTGGCCGTCCTGATGAACCTCACCGAGGATGAGGTCATCGAGGCCCGCATGGCCTCCAACGGCTACAACTCCACCTCCCTGGACGCCGCGATCCACGGCGACGCCGACGAGGGCGAGACCGCCCTCGCCAGCTTCATCGGTGAGGAGGACCCGGCGATGGAGCTGGTGGAGGACTTCCACGCCCTCGCCCCGCTCCTCGCCGAACTCGACGACCGCGACCGGTACATCCTCCAGCTCCGCTTCGTCGACGAACTCACCCAGTCGCAGATCGGCGAACGCCTCGGCGTGTCCCAGATGCACGTCTCCCGCCTGCTGACCCGCACCCTGACGCGGCTGCGTGAAGGCATGCTCACCACCCACTGACTCCGGCCCCGCACGTTGGCGAGCCCCACCCGCATGCGGGTGGGGCTCGCCAACGTGCGGGTAGGGGCGGATCAGCTCGCTTCGATACCGACCGTGAGCGTGCCGGCGTAGCCGGATGAGGGCGTGCTGCCCAGAAGCGCCAGCGTGAGGAGACCGGAGGCGGCGCCTCCGTCGTCGTAGATGGAGTCCTGCGCGAGGGTGGTGCGGGTGACGGTGTTGGTGGCGTACGGGGAGAGCCTGGCCACCGTCGCCGTGACCGTTTCGCTGAAGAAGAGCTGGCCCGTGTGGAGCTCCTGGCCTCCGGTGAACGAGCCGTCGGCGGTGAGCGTGACGCCGGTGTGCACCTTGAGGTGGATGTGGATGCACCGGCCGCGGTACCAGCCGGGGTAGATGGTCGTGATCCTCGCTACGCCGTCCGTGCCGGTCAGGACGCCGCCGCGCAGGAACGTGCCGTTGTCGGGCTCGTTGTGGCCGTTGCCGCCGACGAAGCCGGAGTACTCGCCGAGCGCGTCGCAGTGCCAGATCTCGACGAGAGCCTTGTCCAGCGGCGCGCAGGTGTCGTCGTCGACGACGGTGAGCGTGAGCTGGAGGGGGATCCCCTCCTTGTCCTCACTGACGTCGGCGCGTACGTAGGCGCCGTCCAGGTAGTAGGGGCCTTCGGTCATCTCCTTGGTGAGGGTGCAGACGGCCGCCGCGGCGGCGGGGGTCGCGGTCGCCGTGTCGGTTGTGGGGTCCGCGGTGGCCGCGGTGACGCCGACGGCCAGCGTTGCCGCTGTGGCACCCGTGGCGATCAGTACGGTGCGGCGCCCGATCGGGGCTTCTGGCGTGCCTTTCGAAGTGTCTGTCATGAACATGGCACCCTAGGGACGGAAGCTGTCGGTGGGCTGTGCGTCCCGTAAAGTGACAGCCCGTCAAGTTCTTTGTCGGACAAGGAACCTGACGGGGCTCCGGACCGACTGGCCCGCCTGATTCCGGACCGACTAACCCGCCTGGTTGTACATCGCTCCCGCGGCGGGCCACCCCATGGCCTGGGGCGGGGGTTCGGGTTGTGTGCGGCCGCGGACCTGGGCGGCGGTGAGCCCGCTGGGGTGGCCGCCCTGCGTCGCCGCCGGGGCGGGCTGCTGAGCCTGTACGGCGGCGGCCATGCCCGGCATCCCGGTCTGCGTGTACGCGGGCAGTCCGGCCGCCGGGACCGGGGCGTACCCGGGCATCGGGGCGGCCTGAGGCTGCGGAATCACGGCGGCCGGTGGCGCGGCGGGTATCAGGCCGGGCATGGCGCCGGGGGCCTGCGCGGCGGCCGGCGGGGGCCAGGTGGCCTGCTGCACGGGTTGTGGGGGCTGTGCGGGCGCGAGGCTCGGCATCGCCGCGGCCTGCGCCGCGAGCCCCTGCATGCCCGCCCCGTTCGTGGCACCGACCAGCCGGTCCACCGCCGCCGTACCCGAGCTGTAGTTCATCGCGTTGTTCAGCTCGGGCACGACGGCTCCCCTCCTGGTCCCGTAGAGCACGCCTTCCAGGCCGGACACCAGGCGACGCACGTCCACCTGGGGGCGCACCACGAGCCGCAGGAAGCGGCTGGACGAACCGATCTTGTTGCCGCACTCGCGGACCAGGATGCGGTGCTCGGTGAGCATCCGGTCCCGGACCACGGTGCCTTCGGCGCCCACGGGGAGGCGTACGAAGAGGAAGTTGCCCTGCGACGGATAGACCGTCAGGCCGGGCAACTGGGAGAGCTGCTGGGCCATGTCGAGCCGGTCGCGGCGGACCATGTGCAGGCTCTGCATGTACTCCTGGCCGTGGTTCTTGAGCATGAACACCACGGTCTCCGCGAAGGAGTTGAGGTTCCACTTGGGCAGCATGGAGCGGACCTTGCCGGCGAGCGCGGGGTTGGCGACCATGTAGCCGAAGCGGATGCCGTGCAGGCCGAAGTTCTTGCCCAGGCTGCGCAGGACGACGACGTTGGGGCGCATCACGGCGTCCTCGACGACACTCGGATCGTGCTCCGCGTCGGCGAACTCCAGGAACGACTCGTCGATGACGATGAGGTCCAGGTCCGCCATCGCGTCCATGAACTGCACGAGCGACTGGCGGGGGATGAAGCCGCCGTCGGGGTTGTTCGGGTTGCAGATGACGGCGACCCGGGTGCCGCGGGCGCGGATGAACTCGGCGTACTTGGCCAGGTCGAGGGCGAACCCGCTGGACTCCTGGAGCGGGAACATGTCGACCCGCTTGCCGGTCTCCATCGGCTGGTCGGTCCAGCGGCCGAAGGTGGGGACGGGTATCGCGAGGGACTCCCGGACCAGCAAGTGGTCGATCCAGGTGATGAGTTCGGTCGAACCGTTACCCATCGCGACGCACTGCGGCGGGAGTTGGAGAAGGTTGCAGAGCTCGGCCGTGATGGTGTCGGCGCTGCTCGGGTAGTACGTGATGATCTCGCGCAGCCGGCCCGCCAGATCGTCGAACATGGCCGGCGTCGGGAAGTACGGGTTGCACGGGATACAGAAGTCGACCGGACCGGCCCCGTCGCCGCCCTCGCGGGTGAGCGCTGCCATCGAGGGGCTGTGCGCCGCCGTGCTGCGGAACAGCGAGGTGACGTTGTCGGCCATGGAACCTCCGTAAGGCGCGGGCCCGGTGGGGAGGACGGGCCCTCCGTCTGTGGGTGGCCCGCGCGGGGGAGCGCGGGCCACCCATACATACGGATGCGTAGGAGGCGCTGTTCAACTCGTGTGAATTCGGTGAGTGTTGGTGATCACAGGCAACCTGGAGGACCAGAAGTCCGTCAGGGCCCGCTGAATTCTCAGGCGCCGAAGGTGTGCACCGTGCTCGTACGGTACGCCTGACCTGGCCGCAGCGTCGTCGACGGGAACGACGGCTGGTTGGGGGAGTCCGGGAAGTGCTGGGTCTCCAGGCACAGCGCGTCGCCCTGCCGGTAGATGTGCCCGCCGGTGCCGACCAGCGTGCCGTCCAGGAAGTTGCCGGAGTAGAACTGGAGGCCCGGCTCGGTGGTGGCGATCTTCAGCGTACGGCCGGAGGACGGGTCCCGCAGGGTCGCCGCGTGCTCGGGCTTCGCCGTGATGCCCTTGTCCAGGGCCCAGTTGTGGTCGATGCCCTTGCCGTACAGCAGTTGCTGGTTGGCGACCCGGATGTCCTCGCCGACCGTCTTGGTGCGCCGGAAGTCGAAGGGGGTGCCCGCGACCCTGGCCAGTTCGCCCGTGGGGATCAGCCCCGAGTCGACCGGTGTGTAACGGGCGGCGGGGATCTTCAGCTCGTGGTCGTAGATCGAGCCGCTGCCCTCGCCTGCCAGGTTCCAGTAGACGTGGCTGGTGAGGTTGACGACGGTCGCCTTGTCGGTGGTGGCCGCGTAGTCGATCCGCCAGTCGCCGTGCCTGGTGAGCGTGTAGGTCACCTTGACCTTGAGCGTGCCGGGGAAGCCCTGCTCGCCGTCGATGCTCGTGTAGTGCAGGTGGAGGCCCACGTCGGAACCCTTGGTGAAGGGCTCCACGTCCCAGATCCGCTTGTCGAAGCCCTTGGCGCCGCCGTGCAGGGTGTTCTCGCCGTCGTTGACGGAAAGCTGGTGGGCGGTCCCGTCCAGGCTGAACCTGCCCTTGGCTATGCGGTTTCCGAAGCGGCCGATCAGTGCGCCGAAGTACGGGCTGGAGGCGACGTAGTCCTCGATGTTGTCGAAGCCCAGCGAGATGTTCCTGTACTTGCCGTGCCGGTCGGGGACTTCGAGGGACTGGACGATCCCGCCGTAGGACAGGACCTTGAGCTTCGTCCCGCCGTTCGCCAGCGACCACCGGTAGACCTTGGTGCCGTCGGCGAGCTTGCCGAAGAGCGACTTCACCGGCGTCCTGCCTCCCGTGGCGTGTGCCGTGCCGCCGAGCGAGGCGGCGGTGATTCCGGCGGCTGCCGCCGCGGCGAGTACCGTACGTCTGTTCGTTTCCATCTCTAGCGGCTCCAGAAATAGGTACGGGGGCCCGAGCGGACCCCCGTAGGACAGGACTTACGAACCGACCTTGCGTTTGTTCCACACGTCGAAGCCGACCGCTGCCAGGAGGGCCATGCCCTTGATGACCTGCTGCCAGTCGGAGCCGACGCTGAGGAGGTTCATGCCGTTGTTCAGCACGCCGAGGACGAGACCGCCGATGATCGCGCCGAGGACGGTGCCGACACCGCCGCTCATGGACGCACCACCGATGAACGCCGAGGCGATCGCCTCGAGTTCGTAGTTCAGGCCCGCCTTCGGAGAGGCCGCGTTCAGGCGGGCGGCGATCGCCATACCCGCCAGGGCCGCGAGCGCGCCCATGTTCAGGAAGACCAGGAAGGTGACCTTCTTGTCCCGCACGCCGGACAGCTTCGCGGCCGGCAGGTTGCCGCCGATCGCGTAGATGTGGCGGCCGAAGACGGCGTTGCGCATGAGATAGCCGTAACCGACCACCAGCACGCCGAGAACGAGCAGGATGATCGGCGCGCCCTTGTAGCTGGCGAGCAGCATCGTGACGACGAGGATCGCGGCGATGATCGCGACGAGCTTGAGCAGGAAGATGTTCCTGGGCAGTACCTCGAGCGAGAACTCCTGCTGACGCTTGCGGTCGCGGACCTCCTGGAGGACCGCGAAGACGATCAGGGCGAGGCCGAGCAGCAGCGTGAGGTTGTGGTAGTTGGTGTTCGGTCCGGCCTCCGGGAGGAAGCCGTTGCCCATCTTCTGCAGCCCGTCCGGGAACGGGCCGAGGGTCTGGCCCTCCAGCAGGATCTCCGTCAGACCGCGGAAGATCAGCATGCCGGCCAGGGTGACGATGAACGACGGTATGCCGCCGTACGCGATGAAGAACCCCTGTACGGCGCCCGCCGCCGCGCCCATCAGCAGGCACAGCACCACCGCGACCGGCCACGGCACGTCGTGCTGCACCGTCAGCACGGCCGCGAACGCGCCCACGAACGCCGTGAGCGAGCCGACCGACAGGTCGATGTGGCCCGCGATGATCACCAGCATCATGCCGATCGCGAGGATCAGGATGTAGCTGTTCTGCAGCACCAGGTTGGAGACGTTGCGCGGCAGCAGCAGGTCGCCGTCGGTCCACACGGCGAACAGCGCCACGATCAGGCCGAGGGCGATCAGCATGCCGTACTGGCGCATGTTGCGGCGCAGACCGTCCAGCACAAGCTGGAGCAGGCCGCCGCTGGTGGCCGAGCCGCCGGACTTCCCCGGCGGCGCCGGGGCCGGGGACTTGGCGGTCACATCCGTGCTCATCGGGATACCTCTTTGTCCTTGGTCATCTGGCGCATCAGCGCTTCCTGCGTGGCCTCGGCCCGCGGGACCTCGCCCGTGAGCCGCCCGGCGGCCATGGTGTAGATGCGGTCGCACATACCGAGCAGTTCGGGCAGCTCGGAGGAGATGAAGACGACCGCCTTGCCCTCGGCTGCCAGCTTGTCGATCACCGTGTAGATCTCGAACTTGGCGCCCACGTCGATCCCGCGGGTCGGCTCGTCCAGGATCAGCACCTCGGGTCCCGCGAAGATCCACTTACTGAGGACGACCTTCTGCTGGTTGCCGCCCGACAGCTTGCCCACCGGCTCGAAGACGGTCGGCGCCTTGATGTTCATGGACTTGCGGAAGCCCTCGGAGACCTGCCGCTCCTCGTGCTCGTCGACGACACCGTGCCTGGAGACCTTGCCCAGGGCACTGAGCGAGATGTTGCGGTTGATGGTGTCGATGAGGTTGAGGCCGTAGTGCTTGCGGTCCTCGGTGACGTACGCGATCCCGTGCCCGACCGCCTCGGGCACGGACTTCGTACGGATTTCCTTGCCGTCCCGCAGAACCGTGCCGCCCGCGTACCGGCCGTAGGTGCGCCCGAAGACGCTCATCGCGAGCTCGGTGCGCCCGGCGCCCATCAGGCCCGCGATGCCGACGATCTCGCCGCGCTTGACGTTGATCGACACATCGTCGACCACCTTGCGCGACTGGTCGATCGGATGGTGCACGGTCCAGTTGCGGACCTCCAGGGCCGGGGCCGCGCCCACCTCCCCCTCGTACGGGGTGCGGTCGGGGAAGCGGTGGTCGAGGTCGCGGCCGACCATGCCGCTGATGATCCGGTCCTCGGTGGTCTCCGCCGCCTTCACGTCGAGGGTCTCGATGGACTTCCCGTCGCGGAGGATGGTCACCGAGTCGGCGACCTTGCGGATCTCGTTGAGCTTGTGGGAGATGATGATCGAGGTGATGCCCTGGTTCTTCAACTCCAGGATGAGATCCAGGAGTTTGCCGCTGTCCTCGTCGTTCAGGGCGGCGGTCGGCTCATCCAGGATGAGCAGCTTCACCTTCTTCGACAGCGCCTTGGCGATCTCCACGAGCTGCTGCTTGCCCACGCCGATGTCGGTGACACGGGTCTCCGGGTGGTCGTTCAGGCCGACCCGGCGCAGCAGTTGGGACGCGTGCCGCAGGGTCTCGTTCCAGTTGATCAGCCCACGCTTGGCGTGCTCGTTGCCGAGGAAGATGTTCTCCGCGATGGAGAGGTACGGCACCAGGGCCAGCTCCTGGTGGATGATGACGATGCCGTGCTGCTCGCTGGCCCTGATGTCCTTGAACGTGCAGACCTCTCCCTCGAAGAGGACTTCTCCCTCGTAACTTCCGTGCGGGTGGAGGCCGGAGAGGACCTTCATCAAGGTCGACTTGCCGGCCCCGTTCTCCCCGCAGATGGCGTGGACCTCGCCCTGACGGACGGTCAGTGTGACGTCCGACAGCGCCTTGACGCCGGGAAAGGTCTTGACGATCGAGCGCATTTCCAGGACGGGTCCCGCCATGGTCGTGCCTTCCTATCCTTGCTAGTGGTCCCTGCGGTCCTGGCGGTTACTTGAGGTCGCTCTCCTTGATGTAGCCGGAGTCGACGACGACCTTCTGGTAGTTGTCCTTGTTGACGCTCACCGGCACCAGCAGGTACGCGGGAACGACCTTCGCGCCGTTGTCGTACGTCTTGGTGTCGTTGGTCTCGGGCTTCTTGTCGTTGAGCACCGCGTCGACCATGTTCGAGGCCACCTTGGCCAGTTCACGGGTGTCCTTGTAGACGGTCATCGCCTGCTCGCCCGCGATGATCGACTTCACCGAGGCGACCTCGGCGTCCTGGCCGGTCACGATCGGCAGCGGCTTGCTCCCGGAACCGTAACCGTCCGACTTCAGCGCCGAGATGATGCCGATGGAGATGCCGTCGTACGGCGAGAGCACCGCGTCGACCTTGCCGCTCTTGTACGAGGCGGTGAGGATGTCGTCCATGCGCCGCTGCGCGGTCGCGCCGTCCCAGCGCAGCGTGGTGACCTGGGTCAGCTTCGTCTGGCCGGACTTGACGACGAGCTTGCCCTCGTCGATGTACGGCTGTAGGACGCTCATCGCGCCAGAGAAGAAGTACCGGGTGTTGTTGTCGTCGTTCGAGCCCGCGAACAGCTCGATGTTGAACGGCCCCTTCTCGCTGCCGTCCTTCAGCCCGAGCTGCTCGACGATGTAGGAGCCCTGGAGCTCGCCGACCTTCTCGTTGTCGAAAGACGCGTAGTAGTCGACGTTCTTCGTACCGAGGATCAGACGGTCGTACGAGATCACCGGGATCTTGGCGTCCGCGGCCTGCTGGAGCACGTTGTTCAGCGACTTGTTGTCGATCGCGGCGACGATCAGCGCGTCCACGCCCTGCGTGATCATGTTCTCGATCTGCGAGACCTGCTGGTCCGGCTCGTCCTCGCCGAAGACCAGCTTGGTCTTGAAGCCCTTGGACTCCAGGTTCTTGACGACGTTGGCCCCGTCGGCGATCCAGCGCTCGGAGGACTTGGTGGGCATCGAGATCCCGATGGTGGCGTCCTTGGCGTCGCCCCCCTTGTCCTCGCTGCCGCCGTCACTGTCCTGCCCGCAGGCGGAGAGGGTGAGGGCGAGGGAAGCGGCTCCGGCTATGGCGGCGAGTGCGGCTCTGCGGTTACGCATGATCATCATCCTTGATGTGTGGGCCGGTTCTGGCTGGCGGTGCGGGAGACGTTTCCCGAAGGGGGTGCGAAGTGGGACCGAGAAGAGGTGTGTGGGATTGTGTGCGGCTGCGTCGTCTTTTGTGAAGCGGTTGGCCCGGAACGTTATGAGGGCGTTTCGAACCGCACGAGGGCGCCGGGCAACCGCGAGCCGAGCGGCGCCATTTCGCCGTCGGCCCCGTGCCGTGCGAGCAGGTCCAGAGCGAGCCGGCCGCGCCGCACCCGTTCCCTCGCCGTGTTCAGGGCCAGGTCCCGCAGATGGTGCCCGTAGGGGTAGATCCCGGGCGCCTTGGACAGACCGAACTTCAGATAGAGCGGTGCGCCGCGCCGGATGAGCTCGGCGACCTCGTACATCCGCACGTACCCGCCGAGGTCGTCGGGGGCCTCGATGTACATGTCCATGGGTGCGGCCGAAACCCGCCGGATCTCGGTGAGGTGATCGAGCGTCAGATCACTGGGCACGTTGAGGGAGTCCGCGCCGAGGTGTTCGTACACGGCGTACGAGGCCGGGTTGACGGGGCCCACCAGCGCCGAGAGCTTGAGGGTCGTGTCGGCCGGGATGATCCCGGCCACCCGCGCCCTGTGCAGCGTCCACAGCACGCCCTCGTCCGCGACGAGCAGGCACTTGACGCCCAACTCCGTTGCCCTGATCGCGTCTTCGACGCATCCGGCGACCGCGTCGTGGCCCCGGGCGCGCAGCCCGCCGCCCCGCGAGTCGGAGCGCACCGAGCCGCCGATGTCCCAGGTGCCGCGCGGCCCGGTGAACAGGCAGAGCTCGATGTCGTGTTCGTCGGTGGCCTCGACCATCTCGGTGATCTCCGAGTCGGTCAGCATCCAGACGCCGCTGCCCTGGCTGATCCGGTGGATCGGCACATCGAGCCGCGAGGACTCCTTGAGGACCACGGCGAGAGCCTCGGGGCCCTCGACGGAGGGAACCTCGGTGCGCCAGCGGCCGCCTCCCGGGAAGGTGTGCGGTGAGGCGTCGGCGGGGGAGAGGGGCGGCGCGTCGAGGCCGAGCGCGGCGAGCGCCTGCTCGCCGGGTCGACGGGCTGCCGGAGGCGGGGCGTCGGTCACAAGCTGTCCTTCGCGTTCGTTGACTTGGGGTGCGTTCGTTGTCTCGAACGCGGTTCGTGTCGGTGGGTGTACGCCGGTACGGAGTGGTCAGGCACCCCGCACCGGCGTACTGCTCAGGGGAGCGGAAGGATCTGGCTCATGGGCGGAGAAGGGCGAGGTTCATGGGCGCAGCAGGACCTTTCCGACCTTGGGATCGCCGGACCCCACCAGCTCGATGGCCTCCGGGAAGTCGGCGAGCGCCAGCTCGTGGGTGACCAGCGGAAGCGGGTTGAGGAGCCCGGCGCCGAACACCCGCACCGTGTGCGCCCAGGCGTCCGGCGGCGCCCCGAACACGGTGTGCACCTCAAGCTGCCGTACGACGAGATCGGTGGGGTCGAGACCCTCCGCGCCCGGCGCCGGGATACCCGTGAGGACAAGGCGTCCGCCGCGCCTGAGCAGGGAGGCGGCGGTGCGCGCGGCGGACGCCGACCCGGCGGTTTCGACGACCACGTCGAAGTCGTCGGGCAGTTCCTGGTTCCTGGTACGGAAGTCGGTGGCGCCGAAGTCCCTGGACAGCGCCGCGCGGTCGGGGCGGGTGCCGACGACCAGCAGTTCGGCCGGGGAGCCGGCCTTCAGGAACTGCACGGCGAACATCCCGAGCGTCCCCGTGCCCACGACGGCGACCCGTTCCCCGGGCAGCGCGTTGGCCTTGAGCGCGGCGGCCGCGATACAGGCGGCGGGCTCGAGCAGCGCTGCCGCCGTCAAGTCCGCGTCGTCGGGCAGGACATGGAGAAGGCGGGCGGGGAGGGTGAGGGTGGTGGCCATCGCGCCCGGCTGGGTGAAGCCGGTCTCCTCGTACCCCGCGGTGCACAGCGTGGTCTCGCCCGCGTGACAGCGGTCGCAGACCTGGCAGTTGCGGAAACCCTCGCCGACGACCTTCCGGCCGACGAGAGCCGCGGGCACGCCGGCGCCGGCCGCCTGCACCGTCCCGGACCATTCGTGGCCGGGCGTGAGGGGGTAACGGACGTACCCCTCGGGCCGGTTGCCCTGGTAGAGCTCGCGGTCGCTGCCGCAGATGCCGACCGCGTGCACGCGCACCAGCGCCTCGCCCGCGTCCGGCTGCCGGGGCTCGTGGCGGATCAGCCGGTGCTCGCCCGGCGCCGCGACGACGACCGCCGTACTCACTGCGCGCCCTTCGGCTTGCGCTGCTCCCAGCCGTCCGCCCACAGGTCGAACCGGGCCTGCTGCTGCGGGAACTCGGCGGCCGCGTCGGTGTCGAGCTCGACACCGAGGCCGGGCGCCTCGGAGAGCTGGAAGTAGCCGTCGACGACCTCGGGAGCCCCCTTCACGACCTTCTTGATCTCCGCGTCCGCGAAGTCGTTGAAGTGCTCCAGGATCTTGAAGTTCGGCGAGGTGAAGCCGACTTGGAGGGAGGCGGCGGTCAGGACGGGCCCGCCCACGTTGTGCGGCGCGACGAGGACGTAGTGCGCCTCGGCGGTCGCGGCCAGCTTCCGGGTCTCCCAGATGCCCCCGATGTGACCGACGTCGGGCTGGATGATGTCGACGGCCTGGCTCTCGAACAGCTCGCGGAACTCGACGCGGTCGTGGATCCGCTCGCCGGTGGCGATCGGGATGTCCACCTTGGCGGCGACCTTCTCCAGGGCCTTGAGGTTCTCCGGCGGAACCGGCTCCTCCAGCCAGGCGGGCTTGAAGGGCGCGAGTTCGTGGGCGAGCCGGACGGCGGTCGAGGGCGAGAACCGGCCGTGCATCTCCAGCATCAGCTCGGTCTCGGGGCCGATCGCGTCGCGCACGGCCTCGATCAGCGAGACGGAGTAGAGGGTGGCCTGGTGGTCGAGCTCGAAGTGACCGGTGCCGAAGGGGTCGATCTTCAGGGCCTTGTACCCGCGTGCGACGACCTCCTGCGCGGCCTTGTGGTAGGCCTCCGGGGTCCGCTCCGTGGTGTACCAGCCGTTGGCGTACGCCTTGACCCTGTCGGTGACCTTGCCGCCGAGAAGCTGCCAGACGGGAACGCCGAGCGCCTTGCCCTTGATGTCCCAGCACGCCATCTCGATGACGGCGATACCGGACATCACGATCTCGCCGGCCCGGCCGTAGTCGCCGTACTTCATCCGCCGGACGAGGTCCTCGACAGCGAACGGGTCGGAGCCGAGAATGTGATTGGCCTCCGCCTCCCGCAGATAGCCGATCAGCGCGTCGGTATGGCCCAGCATGCGGGTTTCGCCGACTCCGGTGACACCCTCGTCGGTGTGCACCTGGACGTAGGTCAGGTTCCGCCAGGGTGTCCCGACCACGTGTGTGCTGATTCCCGTGATGCGCACGGCAGTTGCCCCCTGTGCTCTTCGGCTCTGTTCGAAATTTCGTCACACGTTCGAAATGCTGGCGTGACAGTAAGGACGCGGCCCCGTGGGTGTCAATGGGTCGAACACATAACGGTTTCGACGCGATGGGCGCGGGATGCCCGGCGATGGCGGGGAATGTTCGGGGGCGTCCCCGATCCGGTACACCGGAACGGACGGTTCCCTACACAACATTCACAGCCGTGACTATGAACGGGACGTCCGGGGAACCTAGTCTTCCGGCGTCATGGACTACTGCCACCCGTGCCGCAGGCACCTCAATGGCGCCCTTGCATGCCCGGGGTGCGGCACACCAGCCGATAAGGTCCGCGAGCACGCGGACGCGGTCGAGTCACGCCCGGAGGCCGACGACGACGTCGGTGAGTCTCCCGAGGGCGACGACGCGCATCCCCGGGGGCGGCGGCGGGGCGTCGGCGCCGGGCCGGCCGGGCGGCGGGACCGGAAGGCCGCCGCGCACCGGAAGCGGCGTCGCGGGGCCCTGATAGCCGGCGCCGGACTGCTGCTCGCCGCGGGCGGGCTGAGTCTCGCCGAGCTCGGTGTGGAGGGGGCGGGGTCCAATCCGCAGGCCTCCAAGGCGGACGAGTCGCCCGAGGGTGGTGCGGCTACTCCGGCGCGGACCGCTCGGGCGATCGACGATGCGGCGGGGTCCGACGGTGCCTCCGCCTCCGGCTCGCCGTCGGCCTCCTCGTCGCCTTCGCCGTCCGCGTCCGTGTCGGCCTCCGAGTCCGCCGCGGGCGACGAGGAGGAGCAGTCGGCGCCCTCGACCCAGGGCGTCACGACCTCGGCCCCGACGTCGAGCCGGCCCACCGCCACCTCCCAGCCCCCGAGTGCCGACCCGACCTCGGCGGACCCGAGCCCGGACCCTTCGCCTTCGGAAACGTGCGCGCAGTTCCTGTGGTGGTGCACGTAGGGGCTGATTCTCAGCCCGTCCGGCGTTTGAGGACGAGCGCGTCAGCGCGATGCGGGGGTCTGGGGGCGGCAGCCCCCGGGAACGGGACGGGAAGGGGCGGAGGGGGCGAGGAAACCACCCCGGCCCACCTACGCCGCGAGCATCCGTTGAAGCAACCCCCGCAAAGACACCCGCTCCTCCCGGGACAGCCCCGCGAGCGGCTCCCGGGCGAAGCGGAGCGAATCCCGCAGGCCGCGGGCGACCCGCCGCCCCTCCTCCGTGGCAGCCGCCAGCTTGACCCGCCGGTCCGCGGGATCCGGACGCCGCTCCACCAGCCCCCGCGCCTCCAGCCGGTCCACGATCCCGGTGACATTCGACGGCTCGCACTTGAGCTTCTGCGCGAGCCGCCGCATCGGCAGCGGCTCCAGCGACAGCAGGCTCAGCAGCCGCGCCTGCGCCCCCGTCAGCGCGTGCTCGGCCGCGGCCTCCTCGTACTCCTCGTGATACCGCGCCACCACCGTGCCGATGAGGTCGACGACCTCCAGCGTCAGCGGGTCGATACGGGGTGTCTTCTGGGTGGCCATGCGCTCAATGCTAACCGGTTACTTGACATCATGAAATATTCAGGAGCATGGTTGTTTCAGTTAGTGAAGTAGTTGAGAGAGGCGTAATTTCATGACCGACACCCCCCAGCTCCCCGCCGTCAGCCGCGAGTGGCTCCTCGTCAGCCGCCCCGTCGGCTGGCCCAAGCCGGAGGACTTCGCCCTCGTCGAGGCCGAGGTCGGACAGCCGGGCGAGGGGCAGGTGCTCGTGCGGAACAAGTACGTCTCGGTCGACCCGTACATGCGCGGCCGCATGAGCGCCGCCAAGTCGTACGTCGCCCCCTTCGAGCTGGGCAAGGTCATGCAGGGCGGCGCGGTCGGCGAGGTCGTCGCCTCGAACGCCGAGGGCATCGCGGCCGGCGACCACGTGCTGCACTTCTTCGGCTGGCGCGAGTACGCCGTGGTCGACGCCAAGCAGGCCGTCAAGGTGGACGCGGAGGCCGCGCCGCTGAGCACGTACCTCGGCGTCCTCGGCATGACCGGCCTCACCGCGTACGCCGGTCTGCTGCGCACCGCCTCCTTCAAGGAGGGCGACTCGGTGTTCGTGTCGGGCGCCGCCGGTGCCGTCGGCAGCCAGGTCGGCCAGATCGCCAGGCTCAAGGGTGCCTCGCGGGTCATCGGCTCGGCAGGCTCCGACGAGAAGGTCAAGCTGCTCGTCGAGGAGTACGGCTTCGACGCCGCGTTCAACTACAAGAACGGCCCCGTGAACGCGCAGCTCCGCGAGGCCGCTCCCGACGGCGTCGACGTCTACTTCGACAACGTCGGCGGTGACCACCTGGAGGCGGCCATCGGTCAGCTCAACCGGGACGGCCGTATCGCCGTCTGCGGCGCGATCTCCGTCTACAACAGCACGGAGCCCGTCCCCGGCCCGAAGAACCTCGCCCGCCTGATCCAGACCCGCGGCCGCATCGAGGGCTTCCTCGTCGGCGACCACTACGACCTCCAGAAGCAGTTCGTCCAGGAGGTCGGCCCCTGGGTCGCCTCGGGCGCGCTCAAGTACCGCGAGACGGTCGTCGAGGGCATCGAGAACAACCTGGAGGCGTTCCTCGGGGTCCTGCGCGGCGACAACACCGGAAAGATGATCGTCAAGCTCTGACCTTCGCCCGCCCTTCTGCTGAACTTCCGACATGCGGTAACTTCTTTCCATAATCGCCGCGATCGCGGGCGCGAGTCGCGGCGGACCGAGGAGGAACGCACCGTATGTCCATTCAGCAGTCGGACGTCCTGTACACCGCCGTCGCCACCGCCGAGAACGGCCGCGACGGCCGGGTGGCCACCGATGACGGCAAGATCGACGCCGTCCTCAACCCGCCCCAGGAGATGGGCGGCAGTGGTGTCGGCACCAACCCCGAGCAGTTCTTCGCCGCCGGGTACAGCGCCTGCTTCCAGGGCGCGCTCGGCGTCGTCGCCCGTCAGGAGAAGGCCGACATCTCCGGCTCGACCGTCACCGCGAAGGTCGGCATAGGCAAGAACGAGGACGGGTTCGGGCTCATCGTCGAGATCTCCGCCGCCATCCCGAACGTGGACGCGGCGACGGCTCAGGCGCTGCTCGAGAAGGCCCACCAGGTCTGCCCGTACTCGAAGGCGACGCGCGGCAACATCACCGTGACGCTCGTCTGAGGTCTGAGGTCTGAGGTCTGAGGTCCGGCGACAGTCGTCGCACATGGCGGAGGCGGCACCCCGAGGACGTGGGGTGCCGCCTCTGTCGTAGGGACCCCGCTAGTGGGCCAGTGCCAGCAACGCCCTTGCCACCTGCGGGAATTCACCCTTGGGATGGTCGCGGAAGAGCGGCTCGGTGCCGAACAGGACCGCGTGCGGGCCGCTGACGACGGAGGCCCGACCCGCGGCCGCCGTGGGCCCGGCCGTGCCGTCGGCCAGCGGACGCCAGTGCCCGGAGACGAGCGGGTTGCCGTTCGCGTACGACTGTTCCACGCGCACCCCGGGGCCGAGACCGGTGAACCAGAGCGGGGCGTAGACGAAGCTGTGGTCGGGGGCGCCCGCGGTCACCACGCCCGAATTCACCACACGTACAACGCCGTTGGCGTCCCCGTCGGCCGCCACCGGCCGTACGGCGAGCAGCCCTGTGGCCGCGTTGAGCGCCGCGCCGGTGGCTCCGCGCCCCACCAGGCCGTGGGTGCCCAGAAAGGCGCCGAGAGCGGCCCGTGCGGACGCGTTGAGACCCGCGTGGCTGAGCCCCGACGACGCGAACAGCACATCGGCCGCCGACCAGTCGAAGCCCGCGTTGAGGATCGCCGTCGACACCGGGACCACGTCGAAGTTCATCTCGCGCAGCGCGAACAGCTCGCCCGGGGTGACGGCGGCGGCAACTCGCGTGAGGCGCAGGGGAGTACCGCCGGTCGCGTTCGCCTTCGTCGCGTCGAAGACGACGTCGTACACGCGGGCGAGAGCGACGGCCCTCGCCCGGGCCGAGCCCGGTACGAGCGCGCTGCCGTCGGCTGCCTGCCGTACCGAAACCCCCTGCTTCAGAAGGGAGTTGAGGGCCGCGATCTCCTGCGGGTCGTCGAGCCGGAGCCGCAGGTCGCCGCGCGGCGCGACGTAACCGACATCGGTGGCCGCGTGGACCGTGCGCCGCGGGACCGCCGCCAGACCGGTGCCGCCGCGCACGGGCGTGACCGTCGCGCCCCACAGCCGGCCCAGGCTCCACCCCGAGATGTCGTACATGACCGACACCTTGCCGCTGATGTCCGTCCCGTCCGCCAGCAGCACGTTGGCCATGCCGCGCTTGGGCTGACGCAGGTCGACGACGTAACTGCCCTTCGGGTACGACCGTCCCGCGAGCCGGAAGCGGTCGGTCGCGCGGGTGACGCGGACGTCGTTGGCGAGCAGGTGGTCCACCAGACGGGCCGCGGCGGTCGCGGAGCGCTGCGTCGCGCCCGCCGGAATGACGTACGCGCGCGGGAACTCGGTCGTGTAGACGTCCTCGGGCCCGATGCCCGGGACGCCGGGGACCGTCTCGGCGGAGACCGGTACCTGCGCGGCCCCCTCCGCGCCGCGCCGGAAGACCTCGATCTGGTCGGCGACGAGTGAAGTCCGGTGCGTCCGGGCGAAGTCGAGGGTCGCGCGGATGGCCGCGCCCGCGACATCGACGTTGACGGCGGCGCGCCGCCTCAACTCCTCGACCGGCAGCGACTCGTAGGCCGCGTTGTTCACCTGCAACGGGATCTCCACGGTGTGCGCGGCGACCGTGCCGTGGAACGCCGCGTACTGCGGCGTGAAGATCGGCGGCCAGTCGTCCCAGCCCTCCTCCTGGTCGCGGAAGGGGATCTGCGCGGGCTCCACACCGTCCTCGGCGGGCGTGTAGCCGAGGCCGTTGACGGCGGCCTCCATGCCCAGCGCGTTGGCGTAGGTGTTCTTGAGGAAGAGGTCGTACTCGTAGTTCTCGCCGTGAGGCGGGGTCGTCGGCTCGATCAGCGTGCCGTTGACGTAGCCGTGCAGGTCGACCATGACCGCGGGCTGCTTGTCGATGCCGATCTGGCGGATCGCCCGGGACTCGGGCTGCGAGGCGGTGACGAAGTCCCGGTTCAGGTCGAAGCCGTTGGCGTTGGCCCGGGTTCCGGCGATCCGGCCGTCCGGGTTCGCGGTGATGTTGAAGTACAGCCGGCTGTGGGCGAGGAGGTCGGCGGTCCTGGCGTCCTTGGCCGTCGCGAGCCGCTCGACGGCTCCGAGGGCGGCGTCCGTGCCCTCCCACTCGTTGCCGTGGATGTTGTTGTTGAAGAAGACGGGCGTCTTGTACGTCTTCTTCACGGCAGGGTCCTTGGCCGCCGCCCGCGGCGCGTTCTCGATGAGCTCACGCATCCGTTCCTGGGCGCGGGTCTCGCGGGCGGACTCGGGCGCGGTGACGGTGACGAGATAGAGCCGGTGGCCGCCGGCCGACTCGCCCGCGATCTCCACACTGACCCGGTCGCCGAGCCGTTGGAGGGCGTTCAGCTTCGGGGCGATCGCGTGGTACGGGGTGAGGCCGAGCTTGACGGACCTGTCGGCCGGGTTCTCCGGGTCGGGGGTGAGGACCTGCTCACGGGGATAGCCGGCGGTCGTGCCCGAGAGGTCGGTGACGGGGGTGGCGAGGGCGTTGCGGGCGGCGCTCGCGGAGTTCCTGGCGGCGCCGCTCCCCGCGTCACCGTCCTGGGCGGAGCCCTCGCGCACCGGTGGATTGCGGTCCGCGGTGGCGCTGTGCGGGGCGAGCAGGAGCGAGCCGGTCGCCGTGACGACGACGGTGGCGGTCAGGACGGGTCTCGGTAGGCGCACGCGTCGTACCTCCTGAGTGATGCCCGGGATCGGTACAGGGCCGGTGGTCGGTACGGCGAGGTGTACCTGTTCGACTCTCCCGCAACAAGAGGGCGTTCCCGCCACGCACGCCGCGGGGCGCACCGTGGCGTACGTCATCCGCGCCGCGACCCGGCCTGCGGAGCCGCACGACGTCTCGGCGAGCTGTCTGGCCCAGCGGTCGCGGGCGCTCTCACGCGCCGGGCTGGTGCGGTCGGTGCGGGGCGAGGCGGGCGGCTGCGCTCGCCCGGGAGCCCGCCTCGATGACGGTGGTTGACGTGGTTGACGTGGTCGAAGGGGTCGACGGGCTCGACGTGGTCGAAGGCGGCGACGGGCCCGCCCCGCCTTCGCCCGCACCGAGATCCGCAGGCGCGGCCCGTCGGCCATCCCGGCGCCCAGTCCCGCACCGCGCACCGTGCGATCGCCGACCCGGTCCGGAGCGCCGGCTCGGACGGCGGCCCCGCCGCGATGGCCGGCATCGGGAAGTGGCTGACCGCGACGGACGCGTGAAGGCCCCGGGAGAACGCGGCTAAGGTTCCCCCATGCGTGACTTCGGGGTGGGCTTCAACTACTTGATACAGGGCCAGCGATGGGTGGCCAGGCACGGGAAGCAGTACGGCTTCGGCCTGCTCCCGGGACTGATCACCCTCGTGGTGTACGCGGCGTCCCTCGTCGCCCTGGGGATATACGCCGATGACTTCGTCGGCTGGGCCACCCCGTTCGCGGACGACTGGTCCAGCCCCTGGCAGGGCGGCTTCCGCGGCCTCCTCACCGCCGTGCTGTTCGCCCTCGCCCTCCTCCTCTCCGTCGTCACCTTCACGGCGGTCACCCTCCTCATCGGCCAGCCCTTCTACGAGAACCTCTCGGAGAAGGTCGACCGGGACGTCTCCCCGGACGGCACGGCACCCGAGTCGGGCCTGCCGATGTGGCGGGAGCTGTGGATCTCGGGCCGCGACAGCCTCCGTATCGTCGTCAGGGCGGCTCTGTGGGGCATCCTGCTCTTCGCCTGCGGCTTCATCCCGTTCGTCGGCCAGACGGCGGTCCCGGTGATCGGCCTCTTCGTCACCGGCTTCTTCCTGACCGAGGAGCTGACGGCGGTGGCCATGCAACGCCGTCGCGTCGACCTCCGCCGCCGCCTCACCCTGCTCCGCGGCCGAAAGCGGCTGATCTGGGGCTTCGGTACCCCGCTGGCCGTCTCCTTCCTGGTCCCGTTCGTCGCCGTCTTCCTGATGCCCGGCGCCGTCGCGGGCGCCACCCTGATGGCCCGCGACCTGCTGGGCGAGGAGACGACTGACGGCGACCGGGGCAAGGGCAAGAAGGCCGCGAACCACCAGCGGCCGGCGCCCACGGCCTGACCGCCGCCCCGCCACCCGTCAGGAACCCGACTCCACCGCCACCGTCAGGATCGCCCGCACCTGGGCGATGATGTCCAGCCGGTTCCGTACGAACTCGGCGTCGGTGACCACCCCGGTCGCCGGGTCCGTGTTGTCCGTGCCGAACTGGAGCACGGGCGTGTGCACATGCCCGCCCGGCAGGGCGTCGTGCAGACCGAGCCGGTCGCGCAGCAGCGTCGCGCGGTACGCGATCTCGTTGGAGAGGTAGTTCCCGCCGCCCCCGGCACGAGCCGTCGAACCGGGAGTCGGGCCGTCCGGACGTACGACCGCGGTGGTGCCGCCCGCCGGGATCTCGGTCACCGACGTGTTGTCGTACACCGGGAAGCGGCCCGTGTTCGCGGCCACGATCTCCGCGTACGGAAGGGTCGTCGACGTCCACTGCGGCTGTGAGGCCGGGTGGGTGACCGGCACGGTCCCAGTGACCGAGAGATTCCGGTTGTCCGGGAAGCCGCCGCGCCAGGCCCCGTTGGTCCGCTCCACGTCGAAGCGGCCCACCCGGCCCTGGCTGATGGTCGTGAACAGGTCCACGCGGGGCAGCTTCGACCGCAGCGTCCGCTCCACCGTGCCCTCGGCGAAGTCCTCCCAGCGGACCGGGAACACGGCGGTCTCCACCCGAGCAGGACCGTCCGCGGTCCGGATCGTCGTGCCGTCCAGGGCGAGGGCACTGGCTCCGGACGGGTTGGAGATCCGGACGTCACGGTCCAGCGTGAACGGGTCGAATCCGGTCACCAGGATCCGCTTCACGCCCTTGGCCCGCGGATAGTGAATGGCGTCCTGACCGCGTGAGGACACCTCCAACCTGGCCAGCAGATTGTTCCGTTGAGCTTCGCTGAGCCTGAACTCCGGCTCCCACGCGCGTACTTCGCGTGTCATACCGAGCCGCGCCCAGTACAGCGGCCGGTCGTCGTCCCGGCTCAGATCCCCGCCCGCCGGACCCCGGCCCTGCGCCCGGTCCACGGCCCGCCGCCACAACCGCGCACCCTGCTGTACGGCGGCCCGCTCGGCCTGCGCGTACGAGTCGGCCTTCGCCAGCGCCCGGGCGAACCGCGGTGCCACGGTGTCGAATCCGGACCGCCGCAGGATCTCCTGGGGCGCGGCCCTGTCGAGCCGCAGCTCCTCCACGGTGGGGGGCTCGGCGCTGGAGGGGCCGGCGGACGCGGTGGGCGCCGCCGACAGACCCGCCGCCAGGGCCAGTCCGAGTACGCCGATCCGAGTACGTATGTGATTCAAGGGAGTTCTGGCCTTCCGCCGCCGTGGGGTGTGCCGGACGGCGGCAGTATCGCGTGACGGACGGGGCGTACGCCATGGGGCGTGACTGCCGTGACCACCGGGCTTCGCGAGGTCTCGCCAGGCGTTCTCCGCGTACCTTCCGCGAGTCGGGAATCAGACGCCCGAAGCAGGATTGAGACGCCGAAAGCCTGTCAAGGACTCCAGGGACTTCGATGTGGAGGTACCCCCGTGGCGGAGACCGCGCAGACCCCGCTGGACCAGGCCCGCGAGGCGGTCGTCGAGGCGGCGCTCGGCAGGCTCGGCCTCGACGCGAAGGTGAGGCTGCTGTCCGGGCAGGACATGTGGTCGCTGCCCGCGCTCCCGGAGATCGGGCTGAGGTCCCTGGTCATGTCCGACGGCCCGATCGGTGTCCGCGGCGTGCGCTGGAGCGCCGACGATCCCTCCGTCGCGCTGCCGTCCCCGACCGCGCTCGCCGCCACCTGGGACCCCGGCCTCGCCCACCGCGCCGGTGTCCTGCTCGCCCAGGAGGCCCGCCGCAAGAACGTCCACGTGCTGCTCGCGCCCACCGTGAACCTGCACCGTTCCCCGCTCGGCGGCCGGCACTTCGAGGCGTACAGCGAGGACCCGTATCTGACCGGCGTGATCGGCGGCGGCTATGTGCGGGGCGTCCAGTCCGGCGGCGTCGCCACCACCGTCAAGCACTTCGTCGCCAACGACGCCGAGACCGACCGCTTCACGGTGAACAACCTCGTCTCCCAACGCGCCCTGCGGGAGCTCTACCTGGCCCCCTTCGAAGCCATCGTCGACAGCGCCCGCCCCTGGGGCGTGATGACCGCCTACAACTCGGTCAACGGCACGACCATGTCCGAGCACCGCCGCCTCGTGAACGGGATCCTGCGCGGCGAATGGGGCTTCGACGGCTTCAACGTCTCCGACTGGACGGCCGCGCGCTCCACGACCGCCGCCATCGAGGGCGGCCTCGACGTCGCCATGCCAGGACCGCGCACCGTGTACGGCGAACCGCTCGCGCGGGCCGTACGGGACGGCCAGGTCGCGGAGTCGACGGTCGACGACGCCGTACGCAACGTCCTGCGCCTCGCCGCCCGCGTGGGCATCCTGGACGGCGCCGAACCGGTCGTGACCGAGCCGCCCGCCACCGTCGACGGCGAGGCCCTGGCCCGTGAGATCGCCCACCGCTCCTTCGTTCTCGTGCGCAACGAGAACGCGGCTCTACCGCTCGAACCGGGCACGGTCGCGCTCAGCGGCGCCGCCGCCCGCGACGCCCGCGTCCTCGGCGGCGGCTCCGCCACCGTCTTCCCCGCCCGGATCGTCTCGCCTCTCGACGGCCTCACCGCCGCCCTCCCCGAGGGCAGCCTGACGTACGCCGTCGGAGCCGACCCGAACGAGGAACTCGCCATCGCCGACAAGGGGTTCGAGCTGCGCGCCGTCTGCCGCGACGAGGCAGGCGAGGTCATCGGCAGTGGCTCCGCCCCCAACGGCCAGATCCAGTGGACGGGCAACGACCTACCGGACGGCGTCACCCACGACGCCCTCCGCACCGTCGAACTGACCGGCACCTTCACCCCGCGCGACACCGGCACGCACACCTTCGGCATCAAGGGCCTCGGCGCGTTCACCCTCACCGTCGACGGCACGACGTACTTCGACGAAGTCCAGCGCACCGACAAGGACAGCCCCTTCGAGACGTTCTTCGGAGCCCCGGTGCCCCGCGCCCACGCCGAACTCACCGCCGGCCGGCCGGTGAGCGTCTCCCTCACCCACACCGTCACCCTCCCCGAGGGCGGCCCCGTGAAGGTGATCGGCTTCTCGCTCGCCCACCAGGAGCCGCGGCGCGACGCCGACGAACTGATCGCGGAGGCCGTCGAGTCGGCCCGCGCCGCCGACACCGCCGTCGTCGTGGTCGCCACCACCGACCGCGTCGAGTCCGAGGGCTTCGACCGCGAGAACCTCCGGCTCCCGGGCCGCCAGGACGACCTGGTCCACGCCGTGGCCGCCGCCAACCCGAACACCGTCGTGATCGTCAACTCCGGCTCCCCGGTGGAGCTTCCGTGGCGCGAGGAGGTCGCCGCCGTCCTGCTGAACTGGTTCCCCGGCCAGGAGGGCGGCGCGGCCCTCGCCGACGTCCTCACCGGCGCCCACGAGCCCGGCGGCCGGCTGCCCACGACCTGGGGCTCCCTCGCCGCCGCCCCGGTTACCCAGGTCGCCCCCGAGAACGGCGAACTCCCTTACACCGAGGACGTGTTCATCGGCTACCGCGCCTGGGAGAAAGCCGGCGCCGTCCCCTCGTACGCCTTCGGGCACGGCCTCGGCTACACCGACTGGACGTACGAGTCGATCGAGGCCGACGGCACGACCGCCACGATCCGGGTCCGGAACTCCGGCGAGCGGGCCGGCCGCGAGGTCGTCCAGGTCTATCTGGCGCCCACCGAACAGGACACCGACCGCCCGGCCCGGTGGCTCGCCGGGTTCGCGAGCCTGGAGGCGGGGCCCGGCGAGAGCGCCGAGGCCGTGGTCGAACTCCCGCGCCGCGCCTTCGAGGTCTGGGACGAGACGGCGAACTCGTGGGCGTTTGTGAAGGGTTCGTACGAGATCCAGGCAGGACGCTCGATCGCGGACCGCCGCGTCGCGACGAGCATTACGGTCTGAGCCAGGACGAGCCGCCCCCCTGAGCAGCCCCGGTCCGGAACCTGACATCCGGGCCGGGGCTCGGGCGGAGCACCGGCTACGCGGAGTCCTGGTCCCGCACCGTGAACCGCCAGACGGTCTCCGACCGGTACACCCCGCCGGGCCGCAGCCCGGTGCTCGGGAACTCCGGGCGGTTCGGGGAGTCGGGGAAGTGCTGGGTCTCCAGCGCGATGCCGTCGCCGGGCGCGAAGGGCAGCGAACCGTCGAGGTGGTCGGCGGTGTAGAGCTGGAGGCCGGGCTCGGTGGTCGCCACGGTCAGCACGCGCCCGGAAGCCGGGTCGTACAGCTCGGCGACCTCCACCGGCGTCTCGGTCAGTCCCTTGTCGAGCACGAAGTTGTGGTCGTACCCGGCGCCCGTCTTCCGCGCCTCACGGAAGTCGAAGCGGGTGCCGTCCACGTCCAGGAACTCCCCGGTCGGGATGAGGTCGCCGTCCACCGGCGTCAACCGCGAGGCGGCGAGCCGGAGTTCGTGTCCGACCGCGCTCCCCGAACCGCTCAGATTCCAGTACGTGTGATTCGTCAGGTTCACCACCGTCGGCGCGTCCGTGACCGCCTCGTACGCGATCCGCAGCGCGGGGCCCGCCCTGTCCACGTCCAGCGTGTACGTCGCCGAGACCTCCAGGCGCCCCGGGAAGCCCTCCTCGCCGTGCGGACCGACCCGGGACAGTCGGACCCCGTGTTCGACCGGCTGCGCGTCCCACACACGCTTGTCGAAGCCGCGCTCGCCGCCGTGCAGGGAGTTGGTGCCGTTGTTCTGCGCCAGGTGGTAGGTGAGCCCGTCGAGCGGGAAACGGCCGCCCGCGATCCGGTTCGCGTACCGCCCCACCAGCGCCCCGAAGTACGGCTCCGGATGCGCGAGGTACCCCGCCAGGTCCGGGAAGCCCAGCACCACGTCGACGGCCCGGCCCGCCCCGTCCGGGACCTCGGCCGCCTGCACGATCCCGCCGTACGTCAGGACCCGCACCCGCAGGCCGCCACGCTCCAGCGTCCAGCGGTGAACGGGGGTGCCGTCGGGAAGCGTGCCGAAGAGTTCGTCGTACATGATCGAAAGCCTAGGCCACCGGAGCGGCTCCCGACCGAAGGCCTACGCCGCCGGTTTCCTCGCCGTCACCACGCGATAGGCCGTCTCCGCGAGCCACGCCTGCCCGGTCCTGCTCGGGTGGAACCAGTCCCAGTGGCTCAACTCGTCCGTCCCGAAGCGGTAGTCGAAGACCGCGCCGCCGTCGAAGCGGCAGTACCTGTCCGTGGCGCAGACCTCCTCGAGCACCTTGTTGTACGCCTCCACCCGGTCCTGCACCGTGTCGCGCCGCAGCGTCGCCGCCGCGTCGAGGGAGTCCGCGTCACCCAGCATCGAGGGGCAGATGCCCAGCTTCCAGACCTGCTTGCCGAGCGGGTTGGTGCGGCCCTCGGACCAGAGCCGCTTCAGGTCCGGCACGCTCGCCACGTACACCTGGCTCGTGGGCAGTGCCTCGCGCAGCGTGCCCAGCGCGTCCTTGAAGTCGGTCCGGAACTCCGCGACGGAGGTCATCGCCGAGACGGACGAGCGGCAGGCGTCGTTGGCGCCCGCCATCACCGCCACCAGCTCGGGCCCGCGCGTGACGGCCTGCGCCATCTGCCCCGGCAGGTCCGCCATCCGCGCCCCGGTCACCGCGTAGTTCCAGCTGTGCTCGGCCGCCCCGGCCCTCCCCAGCAGCCGTACGGCGAGACTCTTCACGCCTTTGTCGCTGCCGGTCGCCCAGGACGCCTCGGGGCAGTCGGACAGCACCGTGCACGCGTCGAAGCCGCGGGTGATGGAGTCGCCGACCGCGGCCACCGACTCGGGGCTGCGGTCCCAGGCCGGGGTGGGGGACGGCCGGCCCCTGGTGCTGTCCTTCGGCGCCGGGGAGTTGCCACCGGTGGCGTCGCACCCGGCGACACCGAGCAGAGCCGCCACCGCGACGGCGAGGACGGCCCGCGAACGATGGCTACGGTTCCGCATCCCCAGGTCCCCTCGTTCGTTGTGCAGGGTCGGTCCATACCCCGGCGAACACGGTCGGTCAACACCGCGTCCCCTTGGGTGAAACCTCAATGTTTCTGCGCGCTGGGACCGACGGTACGTCACACTCCTTGCGCCGCCGCACGGTAGCCTCGCCACGTGGCCGCCCCGCCACCGCCGTCCCGCTAAGTTACAAGATGTCTCGCTCTGTCCGGAGGCCCCAGTGACGACACGTGGAGTTCTCTACGTGCACTCCGCGCCCCGCGCGCTGTGCCCGCACGTCGAGTGGGCGGTCGCGGGGGTGCTCGGCACACGCGTCAACCTCGACTGGATCCGGCAGCCCGCCTCGCCGGGCACCTGGAGATCAGAGTTCTCCTGGAAGGGCGAGGTCGGCACCGCCTCCAAGCTCGCCTCCGCACTCCGCGGCTGGCAGATGCTTCGCTTCGAAGTCACCTCCGAGCCGTGCCCCACCGCCGAGGGCGAGCGCTACAGCTGCACCCCCGACCTCGGCATCTACCACGCCGTCACCGGAATCCACGGCGACATCCTGATCCCCGAGGACCGGCTGCGCGCCGCCCTGCTGCGCTCCCAGCGCGGCGAGACCGACCTCGAGGCCGAACTCGCCAAGCTCCTCGGCAAACCGTGGGACGACGAGCTGGAGCCCTTCAGGTACGCGGGCGAGGGCGCCCCGGTCCGCTGGCTCCACCAGGTCGTCTGACACCAGCTCCACCGCATGCGTGAAGGGCCCCCACCGAACGGTGGGGGCCCTTCACACATGTATCAGGAACGGCCGGAGCTAGACCGTACGGAATGCCAGCACCACGTTGTGCCCGCCGAACCCGAACGAGTCGTTCAGCGCGGCGATCCGGCCCTCGACGGGCAGCTTCCGCGCCTCTCCCCGCACGATGTCGGCGTTGGCCGCCGCCTCGGGGTCGAGGTTCTCGACGTTGATGGTCGGCGGCGCCACCCGGTGGTACAGGGCGAGCACCGAGGCGACCGACTCCACGCCGCCCGCGCCACCGAGGAGGTGACCGGTCATCGACTTGGTGCCGGAGACCGCCATGTGGTCGGTGTCGTCGCCGAAGACCTTGCGCAGCGCCTTCAGCTCCGCGACGTCACCGGCCGGCGTCGAGGTGGCGTGCGCGTTCACGTGCACGATCTCGGCCGGGTCCAGGTCGGTGTTGTCGAGCAGGTTCTGCAGCGCCTGCGCGATGCCGCGGCCCTCGGGCTCCGGCTGCACGATGTCGTGCGCGTCGGAGGAGATGCCCTGGCCGACCGCCTCCGCGTACACGCGGGCACCGCGCTCGGCGGCGTGCTCGGCCGACTCCAGGACCAGGACGCCGGCGCCCTCACCGAGGACGAAGCCGTCGCGCCCGACGTCGTAGGGACGCGAGGCGCCCTGCGGGTCGTCGTTGTTCTTGGACATCGCCATCATGTTGCCGAACGCGGCGATGGGCAGCGGGTGGATGGCCGCCTCCGTACCACCGGCGACGACGACGTCGGCGCGGCCGGTACGGATCATCTCGATCGCGTAGCCGATGGCCTCGGCGCCCGACGCGCAGGCGGAGACCGGGGTGTGCACACCGGCGCGGGCGCCCACGGCGAGCCCCACGTTGGCGGACGGGCCGTTCGGCATCAGCATCGGCACGGTGTGCGGGGAGACGCGGCGTACGCCCTTCTCCTTCAGCACGTCGTACTGGTCGAGGAGAGTCGTGACGCCGCCGATGCCGGAGGCGATGACCGCGCCCAGCCGGTCGGGGTCGACGGACGCGTCAACCCCGGCCTTGTCGGTGTAACCGGCGTCGGCCCACGCCTCCTTGGCCGCGATCAGCGCGAACTGCGCCGAGCGGTCCAGTCGGCGGGCCTGCGGGCGCGGAATGACCTCGCCCGGCTCCACGGCGATCTGCGCCGCGATACGGACCGCCTGCTCGGCGGCCCACTCCTGATCGAGGGCGCGGACACCGGAACGTCCGGCGACCAGGCCCTCCCAGGTAGAGGCTGCGTCGCCACCCAGCGGTGTGGTTGCGCCGATACCGGTGACGACCACGGTGCGATTGGTCGGGCTCACGGGAATTCTTTCTCCAACGGATACGAGGATTCAGCGGCGCCACCGCCGGGTGGCGGGGCAGTCAGTCCAGGGACCGGGAGATCAGCCCTGGTTCTTGAGGATGTAGGCGGTGGCGTCGCCGACGGTCTTGAGGTTCTTGACGTCGTCGTCCGGGATCTTCACGTCGAAGCGCTCTTCGGCGGCGACGACGACCTCGACCATGGACAGCGAGTCGACGTCCAGGTCATCGGTGAAGGACTTGTCCAGCTGGACGTCCTCGGTGGGGATCCCGGCGATCTCGTTCACGATCTCGGCGAGACCTTCGACGATCTCTTCCTGAGTGGCGGCCATGTCGGCGCTCCTTCGGTATGTATCCAGAGGGTGTGGCGTTACTCCGGCCGGAGAGATCCGGACGGTGTGCCTAGGGGAGGGTAACGACCGTGGCGGCGTACACGAGACCCGCCCCGAAGCCGATGACGAGCGCGGTGTCGCCGCTCTTCGCCTCGCCGGTCGCCAGAAGCCGCTCCATCGCGAGCGGAATCGAGGCTGCCGACGTGTTGCCGGTGGTGCGTACGTCGCGGGCGACCGTGACGTGCTCCGGCAGTTTCAGTGTCTTCACCATCGAGTCGATGATCCGCTCGTTGGCCTGGTGCGGAATGAAGACGTCCAGGTCGGACGAGGTGATCCCGGCCGCGTCCAGCGCCTGCTGAGCGACCTTCGCCATCTCGAACACGGCCCAGCGGAACACCGCCTGGCCCTCCTGCGTGATGGCGGGGAACTTGACCTCGCCCTTGGAGTCGAGCGGCAGCTCGGACACGTCGCCGTTGACGGTCCCCCCGCTCGAGCCAAGCCGCGAGTGGTGGAGGAAACGGTCCCACGGGACGGTCTGCTTGATGGTGTTGGACTTGTCGCCCTCGCTGCCCCACACCGTCGGGCCGATGTGCGGCTCGTCGGAGGGGCCCACCACGACCGCGCCCGCGCCGTCACCGAACAGGAAGGCCGTCGCGCGGTCCTCCAGGTCGGTCAGGTCGGACAGCCGCTCGACGCCGATGACGAGGACGTACTCCGCCGAACCCTCGACGATCATGCCCTTGGCGAGGGTCAGGCCGTAGCCGAAGCCCGCGCAGCCGGCCGAGATGTCGAAGGCCGCGGCCTTGTCCGTGCCGAGCCTGTCGGCGATCTCGGTGGCGATGGCCGGGGTCTGGCTGAAGTGCGACACGGTGGAGACGACCACGGCGCCGATCTGGACGGCGCTGATCCCGGCGTCGGCGATCGCCTTGCCGGACGCCTCGATGGACATCGCGGCGACGGTCTCCTCGTCGTTCGCCCAGTGCCGGGTCTCGATGCCGGAGCGCGAGCGGATCCACTCGTCGGACGAGTCGATCGTCTCGAGGATCACCTCGTTGGGCACGACCCGGACGGGACGGTAGCCGCCCACGCCGAGGATCCGCGCGTACGGGGCGCCCTTGCTCGGCTTGATCTTCGACATGCTCTCGGGCTCCTTGTCAGGCACTGTGCTCGGCGATGAGCTCGCGAGCCGCGTCGAGGTCGTCGGGGGTCTTCAGCGCCAGCGTCCGCACACCCGGCAGGGCGCGCTTGGCCAGACCGGTCAAAGTACCGCCGGGGCACACCTCGAGCAGCGCGGTCACGCCGAGTTCCTTGAACGTCTCCATGCACAGGTCCCAGCGGACCGGGTTGGCGACCTGGCCGACCAGCCGCGTGACGACCTCGTCGCCGCCGGCGACGGTCCTGCCGTCGCTGTTCGAGACGTAGGTGAACCTCGGATCCGCGGGAGCCAGCTCCGCGGCGGCCTTGGCCAGCGTGTCGACGGCGGACGCCATGTGGTGCGTGTGGAAAGCGCCGGCGACCTTCAGCGCGATGACCTTGCGTACGCCCTCGGGCTTGTTCTCCGCGAGTTCGGCGAGCTGCTCCAGGGTGCCGGCCGCCACGACCTGGCCCGCGCCGTTCACGTTCGCGGCCGTCAGACCGAGCTTCTCCAGGTGCGGGACCGTCGTCGCGGGGTCCCCGCCGAGCAGGGCGGACATCCCGGTCCGCGTCACGGCGGCGGCCTCGGCCATCGCCAGGCCCCGCCTGCGTACGAGCTGGAGTGCCGCCGTGTCCTCCAGGACTCCCGCGAACGCGGCGGCGGTGATCTCACCGACGCTGTGGCCGGCGACGGCGCCCGGGGTCACCTCGCCCAGCGCGGCGGCGGACAGCAGTCCGGCCGCGACGAGCAGCGGCTGCGCCACGGCCGTGTCGCGGATCGCGTCCGCGTCGGCCTGCGTGCCGTAGTGGGCAAGGTCAAGGCCGATGGCGTCGGACCAGCCGGCGAGGCGGTCGGCCGCGCCGGGGAGGTCGAGCCAAGGAGTGAGGAAGCCGGGCGTCTGTGCACCCTGGCCGGGAGCGACGAGTACGAGCACACTCACACTCTCTCTTGTGGACGGCCACGACCGCCCGTGGGGACAGGGACGAAGAACACGAAGGGGAATTGTAGGACTCCGACAAAAGCCTAGGACTGTGGATCTCCGTCGGCCAAACGTCCCAGAATCAGCGCGATGCGCAGCGTGAACGCGGAGCGTACATCGGAAGGCGACCAACCGGTGACGTCAGTCACACGTCGGAGCCGGTAGCGCACGGTGTTGGGATGCACGAAGAGCATCCGGGCCGCACCCTCCAGACTGCTCGCCTGCTCCAGATAGACGGCGAGCGTCTCCAGGAGCGCGGAGCCGGCCTCCTCGAGCGGTCTGTAGATCTCCTCCACCAACTGGTCGCGGGCGGCAGGGTCTCCGGCGATGGCGCGCTCCGGCAGCAGATCGTCCGCGAGCACCGGCCGAGGCGCGTCCTGCCAGGCGAAACAGGCCTTGAGACCGGCGGCGGCGGCCTGCGCGGAGCGGGTCGCGGCGAGCAGGTCCGGCACGATGGGCCCCGCGACGACGGGCCCGGCGGCATACGGGCCGATCAGCGACTTGGCGACGGCGAGCGGATTGTCGCTGCCGCCCGCGATGACGACCAGCCGGTCCCCGAGCACCCCGGTCAGCACCTGGAGCTTGGCGTGCCGGGCGGCCCGCCGGATCGCCTCGACCGTCAGCTCGCTGTCACCGTCGGGCGCCGTGCCCAGCACCACGCAGACATGTTCGGGCGAGTTCCAGCCGAGCGCCGAGGCCCGGCTGACGGCGCCCTCGTCGGCCTCGCCGGACAGAACGGCGTTCACGACCAGCGATTCGAGGCGGGCGTCCCAGGCGCCCCGCGCCTCCGCCGCCTGCGCGTACACCTGTGCGGTCGCGAAGGCGATCTCGCGGGCGTAGACGAGGAGTGCCTCCCGGAGCACGGACTCGTCACCCGGCGCCGCGACCTCGTCGATCGCGCTCTCCATCACCTCGATCGTGGTCCGCACCATCTCGACGGTCTGGCGCAGGGTGATCGCCCTGGTCAGCTCGCGTGGCGCGGTCCCGAACACATCGGTGGAGATGGCCTGCGGAGCGTCCGGACGCCGGAACCACTCGGTGAAGGCGGCGATACCGGCCTGGGCGACAAGACCGATCCAGGAACGGTTCTCCGGGGGCATGGCCCGGTACCAGGGCAGCGTCTCGTCCATCCGTGCGATGGCCTGCGCGGCGAGGTTCCCGGACGACTTCTCCAGTCGCTTGAGGGTCGCTGCGTGCGCGCGGGCGTCGAGCGGAGGGCGAGCGCTGTTGCTGGTTTCGGGTTCGGGCACGGGACAAGACTGCCTTATCCGGACGGAGGCGTGCGGCGGCGGGTCCCGGGCGAGCCCGCCGGGCGGGGCTACGGTGGGCCTGTGATGGATGTCCGCCGCGCCGAAGAGCGCTTCAGCGGAGGGGACCCGGAGACCGGGATCTCCTCGCTCCACGGCTTCTCCTTCGGCCCGCACTACGACCCGGACAACCTCCGCTTCGGCGCGGTGATCGCCTGCAACGAGGAGCGGCTCGCGCCCGGCGCCGGCTTCGAGGAGCACCCGCACAGCCACACCGAGATCGTCACGTGGGTGGTCGAGGGCGAGCTGACCCACCGCGACTCCGCCGGCCACGAGTCGGTGGTCCGCCCCGGTGACGTGCAGCACCTCAGCGCCGGGGGCGGTGTCCGCCATGTGGAACGCAACGACGGCACGGAGCCGCTGAGCTTCGTCCAGATGTGGCTGGCCCCGCTGGAGCCCGGCGGCGAACCCGCCTACGAGATCGTCCACGGCATCGCGGACTCCACGCCGTACGCCGTCCCGGAGGCGGGCGCCATGCTCCATGTACGCCGCCTTATGGCGGGCGAGCGGACCGCGGTTCCGGACGCCGCGTTCGTGTACGTCCATGTCGTACGCGGCGAAGTGCGCCTGGAGGACGAGGAACTGGTCCCCGGCGACACGGCCCGCATCACGGACGCGAAGGACCTGGAAGCGCTGGCGGGCTCACCGGCGGAGCTGCTGGTGTGGGAGATGGCGCCGCTCGGCTTCTAGCCCGTCCGGCCTTTGAGGACGAGCGCGGAGCGCGACAGGGGGGTCTGGGGGCGCAGCCCCCAGGGGCGGGACGGGCAGGGGCGGAGGGGGCGAAAAAGCACCCTCGGCTCAGCCCAGCTCGGCGAGGACCGCGTCGGTGAACGGCGGCCACGCCTCGACGGCCCAGGGCCCGAAAGCCCGGTCGGTGAGAGCGACACAGGCCACCCCCGCGACGGGATCGACCCACAGGAACGTACCCGACTGCCCGAAGTGACCGAAGGTCCGCGGAGAGGACGAACTCCCCGTCCAGTGCGGCGACTTGGCGTCGCGGATCTCGAAGCCGAGCCCCCAGTCGTTGGGGTTCTGGTGCCCGTACCCCGGCAGCACACCCTTCGTCCCCGGGTACTGGACGGTCATCGCCTCGGCCACCGTCCGCGGATCGAGCAGCCGCGGCGCCTGCACCTCCGCCGCGAACCGCACGAGGTCGTCCACCGTGGACACCCCGTCCTTCGCGGGCGACCCGTCGAGCGTGGTCGACACCATCCCCAGCGGATCCAGTACCGCCTGCCGCAGATACTCCGCGAACGGAATGTCCGTCGCCTTGGCGAGGTGCTCCCCGAGCACCTCGAACCCGGCGTTGGAGTACAGCCGCCGCTCCCCGGGCGCGGACGTCACCCGGTGCTCGTCGAAGGCGAGCCCGGAGGTGTGCGCGAGGAGATGACGCACGGTCGAGCCGGCGGGCCCGGCGGGTTCGTCGAGCTCGATCGCCCCCTCCTCGTACGCGACGAGAGCGGCGTACGCGGCGAGCGGCTTGGACACCGAGGCGAGCGCGAAGGTCCGGTCACCGGGTCCATGGCTGCCGAGCACCGCGCCGTCCGCGCGGACGACGGCCGCCGCGGCGGTGGGGACGGGCCAGTTCTCGATCAACGCCAGGCTCTGCAAGGACATGGGCATGAGCTTAGGACCTGTCCTGCTCAGAGCTGGAGCCGCATCGGAGGGTCCGGGTCCGGCTTGCGCACGAAACCGAGCGAGGCGTACAGCGGCTCGGCCTCGGCGGAGGCGGTGAGATCGGCGGCCGTGACGCCTCGTCCACGGAACCAGTCGAGGAGTGCCTCCATGCTCGCGCGGGCATACCCGCGGCGCCGCGCGTCCGGATCGGTGGCCACGCTGAAGACGTATCCGATCGCGCCGCGCGGATTGCCCGCGCGCCCGATCCGGTAGTCGATCGTCCCGGCGACAAGTGCCGCCAGCGCGTCCGGCCGGTCCGGATGGTCGACGACGAAGGCCGCGAAGTCCCCGTCGGGGTCGGCGAGCCTCCCGCGTACGGTGGGGAGCGATTCGGCGTGCCAGGCACGGGACGAGTCGGTCCCGAAGACCGAGTCGATCATCACCTGACGCAGGCGCAGTACTTCCTCGGCGTCCTCGGGCACGGCCCGGCGTACAAGAGTCATGATCGGCAACGTAGACACCGCGACCGGGGGACGTCACGGGATTTTCATGGTTTCCGCTTGCTTGGAGTGCACTCCAGGGTTTTAGCGTGGAGGTCATGACGGTGATGGAGACCACGGCCGAGGCCGCCGAGACCGGTACCAGTCCCGATGTCTGTGTCGCGCCCCCCGAGCAGCGGCTGCGGCGCCCCGACGGGCAGGACAGCTACACGATCAGCGAGGTCGTCGCCTACACCGGCCTGACGGCGCACACCCTGCGCTGGTACGAGCGGATCGGGCTGATGCCGCACATCGACCGCTCGCACACCGGACAGCGCCGCTACAGCAACCGTGACCTGGACTGGCTGGGCCTCGTCGGCAAGCTGCGGCTCACCGGCATGCCGGTCGCCGACATGGTGCGCTACGCGGAGCTGGTGCGCGAGGGCGACGACACCTATCTCGAGCGCTACGAACTCCTGGAGGCGACCCGCAGGGACGTGCGGTCCCGGATCGCCGAACTCCAGGACACCCTCGCGGTGCTCGACCGCAAGATCACTTTCTACGCGGACGCCGGGCGTGCCCTGGCGTCGGAGAGGTCCTGATGACGGACAGCAAGATCGCGAAGGTGCGGCTCGGTACCGGCGGCCCCGAGGTCGGGGTACAGGGCCTGGGCTGCATGGGCATGAGCTTCGCGTACGGCCCGGCGGACGCCGACGGGGCACGGGCCGCCCTGGAGCGGGCGCTGGAGCTCGGCGTCACGTTCTACGACACGGCGGACGCGTACGGAGAGGGGGCGAACGAGGAGTTCCTGTCCCCGTTCTTCAAGGCGCACCGCGACGAGATCGTCGTCGCGACGAAGTTCGCCCTGTCGATCCCGCCGGACGAGCCGACGAAGCGGGTCATCCGCAACGACGCGCCCTATGTCCGGCAGGCCGTCGAGGCCAGCCTGCGGCGGCTGGACGTCGACGTGATCGACCTCTACTACATGCACCGCCGTGACGTGCACATCCCCATCGAGGAGACCGTCGGCGTCATGGCCGAGCTGGTGCGCGAGGGCAAGGTCAAGCAGCTCGGGCTGAGCGAGGTCACCGGCGGCGAGCTGCGGGCGGCGCAGGGCGTGCACCCGATCGCCGCCGTGCAGTCGGAGTGGTCGCTGTTCAGCCGGGACATCGAGGCGGGTGTGGTTCCGGTGGCGGCCGAGCTGGGGGTGGCACTCGTGCCGTACTCGCCGCTCGGGCGCGGGTTCCTCACCGGGTCCTTCGCGAACGCCTCGACCGATCTGGGGGCGGACGACTTCCGGCGCCACCAGCCTCGCTTCAACGGGGAGAACGCGGCCGTCAACGCCGCGTTGCTGGAGCCGGTGCGGGCCGTCGCCGACGCCCACGGGGTCTCGCTCGGACAGGTCGCGCTGGCCTGGGTCCAGCGGCGGGGGGATGTCCACGGGCTTGCCGTGGTGCCGATTCCCGGTACCACCAAGGCGAAGCGCGTCGAGGAGAACACCGCCGCGACCCGTCTCGTCCTCACCCCGGCGGAACTGGCCCTGCTGGAGCCCATCGCCGCCCAGGTCGCGGGCGACCGCTACGCCGACATGACGTTCACGTCGGCAGGCCGAGAGTAGTTTCCTCGCCCCCTCCGCCCCTACCCGTCCCGTACCTGGGGGCTGCGCCCCCAGACCCCCGCTTTCGCGCTTCGCGCTCGTCCTCAATCGCCGGACGGGCTGAAAAGGATTTAGCCCCTCCGGCGTTTGAGGAGCGGGGGTTCGGGGGCGGAGCCCCCGAGAGACGGGACGGTAAGGGGCGGAGGGGGCGAAAAACATCGGTGCACGCCCGCCCCGTCACAGCTCCGCCAACAGCTCCGCCTTCTTCGTGGAGAACTCCTCGTCCGTGACGAGGCCCGCGTCGCGGAGTTCCCCGAGGTGCCGGATCCGCTCGGCGATGTCGGCGGGATCACGCCGAGCCGCGTGGGCCGCAAGCGCAGCCACCGGCACAGGCGCCCCGCCAGAACCCCGCACCGCGGCCAGCACAGCCGCGGCGAACGGCAGCGACTCGTGCACCGGCCCGTACCCGAGCCCGAACACGACCGCGGCCGGATCCTGGTCCGCCTGTGCGGGCTGAGCATCCGCCGGCTCACGCCGCAGCAGCCGCAGATGCCCCTCGAAGATCTCCGGCGAGCGCCACTCGACGCCGCTCAACTGGGCGACGGGAAAGGTCTGGTCGCCCGACTTCCACTTCGCCGACGAGGCCCCCGTCCAGAACCACCGGAAGGCCACCGCCCGGCCGTCGAAGGTCGCCTTCCCGTCGTACGCCTTGAAGTGCAACGGCGTCTCGGGCGGCGCGACGAGATACCGCTCGGCGGGTTCGTCGTCCGTCGTGAGCCGGTCGCGCAGCTCGTCCGCGTAGTACTCGGCGAGCGTCTCCCGCTCGGCCGGCAGCACCAGCCGGTACGGGTCGCACCCCTCCTTGAGCTGTCCCGCCGCCGCCTCGATGAGCGGATCGGCGCCAGGTCTCGGGACCGCGCGCAGCACAACCGTGCCGCGCTTCCCGGGTGTCAGTGTCACCGCCGCGATCGCGTCGAGCGGGATACGTCGTTCGCCGAGCGCCTGGAGCAGCTTCGGCGTGCGGATTCCCCGTTCGAAGCGGATGAGCACGGAGTCGGACTCGAACTCCCAGGCGGCATGAAATCCGGCCAGTACGTCACCCATGCGGGCCATCGTATGCGGCACACAGGCTCGCGTCGCCACCCTGGGCGAACCGCGGTTCCTCTCGTTTCTACGCGCGTCAGGCGGACGACCCGCCGGACAAACCCGTCCGGCACGCGTCATCCGGGTGCGCGCAGTCCACCGAGCCGTACGCGCCGATGCCGATTTCCGCGAAGTTGTGGAGGCTGTCCGTGCCCGGCTCGAAGTAACCGGTGTGGCCCCTGGCGTTCCGCGCGGACAGCACCCGTGCCCCGAACGCCGCCGACACCGGGTCGGCGCCGTGCCCGAGGCCGCCGACCTCCAGATGCGGTACGTCCTGGATCCAGTCGTCGGAGTCCCGCATCGCCCAGACCTGCGCCGTGGTGCGCAGTCCCGTGACCGTGTCGGCCCGCATGCCGGGGCTGCCCGAGACCGCTATGTCGGAGACCCGCGAGGGCAGCTTCCGGGCGGCGACCCCGCACAGCACCGAGCCGTAGCTGTGGCAGTACAGCACGACCGACGAGCCCTTCGGCAGTGCCCGCACCAGCGCGTTCAGCCGGACCGCGCCGTCCTCGGCGCGCATCGCGGTGGCCGAGTCGATGCCGAGGCCGCTGGGTGCGGTGTAGTCGGCCCAGGCGATCACGGCGGTGTCCTTGGCGGGGGCCGCCGAGTGCTCCGCCGTGTAGAGGGCCTGCGCCATGCCGACGGGCGCCGAGTACTTCTTGGACGTGCGCTGGAAGGTGAGCAGGTCGGTGTCGACGCCGGGCACCACGACCGAGACGCGCTCGGCGGTGTCGAGGTCGCCGAAGACCTCGGCGATCCGGCCCCGGCCCATCGGGTCGAAGGCGAGGATCTCGCGGCCTTTTTCGAGCAGGTCCTCGTAGCGGTGCATACGGCGTCCCGCCTCGTGCTGTCCGAGCTCGGACAACCGGCTGTCGTGCATGCGTCTGCGCTCCACCCTGCGCTGTTTCTCCAGAGCGAGGCGGTTCGCCCGGTAGCGCAGTTCGACCGGCGCCCCGTTCATGTTGCCGACCGCGAGCGGGTAGCGGTGCGCGAGCCGGTCGCGCTGGCCGGCGTCGAGCGAGGCGAAGAAGCGGGCCAGGACGCCCGGCGCGGAGCCGGTGTCCGGGAGCGGCTGCCCGGCGAGGGTGCCGCGCTCCCACGCGGAGCGCGAGGAGGTGAGGGCCGAGGACCCCCGGTGACTGTGGATCGCGGTCCAGCCACTGGTGGCCAGCATCACGAAGACCACGGCCAGCGCGGCGAGTGCGCGCCAGACGTTCAGTTGGGGGGATGCGTCGAAGGAGGTCACTGAAAGGACACACTAGGAGAACAAGAGTGTCTCGCGTTAACCGAGTGACCCGGATCACGTTTCTGGTGGGGTAATCAGGGCAAAGCGGGTTCAGTTTGAGGTAAATGCTCACATTGAGTGAGTGAACTCGGGGTTTCTGTGGGCGACATGTGACTCTGCGTGCGCGGTGCGGGGTGTCGCGTACGCGGGTCGGACCCCTCCGCGTACGACTGCCGTTATTCCGTACGCCATGTTTCCGCCAACGCGGGGCCCACGTGGCCGAGATACAGGGCGGTCAGTTCACGGATCGCCTCGACGCTGACGTCCTCGCCCCGGCCCCACAGCCGGCCCGTCACGCGCATCACCCCGCCGAACACGGCGACCGCGACGCGCGGGCGCGGGTCGGCGTCCACGTCGAGCCCCTCGCGTTCGGCGATCACCCGCGCGATCTCCTCCTCCAGCTCCGCGGAACGGCGCAGATGGACGGCGAGCAGGGAGGGTGTCGACTCGATCAACTGGAAGGTGCGCATGTGCAGTTCGATCGGGATGACGGCCTCGATCGCCTCGCCGATGGTGTCCCAGCTCTCCAGCACGGAGCGCCGCAGGACCTCCAACGGGGCTTCGTGCGGGGGGCGTTGGCGTACGGCGGCGAGGTAGTGCGACTCCGCGACGCGCTGGGTGAAGAGGGCGACGTCCTCCTTGCCCGCGAAGTACCGGAAGAAGGTGCGCTGCGAGACGTCGACCGCGTCGGCGATCTCGTCGACGGTCGTCCGCTCGTATCCCTGGGTGATGAACAGCTCGAGGGCCGTCCGCAGCAGGGCGTCCTGAGTGCGCTGCTTCTTGAGTTCGCGCAGCCCCGGCCGTGCTGCCGGCCCGGTCCGGTCCGCCGTGTCCATGGTCCCTCTCCTCTGGCCCCTGACCCCGGACCCCCGTGCCTTCTGAACCGTATGCCCTGTTCAGGGTATCCGCGGGTGACGTGACAGTTACCGACTTGTGAATCGGTTTGTCAACTGTCAGTGGCTGTCACTAGCCTCGGACGTATGACTAGTCAGACCACCGTCGACGCGACGGGCCCGGCCGACAAGGCCCCGGCACCCGTCTCCGGGCCGACGCCGACCACGGGGCTGCGCGGCCATCCGTGGTTCACCCTGTTCACCGTCGCTGTCGGCGTCATGATGGTCGCCCTCGACGGCACCATCGTGGCCATCGCCAACCCGGCCATCCAGAAGGACCTCGGGGCGAGCTTCGCCGACGTCCAGTGGATCACCAACGGCTACTTCCTCGCGCTCGCGGTCACCCTGATCACCGCGGGCAAGCTCGGCGACCGGTTCGGTCACCGGCAGACCTTCCTCATCGGCGTGATCGGCTTCGCCGCCGCCTCCGGGGCCATCGGGTTCTCCAGCAGCATCGCCCTGGTGGTCACCTTCCGCGTCCTCCAGGGCCTGTTCGGCGCGCTGCTCATGCCGGCCGCGCTCGGTCTGCTGCGGGCCACCTTCCCGGCCGAGAAGCTGAACATGGCGATCGGCATCTGGGGCATGGTCATCGGCGCGTCCACCGCGGGCGGCCCGATCCTCGGCGGTCTGCTGGTCCAGCACGTGAGCTGGCAGTCGGTGTTCTTCATCAACGTGCCGGTCGGCGTCCTCGCGCTGGTCCTCGGCATCCTGATCCTGACCGACCACCGCGCGGAGAACGCGCCCCGTTCCTTCGACATCCTCGGCATAGCCCTGCTCTCGGGGGCCATGTTCTGCCTGGTCTGGGCGCTCATCAAGGCCCCCGCCTGGGGCTGGGGCGACGGCCTGACCTGGACCTTCCTGGGTGCCTCGGTGCTCGGCTTCGGGCTCTTCGCGTTCTGGGAGCAGCGGGTCAGGGAACCGCTGATCCCGCTGGGGCTGTTCCGCTCGGTGCCGCTGTCGGCGGGCGTGGTCCTGATGGTCCTGATGGCCATCGCCTTCCTGGGCGGCCTGTTCTTCGTCACCTTCTACCTCCAGAACGTGCACGGTATGAGCCCGGTCGACGCGGGCCTGCACCTCCTCCCGCTGACCGGGATGATGATCGTGGGCTCCCCGCTGGCCGGCTACCTGATCACCAAGACCGGCCCGCGCGTCCCGCTCGCCGGCGGCATGGCCCTCACCGCGATCTCCATGTACGGCATGTCGACGCTGGACACGGGCACCGGCAGCGCCGTCATGTCGCTCTGGTTCGCCGGTCTCGGCCTCGGTCTCGCCCCGGTCATGGTCGGCGCCACCGAGGTCATCGTGGGCAACGCGCCGATGGAGCTCTCCGGTGTCGCCGGCGGTCTCCAGCAGGCCGCGATGCAGATCGGCGGCAGCCTCGGTACGGCGGTACTGGGCGCCGTGATGGCCTCCAAGGTCGACGGCGACCTGGCGGGCAACTGGGCCGACGCCAAACTGCCCCCGCTCACCCCGGCGCAGCTGGACGCGGCCTCCGAGGCGGTCCAGGTCGGCGCCGCACCGGTCGCCCCGGGCACCCCCGCCACCGTCGCCGCGCAGATCACCGAAGTCGCCCACGACACCTTCATCTCCGGCATGAGCCTGGCCTGCCTGGTCGCGGCCGGCGTCGCCGTCGTCGCGGTCTTCGTCGCGATGCTCACCAAGCGGGGCGCCAACGCGGACGCGGTGGGGGCCGGCGCGGGCCACATCTAGCGCCTGCCACGGAACCAGGGCTGTTTCAGGGCCTGTTTCCCCTATCAGGGTGACAGCGCTAAAGATCCCTCGCATCCGGCACGCGCCGCAGGTCACAGTGGGTCAAGTCCTCCGTACGGCCTGGAGGACGACCGGAACCGCGGCGCGCTGCCGGAGGGGGGCAGCGCGCCGTCAGGTCTCAAGCCGGGATACGGGGGTATCCGCACATCGACCCGAACCGACGAAGTTCTTCCGGGAGTTCAGGAGTTGATGGATGATGGCGGGCTTTGGACAGGGCACGCGCAGGTACCCCCGGTCACGTAGCCGTACGAGGTCACGGACCGGGCCGGATCGCGCGACTCTGGGGATCGTGGGGCTTGTCTGCGCGATCGCCGGCTTCTTCGTACTGGGGATCATCCTCGGTCCGGTGGCGATCGTCTGCGGCTGGCTCGCGATGGGCCGCAGTTGGGCCGGAGCCCGTCCCGTCCCGGCTCTCGTCGCGCTCGTCCTGGGCGCGATCGACACCCTCCTGGCCATCATGTGGCTGGCCGGAACGGCGGGTCCGGGCACCGGACTGCTCTGATCGCGGTCCAGCAAGGCCGCGCCTGATCGCGGTCCAGGAAGACGGCCGCAGCTGCTCGCGGTACACACACGGCCGTCGACTACAGCGAGTGTTCCTCAGCCGCACCCGTCACCGGGTGCGGCACCGCTGTGCGCGCCGCGTCCCCGGGCGCCGGGTCCCGCGACAGCGCGGCCACCTCCGCCCGCAGGGCGCGTACCTCCTCCGTCAGGGCGACGATCGCGGCCGTCTGGCGCCGCTCCTCGACGTCGTCCATCTCGAAGCGGGAGATGAACCAGGCGGCGATGTTGGCCGTCACGACACCCAGCAGCGCGATGCCGGAGAGCATCAGACCGACCGCGAGCACGCGGCCGAGACCGGTGGTCGGGGCGTGGTCCCCGTACCCCACCGTCGTCATCGTCGTGAACGACCACCACACCGCGTCGCCCAGCGTTCTGATGTTCCCGTGCGGCGACTCCCGCTCCACGGAGAGGACAGCGAGCGAGCCGAACATCAACAGGCCCACCACCGCGCCCGCGACATAGGTCGTGAGCCGTATCTGCGAGGCGATCCGGGCCCGTTGCCCGACCAGCAGCAGGGTGGCGACCAGCCGCAGCAGCCGCAGCGGCTGGACCAGCGGCAGCACCACCGCGATCAGGTCCAGCCAGTGCGTACGGACGAACTCCCGGCGCCGTTCGGCCAGTACGAGCCGCGCCGCGTAGTCCGCCGCGAAGACGCCCCACACCACCCACTCCACCGCCGAGCACGCCCGCGTCACGTCATGGCCCGCCGCGGGCCGCACGATCGGCACGGCGTAGGCGACGGCGAACGCCAGCGCGAACCCCAGCAGCGGCCGCTGCGTACGCCGCTCCCACCGGACCTGTGCCGACTGCTCCTCCATGCCCGCATCGTAGGTAAGAGGAAAGCCGGAGGGGCGGGGGGGGCCCCGGCCCCCCCCCCCCCCCCCCCCCCCCACCCCAAAACCCCCCCCCCCCCCCCCCCCCCCCCCCCCCCCCCCCCCCCCCCCCCGGCCCCGGCCCCCCCCCCCCCCCCCGGGGGGGCGGGCGCCCCCCCCCCCCCCCCCCCCCGCGGCGTGTCCGGGGTCTGCCGGCAGCCGCTCCG
>NZ_JBITHE010000031.1:0-66435 GCF_044457665.1 Streptomyces sp. NPDC050535
TGCGGCTCGCGAAGTACGGCGTCCCCCTCGCCCAGACGGCCCCCGCGGGCCTGGCGGCGGCCGGCATCGAACCCGTACTGCTGCCCCCCGCGCCGGCACCCGCGACGGAACCACCGCAATTCCCAGCCGCACCCGACGGTCCTGACCCCGCGGCCGACGGCGGGGGAGAGCGGCTCGCCCTCCCGAAACCCGTGGTTGCGGAACCCAGCGTCGCCACCGGCGCTCAGCCGAGCCACACGAGGCAGTCGCTGGGCGAGCAGATCGACGCCAACGGCGTGTGCGCAGAGGCCTACCAGACCTGGCGCACCCACTTCCAGATGGAGCCCACGACCCGCCAGTTCGCGGCCTTCCTCCAGGACCGGTACGCCATCACCACCGGCGCCGGACACCCACTCTCCGACGAGCAACTCCACCCGATCCTCGTCACTCTGCGAGAGCGCTACACGACGGATGAGGCCACCACGGAGCAGGACCCCGCAGCGGAGTCCGTCGAGACAGGCGGCGACGTCGAGTGGGAGGAGTTCTTCTACCGCTCCTGGCAGGCCTACGTCCGAGAGTCCGGCCGGTATCCCGACGCGGAGGAGCTCGCCGGCTTCGTCTTCCAGCGCGACGGCATCACCGCTGTTGGCGGCAGGCCGCTCGCGGGCTCGGACATCGAGGGATTCGTCGAAGACTTCTGGCAGCGGGAGTTCGGTGAAACCTCACCGGCCCCCGAGGGTCACGCGGCGGCTGCGGTTTCGTCGGTCCCGTCGCAGGCCGGGCTCCAGGATGAGCGCAGTGAGGGTGCCGTGCCGAATGCAGCGGGGGCGCGTCGGCAAGAGATCCGGGTCCCGATCGGACCCGGCTCCGAGGGTGAGGACGAGTCGCCTGACCCCACTGTCGAGGACGAGCAAGAGGCCGACGAGTCGGCGGCGGTGCCGGGGGAGAGGGGCGCACTGACGACCGTCGACCGCTACTACCTCGCCTGGGCCGACTACCTGACGCAGTACGGCCAGGAGCCCCGAGACCGACAGCTCTCCGTCTTCCTCGCGGAGCAGCACGGCGTCCTTGGGCGCGGCGGACAGGGCGTCAGCCCGAGCACCCTTCGCCGATACCTCCCCGGCTTCCGCATCTACGCGGCCTGGGCTGCGCTCCGCGAACACACCGCGGTCCCCAGTGCGCAGGACGTCGAACGCGAATGCGCAACTCGCCAGATCTCAGTGCGCAAGGCTGCCGTCACGGCCGAGTTGATCGAGCCGGACCTGGTCGACTTCGAGCGCCGCTGGCACGCCATTCCGCGGGATGTGCGTCAGGCATCGGCCCAGTAGCGGAACCTGCACACAATCGTTCGCCGCGCTAAAGAGTTGCGCATTGTGGCTCTGACCTGCGGGAACACTCGAAGCGTGGCCGTAGTGATCCGCCATGGGCGGCGGTGCCGATGGATCCCGGAACACCGCCGCTGAGGTTGCGCAGTCCCGTGGGTCGAACCGCACGCCATCGGGCGACTCTCCCGTCGTCAGCCCAGGTGCGCACTCGCCCCCCTACGCGGGCACACCGACGCTCGCGCACCCCCGCGCCGCGCCGCCAGCGTCAGCCAGTCCAGTCTGGTCGCTACCGAGGCGACGCCGCTCCCGCCGCGATCTCACGCTTCCTGGAGCGCCCGGCGGAGCCGGTGCGGTCGAGGAGTTCATTGATGAGGTGCTCGGTCTCCAGTTCCAGCGAGAAGTCGAGGGCTCGGTTGACTTGCTGGACGCGGGCGATGGCGGTGTGGAGTCCCTGCCGGTTTCCAGCGGAGTGCTCGATCCGTAGCCAGTCCCGGTAGAGGAGCTCTGCCGTGTTGTCGACGTCGAGGCCGCTCGAGACCGCCCGGCGAGCCGCGGTGAAGTCCTGGTGCGGGCCCGCCGGAGTGCGGTAGGTGGCGACGGTATGCGCGACGTCGACGATCCTCGTGATCATCTCCTGCTGGTAGGGCTCCGCCCACGGCAGCGGCTTGCCGGCAAAGGGCGGGCCCTGCACAAGGGCGAGGGCCTCCTCCAGGTCGGGCAGGCCGGCGTGGCCCAGCGGCAGTGCGCGTTCGACGAGTCCTTCGAAGCGGGTCCAGTCGCACCGCACGCTGGGGGAGAGGTGGTAGGGATCGTCCGCCGCCTTGCGGCGCGGGACGTAGGGGATGCCGTCGGGGTTGTTGCCGAGGGCACGGCGCAGACCGCGCAGTCGCGCGTGCAGGGTGCTCAGGGTCCAGGGGCTGACGGGGTCCATGTCGGAGCAGACGATGTGGGCGCTGCGTCCGGGCCGGAAGTACAGCAGGGTGGCGAGTTGGGCGATGCGAGGGCCGTGGCCGTTGCTGTCGACGCCCGTCACCGTGACGGGCCCGAGGACGCGGATCTCTGGTGGGTGGGGTGCCTGAGTTTCACGCGGGTCCGGATCGCTGTCCTCGGCTTCGCCGCGGCCGGGGCCGCCGTCCCGGGCCGGCGCGTTGCTGTTCTCGGCAGGCGCGGCGTCCGGAGCGGCTGCGGACGGAGGCCGGTCCGTGTCTGTCTCGGCGCGTGGCGCACGTGATTGCAGCGGCGGTGCGGAGGGGTTGACGGTGGCGGCGAGCAGAGCGGGGAACACGTCATCATGCGCGTCTTCATCGGCGGGCGACGCCTCGGCGACCGCAGCCGGATCGTACGTGGCCTTCTCTTCGTCGTTGGGCCGCTGGACGTGGTCCGGCTCGGCTGGGACGTCCCGCCAGGACCCTTCAGCGGAGTGCGCCGGCTGCGCGGACAGCTTCAACGCGGTCGTGATCTGGAGGTAGGAGGCGTGCTCCAGGCGCTGAACGGTGATGTCGGTGCCGACGGGCTCGAGGCGTTGCGGCGCGTTGAGCGAGGCGTTGAGGATCTCCGCCTCCGGGAATTGCGCGGCCGCCGAACTCGCTGGCGCGACCAGGGTGACGGGTACCGGTCCGGCCTTGGCGATGATGTCGGCGAAGCCCCAGGCCTCGTCCGGGTCCAGGACCGCGGCACACAGCAACAGGTACGGCTGGCGGCTCGATTCGGGCATCTGGTGTGCTTCCAGCAGCCGTTCACCTACGTCACGCAGCGCGTGCGCGGGCTGCCGCATGTGGGCGATCCGTGCGGTGGGCAGCAGTTGAGGCAGGTCTTCGCCGAATCCGACGGTGACGACTTCGACTTCACCGGCCCAGGGACTCATCCCGAGTTCGAGGGCGAGCGAGGTGCACACCTCGGTGATGTGGACGGGGTTGCCGTCCAGCAGCAGGGCCGGGACGCGGGCGAGATCTACGAGGATCAGGTCGCCGTCCTCGGCGCTGCCGATGGTGACCAGGCCCGGATACGGTGCCGGAACTTCGCGGGCGGCGTCTTCGTCCAGGAGGACGGCGTCGGCGGCGAGCGTCCACCACCCGCCTGTCCCGGAGGCGAAGGGCGTGTACGGATCCAGGGCAAGGTCTTCGGGCAGTACCTCAACCGTGCGGCTTCCGATGCGCGCGGCGCGCAGCGGGGGAGGGGAGACCGGTGTCTCGTCCTGGCGCAAGTGGTGGGCCATGGTCCGCAGGGCGCAGTCGAGGCGGACCGCTCCGCCCGGCTCGGCGGCGGCTGCCAGCAGGGCCTCCGCCGGGGAGGTCTCTGTGGCGATGGCGATCTTCTGGCCTGGCGTGCGGCGGCGGCGCTGCAGCGCTCGGCGCAGGGCGAGAGCCGCGGTGATGGCCGCGGCGAGCAGGGCACCCGCGCCGAGAACGGTGCGCAGGCCCGGTGGTCTGTCCGCCGTCGACGGGTCCTTGGATGCTGCGGCGGGCGAGAGGCCAGCGGAGCCGGAAGAGTGCGGTGCCGCGCTCGCGGTCGGCACGCTGCTTGCGGACAGTGATGGCGTGGAAGAAGGAGCGGCCCGACCCGGGCGGTGCTCTGTGGTTGACCGGCCGGGCGTGGTCGGGGCCGATGACGCCGGCGTGGACGCGCCCGGCTGCTGAGGGGAGGCCGGCGTGCTGTCGGGTTCCTGACCGTTCCGGGGTGCGTGGCTGGCGGGGGGAGCGCTCTCCTGGGAGTCGTTGTGCTCCTGGTCGTCGCTGGGCTGCTTATCGACCGTGGCGGCTCCCGGCACGGTGACCTGCTGTCCGGGGTAGATGGCATCCGGGTCGGTGATCGGAGGTAGTCCGTCCGGCTGGTGTGTGCCGCGGCTGGCCTCGAACAGCGCCGGCCAGTCACCGCCGTCACCGAGTTCCTTCTCCGCGATCTTTGACAGGTAGTCGCCCGGGCGGACCGTGACGACGTGCTCGGACTGCGGCGTCTCGGTGGCCGGGGCGGTGGCGGCCTGTTGCGTGCGGATCCCGTCCGCAGGGCCTGAGGTGTCGGGCATGAGGAGCCGCCATCCCGGTTGAAGGAAGCTGCTGGGCTGGAACGTGTTTCCGTCGGCCATGGTCCTGCCCTTGTTCAGGGCGGCGATCTCACGCCAGCGCTCACCGTCGCCCAACTCCTGCTCCGCGATCCCCCACAAGCTCTCCGCCGGCCGCGTCTCCTTCACCGTGTACGTGGTCGGTGCGGCCGCGGCCGGAGCTGACGTCGTCGACGCTGACGAGGAAGGCGCGGACGTCGCCTGGGGCGACCGGGCCGGCTGACCGGACCGGTGGGCGACGGTGGCTGAGGGAGTGGCATGAGCGTCGGATGCCAGCGCGGTACCGGTGGGCAGGAGAACCAGGATGCTGCCGATGAGGAGAGCCGCGGCACGCTGTGACGCGCCCAGCCCGCGGGGCGCGTGCCAGGTCCGCCCGCGGAGTTGAGCGATGAGCTCGCGGACCGCGCAGAAGGTGAACTGTGCCCAGCCGATCCAGCCCACCGCGGCGAGGAACAGCAGAACGACCGCGCCGGTGTCCTGGCGGTCCAGCAGGTGGGTGAGGTCGTCGTGGGTGGCGGCCCAGATGACCGGGGTGGCCCAGGCCAGCAGATACGGCAGGCCGGCGACGGCGGCCGCCAGGGCGATCAGGCTGATGACGGCCTTGAGGATCCGGCGGGCGGCGCGGCCCGCGTTCGCGGCGGGAGAGGAGGTGGTCGTCATCAGGATCCTTCGGGCGCGGTGACGCCGTGCAGGAGGGTGGCTGAGCCGTGTCCGGTCACGGGCAGGGAGCCGATCCCGACGGCCGACAGGAACTTCGTGTCGTAGGAGCCGGTGACGGTCACGGCGAGGGTCTTTCCGTCGCCGGACACGCTGAGCGTGCCCGTCGCTCCGGCGGAGTACAGGTACGCCTGGGCGGCGGCCTGGGCGTCCTGGGGGGCGACCACCACCGCGGTACCGCTGATGGCTTTCGCCGGATCGATGGCCTGGCCGCCGGCCCGGGCTGCCTCACCGGCGAGGTAGTCGGCCCGTTCGGTGGACCGCATCTTGCTGCCGCCGTCGACGGCGACGCCGATGATGGCGATCAGCGCGAGGACGCACACGGCGACGAACACGGTGACGCCACCCCGGTCACCGCCCCACCAAGGCTCTCGCGTCTGCAGGTGGATCACCTCCACCGTGGCCTTCGGCCATCCCTCACGGCTACTCGCCACGGAATGCGGTGCGCAGTGCATGGAGTGGGCTCCGTTTCGTGTGGGGGTGCGATCACTGGACGCCCACGCCACTTTGAGACTGAGGGGGCCTGCGAGTGGGCAAGGTATTGCCTCCGACCTCGTCGGCAGAGGGGAACCCATGTGATAGCGGTGCGCGTGCACCATCGGGTGCTCGAAACGCTCGGTGGAGTTGCAGTTCTGGTTGCGCTGGCCGCGATCGTCTGGCTTCCGGGGATGCTCTATCCACCCCTCACCTCGCGAGAGCTCGGGCACGTAACCGACCAAGAGAAGCGTGTGAACCTGCAACAGGCGCAGTCTCAGATCCAGAACGACTTCCGCGGCCAGTTGCTGCAGGCCATAGGCGGATTGGTCGTCGTCGCCGGTGCAGCGGCCGGCTGGCAACAACTGAGACTTGCCCGCGAAGGGCAGATCACAGAACGCTTCACGCGCGCCATCGACCATCTCGGCAGCGAAACGCTCGACGTCCGGCTTGGAGGCATATATGCCCTTGAACGAGTTGCGAAGAATTCTCCCGATGACCGCCCTACCGTCACGGACATTCTGAGCGCGTTCATCCGAGAGCATGCGCGGTGGGCGGTCGGCGCTCCTGACGGACCCGAACACCCCACCGCCACCGTGGACCTTCGCGTGCCCTGGCTCACCGCCCGCGCACCAGACGTGCAGACTGCCCTGTTCGTCTTGGGTCGCCGCCAGCGCCACCCTCAGGAGTACACGTTGTACCTGTCGCGAGTGGACTTGCGCAGGGCGCTGCTCGAGGGGGCACAGATGGCAGGTACCAACCTGCGACACGCCAACCTGTTCCGTGCCTACATGCCCGATAGCAACTTCGAGGGCGGGCAGATGATGGACATCGATCTGCGCTACGCCAACCTGCGGGGCGCCAGTCTGCAGAGCGCAGACCTGCGCGATGCGCACCTGGAACACGCTGATCTGCGGCGAGCAACCTTGCGTGGCGCGGACCTGAAAGGGGCGAACCTGGCGCATGCCAACTTGGAGGGTGCTGACCTTGCCGACGTCCAAGCCGACGACAGGACCATCTGGCCAGAGGCGCGCCGGCTCTAGGCTGACCAGCCGCGCCAGGAGAAGAGACGCGTACGAAAGACGGCAATCGGGCATTGGTCACCTCCCTCGGGGAGCTGGGCGCCACAACCGAGAAACCTCAGAGGGAACGAGCCCCGCAGTTCGCTGCCGGTACTGATCGACTACTGAGGACGCCGTCGACGTGAGGGTCCTCGCCCCGGGCACGCCCGGGAGCAGCAGATCCGAGAGGGGGACCGTGCAGGTCACGGTCACCGTGACGGTCCCGACCTGGCCGACAGGCACGCTCAAGCCGCCGGTTGCGACGCTGACGCTCGTCGACGAGCACCTGATGCCCTGGTCATTGAGGGACTCCGCGGCCGCGGCGTGCGCGGCGCGCTGCGCAGAGCCGACCGTGCGGTGGATGGAGGCCTCCCGTGCGGCGTCCTCGGCCGCAGAGTCGATCTTTGAGCCGGAGGTGACGATGCGGCCCCCGGCGATGGCCAGGCACAGAAACATGATCAGCGCGGGGAGGACGATGGCGGCCTCGATCGCCGCACTGCCCTCATCACCGCAGCATCGGTTGGTCCATCGGGCCCTGCTTCGCACCTGGTTCACTCTCCCGGGACGGTCCAGCGCTCCACTGGGCCGGACGCCGACTGGCTGAGGTGCAGGCCCGGCAGGCCCGGAATCATCGACAGGGCCGTCCCGGAGACCTGCACCCGCACCCGCTGCCCGTCGCTGCCGGCGGCGATGCTGTAGCCGATCAGGCTGTCGCCCGCACTGCGCCCCAGCACGCTCGCCGCCCGCGCCCGGCCGTCGGCGGGCCCGGCCTGGTAGGCGCGTGCGGCGGTGAGGCCTTCGCGGGCTGCGGTCAGGGCGATCTGCCGGGCGTAGAACCACAGGGACGCCTGGACGACCGCGATCGTGGCGAGCAGCACGATCGGGAAGACGATCGCCATCTGGATGGACGTGTCTCCGCGGTCGTCGCTCCAACGCCGCTCCTCCCACCAGGCCTTCAGCCGATCGTGGGCGGACATCACAGGCCGGTGAGCTTGCCGTTGTACTTGTTGATCACGATGGTGATCGTTCCGGCGATCAGTACGGCACCCGTGATGCCGGCCGCCCAGATGATGACGGTCGTGATGCTGACGTCGCCGCGGTCCGGCCGGCACGATGCCTTCTGCAGGCGGGAGCGCAGCCGGATGCCGCACACGTGGACCACGCCGATCGCGCGGGCTCCGATGGTCTTCATGATCTCAACTCCTTCGGTGAATGAGGGGGGGTGGGCGTCAGACGGCGAGCATGCGGATCACCGCGGGGAACGCCATCAGCAGCATCACGAGCACCGCGAGGAGGGCACCCGGGGCGGTCATCTTTTCGCTGGCCGCGTTCGCCTCCGTGGCCTGTACGGCGAGCAGTTCGGCGTTGAGCGCTGCGGTGCGGGCCCGCAGCGCCTGGTACACGGCGGCGCCGTCGGTGGCCGAGCCGCGCATGATGTCGGCGACGTCGGTCAGGACCGGCAGGTCGTACTCGGCGGCCAGTTCCGACAGCGCCTGGTAGGGCGGGATCTTCTCCATCCGGGCCCGGCGCAGCGCCGCCTGCAGATACAGGAACGGCCAGCCCCGGCCGACGTCGGCGGCCTTCTCCAGCGCCTCGCCGGGCCCGGCGTCGGCGGCACGCTTGAGGGCGACCAGGTCCAGGTAGGCGGACAGGGCGTGCGCGAACTCCTCCCGGGCCCGCTTCGCCTCGTCGCGCACGGCGAGATCGGGGGTGATGAACAGCAGCCCCGCGGCCAGGAGGCCGACACCGGCGGGCATATAGAAGGGCAGGCCCACCCCGGCGATGATCCACGGGATCGTCGCGATGACCGGGCAGAACAGGCCGAGCGCGGCCAGCGCGGTCTTCTTCAGCATGAACCGGCCCGGCCCCTGCCCGAGCAGCGCGAGCTCCTTCGTGGGGACCCGGACACCGGGGAGGTGCTCAAGGCGGGACAGCAGCCACCGCCCCCACGCCTCGTCGCGGTCCGGCTCAGGCGCGGGCGCCTTCAGGGCCGCCGGGGCGCTGCGCGCGAGAGCGGGCCCCAACGCCGCCTGCGGGAGCAGGAGTTCCCGCACAAAAAGCGCGGTCCCGGCGCCGACGGTGCCACCGGCCAGGAGAGCAGGAACCAGGTTCACGACAGGACTCCTTCGGGCTCCCGGCCGGCAGCAGGGGCGTCCGCATCCGGGGCGGGCGCCGGGAGCCGGACCGCGCTGGACGGGTCGGTGACCAGGAACCGCGGGATGCGGCGGAACACGCCCAACTGCCGCATCAGCGCGAGGACGGCGATGAAGGTGGCGGTCAGGAAGCCCAGGACGAGCTGGCCGAGGAGCGTGGAGTAGGGACGGGTGTAGGAGGGGACAAAGAACCCGGCCACCACGACACCGACGGTGATGGTGGTCATCCACCGCACCGTCGTGCGGGGTTTCGCCCGCGCCGCCTCGACGTCCCGCTTCTTGGCGACCTCCTCGCGGACCGTGCCCGCCAGGTCCTCCAGCCCGTGTGCAAGGCCGGGACCGCGGTCGTTGACGGACAGGATGAGCGCGGCGACCACCCGGTCCGCGGTCACGTCGTTCAGTTCATCGGCGAACGCGCGGAGCGCGCCCTCCGGCCGCCACCCCAGCCGCAGCCGGTCGGACAGGTTGATGACCTGCGGGGCGATCTCCTCCGGCACCCCCTGGCGGCTGGTCATCATCGCCTGCTCCAGGCCCATCCCCAGACGGAGCAGACCGGCCAGGCGCTGCGTCCACTCCGACAGGCCCTCCAGCTCGCCAATCCGTTCCTGCGCCATCCGGGCCGGGCTGACAAGCCACGGAACACCGATGACCGCACCACCCAGCAGCACGCCGCCCGCGAAGTTGCCCGAGACCAGCCACACCGCGACGAACACCACGCCGGCCACAGCCGCCGTGGCCCGCCGACGGCCCTGCACGCTCTCGCCCTGCCCGGTCCGGGCCGTCCACGCCCGCCACCGTTGCGCGAGCGTGGCGCCGCGCGGCACGGTGGTGCCCACGGCCCCCGCGACGACGCCGATCAGCCCGGCCACCGCGGTCATGCCGCACAGAAGTCCCCACACCACGGTCACCGGCCCGCCACCACCTTCAGCGGAAGCGGCGCCGCCCAGGCCCCGTAGGGCTGCTGGAGCAGGGCGGAGTCGAAGCCGACACGGCGCAGGTCATCGACGCAGCCCGGGTCCATCCGCGGCACCGCCCGCAACTCCCCGAACTCGGCGCCGGGTGAGAACACTTCGTTCGTCGCCGGCCGCCCGGACTCACCGATCCCGGTCACCTCCAGGACGTGCGAGACATAGCGGTGACGGCGGCCGCCGATCCGCGTCTCATCGGTCATGTCGACGTACACGATGAAGTCCAGACCGTTCGCCGTCTGACGGTAGGCGAGCTGCTCGGACAGGTTCTCCTGGGCGAGCGCGTACAGCTCCGCGATCCGGTCGAAGACGATCCCGGGGCGCCGGGCGTGGATGGTGCACAGATTGCCGCCGGAGCCGTTCGTCAGCGCCTGCATCATCGCCACGACCTCGCGGCCGCGAACCTCGCCGACCACGATCCGCTCCAGCGACATCCGCAGCGCCGGGTGAATCAGGTCCAGGAGCGTCACCTCACCGGCGCTGCGGCCGGCCGCGTCACGCTCTCCGTTCGACTCGCGTCCGACCAGGGAGACGACCTGGCGGTGGTAGCCGTTGGCGTGGGCGAACAGCTCGTCCTCGGTCTGGATGGTCGCGAACCGTGTCTCGGGGTCGAACTCGCGGAGCATCGCCCGCAGCAGCGTCGTCTTCCCGGCCTTCTGCTTGCCCGCGATCATGATGTTCTTCTCCGCACGGACGCACGCGCCGAGGAACTCCCGCAGCACCGGGTCGATGGTGCCCAGGCGCACCAGGTCGTCCAGCCCGGCGTGGGAGACGCGGTGCCGGCGGATGACCGCATAGGTCATCGGCCCCAGCCCGGTGATCGCCTGCAGGCGGGAGCCGTCCTGCAGGGACAGGGCCAGCGTCGGGTTCGCCGTGGAGATGGTGCGCTCGCTGTGCCCGGAGCCCCGGGCCAGCTCCCGCAGCAGGTCCAGGAGTTCTTCCTCGGAATCGGCGATCGGCCCGACCATGCGCCGCTCACCGTCGCCGTAGTCCAGCCACACCTCGCCCGGGCCCTGGATGATGATGTCCTCGACGCGCTCGTCGTCGAGGTAGGGCTGCAACCGGCCCGCGCGGAACAGCAGATCGTAGACGGCACGCCGCAGGGCGGCATCCTCCGCCGGGGCCATCGCCTGCGCGTCCGACCACAACGCGACCGCCTCATTGATCCACTCCAGGCAGCGCTGCTCCTCACTGTCCCGGCCCACGTCCGGTGACGCCTTCAGCAACTCCTCGCGCTGCTTGGCGACCTGCGCCGCGATGTGCCGCGCCACCCGGTGATCGACCGTCGCCTGAGGCCCCGCCGTGCCGAGGACCTGCGTGCCGGCCACACTGCCGACATTCCGGCCGGGGGAGACGTTCGCACGGCGGACCGGACGAGAGGCCCCGGACGGGACGGCGGCGACGGGTTCGGTGTGCAGAGGCCTACCGCGCACGGGCCACCTCGCCTCCCGCAGCCCGCGTCCCGGGATCCAGGCGTGCCCGGCGCACCGCAGCCGTCTGAACCAGCAACGTGCTGCACGTGCGGGCGGCCTTCATCAGCGCCGCCCTCTCGAACCGGCGGGGCTGTTCCGCGCCATCGGACAACACCCGGGCGTCGCCCGGCGCATACGGCAACGTCGCCACGACCGGAACCTGCAGGACCCGCTGCACCTCACCTGCCGGGTAGGGGCCCTCGTTGATCAGGACCACGCCGACACCGCCGATCCGCTCCTCCAGCGCCCGCACCCGGCCCTCGGCGGCCTGCAGGCTGCGCAGGGTGTTGCGGACCACCACGAACACGGCGTCGGCCTGCTCGGCGAGCTCCCCGGACGGGCCGAAGGCGCCACGGCGCCCGAGGTCGATCAGGACATCGTGGCCGTGCTCCGCGTCGATGCCTCGGAAGATGACACCCAGGGCCTTCCACACCGACCCCAGGCTCGCTGCCTGCGCGGGGTCGGTGATGCCGGGCAGCAGCAGCCGGTCGTGCGCCGCCTCCCTGGCTCCGTCCTCGCCGCCCAGGTCGATCAGCTGGCGCCAGAAGCTGTCGCCGAGATCGCCCTGCCGGGCGGCGACCGACAGGTTGCGCAGCCCGTACCGGTCGCCGAGCGTGCCCTGCAGCAGCCCGTGGAGCACCGCGCTGCCGTCGGGATCGCACTCGGCCAGGATCATCCGCCGACCCGGCTCCAGCGGCCAGGACAGCAGCAGCGCCAGGGCAGTTGTGGTGACACCAGGCGCGCCACTGCATCCGGCCAGGGCTACGACGGCCATCAGCGGCCGTCCGCGGCGGCGAGGACCAGGCGCAGGGTGCCCGCGGCCACCCAGGCGGCGGCCGTGGGACCGTCCGTGGCCGAGGTCGCGACGTCGACGACCACCACACCGGTGCCCGGCGCGGCACCGGAGGCCTTCACCACCCGGCCCGGCACGGTCTCCGGCCCGCTATCAGGATCCTTTTCGGCGTCCGTCGCTCCTTGGGCGGGGACGTGTACCAGCAGAACCTTCTGGCCCGGCACCAGAGCGGTGGCCGGGACCTGCTCGGGCTTCAGCCCGATCGGCACCAACTGCTCGCCCGGCTTGACCAGCACGTCGCTGGTCACCTGGGAGTCGGCCAGGAGGGAGCCGGGCTTGAGCTCGACGGCGGCCCGCTTGCCGACCACCTGGTCCAGGGCGCTGGCCCGCACCGCCTCGACGGCCGGGTCCAGTGCCACGGATGCCGTGCCCAGATCGGCTTCGGTGAGAACCTGACCGACCTGGACATCGCGGGCGACGGTCACGACCTCGGTGCGGTGCCCGACCTGCAGAAGCAGGACCGCAACGCCCGCGCCGCCAGCGGCAACCAGCGCCAGCGACAGGGCGATGACGCCCGGCCGCCGACGGCGGGCCGACACCCGCGGAGGTGTCACCGCCCGGGCCACCTGCTCTTGCTGCTGTGGTCGGCTGCTCAGCTGTGTGTCTGTGCGTACCTGGGTCCTGCTCACCGTTGTGTCCTCCCGACGGCTCTACCTGACGACTTGAACTTCGCCGACGGCTGCCTGCACGTTGCTCTGACGGACCTCCGTGAGCTGGCCGGCCGCTCCGCCGCCCTGCCAGTCGATGGTCCACGTCGACGTCGCGGTCACCGCGAACGTGCCGCCACCGGCGCCGGCCGACGTCGTGGAGTACAGGTGCCCGCACGTCGGCGACGGGGCCACGCCCTCAGACGCCGTGTACGGAGTTCCGGGACCGTTGCAGGTCACGGACGTGCCGTCGCCCATCGTCCACACGATCTTCGACACCTTGGCCGTCGCGGTGACGGTCACCCCGCCGGCCGTCGCGGACGCGGTGTTCGGCCCGTAGGTGGTGGCGCTCTGGTTGACCCACATCCACATCGGGACACCCACCGTGTACTTCCCCGCCGCTCGAGGGCTGGCGATATCCGGACCGAGCAGAGTCATTGAGTCGATCGCGCGCTGGGCCAACTCCTGGGACTCCACCTGGGGCGCAGGAGGCTGGCCCTCCGGGACGATGATGAAGCCGTCAGGATTATTCTGACCGCCATCCGAGCAGGACATGAAGTACATGTCGTACTTCTCGGGGTCCTGGTCCTTCCAAGCCGGGTGCTCGGCCGGCGGCTTGGGCTCGATCTTGATGTACGCGCATTTCAGATGGTTGTCCCTGCTCCCACTGCCGCTCTGTGAGCCGTCTGCCTGCCCCTCGCCGCCGGTCTCGTCACCGGCGCCGGCGCTGACGCAGAACTTGACGAGATGGCAGGAGCCCGCTCCGACCTCGGGGCCGTCATCACTGGCGTGTGCTGCCCCTGCGGTGCCCGCGATCGCCAGAGCGAGCGCGGCCGCGAGGATTCCCAGGCGTCGCGTCAGCAGGCCTTCTCCTGCGCAGCCATCTTCGTGACCATCCACGTGGTCCCCCACTTTTCGAGTGTCGCGATGCTGACGTATCTCAGGAGCCGCCCCGAGGGCAGCCGGACCCTCTTCTTCGAGGTCTTGTCGACCAGCGTCCAGGCGGTGATGTCGACGCAGTCGGTGAGCGTGGCCCGAGGGATGGCGCCTGCTGTGACCTTGGGGTCTTCCGGGTGGATCGCCGGCTTCCCTGTGGCGATCTGGCCGGCCTCGCGCAGCACCTTGAGGTCGGACTCGATAACCAGCAGGGCACGGGCCGTGGTGGTCTCCCTCAGGCCGGTCCCTGCCGACGAGGCCTTCGCGTAGGCCTTGACCGACGCGTCCCACGAGTCCCTGTAGACGCCGAGCACCGTGGCCTTGTCGTCCAGGGCCGTCGCCGTGGGCGCAGGCGAGGACGCAGAGCCGGACGTCGCGACGGTGGGGCTCTTGGACGCCGGCGCTTCATCGGCGCTGTCCGAGCACCCGGCAAGAGCCACCAGACTGCCAGCCACCACGACAGCGGTGGCGCAGTTCCGGACGCGGATGAAGGAGTGCCTCATCCCCGGACGGCGTACTCGTGCTGCAGTCACGTTGTCTCCCGTGCGACGCGTGCGTCGCCCTCGAAATCGACCGGCGGACGGTGGTCTACATCCGCTGCTTGGCAGGTCGGAGGTGGTGCGGTTCCGTGATCGAAAGGCTACGCACCGGCAGGTCAACTGCCTACCTGCACAGGCCGGTTCACCTGTGCAACAGCGGAGGAAAGGGGGCATCTTGACTGACCATGTCGATTTGTAGGTGAGTAGATTTCCAGCCGCCCAAACTGGTCGGCGCCCGGTTTGTCCACCGCGCGAAGGCCCCGCCCCGCCACACACCCATCACCCCGCAACCGGGCACGCACGCCGCCGGAGGCGGCTCCTCGCCGCAGAGACCGGTCACGTGTAGCGCCTCTGTAGCCCGGGGACCTCAACGTCGCTGGGGGCTTGGTCGGCGAGGAAGGCCGTGACGCGCTCGAACTGCTCGGCGGCCCGCTGGGTGAGCACACGGAGGGGCAACGCCGCGGCGTTCTGGAGGGCCGCATGCTCCAGGGCGGGAACCCCCTGGGGGCGGGCCTGGTCGGCGAAGAGCGTGTCGAGGTGGGGCCCGCGCAGTTGTACCGGACCCACGCGATGACCGTGCACGTTCAGAGAGACGTAGTGGTGGAAACGTTCCATGGTGGCGACCCGCTCGGCGCTGGGAGTGTCACCCCATTCCGCGGTAATCGGCGCGATCGCGGAGATCGATCCCGCGGTGGTGGCCAGCGTGGATGCGTTCTGGACCAGCGAAAGGCGGACCGCTGCGGGCAAGCGGGCCAGGAGCTGTGTCATGCCGTGGACCTGGCAGCGGTACTTGCGGAAGTCCTCGAACATGGCGGCGATGGTCTCGGGTGCCGCACCCGTCAGCGTGATGAGCTCGTCGAAGTACGGGCGGAACGGAACCCGCTGGTCGTCCGGGGTGTCCCGGCGCGATCGCACCGCGCGCAACAAGTCCCGTGCGAGCAGGGCAGTGATCAGCCGGTCGGTGGGCCCGCTGCCGCCCGGGCACACCCACACGATCATTCGAGAGTCCATCGCGGTGCGGATGTTGTACGCGCCGACCGGCTGGCCGAGGAACGCCCGGGTGACGGGGTTCGACGACAGGCGGGCGATGGGGTTGAGGACCACGCCGAAAGCGTCCGGGGGCAGGGTCGGGAAGACGGCATCCCACCAGGAGCGCGTCTCCTCGTCCAGCCGGCCTGCCACCGCGAGGAGCGCCGCCTGGCGGAACGCGGCATCGGTCAGCAGGGCCCGCACGTGGAAGATCGTGGACTGGTCCTGGGCGCGGCCGGCCTGGCAGGCGGCCTCGTTGACGGTGACCAGGACGGCCAGCGCGGAGGTCAGGATGGTGATGGCGCGGGGCGCGGTCACGTCGTCCCAGCCCAGTGCGGAGGCGTAGGCGTCGGTGATCGCCTCGACGACCTCGTGCGCCGACTGTCCGTTCTGCATGCCGAGCGGATTCCACGAACTCACCCGGGGCGCCGGCCCCAGGCCGTTGAGGTCGATCAGCGCGATCCGCTCCATCAGCGGTTCGTGCGCGAGGAACGGGAGGGCCCGCGGCCAGGAGTCCCGGTGCGGGTCGAGGAACAGGAGGCCGCCACCGGCGTGGGCCCAGCCGATCGCCTGTGCGAGGGCACGTTCCGTCTTGCCGCCACCCGCCTTGCCCACCCCGACCTCGAACAGGGTCTCCTCGGCGTAGGTCGCGACCAGCCGTCGCCGCCCGTCGGGGCCTTGGTAGATGCCCTGGAGGAGCAGGTCTGGGTTTCCGAACTCGAACGTCGGTAGATCACTGGCCAGCACGGGCAAGCGGCAGTGCACGGTCGGCGGCTTGAGCAGGCCGGTCAGTTCCTCCAGCCGCACCCAGTTGGCGCGCGGCGGCTGGCAGTGGCCGAGGTCCCAGCGCCGCTCGAAGCCCTTGCGGGTGGGCCAGTGGTCGGCCCCCACACGCCACGGTCCCAGCCGCCATCCGCGCATCGCCCACCGGGAGCGGCCGCCAAACACGTCGAACGCGGCCTGGAGTTGGGCGAGGCGGGCCTGGGCCCGCCCTTCGATGTTCGAGGCGCACAGGACGAGGAGTTGCACGCGAACGAGCTGGTCGTCGTCGGCGAGCTTGCCCAGCGCCTGGGCCGGCTCGACGCGGCGCGGGACCGGGGGCATGACCAGCCTGCGGCCGGGGCCGCCTGAGCGGGGCTTGCCACTGAGGAGTTCTTGCAGGTGCCAGCTGAGCGAGTCGTCGATGCCGGCGGCGTCCTGTCGCAGCCAGCGGGCCGCCCGCCGTGCCTCCCGGTGCTCGGAGCGGCGGGCAGCGCTCATGAGCTGAAGCCGCCTGGCCTTCAACGCCCACTTGGGGGCGCGCTGGATGTCGAGCCGGATCTCGGCGAGGTCGCCGAGGTCTCCCCGCAGGTCCGCCACGGCGTCGATGAGGGGCTGGAGCGGGTCGGGGACGAGGGGCACCTCGCGCAGGGGAGCGGTGGGCTTCCCGCGCAGGATGAACTCGGCCCGCACCGTGTGCCGGCGGGGCTTGTCGGTGATCGGCAGGCCCTTGATGACGGTGACGTCCGGACCGAACGGGTCGATGGACAGCAGACGTTGACCGCCCGCGGGCCCCTCGATGCGGTAGCGCAGCGGGCTGGAGCCGTCCGCTCGCATCCGGATCTGCACCGTCTTGGCGCGGCGAGGGGCCCACCAGGGCATGGCCGTGGACGCACGGGACAGTTGCACGCCGCGGCGGAAGATCTCCTCCAGACTCGGCTCGAAGTGCCTGTTGGGAACCAGCTCCAGGGCCATCCGTTCCTCCGACGCCTTGGCGGCCAGGCGCCGCACCACGTTCTGGCCGGCCGCCCACCCGGCACCGATGAGCAGGGCCAGCAGGTACCAGTGGTCATAGAGCCAGGCCACTGCATCGAACAGGCCGGTGACCAGGCCGACCACGTGTCCGGCCGCCGTGGTTTCGGCTGTGTTCAGGTACGGGGTTGCGGGATCCACGCGGGACCTCCGTTTCGCGTCGTGGGGGTGAAGTACCAGTCGGTGATGCGGCCGTCGGTGTAGGTGCCGCCGCGGTCGATGCCCGCCCACACCAGGTGCACCACCACCCGGCCCGCCGGGCCGTCACGGCGGGCGATGACGGCCTGGACGCGGAACCGTTCCGTGGCGAACGCCGGAGCGATCACCTGCTCCGTGCTGTCGAAGAGGCCCGGCCACTTCGCCCGTCCGACACCGGTGGCGTCCGCGCGCAGCAACACGGCACCTGCGGCCCGCAGATCCCGCTCGTCGTCGGCAGGCAGGTCGGCGGGCCATGCCGCCTCCAGCAACTGCTGGATGGCCCGGTCACCGGCCACGCCCTCACCGTGCGGGGGCAGGGCAGACATGCGGGGTGGCCCAGACGGCACGGCATGCTTCCCGCGTCTTGCCGCTGCCGGGGCAGAGGCCGCCGACGTGCTCGACTCAACCGCCCCGAGCTGGGGTCGGGACACCACGGGTGCGGGCGGTCCCGTCGGCGGCAATGCCTCGTCCTCGTGGGGCATACGCAACAGGAGTGCCCCTGCGACGGCGAGGATCAGACTCGCGACCAGGAGCAGGGCGGTGCTGCGGGCAGAGGGCGTTCTCACAGCAGCCGGGCCCCTCCCGCGAAGCCGGACATGGCGCTGACCGCGTCCAGTCGTACGACGCTCCCCGGTCGGGGAGCGTTGACCATCTGGCCGCCGCCGACGTAGATGCCGACGTGATAGATCGTCGAATCGTGGCCGGGAGCGTAGGCGTAGAAGACGAGGTCACCGGCCTTGAGCGCGCCCGTGCCCAGACTCGCGGGGATCCGCCGGCCGACGCCCGCCTGCGCGGCTGCCGTGCGGGGGAGGCGGATGCCGACGTGGGCGTACGCGTAGGTGGTCAGTCCGGAGCAGTCGAAGCCCTTGATGGCGGTGCCGCTCTTTCCGCTCGGGGAGCAGCAGATCCCGAACGATGCACCGCTCGCGTTGCCGCCGCCCCACGAGTAGGGGACACCGCGCTGCGAGAGCACCGCGTCGACGACGTCCTTGGGCTTCCCGGACACATGGCCCAGGTCCGGCGTACGGGCGGCAGCGGTGTACTGGTCGATCCAGCCCAGCACGTTCGCGACGTAGGCGTCGGAGTGGTTGTACTGCAAGATGGCCGCCTTCAGCTGAGAGCGCTGCGCGAGATCGCGGCCGTTGTCGCACAGGTATATAGCCGCGCCGAGAGCGGCGTCGTCGGCGTTGTGCGGGTCGGCCGTTCCGCCGCCGTTCGCGTCCTTGCCGACCTTCTCCCAGGTGGAGGGCAGGAACTGGAAGGGCCCCACGGCCCGTTCGCCGTTCGCGGTGCCGTCCCACTTCCCGCTGTCGGTGTCCGTCACGGTCGTGGTGTTGCCGCCGGCGCCGGAGCCGTTGAGGAGAACTCCGTAGATCTTGGGGCGGATGTCACCGTCTGCGGCGATGCTGCGGCCGATGGCGTGGTTGGACTCGACCTTCGCGATCCCGGCGAGGACCGGCCAAGCCATGCCCCGGCACTTCGGCACATGCTGGCCCACCTGCGAAGCGGCCTTCTTGTAGGCGGTGAGCATGCGCGGCGGGATGTCGGCCACGCTGCCGCCCTCGGCGATTCCGCCATCGTCGGCGGCTATCTGCAGCGCGGTGACGGCACCGATGGCGCCCGATATCGGCGCGGCGCAGCACACGGCCGCGAACATCAGCAGCCCGATCACACATCCCCACCGGCGGATCGGGCGCCCGGCCCGCCTCATTCGTCCTCGTCCCTGCGCTGGCGACGGGCCCGCTCCTGCTCCCGCCGCTGGCGAATCCGCTCGGCCTCAGGCGCGGTGCGCCGCAGCAGCTCCTGCATCCGCACGCGCGCCTCGTCACGCGTGGCACTGCGGGCGCTGCCGATCCCGGGAAGAACCGGCCTCTGAAGCCGGCTGCTCACCGGCGGCCGCACGGCGTTGCCGCCTCCCGCCGACGGCTGCGGACCCGGCGCCGCCGAAGCCGTGCCGCTCCCCGTCGAGGAGCCGCCACCACCAGAAGAGGCAGCCGAAGCCGTACGGCCGACACTGGCTGCGGCTGTCGCGGTCGGCAGGCGGCGGCTGGCTCGGACCTGGGAAACATGCCGTCCTGTGTCGCCCCAGGCGCGGACGTCCTCGCGGACGGTGTTGCCCCACACCTTCCGCTGCTGGCGGGCATCCTGCTTCATCCGGGAACCCTCCGACCCGGCCCGGCGCACGTTGGCCGGCAGACCGATCGTCGACCCGTACGCGGCGCGCCCGCTCCGGTTGAGGATGCGGTAGCCGCGGAAGCGGACCAGCCGGTTGTGGGCGCGGGTGGACAGCAGCGTGCGGTCCGTGTTCTGGTCGTGCAGCACCCCGCCAGACGTGCCGTCGAGGACCTGCCCGTCCTCGTTGCGGTACCGGTCAGGGGGCCCGCCGGGCCTGCGCGGACCGACGCCGCCTCCACCGAGAGGCCCGCCGCCTGCGGGACCGTGATCCGGGTTCCCGTCCCCGCCGGCCGTCGCCTTGCGCCACTTGGCGAGCTGCTCAGCGTCCGGTCGCTTGCCGATCAACAGCCAGCCGGTGCCCTTCGCTCCGAGCCGGGCGCCCAGGCCGCCCATGGCGGCCGCCGCGGTGAGCGGAGCAAGACCCCGCCCGGCTTCCGCGGTCGCATCGGCGAGGAGCCCGCCCGTGTCGACGGGCATGCCGGCCCCATCAGTGAACGACGCGAGCGCGCCCATCAGACGATGCCGGGTCCCCAGCAGACCGAACCGGCTGACCCCACCGGCAGCGAAGGCCCGCAGACCGCCGCCGTAGCCGCTCATTCCCGTCGGCAAGTTCATGGCGAGCGCCGCGCCGAGCTCGCTGGTGTCGCCGGGCAGGTGGGTGCCGCCGACCTTGGCGTAGCGCATCCGCATCGCCATGCGCTGCCCGAACGAGGTGATCCCGGTCAGCAGGCGGCGGTGCCCGGCAGCGCCCGCGATGGCCAGCACGTCGATGAGCAGGATCCGTTCCACCATCAGGTCCGGACCGTTGGTGATGGTGGCGTCCACGGCGATGCCGAAGAACGGCACGAACGCGCAGATCCCGACCAGTGCGAGGATCGCGATCCCCCAGAGGGACAGCCACTTCCACACCGACTGGCGTGCTGGCCCGGGCAGCATGGCGGCGATGAAGGTGATGCCGCCGAGGGCGGCGGCCGCCGCGCAGATGCCCTGGGTGCCGAGCAGGACGATCGCGGAGGACAGCAGCATGCCGCAGATGAACAGTGCGGCGATCAGGAGTAGGGCGGCGCCGCCGACCCGCGACCAGGTGGGCTTCTGCGCGTAGGCGGCGCTGGCTTCACCGACCGGTCCGGCCTTCTTCATGTCTGCAAGGAAGGCGGCGAACTCAATGTCCTCGTCGCTGACGAGCGCGTTGGAGACATCGAGCAGCTCTCCGCCGGGAGTGAACGCCGGCAGCCCGGTGTCGCCGCCGGTGCCGGCGTTGTCGCGCTGGCAGTACTCCTTGGCCGGGCCGATGAGCGCACCGCAGGGATCGTCCTTCTCGTCGCTGTCGCCGTCCTCAGCACCTGCCTTGTAGGCACCGGCAACCCACTTCAGATGGACCGCGTACGCCTTGCTGTCGGACTCCTTGGCGGGGTCGAGGATGCGTCCGTACTGCAGCAGCATGAACGGCTTCACGATCAGCGCGTTGGTGATCGAGTCCTGGAGGGGGCGGGCAACGTCCGTCGAGGAGACGGGGGCTTCGGCCTCCTGCTGAAGGCACTTGATTTCCGCATTGCCGGCCATGCCCTCGCACGGGCCCAGGCCGGCGAGCTTGCCGCCCCAGTTGTAGGAGTTGACGCTCTGCTGGGCCACCTCGGCGGCCACCTGCTGGGTCTGCCCCAGTGGGCCGTCCTGGGTGAGCAGGTAGTCGGGGCGGACGAACGCGGACGCGGCGAACGCAGCAATCAGCAGGGTCAGGAAGATCTCGCCCAGACCACGGCTCACCCGGCCGCGCACGATCATGAACCCGGCGAAGACAAAAGCCCAGGCGAGCAAGAGCCCCTTGAGGCCGAGGGTGTCGACGACCACGTCGTTGTAGGCGTCCGAGACCTTCTGCGCCGGACCGGTGAGGATCTTCAGCAGCGGGAACCGGAAGGCGACCTCGATCGCCCAGCCCGCCAATCCCACCAGTAGCCGGATGGCGGCGAACAGGCCGGACAGGGCGAACGCAAGGGACTGCGTCTTGAAGCTGACGATGGAGCCGCCCTCGGCACCCAACTCGTAGCCGTTGATCGGCACGCCCTCGGAGGAGGGGATGTTGAGCGGGGCGAGGAGGTCTCCGGTCTCGCTGTTGCTGCTCGCCGCATACACGACCTGGCTGTTCACCATGACGAACACGCCGGTGAGTAGCACGACGAAGCCGGCCGAGCGGAGGGTGCCGCGGTCTGGACGCCACATGTCAGCGCCGCCTCTGCCCAGCGGCACTGCGCCGCCGCCACACCACGAGGCCGGCCAGGCCCGCACCGGCCGGCATCAGCCTCCACGCCGCACCGGCAGTGTCCGGCTGCTCGGCGGAGACGGAGTTCGTGGTGCCGCGTTCGCAGTAGTCCTTGGCCGGGCCCACGACCAGGGCGCACGGATTCCGGTCCGTGGGGTGGGCGTCGGCGGCGAAGGCCTGCCCCGCATGCGGCCACCACGCCTCTGGGACACCCACCCCGACGGCCAGGACGAGAACGCCGAGGGCGACGGCGATCACAGTGAGGACACTCGCGGCCGCGGCCAGGCGCCGGGAGCGGTCCCAGGAAGAAGAGGTCATTGGACGAACTCCTTCGAGCGGGTTCCCGCGCTCTCGGCGGCCCCCGGCTCAGGCATCGAAAGCGAGGCAGTTCTCGTGCGGCGTCCGGGTGTGGTGGTGATCGCCGAGGCGATGCGGTCGATGCGGGGGATGACGGCTTTCACGCGGCCGGTGTTCTGCCGGGGGCAGGTCAGCAGGAACTCGCCCTCACGTCCGCGCTGCCCGACGGGGGACAGCCCTGTCGTGACCAGCCGCACCAGCTCCGGATCGTCGGCGTCGAGCCCGACGAACTCCAGCCCCCGGCGCGCGCGTTCACGGTCTGCGGTGCGGGCCAGTGCCCGGTAGGCCATCAGGCCACGGTCGGGGCCCAGTTCCTCCGCGTCGTGGGATGCGGCGAGGAGCCCGGCGCCGTGCTTGCGGCCGTCGTGGAGGATCTCGTGGACCAGCGCGGTGCCTTCGGCGGACGATGTGAGCCAGTACAGCTCGTCCAGGACCACGGCGGTGAACCGCTCGGGGTCCTCGAACGCGGTCTGCCGGGCGATCGCCGCGATCAGATACAGGACCGCGCGGCCGATCAAGGCCTCCAGCGGCTGCTGGTGGAGTACCTCGGGCTTGTCGAACGCTGCCTTCGGCGGCAGCTTCAGCCCGCTCGTGGTGATGACGATCATGTCGGAGCTGCTGGACGCGTCCAACCTGACCGGCGGCAGGTCGGGGTCGAACACCATCGCCGCCAGTGAGTTGGTAGCCACGACGCGGATGAGGCCGGCCAGGGTGGCGGCCGCGTCCTGCCGCTTGCCCGCCTCCCTCCCGGCCATCTCCTCAAGAACCTCCAGCACACGGCGCATGGACGGCGCCTCGCTCGCGGCGGCCTGTTCCACGGCGTGGTGCAGGACCTCCCCGCTGGTACTCATCGGCCCGATGCCGAGCTGCAGGGTGAGATAGGACAGGGCATAGTGGCGTCCCTCGGGGCCTGAGAACATGCGCAGCGGGTCGATGGACACCTCCGCCTGCGCGGCGTCGATGATCTGCACGCGGCCCTTGGCGGCACTGCGCGCGAACGTCGCCCACTCGCGGACCGGAGTGCGGTCGATGCAGATCGCGCAGCCGCCCCGCGCCCACACCGCCTCCGCAATCAGCTTCTCCAGGACGCTCTTGCCCGCCCCGAGGTCCCCGACGATCCCCATCGACGCGGAGGCGTCCTGCTTCGGCGCATCCGCCACGTTGATCATCACCGGGCGGGTGGTGCCGCAGTCCAGGTCGATACCCAGGAACATTCCGCTGGGGTCGCCGAGCTCCGCCGTGGTGAACGCCCCGGACAGGGCCCAGTCCTCGGAGACCTGGTGCTGGGTGAACTCCCGCACCACACCCGGCCGCGCGGTAGCCGGAAGGCCCATGGTGAACAGGGCTTCCTGGAGGCCGGCCGGACGCACGGCCCGGTAGTCGGCGCCGCCGAGCAGCGCGGTCAGCGCCCGGGCCCGGGCGTCGCAGACTCCGGCGGTCGGCCCCCACACGGTCAGGACGGTCACGGACTGCACCTCGACCTCGACCGACGTCCGCGACAGCCTGGCGTCCAGTTCACCCAGGTCGCGGGCCGCGTCGTTGAGGGACGCGGGCATGCCGGTGGGGCGGGCGTCGTACTGGTCGGCCTGGTCGATGAGCTCGTTCTTCTTGTGCCGCACCTGATCCCGCGCCTTCTCCGCCGGCACGAGCGTGAGGTCCACCGTGTAGTCGACAGGGAAGTCCAGCAGCTCCAGCTGCGCGAACAGGTCCGCGGCCGCCTGGCCCACGGTGGGCGGGCACTCGGCGAGCGCCAATTGCGCCTGGTAGCCGGTGCCGGTGTCGGACTCGACCTGGAGCCAACGCCGCCGCAGCGGGGAACCGGAGTTCAACCGCCACCAGGCGCTCCGCCCCGAGCGGGTGAGCTGACCCTCGCCCTTCAGATCGTCGACGTCGTCGACCGCCGGATCGATGCCGCCTTCCTGGAGCCGCACCTGTCCGAGATCGGCGTAGCTGGGGGAGTGCAGCACTCCATCGCGCAGCCGGCTGCCGTAGAGGTCGCTGCGTTCCGTGTCCGTGAGCAATGGCTCCGGCATCCCTCGGTGCAGGGCGTGCTGGATCATCCACACGACCTCGGCCGGGCGGGCCGGACGGAAGGCAATGCCGCCGGCGAGCGCCGCCTCCACCTGGGAGGCCTGCTCGCGGTACGCGTTGACCTCACGACGGGCGACCGGCGCGGGCCGGATGCCCAGCAGCGGGCCAAGCTCGGCCCACATCGCGCCCCAGGACGCTGACACCTGAAGGCCAGCCGTCTCGGTCTTCAACGGGACGGCCAGCCACAGCGTGCGGCGGTGCATCTCCTGCCCGTCCAGCAGGTCCAGGGTCGCTTCGACGTTCTCCGCCCACGGATGCGGCCCGTCCACCTCGCCGTCGGGCTCGACACCGTCGAGCATGCGCAGCGCCACCTCGCCGGGATCGACCTGCGCGCACAGTCCGTACAGACGCGGCGCTCCGGACAGGGACCGCACCAGGTGGGTGATCTTCGACAACTGTTCGTCGCGGACCGCGGCAGGTACGTGGGTGCCCTGAACGGTCTCCTCGCGCCGCCCGTCGACATCCGGGCCGGGGTGCAGCCGGTACAGGGCCCACACGCTGCCGTGCGTCGACCAGACCAGGTGACCGGCGATGTGGCGGACCGGGATCCTCACAGCGTGACTCCGTTCCGCTCGGCGAGGGCGAGCAGCTGCTGCACGCCAGAGACCGGCCCCGGAGGGGCTGTTGGCCGGGCCGCGGCGGCACGGCGGCGCGGTGCACGTCGGCTGGGCCTGCGGCCCGCAGGTGCAGGCCGCCTCGTCGGCGAGTGGGGGAGTGCGTCCTCGATGGTGAAGCCGCCGAGGACGGGGCGGGCGGAGCGGTCGCGTGCAGCCCGGCCGCCGATCCGGCCTCCGCGGGGCTGCCAGCCCAGAAGCAGCCATCCCAGGGCCGCCTGCAACGGCGCGCGGCCTCTGATCTTCGGCCGGCGGACCATCCAGATGGTCAGCAGCCAGGCCGCGATCGGTAGAGGGCCCATCCAAGACCACCAGCTGATGGTCTTGATCAGGAGGAAGCAGCCGCCGACCGCGACTGCGATCTGCGCCGGGGTGTAGGGCCCGAGCGGGATCTTCCAGTCGGCGACCTTCCCGAGCACCCACGGGTGACGGCGCGCGGAGGTGTAGAACCGGCCCACCCGTCCCTCGACCGCGCTCACAGCGTCCCTCGCGATCCAGCGGCCGTGTGCCCGACAGAGCTGACACGCTCGACGATGCCGGGGACCGCGGGGGCGCTCTTCGACGGGTTGTTCACCTCGTCCTCGAACATGCTCGCCAGGTCCTCGCGCGAGTTGTACAACCCGAGCGCGATGATCATGAGCATCAGGGCGCCGATCCCGGCCTTGAGGCTGAACTTCTGAATCATGATCACGACGACGAGGCAGAGGAGACCCGTCTGCAGGCCCTTGGTCGCCCACTCCTGGAACATGTTGATCCACGAGTTGCCGAGGTCGTTCAGCTCACCGGCGAGCAGCACGCTGTGCACCGTGTTCACCGCTCACCTCCGGCCCGTGCGGCCCCCGACTCCAGAGCGGCGACTTCCCACCGGCCCGAGCGCGCCCGCATCACGAGCTCGTACGCCAACGGCCACCGTCCCGCCGCGTCCCACGCCTCCACTCGCGTGGCGATCCGGATCCGGGTGCCGTCGCCCGGCACCTCCTCGGCGGCCGCCGCCTTGTCCACCGCCAGGACCTGCCCCACGGTGACCCCCGTGTACGGGGCCGGAGCGACTGCGGTCAGAGCAACGCCGGGCGCCAAGTACCGGCCCACCTCGCCGCTGCCCGTCAGGTAGGCCCCGAGGAACTCCCCGACAGCGGACGACAGGTCGCCGTCCGGGACCGTCACGCCATACGGCGACGCCGCAGCCTCGGCCCGACCGGGCCCGGGCACCACCGAAGGCGGGCCGGTGACGGTAAATGCCGCGCCCGTACGGTCCATTGCCACCGGCACTGCGTAGTAGCGCACCGAGCCGTCCGCGGACTGCGCAGCAACTGTCACCGACCACGTGCCGCCCCCGCGCTGCGCACTGCGCACCGCCGTGACGGATGCCGGCTTCGCCTGCGCACCGGGCGCCGGGTCGGGCAGGTCGACGTCCGGCGCCAGCGCCTGCGCAAGCCGTGCCTGCGCACTCGTGGCGTCGTCCGCGGTAGTGCGCAACCAGGTGGCGAGGAACAGTTGCGCATAGCCCGCCGGGTCGGCCGCGGCCGCAGCAGTGCGCACTGCGGTGGGGGTGGCTGGTGCCGCTGCCGCTGCCGCGACCGTGGTCGGGGTGGAGGCGAGTGCGACGGCCAGGGCGACCGGTCCGGCTGCGATGACCGTCCAGACCGCGAGGCGTGACAGCCGCACGCGCCGCCGCATCGCCTCCAGGTTCGCGCCCGCAGCCATCGGAGCAGCGGCGCCGCCCGGGGCCTGCTTGGCAACAGACATGGTCGAACTCCCAGGTCAGAAAGGGTGATTGCTGACCTTGAGACAACCGGCCGGCCCCGACCAGACCACCGACCACCAGACCCCGACCACGGTCACGAAGGGGACACGAATCCCATGGTCGGGTCTGTGGTCGGGTCTGGAATCCGCCGAAGGGGCGACCACAGACCCGACCACATCCCGAACCTCCGGACGGCGAAATCCCAGGGAGTGACGTCGCCCGAGATCCCGGCCTGAAACGCCCCCCAGCGCGGACACACGGCGCAGCACCGGAGGAAGCCGCGCCCACTGCGCAATAGGGGACAGCGCACGCTCGGTGAGGTTCTCAGCAGAGGGACCCGAATAGCACAAGTTGGGGCTGTCCCCTGCACGCGCTTTGCGCCCCGTTGCGCAGCGTCCCCAACGTGCCCGTCGACGCTGCGCAGTGCATAAGAAGCAGAGTGCGCAAGGCCACTGCGCAACTCCTGAAGCTGCAGCGACCCGACCATGAACCCGACCACGGTCGACAGCTCGGAGTTGCCGGATCGTGACCGATGGTCGGGTCTCGTGGACGCCGATCTGGTCGGGTCTCCCGAGTGTGCTGACTGCATGAACCGCACCCACGCCTCCGCACGGGAGACCGCACGCCGACCGACCGCCACGTCATCACCGACCGGCCCCTGCCGCCCTCGGTCCGCAACTCTGTCGGTGCGATCGTCGCCGCGCGGCTCCGCGCGGCCCAGGCCTACTCACCGCCCTCCACGGCCTCCAAGCACGACTACACGCCTGGCTCCCGTCTCACGCGCAGGAAGTCCGTGCGACGGCAACCGCGGCCGCACGGTGACCGAGGTGCTGACCTACCGGGCTCTCACCGAGTGCGCCGGCCCCACCACCGCGCCCGGCGATGACCTCTGCCGGGCCTGCCTCGGCTGGCCGCTCTGCCGCACCTGCCCGGGCCCCACCCGCAGACGCACCCACCCCGCCAGCGACGGCCGTTGCACCACGTGCGCCACCGCCTGACCAGCCCACCAGAAGGACGACACCGTGACGGACACGCTCAACTTGCGCCCAGCCTCGCTCGGAACGCCCCCGCGGCCCTTCCTCGACGCCCTGGGCCCATGGGAGACGGAACGCTCCCGGGCGCTGCGCACCGGCCATCGACGGGACGGCGCCTGTTCGCCCGACTGCCAGCCCGAGCTCGTCTACGAGCGCGGGCGGTGGGGCTGGCTCGCATGGACCGTCCCGTACGACGGCACGCTCCCCGACCTCCCCCATCACATCGGCGTCCTCGCCCCCGCAACGACCCGCATACAGCGTCTGGCCGTGCGCTGGCTGACCCGGCGCCCCGCCCGCCGCGTTGCCCTGCACCCCAGCGCTCCGGGGTCACTGCGACCCTGGACCCTCGCCGTCGCGCTCACCAGCCTCGCCGCCGGCCTTGTCGTCATCGTCCACGGCGCCCCGTGGGACATGACCTTGCCGGTCATGCTGCTGGCACCGATGCTGGCCGCTTGCGTTCCCGGGCACCTGGACGCCTGTGCCCGGCAGCACGTGCGCACCGTCCATGGCGACGCAGCAGTCCGCTACCTCCAGCGCCTGACTACGGTGCAGACCGTCCTCACCGGGGCTGCGACCCGCACCGACCGCTACGAACTTCGCCGGCCGGCCGAGATCGGTCAGCACGTGCTGTGGGATGCGGCCGGACTGCTGCAACACCAGGACACCCGCACTGCGTCGGCAGGACTCATTGCCCGCGAACGGCTCATGGTCCAACTCGCCGACCAGGTGACCTCAGCCCACACGCGCCTGACCGACCAGGCTGCCCCACGACAGCGCGGAGCCGCGCGACCGCTCGGTCCATACCCGCCCGCCCCCACCCCATCGACCGAGCGGGGGTCGCACCCCGCACACGACGATCCACACCCGAAGGGAAGCTTCCTCGTGTCCCAACGAGACGACACAACCCGCAACACAGACGTCTTCCTGCTCTTCGCTCACGAGCCGTACTACCCCGACGACGGCGCGCAGGAGATCAACACCACCGCCGTGGCCGCCGACACTCTTCTTCACCCGAAGGTGAAGCAGCCTGACGGCGCCCGGATCCACGCCCTCCTCACGCAGGGGCGTCGGCCTGGCTGCATCGTGCCCCTGGCGACGCTCACCCACGAACTGGGGGGCGGCGACAAGTGGCCGGCGGTCGGCGACTTCGAGCGCGTCACCATCGACCTTGTGGCCCTCGTTCGGCGCCAGCTGTGCGACGCACTCAGCCTCGGACTTCCCCACGTGGAACGAGCCCTGGTCTGCATCGGACCAGGCGCAGACCAAGAGGTACGGATCTTCGATTCGGCAACGGGAGACTTCATGGCCTACGGGCAGGACGATCGCGCCGCAGTCCTGACTGAGGTCCGCCGGATCCTCACGTCCACCAAGTTAGAGAGGCCCCTGTGACCCGGCGATCACCTACTGCCGGCCCGGTGAACGGTATCCACCGGTCTGGGATTTCGTACGCCCGCCCGCCAGCAGCAGGCCGAGTCGGGCGGAGCCGCCCTTCTGGTGTCGCCCGCACGAGGGTCGCTGGCTGCGCGGGAGAACCGGCGTCTGCTGAGCGCGCTCAAGGCGGCCAGCCGGATGCGGATGACCGGCGCACACTGGCATCTGCTCCTCACCACCAGCCGGCAGTCTTTCGGCCCGCGCAGCCAGCGCGCCCAGGCGCTGTACGCGGTGCTGGGGGAGGTGGCGGCTCAGCACGCGGCGCCCGCCGAGGACGAGGGCGCTGGCCCGCAGGCTCGCCATGTTGAGCAAACCGTTCGCCACCGTCACTGAGACCGGACAGCAGCACACCCGCCCTGGCCCGGATTCTCCGCTGAGCGGATGATCGACGTCTGGGAGGACCTCGGCTCCCTCGCGGAGGTCCAAGTCATCGCCACAGATGAGGACGACCGGGCGACACGGAGCAGCCTGGAGACCGCCGTCGCGTTTCGCCGCCAGCTGGTGTCGACGCTCACGTAATGCCTCAGCGGCAGGGTCAACTTCCCCGCCCAGACGTTCGAACCCGATGGTCCCGTAAGCGGCCCTGTCAGTCCCTTCTGCAAGCATGCCGTCGTGACAACCACATCATCTGATCAGCGCCCTGCCGAGGACGCCCTGGAGTTCCTGCGTTCCGCCTTCGAGACGGAGTGGCGCGAGCCGGCGCTGGGATACGACGGTGTCTCGGCGTGGGAATCCGAGCACGGGGTCGTGCTTCCTGAGCCGTACCGGAGTCTGATCACCGAGATCACCAACGGCTCGTCCCTCGGACCGCCGGAAGATGGCGGCCTCCTCCCTTTGGGCTGGCTCCCACCGGACTGGCCGTACGACAGGGAGCGGAGTCCCGCCGCCCCGTTCCCGCTCCAGGAGGCCTGGTCCTGGGAAGGCGAACCCCTCGCCGACGACCATCACGAGCGCGTCGCCGACGTCTTCAACCACGGCTCCATCGTGCTGGGCACCGAGGACGGCCCCTCCTACTGGGTCCTGGTCGTGACCGGTCCCCAGCGAGGCAAGGTCTGGGTGGTCGCTGAAGTCGGCGCCTACCCGTATCAGAGGCCGGAGGTCTTCGGCTTCCTGGAATGGGTGCGGCGCTGGCACGCTGGCGACGGCTGGTGGGACTGACCACAGCCCGCACCGAGCCCGATGCCCGATGGCGGGCAACCGGCTCGAACGCATGCGTGGGGAAGTTGACGCTGCTGCTGGGGAATTACGTGACGTTCCACAGCTGGCTGCCGCAGCCCGGTGGGTGCAGGAGCACCACGGCACAGAGGTAGCGGACTCCTTTGTCACCTACCTCGGGAACGCGTCCTCCAGGAGCGCTACTCCGCCCGCACCATGAGCTGCCCGCAGAAGCACGCGGGGGCACGACACCCCCACCCCGGCTGCCGTGGAGCCAGATCAACTCCGTACCCCGCTGGTCCCCGAGGGCGTCCGTCCGGTGGTGCCCAAACAGGTGCTTACAGACAGCGGTTCGTCACGAGTTCTGAAGGCACCTGCCGATGCAGCCGAGTCGTGTCGGCGGCTCGCAACAGGGCTGCCACAAGGTTTCAAGATCGCTTGACCTTGCCCCAGAGGGAAGGGCGACAGTGTCTCCGTAGATCACACGAGCGAGCGGTGTGCGCTCGCCAGCTGGGCAGGACGAAGAGGGGAGTTCGAGTGACGGCGACCTGCGTCATTCTCGATATCGGTGGCGTGCTGGAGATCACGCCGGAAACGGGGTCGGTGCAGCGCTGGGAAGAGCGGCTGGAGTTGCCCCTCGGCACTGTGCATGAGCGGCTGCGCGACGTGTGGCAAGCCGGGAGCGTCGGGAGCATCAGTGAACGAGAGGTATTCGAGCAGGTGGCAGCACGCTTGGGGCTCGACGCGCCCCAGGTTGAAGGCTTCATGGCTGATCTCTGGGCGGAATACCTGGGAAAGCCGAACGAGGAACTCATCGCTTATGTGCAAGGGCTGCGAGGAAGCTGCAGGCTGGGCATCCTGAGCAACAGCTTCGTTGGCGCCCGGGAGCGGGAGACGGCGCTGTACCACTTCGACGAACTGGTCGAGCAGATCGTGTACTCGCACGAGATCGGCATCGAGAAGCCGGACCCGCGTGCCTTCGAGGCCGTACGTGCCAGCCTGGAGGTGCGGCCGGAGAGCTGTCTGTTCATCGACGATTTCCCAGTCAATGTTGCGGCTGCCCAGGCGGCGGGCATGCAGGCGCATCTGTTCGAGGACAACGCCCGGACGATTACGCGCATCGCAGCTCATCTGAACGCTGGTCCCCGGGTTGCAGGGCCTGTCCCGCTCGGATGACGTCGGCCTGGCCGGCCTTCAGCGGTTGCCGGACAGGCGGTGGAGCGGTTGATCAGCCCGCTTCTGCGTGTTCGGCACGGGCTCGGGTGCTACTGAGCTTTTCGGTTCGGGGTGACGTTGACGGTTCTCGCTGAAGGTGAGCCGGACTTGGTATGTCGGGACCAGCTGGCTATTCGTCTCAGTCGCACCAGCGACACCTCCAGCCGGACGGGCTGGGGCACTAAGCTCTTGCTCATGGCCGACGATCATGCAAACCGGGTGTCGAAGATGAGCGAACGTGAGTACTTCGCCCGCGTTGGCGATCGACCCGGCATGTTCGTAGGCAAGACCTCCTTCCACATGATGACCGCTTTCCTGATCGGCTACGACCAGCACGCCAGCCGCCACGGCGGCCACGGACTCGCTGGCTGGCACGAATGGCTTGTCACCCGCCGTGGCCGAGACTGCCAACATTTCTGGCCCGGCAAGGTCCTTCACATCGCCCTTCCAAACGGCTGGGACAACATGTGGAACCTCTCGGATGAAGACGAGGAGCGTGCGATCAAGGTCCTGTTTGAGTTGCTCGATGAGTTCGCTGCCGAGCGCGAGGCAGCGCACGGCTCATAGACCTCAGATTGGCTGCGACGCCGGGCCGCACCGTGTCTCGCTCAGGGTGAACCGCTGTCCGTCAGGGTCTCGTCCCAGTTCGCCTCTACCGAAACGGGACAGACATCATGGTGGCGTCGTGATCAGCCCCGTCTCGGCGATGAACCCATCGAGCAGGTCGGGCCGGTACTGCATCCGTTTGAGGCGAGTGCGGGCCAGCCCGGCCAGGCCATCGATACTGCAGGGGGCCAGATTGCCCAGGCTCTTCTTCAGGTGGGCCCACACGCCCTCGGCCGGGTTGAGATCCGGAGTGTAGGTCGGGAAGCGGAAGACTGTCAGCCACGGCCGCTTCCCGATGCGATGTCCCGATCTGCCCTTCTTGGCAAGCGGTCCGGCTCGCGACGCCCTCACAATTCCGTCCACGCTCGTGCCGCGCCACCACCCAACGGCACCCACACGGCCGCAGTAGGTCCGTGCTCCTCGGCATCCTCCAACACGGCTGCTCCCAGGGGTACTTCGCGGGAAAAGGCTGCGACGAGCGGATGCTGCGTGACCATCGCCTGCAGATCGCTCACCCGGTCGTTCAGTCTCGCTCGAGAGGCCCCGGTCAGCACGAACAGCACACGTGGAAAGACCGGGTACCAGCGCAGCCACGACGGCCCGGCAGGGGGTGCCTGTCGGCGACGGCCGACCGATTGTGCCTCGTACCGGAACAGACGGGCGTACTCGATGAGCTTCACGGCCAGCCGCTCACTGCTCATGGTCGTACGGTCGACCTCAACGAAGGCACGCAACTTGCGGCGCTCCTCACCGTCGACCGCGGTGTAGTACATGAGCGCGTCGGCCACGATCCGCTCACCGTCACCGATCACGTGCGAGACCTCCGGAGTCCAGTCCCAGGGGCCGTGCTCATGTCCCAGCCGCCGGGCATCCGCTGCGAAGGCCAGGTGTGCGCGCACGACTGCGAGCGTGTGCGAGGTCTTCAGCGACGCAGCCGTTTCCGAGGTGATGGGGTAGGCATGCCGGCCCCGTAGGACGGGCAGGTCCCGGGTCACGCGGGCACCGTGCGGGGTGAGGTACCAGGCCTTGGTATGAGACCTGCCTGGCCTCGGCGGCTTCGTCCAGTCGATGAAACCGTCGGCGCGCAGCTTGCTCAAGACCCGGGATATGACCTGTCGCGTGCTCAGTGGGCACAGCATCTGGTGCAAGTGGTCGGACGTGGCGATGCGATGTTGAGCAAGCGCGGCCAGCGCCTGGTGGCGCAGAGGCTCTGAGCTCGACGGCCTGCGCGTGGCAGGCGTGTCCTGTGCTGGGTGGTTCATGCAGCGTCCTTTCGAGGCGTGTCGCTGCCGCGGAGCGTGCAGTGCTCCCGGCCGCAGTGGTGAGCGAACCGACGAGGAGCGCGCCCCGAGGTCCCGTGAGGTGCGGCCCGCACGGCTGTGAGCAATCCGTCGGACCTGATGCTGACGAGAGAATCAGTGACCCCCGACCCGATCCCCGACCACGATGCCCCGACCACGGTCACGAACATGAAACGTCTCTTGATCCGCGGAGGGTGATCGCCGTTGCGGACCCGACCACGGGCCGCGCCGTTGACGGAAGGGCTCGCTCTGTGAGGTGTGTTTGATCCCAGGCCAGGTTCTGAAATGACCGTCCGCCTGGGCGGGGACGCGATGGGGTAGGACGTAGAGAAGCCAACGAGAGAGGCGCGCCGAGTGGACGCTAGCGTCGCAGCGATACTTGGTGCAGCGATCGGTGCTGTCGGTGGTGTAGGCGGCGGACTGCTCACCCTCGGCACGCAGCTCCGGAGTCTCGAAGCTCAGCATCGCGCGGAGGAGAAGCGCTGGCTCGCTGATCTTCGCCGCGAGACCTATACAGGCTTCGTCACCTGCGCGAAGCAATTCTCCAATGCCGTCTGGAAGGCATCCGATCTGCTTCATGGCGAAGGCGCTGTCGAAGAGTGGGAGAGTGCCCGCTGCAGAGTGCACGACGCCTGGACTCAGTTCAGTGCCGCGTCAGCGGCGGTCACGATGGCAGGCCCGCACACGGTGGCTGCGGCCGCTGAGGATCTGCGAGAAGCTCTGAGGCTGTGGGAGTTGGCGACTGGCACCTGGATCCGGGCTGCGATCCGGCAGGGTACTGGGAGTCTCGCGGAGCACGACCGGCAGTTCATGGCCGGGTTCGAGGCTAAGAAGCCCCTGGAGGTCGCGTTCCAGGTCGCCGCACGGCGAGCGTTGGGAACCGATACCTGAGTCACCAGAAGCTTCGTGCCGGTAGTGCCGGGGCGCTCGGCAGGCTGGACGCGATGGCCGGTCCGCAGCAGCAGATGCTGCTGCGGGGCGTGGTGGCGAGCCACGCCATGCCGGCCATCGTTGCGGCACCCGGTCCGCAAGGGACCAACGACCCGTAACCGGGAGCCGCGTTCAAGAGGCGGTGAGACAGGGCCACACCGCCAGGTCCTACTTTCTGGACTTGCGCTGGGTGGCCTGCTCGAGGATCCGCTTGCGTGTCCACCGTCGGCGGCCGCCCTTTTCAGTGAGGGCGTCCGGAGTCTGCAGCAGGGGGAGATTGCCCTGGGCAAGGCTGCTGGAGAAGGAGCCGACGCTCTTGTAGCCGAGCAGCGCCGCGGCCTGGGACGCGCCCAGAAGCTCTTCGGGATTGCCGTCGACAGGAACATCAGGCAGCGCCGGCGCCTTCCGCGTGGAGCCGATGTGCTGCCCGCTGCCGGGCCGGCTCTCCTGCCAGTCGAGAAGGGTCTGCGCCCGCCACAACTTACGGCGGTACGGACGATCGGGGGAGCCCATCTCCTCGACGACGTCCGGGGCGGGGAAGTACCCGGGGTGGTCGCGCAGGAAGTTGTTGACCTGGCTGATGTTCTTGTAGCCGAGGAATCTCGAGGCGTCCGCGGCGTTCAGGAGGTCCCCGGGGTCTCGGGAGGGCGGCGTGTGGTCGGTGATCCTCGCCAGCTTTCGCTGGGCGAACCACTTGGTGACCGCGGCGTGGTCCCACAGGCGGGCGCGCCGGCGCATGTCGGCGATCTCCGGGAAGCCGTTCTCGGCGCGCTTGTTGTAAAGGCCGCTGATCCGCGCCGACGTCAGACCCTGCTGGTCCGCGATCTCAGCGGCGTCAGCCAGGCGAGGCTTGCGTCGTGAGGTCATGGCGGAACCGTCCGTCCGTCGGCAGGCGAGCCAGCCTGCCCGGCGCGCTACTCCCATAATGGCAGAAGGTTGTGATGGTGGTCTACCACGCTGCCCAGGTTTTCCCGGGCAGTAGACCTCACCCCTCTGGAATCAGACACACACCGCGTCGCGCGGCATCCTCAGCCATCTCCGAATAGGCCATGGCCGCCGGAGTCATCTCCCACTCGGACAAGGCGAGCAGCAAGACCAGCTCATCTCGGTCCTGCGAAGCGTCACACGGCAAGCCGGCCGCGCTCACCGTCGCCACCAGGACCTCGGGCGACACTCCGGCGACACGATTCGCAACGGCCCCGCGCACGCTTTCAAAGCCCTGCTGATACAGCTCGTTCGCCTCTTCCAAGAGCCGCAGCAACAGAGTCTCGTCGCGACTGGCCAGTGTGGCCGCGGCGAGTTCGAGGAGTCGCTGGGTGGTCGTTGTCACCATGACAGTGTGCCTTCCGAAGTTGAGTAGTGGGGCGTGCCGGCCTCAGGTCGAGGCTTCCGGCGGGGCGGTGGTGGGCGCGGGCCAGATCGACGGACCGCGGGGTCGGGCCGCATCTGCTGCACGAGCAGGAGCAGGTGGACTCCTAAAAATCGTCGGGAAGCCTGGTGAGGGCACGCGTAGAGGGCACGCCGTAGTTCCAGCTGTGGCAGTGAGGGGCGTAGTCCATATCCGCCTCGGTGAACCGGAGGATCCAGATACGGCCCACGTGGCGAAGGCAGACATCCTGTCCGCCAATCCGGAGCGTGATGCCTAGGGGGCGGTCGGCTTCGGCGATGGCGGCCTGATCCCGGGCGCGGAGGTACGCGGCGGATTCCGTGTCGGCTGCTTCGGAGAGGCAGTAGCCGGGGCCTTCGTAGCGGATGATCCAGGGCGGATAAACGGCGGTCATGCCGCTGCCTCGCCTTGGACCGCGCAGCCGTCGCACAGGGCACGGCCGCCTTTGCGGGCCAGGTCGGTCTCCTTGCGGGGCTCCAGCTTGAGTGCTGCCCGCACCTGCACCTGGAGTTCGGCGAACTCGGGTCCGTCGTCGGGGCAGATGATGCCTGGGTCGGGCGCGCCGCAGGTCTTCGCATGGCGGATGAGGTCGGTGATGCGCCAGTCGGCGCGGAAGCTGTCGCCCCGCACCTGTTCGACCTCGGCATACAGGTCGGCGACCCGCGGCCGCCGTCCGGTGGAGAGCAGCGTGTCGCGACGGCCGGCGTAGACGCACAGGGAGCAGGAGCAGCGGGAGGTGCCTGCCCAGTCCCCGGCGCCGGGGACGGAGTCGTACGTCCAGCAGTACGGAACCGGCGCCGTGGCGTGCCATTCCCTGACGGCGTCGGTGGACCATTCCTTGACGGGCAGCCACTCGTCGACGACGCGGGCGCTGTTGGACTGGACGTTGCGGAAAGCGGGCCGCCTTTTGCGGTCGGGGCCCTCGTCGCTGCGCAGGCCCATGACCTTCAGGATTCGAACCGGGCGGCCGAGCTCGCGCTTCATGCGGGTCACCATCGGTGTCCAGGCGGCGGAGACGACGCTCTCCTTGGCGGCTTTTCGGCAGTAAGGGCTGCCCATGCGGGGGAAGCGGCCGTAGGCGGCGATCTCGGTGAGCAGGCTGTGCGGCATCCGCGTGCCGTCGGGGGCGGGGAGCGTGCGGGTGACCTCGATGTGCCGGTCGGCCGGGATACCGAACGCGGCGCTCTGCAGGGCGGCGAGTTCGGACACCCCCGGGTAGCGGACGCCGTTGAAGACCACGGCCGGCCACTCCAGCACGCCGAGACTGGAGTGGTAGGAGATCACCCGGTCAACGACGCCGGCGCGCTCTGCGGCCTCCATGAACACGCAGTTCATGACCGCGGAGTCCTTCCCGCCGGACAGCTGGGGGGCGAGCAGGTCGTACGAGGCCAGATCAGGGGTCTGCAGGGGGCGGTTGGCGGAACGCGTGGGCATGACGACTCCAACAGGATGGCGGGGCGGGGCGGTGAAAGGCGAGTGCGCGGGGCTGAGCGCAGGAGGCTCCGGTACACCCGCTTCAGGAGGGGACGGGCTCGGGGTCGGGGTGCTTGGGGTAGGACTGTTGGACCGGCAGGCCGAGCCGGATCTCTTCGCGCTCGCGGCGGGTTCGGCCGAGCCGGAACACCCAGCGGTGGGGACCGCGGTGACGGACGTTGCGGGTGCCGACCGCGGCCAGGGCCTCGCGCAGCCACAGGGCCGGGTCGGCGCCGGGGCGCGGCCGCGGCGCTCCGAGCGCGATGAGCTGCTCCTGGGCGTACCGGTAGCCCTGCTCCCGGCGGCGGATCTTCTGCGCGGTCCGGTCGTTGAAGACCGTGCCGTCGGGCAGCACCTTCACCGTCCGGGCCGTGGCCCGGCCGGCGTAGACCGCGTTCGTGGCTGCGTAGATCGTCCCGACGTGCCCGGGCATCACCAGGACGCCGGAAGCGGTACGCCTGGGGACAGGATCGGCGAAGGAAACGACGCCCCGCACACCGTTGTCGAGCAGTGCAGCGTGGCAGCGCGCGAGGAGCCAACTCTCCGAATTTCCCGGGCACTCATCCAGCAGAACGAACCGCGAGCACACGACGGATTCGGTGAAAGGGCGCAGGTCAGGGAAGGGCTTGGTCAGGACAGCGCTGCTGACCGGCACTCCGAACACGGCGACGCCAACGAGTCGGCGCCTGCGCCCGGAGACGTCGTACATCCCAAATTGGATCTTCGCGGCCGGGTAGGAGTGGGAGTAGTGGTGGGTGAGGACGAACTGCTTGCCGGGCTCTTCGTCCTGGATGACGTCCACCCGGTACCGGCGTGCGTCGAACCCGCCGTCCCGCACGTGCCTCCAGGAGTGCTGACCCACGCGCCATCGCTGGCACCAGGGAGAGACGCTCGGTGTCTCGGCGAGGTCCTCGAACGGCAGGACCTCCTGCACAGCTCCGGTCACGACGCCGCCCTCCCGCCCGGGAGTTCGTCCTCCTGGTCGGAGGCGTCGAAGAGCCAGAGCTGCGCCTCCTGAACACGCTGCGGCGCGGTGATGTCGTCAGGCGCGGTCTGCTTCTCGCGCACGGTGTGGGTGCAGGGGCAGATCCACCGGCACGGTCGCTGCCCGGGTGCCCAGCGGATCACGGCAACAACGAAACCCTTGCCGTCCGTCATGGTGCCGGCGTGCTTGTCGACGCGGGGTCCGCCCGTGCTGACGCACCTGTCGTGCCGTTCGGTCATGCAGGGGTTGCAGATCCCGCTCTCGCAGGAGCACCAGCGGTGGAACCCGTGGGGGTAGGCGTCGTCGATCCGGCGCACTGCCTCGGGCCAGGCGTGAGCGCGGACCCAGGCGCCTTTCTTCTCGCTCATGGGAGAGGCGGTGGGGGAGGGGACAGGTTCGAGGATTCCCAGGATTGCAGCGCCGACGTGACGCAGGCGGGTGGTCATGGGTGGGCTCCAAGGCGGGTGAGGTGAGGTGATGCGGAGTTCGGGCATCTGGCCGGGAGGCGAGAAGCGGCAGTGGACGGTGCAGAGGGCCGCGCGATGTGCTGGCGGCCTGTCGTGACGCGTACCGGGTCAGGTCTGTTGGGAGTTGCGTGGGCGTCGGTCCGGTCGCGAGCCGGGATCCGCGGCCGGGACTTCGCGGCCTCTGGTCGTGGCTCCACAGCCCGGCTTCCGGGGTGGCCTGAACGCGGCGGGACCTGCGGTTCGAGAGCCATCTCCAGCGGCGAACGGTCTGCGCTGGCCAGAGGGCTCGTCCGCGACTCCGTGTGGGGGGCCGCGGACGAGCCGCTGCTGTCAGGCGTCTCGGGGGCGGTGCAGAGGCAGAGTGTGGAGCGCTGCGGGGATGCCGGTCAGGCCCTGGGTCTCCAGCGCCGTGCCGAGGGTGTAGTCGGACAGGTCTGCGCCGGCCTCGATGAGCGTGATGAGGGCGGTGAAGCAGGTCGTCCCGAGCAGCCGGGAGCTGCCAGGGGTCTGGTCGGGGAGCTCGGGCATCGGAGCGAGTGTGATCGTCTTGCGGTGGCCCTCCCACAGGGACGGCTCCCCGTACTCGGCAAGGAAGGCGCTGTAGGCGTTCTTCTCCTGGCGCTCGTTCCAGATGGTCTCCGCGGTCCGGTAGGCGGTGCGGGCGGCGTCCCGGATCGCATCGCGCCGCCGCGCCACCGCCTGATACCGCTCGTGGGCGGCGTCGGCTCGCTGGACCAGGTCGCTGTCCAGGCTGAGGACACTGGCCGTCTGCCCCCATGAGGCCTCCCAGGAGCGGCGGTCTCCCTTCTGGTCCCAGGTGCGCTGGCCGAACGAACTGCCCGGTCCGGCGACCGGCTGCTGACGCCGGTCCCGGCGCCAGCGGACGCCGTAGCCCTCGACCGTGACGGGTTCCGCCTTGCCGGTAGCTGGGCGGTCCTCGTCGACCCGGCCCCAAGAGCTGACCGTCCACACGACCACGGCGTGCGTGCCCTGAAGGGTGACGGCCGCGACCTCCCGGCCGGGAAACTCCGCGCGGGCGAGCCGGGCGGCCTGCTGGGCGAGGACTTCGCGCTCCGGGCCGCTCAGGTGCTCCGCCGGGGTGGCGCCCCGGTCCCAGTTCTCCCACCGCGGTGTACTGCGCAGAACGGTCCAACGGTTGGGGCGCGCCCCGGGCAGGACCCACTCCCGGCTGTCCCGCGCCAGCCCGCGGCGGGTGTAGGTGTGCTCCGTGACGAACGGACCGTCCGCCTGCGCGGTGAGGACGACGAGGTGACCGGCGTGGGTCTGGGCGATCAGGAGCACTTCCTGGTGCCGGGCGGCCACGGCCTCCACGACCTCCTCGGTGGCGCGGCCGTGGCCGGTGCGCCGACGGCGGCGGAACTCGGCCAGGATCTCCCGGGCGGCCTTGGCGTCGGCGTCGGCGCCGCGGCCGGTCAGCGGGCGGTGCACCCGGTTGGCGAACTTCCACCAGTCGACCAGGCTGAGAACGGCCTCCTTGGCTTCTTCCACGCGTACGCCGGCCTCCTGCATCAGCATGCCGACGGCCATCTGCCGGAACGGCGCCTCGGCGGCCCGCTCCTGCGCCTTGGCGGCGAGAGCGGCATTGATCACCGGCACCATGTCCAGGTAGTGCGCCCGGTCGACCCGGTTCCGCAGGAAGGCGCGCAGCAGGTCGGGATCGGCTGCGTCGTAGGCCAGGACGAAGGAATCATCGGCGCGCACCGTGCACGAGGCGCGGACCCGCGCGGGCCGGGGGCCCCGGTCGGTCCACACCTCGTCCGCACGCGCGTAGCGGATCACCAGTCCTCCGTCCGGACGGCGCTCCTCGATCGTGTGGACCGTGCCGGGGCTGGGGGCGTCGGCGGTCGGCGGGTGGAGGCGGGAGTGACCGCGCCGGTAGTCCTCGCGGCCGTACGCCAGGTCGCGGAAGGCCGTGCTCCTGCTGGCCACGATGATCCGCATGCCGGTCCTCAGCTGCGCGTTGACGCGTTTGTGCCAGTTGGTGAACCGCTCGCTTCCGTCGCCGAGCGCATAGGCGTCCTCGGCGTCGGGGACAAGGACGACCCGGCCGGCGTCGATGGCGTTCTGGTCGAGGAGGTTCAGCCCCTGCTCGGGGTGGGGGTGCAGGATCGTGGTGCGGTCGGCCAGCCCCTGGAGCAGCAGGCCGACCTTCATGTACTGGCGACGGGTGGCGTCCGCGGTCTCCTCGGCCTTCTCCCACTGGTGACTGCCCGGCTCCAGCGGACGCCCCTGGTGGTCACGGAACAGGCTGGCGAACTCGTCGGCGGCCGGGAACAGCCGCCCCTGCAGCTTCAGTTCGTTGAACACCGCGTAGAGGCGGTCACCGTTGCGGACCAGGAAGAACGTTGTGGCGTTCGCCTTCTTCATCGCGGCGTTGAACCAGGGGTCCGCGCCGTAGTGGCGCTCGGTGCGGCTGGGCACCAGGGCGACGATGCCCTTGGGCTCCGGCAGGACCTGGGCCAGGTGCCGGTCGTCGGCCAGCAGCCAGGCGAAGAAGTCGTCCAGGCCCTCGACGTCCAGGCCTCCGCTCTCGGCGGCCACCATGCACTCCTGATCCGCGCTGAGGACCATCTGCCGCAACACCACCGGCGTATCCGCCTCCGCGGGTTCGCCGTCCCGCAGCGTCTCGATGCCCTCCTCGATGCCGAGGTACAGGGTGATCGCCTCGATCCCCTCCTGCATGCGCGCGGCCTGCGCCTTCAGCGGCTGAAGCATCCGGTGGGCGGCCCGCATCTGCGCCTCCATCAGATCCCGGAGCCGCTTCCTGCGCCGGTCGATGTCGTCTTGCAGGTGCTGCAGCCGGGCGAGCTGACGGACCATGCTCGCCTTGGCCTCGACGGCCTGCTGGCCGGCGGCCTGAACAAGCGCGGTGCCCGGCTCGCCCGCGGGCTCGGCCGCGGCGGTCAACCGCTGCGCCTCGGAGCTGAGGTGCGCGAGTTCCGCGGTCAGCTGGGTGATCTCCGCGGCTGGTTCCGGGTCGGGGCCGGTCTGGCGCGGGGCCGGGACGTGGTCGGTCATAACAGTCCTCCGAAGGTGGGCCCGGCTTCTGGTGTGCCGGGGTGGCCGGGCCTGCCGTCGGACAGGCGGGGCGCATGCAGGGACGGCCGGTTCGCGGTGGAACGAACTGCTCTGCCGGGCCGCCATGGCGCCGGGCCGTGGGGCACGATGGCGACCCGGGCCCGGCGTCACGGCTACGGGGTGTGCGGGGTGGATCAGAGGTCGCCGGGGGTGTCGCGATGGACGGGGCACGGGCCGAAGCCGGCGCCCTGGCTGGCGGGGTGCACGTGGCGGGTGCCGGACAAGGTGCAGGCCGTCTTCGGGTCCTCGTTGCAGAACTCGACGCAGGTGCAGTCCTGGATCTCGTCCAGCGCGTCATCGCTGCTGACCCTGGGCAGGCACCGGTGCCGGTCGGCCATCCGGTCCAGGCGCTCAAGAGTCCAGCCCTGCCCGTCGAACCCTGCCTGCGTAGTGATGGCGCCGCACCCCATACAGCGGACCTCTTCCGCGACGGTGTGGCTGGTGCCGGAGCTGGAGATGACCACCTCGAAGCCGTCCCGGGGCAGGGTGTCCGGATCGGCCAGTGCGGCGGTCTCGGCCTCGCCGGTGAGGAACTCCAGGAGCGCCAGGGGCAGGTGGAGCTCGTGTCCGCGCTGGTGGACGCTGCGCACGGCGGCGCCGACGCTCCCGGATGCGGCACGGCGGAGCCCGTCGACCTCTGCGGTCAGGCGCTCGGCCTCGGCCTCGGCGTCCAGCAGACGGCGCAGGACGGGCCCCATCTGCTCGCCCATGAACACGGTGAGGCTCAGACGGGGAAGGGCGGGGTGGACGTGGTGCGTGCAGGTGTGCACGTTCTGCGTCAGCTGGTGGACCAGGCCGTCACGGGCCGCCGGAGTGTCGCCCAACAGAGCGGCCATCCTGACGCGTTGGTCGTGGCTCAGAGGCGAGGGAGCCATGAGGTCCTCCGGTTCGAGTTGTCCTACAGGGAGTAAGTGAGGTGTTGGGGGCGGGAGTTCATGGACATTGCGGATTCGCCAGTGCGTCGGGCTCCAACGAGATGGCGTCGGGACGCGTCAGGAGCAGCTATCGAAAGTCGCTTATAAGCTACACCTCGTGTCGCGTATAGGCGACACCCCTGTGTCGGCTACCGTTTGCTCATGCCGAACGAGCCCACTGACACCGCCGACCCCGCCGTTCTGGCGCGCCGGCAGGCCCTCGGCAGGCGGTTGAAGGAGCTGCGCAGCCGCGCGGGCCTGTCCCAGGCCCAACTGGCGCTGGCCGCAGGAATGAACCGCGTCTTCTACGTGGGCGTGGAGGGCGGCCGGCGCAACGTCTCCGTGGACAAGGTGTTCGCCCTGGCCGACGCCCTCAGCGTTGACGTGGAAGACCTCTTCCGCGACTTGAACAGCCTGATCACCGATCCTGAGCCCAGGTAACCCGCCGCGCGCGATCGGGGTCGAGGCGCGCGGGCCCAACTGCCCCCGCCGCTCACCGGCAACGCGGTGATGGACGGCAACGGGCCGAGGACGTCCAGGAGGGACGCGCCACCGACGGGCCGGGCGGTCATGTCGGGTCTCCGAACAGTGTGGGTGTGATGTGGAGTTCGTTCATCCACGCCAGGAGGCGGGGGAGGTTGGTGTCGGGGCCGAAGGCGAGGTAGGTGCCGTCGGCTGTGGTGCAGCCGAAGGCCTGCGCGATGCGCAGACGCCGGCGGGAGTTGACCCGGCCCATGTGGACAGCCAGGCCGCGGTCGCGGGCCTGCTGGGCCAGACGGTGGGCGGCTGGCGAGGTTTTCCACTCGGTGGAGCCCGCGAGGAACAGCACGTCGATCGCGTCCCAGGGGATGAGCCCGTCCTGTTCGCTGCCATCCTGGGCGGCGAAGGCGACGGGGATCCCGAGCGAGCGGATGCGTCCCAGCCAGGGCAGGGATTCGGCGAGGGTGGCCGCGGCGTTCATGGGGACGTCGGGGGCCACGGCCCACAGGCAGAGGTCGGGCCCGTAGCGCTGGACGGTGGCGGTGAGCCACGCGAACCAGGCGTCGGCGCCGGGCCAGCCCTTGCCGAACTTGCCGTTGTCGCACGCGTAGTGGGCGCTGGCCGGGATCAGGTTGCCCTGGGCTGGGGTCGTCATGCAGCCGAGCAGGCCGGCCTGCATCGCGGCCCGGACCTCAGGCCCGGAGGGCGTTGCCAGGTACAGCACGGCGCGGGCCAAGCTGGAGAGGGGCGCGGGAAGAGGGCATGCGGGCACGCATGAGGAAGTCCTTCCGGACGAAACAGCGGGCGGGAGAGGGCGGTTCAGGCGAGAGGCAGCTGCGCGGTGGCGCCCGCGAGGTGGGCCCGCCACTCCTTCTCGAAGTTCTTGTCCTGTTTGTCGATCACGCGGGCGGGCGCGGTGGTGAAGAGTTCCTCCGCCATCGGCCAGGCCGCGCCGCGGGGGCGCAACCAGGCGCGGGCGCGCCCGTACTGGTGGTCGCGTTCTACGTCGAGGCCGTGCCGCTCGGACACGGTGGTGAGCCGGTGGGCGAGTTGCCCGGGCCGACCGAGGTCGATGCGTTCGGTGGAGCGCATGACGGGGCGGTGGCCGCCGTCGAAAGCGAGCAGGAACAGCCGTCGAACGCGGTAGAGCGCCCACGGCATTTCGAGCTCGCGCTCGAAGGCCTCCAGACAGGCCCGGTCTCGCTCCTGGGTGGGGTCGAAGAGCTCCAGGAGACTCTTCTTGCCGTAGAGCTTGGCGTTGGGGTTGAGGCTCATCGCCGTGTACTCCAGCCGCAGCACCTCACCCGCGATGCCGGGGTGGGTGCGCATGCGCTCCATGTGGGCGCCCAGCGAGCCCATGGAGATCGGGTAGCAGCAGAACGTGCAGTAGCTCTTGGGCCAGTGCACGCCGAAGCACTCCAGCAGGTAGCCCTCGCACTCCCGCCGGCCCCAGCCCCAGTCGACGAGCGGGAACTCACCGGTGCGGCCAGGGAGCTTGGAGTTGGCCTGGTCCTTCAGACAGCGCCCGGCCTCGTCGGCGTTGAACCCGATGATCTGGCGGAACGGGCGCCCGCCCATGACGCCGAGGATCCACCGGTCTCCGACGTCTCCCTTCGCACGGAGACTGCATTTGCGGGTGCCGGCCTGCTGGGGAACCGTGCCCACGGACTCCATCTCGTCCCACAGCGTCCACGCCCCGCGGGCGTAGAGGCGTTCGGGGTGGCGGGAGTCGTCCAGGACCGTGATCCCTTCGGCGGCAAGGTGGCCGTTGCGGGCGAGCTGGATGAACCTGACGCCGTGCTCGCGCAGCATCGGCAACGCGAACTCCTCGACCAGGAGGCGGGTTTCGGGCCACTCGCTTCCGGTGGCCATGTAGAGGACGACGGTGCGGTCCAGGTCGATGCCATACCCCGCGGGGTCGGTGAGCATCTTCGCCAGATACGCCGTCGAGTCCGCGCCCAGGCCCCAGTTGATGACGGTGTCGATGTCATCGGTGGTGCTGAGGCCGGGCAGCGGCGGTGTGTAGGCGCTGCTGCTGGGCATGGCGGGCCTCACCGCGTGCTGGGCGGTAAGGAGCGCGCGGAGTGTTCCGGCACCGCGGGGAAGGGCGCGCTGTAGGGGCGGACAAGCCGCGAGGCGTGTGCCCTGGCGACGTCCCAGTTCTCGGGGCGCGCTTCCTTGGAGAGCAGCAGGCAGCAGCTGTCTTCGGGGTCGGTGGCCGTGTCGCCGGGAAGGTCGATGGGGAGCTGGTCGAAGAGAGATCCTGCCTGGTGTAGGCCCTGGACGGCTTTGAACAGTGCGCGGGGGTCCGCCGGGTCGAGGCATCCCCAAGCGTCGGCGAGGGGAGAGCTTTGCGGCAGTGCCGGCAGCCGCGCGTAGTCGTCGCCGAACTCGAAGAGGGCCCGGCCGTCGCCAGCGAGCACGCTGTGCAGCGTCATGGAGCCGTTGAATGGGTCCTCCTCCAGGACCAGGTAGGCGGCTGCGCCGCAGTACTGGGCGCTGAGGGTGTCGGCGATCAGCAGGGCGAGAGCGTTGGCGGCTGCGCGCAGGCGGTCGGTGGCCTCGATGAACGCGGGCCAGGTGAGAGGGGCGGTCACGGCGGATCCCTTCTGGGGCCCGTGCCCGGATCGGGGGAGGTCCGGGCACGGGCGGTCTGGGGGTGGTCAGAGCAGTTCGAGCGCTCGCGCGGGGCTGGGGCAAGGGAGGGCGCGGCGTTCGGCGATCAGGCGGGCGTTGCCCCCGGCGCGGACGCCTCCGTCGGACGGGACGGCCAGCAGGGTCCGCTTGAAGGTGATCGCGGCCTCGGCGGTGCGCAGGGCCTGGGCGTGGTCCAGGGCTTCGATGAGAATGACCGCGCGGGAGAGGGCGGCGAGGAGTGCGGCGCTGGCTTTGAGGGTTGCGCCGCTGGTCACGGTGCCTGGCCGGTAGAGGCTGACGGCCGCGCCGCCGTTCTCGGTGATGGTGTTCAGGAGCGGGGCGTGGTTGTGGGGGTAGGCCTGGTCCAGGCCGCGCGGCAGGACGGCCAGCGTGGGCCCGCCTATGAGGTGGGCGGCTTCGTGGGCTGCGGCGTCGACGCCGTAGGCGAGGGCTGCGGCGACGGTGTGTCCGGCCTCGGCGACAGCCGTGGCGAACGCGGTGGAGCGCTCGATGGCCTCCGGGCTGGCCGCGCGGTTGCCGGTCACGACGACGGTGCTTGTGGCCAGTTTGGGCAGCTGGTCGTGTCCGCGGACCCACAGGCCCAGCGGGCAGGCGGGGCCGAGGTCGGCCAGGGCACCGGGCCACTGCGCGTCGGTGGGGATGACGAAGCGGCACGTCAGCTGGCCGTTTGAGAGCTCGGTCTCCGGCCGGTACTGGGCCAGGCGGCCGGTGTTGTCGAGGCGGACACGCTGCTGCCATACCTCGGCGGGGGAGTACTGGGCGAGGTCGGCGGCGACCTGGTCGGGTGTGAAGTGGCTGGAGAGCGCGGCGAGGGCGGCACGGTCGGACATGGCGGCCTTTCGGATACGGCGCGGCACCGGCAGGCGAGCGGTGCCGCGCCCGATGGGCGAGGCGAAGGGAAAGGGGGAGACAGTCAGCTGCCGACGCGAAGGGGAGAAGCGTCGGCGGCCGTGGAGGCGCCGGGCGCGGACCAGCCGGAGGACCGGCGTTCGTCCCACCAGCCGGGCGGGTTGCCCGGTCGCCTGGTGGCCGGTTCGGAGGCGGCCTGCTCGGTGGGCTGCGGCGCAGGGGGCGGAGTGACGGGGGCGGCGGCGCCCGGGCCGGGCAGACCCGCATCGGTGTAGGCGATGTGCTCGCGCAGGCTGACCCCGAGGTCGTCGACGCTGAGGCGGATCGCGTTGTCCTTGATCTCCGTGATGCGGCCCCGGACGAGGACGGCCGTTCCGCTGACGAGTGACTCGGTGGCGTTGCGGGCGATGTCGTCCCAGGCGGTGCACACGTACGGGATCGGGGTTCCGTCGCGCCATTTCTGGGTGGCGGCGTCCCATTGCCTGGGGACTTCGGTGAGGCGGAACCGGCAGACCGCCAGCCCGCCATCGGTGAAGCGGATTTCGATTTCGCTGGCGATGGTGCCGGACACGTGCGTGATGGGCGGGAACATGCGAGCACCTCCAAAAGCAATAATAGTGTATCTTCGGTGGGCGTCAATCCCCCCTCCACCAGCGCATCCACCGCGCCCGGCGGACCAGCCTGCGCAGCCGCCGGGACCGCGCTTTCGCCGGTACCGGCCGGGCGCCCGCGCTGAACACCGTGGCGTCCTCGACCTTGACATGCAGCGGGACTGTCACGTCGCCGCGCACCAGATCCTCGATGGTGGTGTCGAGGTGCACCGACACCCGTACGGCCTGCATCTCAGGGTCCAGGTAGGCGAAGACCAGTACACCGCCGATCTCGATGCAGGGCAGTCCCTCGTCGGCGGGGCCGGTCATCGGGTGGAAGACAGCCGCGCTGTTCGCCTGCGCGCAGAACTCCTCGTCAGGGAAGCGGAAGCCGTCCGGCGCGGGCATCGTGGACGCGAGCCTGCCGATGTCGTCGGAGTACAGCCAGTAGTCCTCATCGCCGCGTTCGTCCTTGGGCCCGTAGTACAGATCGACGGCCCTTCGGTCGCTGGCGGGCGGGGAGTCGGGGATGCCGTCGGCTCCCCACACGTTGTCCCAGTTGGCGCGGGCGTGCTGGGCCAGGGAGCCGAGTGCGGAGGCCTCGTCGGCCCACAGCGTCACGACGTCCTCGTGCCGGTCCTGGCGGCGCAGGACCCAGGCGCTGCCCGCGACCCAACGCGCGCGGGCCGGCGCGCGGGTGAAGTCGAAGTCGGCGAGCCACATGCCGAGGATGTCGACGACGTCGGCGCCGGGCCAGTCGCCGGTGCGCTTTTCGAGGTTCTCCATCTCCTCGTGCAGGTCGAGGACGGCTGCACCCTCGGGCGTCAGCGGGTCGGGGGTGATCACGGGAGTCTCCTTCGGTGATGACGGCGCCCGGGAGCGGGAGGCCATGAGGGCCCGTCCAGGTCGGTGCGCAGCAGGTTCAGCAGGTCTTGCTGCTCGGGTGGGAGCGTCGCGTTGCGCAGGAGCCGTTTACGCAGGACGGGAACGTCGAGGCTGATGCCGGAGATGACGCCGGGCTGGTCATCGGGGCCGGTCAGGCGGTACTCGCGGGTGTGGATCATCCAGGCTTCGTACCGGTCGGCCCGGGCGCCTCTGCGGGCGGTGTGGCCCTGGTCGGGCGAGCGCTCTGGGCAGGAACAGGACGGGTCGGTGCAGCGGCGCCCGGCGGGGTGGCCGGCCAGGACCGCGCGGCTGCGGTAGTGCGTGACGGTGCCGTTGAGCATGGGGCAGTACGCGGCGGTGTAGGGCAGGCACTCGGGGTGCAGGGCGGGTTCGGGTGAGATACCGCGGACTGCGTCGGCCGGGCGGACGATCAGGAAGCAGCGTTCCTCCAGCCGTTCGGCGCAGATCTGACACAGGCGCCGTACGAGAGCGGTTCGGGCCCGCTCGGCATCGAGGCTCCCGAACGCGGCGTGGCCATCATGGATCAGGGACACATACGGCACGACCAGGCCGCCCGCGAGCGGTCGGCGCGCGCAGCGTTGAGGTATCGAGGGCATCGGCCACGTCCTTGGATCAGAAGGGGCGGCTGCCTGTGGTGGCAGCCGCCCGGTGGAGGGCGTCAACTGTCGGGCGACGAGGGCGGCTCGGAGGTGTCGCCGGTCAGGAGGTCGTCCAGGGGGAGGTACTGGCACTCGGTGGCGTCGTGCATGCGCAGGCGGAGCCAGCTCAGGTCCTGCCCGGCCGTCAGGACGGCCTCAGCGCCGATGGCGACACTCCGTGGGTAGGTCGTGCCGTCGTCGAGGTCGGCGCAGACGACGATCAGTCCCGGGCGGCGCGGCATGTGGCGGAGTGTGAAGGTGGCGTAGCTGCGGTCATCGAGGAGTACGAGCGGGGCGAGTTGGTACTCCTGGGCGCTGAACAGCACCGACGGCATGTGGCGGAGCGCTATCCGGTTGGGTAACAGGCCCACCGGATCGTCAGCGAGGCTGTCGCTGATGACCAGCACCGGCTGGAGGGGCCACACGGGGTGGACGTCGTCGTCCGGGAGGCAGAACTCCGCGTTGAGCGCCGTGTCGGTGATGACCCACGGTTCCGGATCGTTCCCGTGCCGGGGCCGATGGGCGGCGTCGTGGAAGGAACGGACCTCGCGGATCTCGGCGCCTGCGGCGAGAGCGGACATCAGCCGCTCGCGATGGGTCTGCTGACGGGGCCCGAGGACATACTCGGCGTCGAAACTGCGCGAGTTCTCCTGACTGGGTCCGCCGCTCGCAGATGTGAAGCGGAACAGGAACGAGGCGGCCTCGACCATCTCGGTGGTCATGTCCACTTCGTAGTGCTGGTCTGTCAGCGAGGCGGTGTCCAGGGCGGTGCGGAGCGTGTGGCTTCCGCGCACGGGACGGCTGCCGAAACGCAGGTGGTCGAGCAGGAGGTCACGCTGGGCGGGGGAGAGGCGGACCAGCATCACAGGCCGTCCTTTCATGAGAGGTGGATGAAGCCCGCGGTGCCATGTCGCGGAGAGGGCGGCCGCTCCTGTCCTGGCGGAGGGAGCCCGCCACGGACTGAGCCCGTCGCGGTGCGCCTCCATGCCGGCGGGCTGGCGCACGCTCCGGGGGCCAGCGGGTGTGCTGCCCCCGGAGCGCCGGTGCTCAGGAGTCGGTCGGGTCGTCCAGGTCGATGCACGAGGCGGGGACCTTGGCCAGCCGGAAGCGCTTCATGCTCCCGGGGATCTTGAAGCGGGGGTTGTCCGGGTCCTGGCGGTGGCGCAGTTGGATGGTGGCTTCCTCGGTGAGGAGGAAGTCGAACCTGCTGCGGGTGCGGTTGGGCTGCTGGACGGTGCCGGTCAGCCCGCGCAGGGACGCCGGTCGGATGCTGCCGTCGATCTGTCCGGTGCGGCCAGAGGTGATGACCGGGCGCCTTTCGGCGTCCAGGTGGAGCAGGCGGGAGGTCGCTGCCTCCTGGACGGCGGCGGCTGTCTCGGTGTCGGGGAGGCCGCGGACGAACGCGCGGACCTCGTCGAGCGTGGTCATGGGGGAGGCTCACTTCCTGTTGTGGTGAGAGGAGCCGGGCGCCGGATCTGGCGCCCGGGGCCGGGGTGGCCGGAGTGCGCGCGGGGCCCGGTGGGTGGTCGCCACCCGCCGGGTATGCGCGACGGGTCAGCCGAGGGGGAAGAGCACGAGCGCGGCGACGGCGTCGTCGGGGATCTCGGGGTACAGCTCGCGCAGCTCTTTGTCCTTGGCCAGGGCGCTTTCCAGGGGGTAGACGTCGCCGTGGAGGCCGTAGACGGGGGAGTAGCGGTGCTGGCTGTAGGTGCTGAACGGTGAGTAGCCGTTGCCGCTGGCGTCCCGGCACAGGACGACCAGCGTCTTGCCGGGCAGGCGCGACCAGTCGTTGCGCACCAGGTAGCGCAGCACATCGAGCGTGAGCGGCTGGTCGAGTTGGGCGGTGGTCTGCTTGGGTTCGGCGGGGCTGGAAGACGGCATGACGAACTCCCGGTGTTGCCGGTCGTGGTCGGGTGGGGAGGGGGGGGGGGGGGGGGGGGGGCCCGGCCCCCGGGGGGGGGGGGGGGGGGGGGGGGGGGGGGGGGGGGGGGGGGGGGGGGGGCCCCGGCCCCGGTGCGTGAGGGTCAGGCGGCGTCCGGCGTCTTGGGCCGGTGCTGGGTGACGGCCTGGTCCTCGACCTCGGACAGGGCGTAGCTGCCGTTGTCGGCCTGGCCGAGTGCTTCGAGGAGCAGCAGGTAGGCGGCCTGCTGTGGGTTGGGGGCTTCCCAGAGGTAGGCGGGCCGGTAGCGGACCATGTCGTAGGTCTTCGGGTCGCGGATGTCGGCCTCGAAGGCGGCGGCGACCTGGGCGAACAGCACGTTCGCGAGCTTGGCCTTCGGCAGGGCGGCGGCCAGTTCCGCCGCCGCCGTGTCCTCGCCCTCCTTGGCCCCCAGGAACCGTGCCACGTCGGCGGTGTCGCCCTTGCTGGCCCACTTGCCGTAGAACTCGGGCAGCTCCAGCAGCACCTGCTGAGCGAAGGTCCGCGCCTCGTCGGGCAGGCTCTTGCCCTTCACCAGGCGCGTCACGAACTGCTGGCGGGGTCCGGCTGCGGCCTTCCACGCCCGGTTGCAGGACACGACCCGCGCCCGCTCGGCCGACTTCTGGGCCGCCTGCTCCTCTTCCTCAGCGCTGCGGCGCGGCTTGGGCTGCTTGCGGACCTTGTGGCCGTTCTCGGCCGGTTCGGAGCAGTGCCAGACGGGCTGGTTGTCCTCGTCCAGCCTGGCGCAGTGGCCGTGGCAGCCGTGGTGGTTCTCGGCGGTGAGCGGGGCCCCGAGACCGGTGGTGAGGTCCGACAGCGGCCGGACCGACTTCCGCTGCTCGTAGGAGAGGGAGGACAGCAGGGCGACGCCGGACTCCTGGAGAGCTGTTTTGGCGTCCTCGCGGGCCTTGGTGCTGGCCTGCTCCTCCGTCAGAAGGGCGAACTCCTGGTCCCAGTGCCCGCGACCGCCCCGGCCCTCATTCTGGTCCTTCGCCAGTGCCCTGAGCAGCCGCTGCGTGGCGTTGGGAATCTCCTCCACCTCGGTGAGCTGCGCGGTCTGCTCCAGGTCCATGCCCCCGGCCGTGGCCTGCCGCAGGGTCGCGTCGTCGAGCTTCTGCGCCGTGCGCAGGTGCTTGACCGCTCCGCGCTTGAGGCCCATCGCCTTCACGGCCCTGGCCTGGTCGACCTCGTCCATGCCGACCAGGGACAGTTCCTGGGCCCTGAGGGTGTCGCGGGCGTCCATCTCCTGGCGGTGGTCGTTCTCCACCAGCGACAGGAAGCGGGTGTAGCCGTCCTTCTCCACCAGGTCGCTACGGACGAACGCCTTGACCATGTGGAGGGGGCGGCCCTCCTGCTCGGCCGCAGCGTTGGCGATCTGCGCGGCCTGCGCACGCCGCCAGCCCTTGAACACCCCATAGGTGCCGTCCGGCTTGGGCCGGACGCTGATGGGCTCCTCGACGCCGAGTTCCCTGACGGACGTGATCAGTTTGTCGTCCGGCTCGGTGTCGTGCTCGCGGGCATTGCACGCGTCACGTACGAGCTGCGCCGGGTCGAGGTGGGTGATCTGCTCGACGGCCCCCTCGTGTTCGGCGGGCGTGGTGGTCGAGGTCGAGACGGCGGTGGCCATGTGGCTCTCCTTCTCCTTGTCTCAGCGGCGAGTGCGGGGTGTAACTCCCCGTCCGGCTATATCAATAATAGTGCATTTATGGGTAGTGGCTAGATGCCCTCCGACCTGCGAAAACGTGAAGCCTGGAGCTGCTTTCGGTCCAGGTCGTGTATGAGGAGCTAGGACGGCCCCGACAGGACCGCGAGCCCTCGGCGCTCGGTGAGGCAGGGCAGGGCATCGCTCCACTGCGGCGCAAGAGCGCTCCGAGATCCCGGGGCGGCGCGATCAGCACGCCGTAGACGGCATACACGGACGACGTGACGGACATGCCGGCTCCTTGCGGTCGGGGCGGTGAAGGGTGAGGGTGCCCGCACGGGCTTGGGCTCAGGCCGTCATGCGGGTGACCTGACGGGTGGGCAGGTGGACCCGTAGGACGTCTTCATGGCCGGGCGGGTCCACCGCCGCGAGCCGGTTGAGTGCGGCAGCCAGCTCTTGGTCGGCGAACACCGTGTCTGTCAGCTCTGCCTCTCGCGCCGGTACAGGGACGGCGCTGGTACGGGTGTGCCGCAGGTCCGGCATGTCCTCGGTGCTGGCGAGGGCTGCGATGAACGGGCTCCAGGTGAGGCCTCCCGCCGCCCTCCGCTCCGTCGGCGTGAAGTAGGCCGCCACCGGCGCTGCGGCGCCCTCGTCCTCTGCTGTTACGAAGGCGATGACCCGGTCGACCACGGCCTGGCGCAGCTTCTCTTCGGTGACCGTGAGGACCTCGATGGTCAGTGCCTCCAGGGACTTGAGCGGGAGGTGGGTGAGTGCCTCGCGAACCAGTGGTGCGGTCGGAGTGGCAAGCGCTGCGGCCAGATCGCGGGGCTTCATGGGAGTGGGTGTTCCTCTCTCTCGGCGGGCTCGGTGTCCGATGGTGGGCTCTACAGCTCCAGCAACATCAATAATAGTGAATTCTTCTGGGATGTGAACCCGCCTCTGAACTGCGACTTTGATGAAACGTCACTACGTATCCATCGCAACTGCGCGCGCAGTCATGCGGCGAGGGTCTCAACGCACGGTGCGCTTGCGCGAGGTTGATCCGACGGGAGGGGGAGCGGCGCCGGGCGCACGGTGCCCGGGTCGCCCTCCCTGATCCGCCCGCACGTCTTGAGTTTGCCGACGTCGCCGCTGACGTCGGCTTCGATCGCGTCTGCTCCGTCGTCGGGCAGGATCTGCACGGCCACGACCTTGTTGCGGCTGCGGGTGGCGCCGACGACGATTCCGCGGCGTTCGGTGCCGGTGTCCGGACAGATCCAGGCCACCCATGAGGACGTGTTGAAGGGCGTGCTGCTGGGATGCGGGACAGGGTCTGCGGCGCGCTGGCGGCGGAGTTTGTCCAGCAGGCTGGGACCGGCCTTGATTTTCGTGAGGTCGACGACGGCGCCGCGGTCGTTGACGGCCCGGCGGAACCGGTCGTCGGCGAGAACCTGGTCGCGGGTGGCGCCAAGGGCGCCGGCCCACTCGGCGCGGACGGCGCCGAGGTCGGACCCGGTGAGCAGTACGCGGCTGCGGTAGCGGCCCTGGCACAGGCTGATGCGGTTGTCCTCGATGTGCCACCGGAGCAGAACGCCGGTGGTGTCGAGCTGCTGGTACGCCCACTTCTTCAGGCGGCTGACGGCCTGGTCGGTGGCTTTCCGGAACCGGTACTGCTGGGTGTAGTTGAACGGGTCTTTCGGGTCGGGGATGCAGGTGATCCAGTGGGCGGCGCGCTGGGTGTGGCGGTCCCAGTCGCCGGGGAATCCCTCGGTCCAGGCAGCGTCTCGGGTGGTCTCGGGCAGTTCGGTGATGGTGCCGTCTTCGTCGATCCACGCGGACAGGATCAGCACGGTGACGGGTGTATGGCGGAGTTCCCACTCGGTGCCGTAGAAGTCCCCGGCCTCGGACGTGATGTGGACGCGGTCCCAGTCGGCTGACAGGGCGATCGAGCCGCTCCACCCGGCGGGTGCGTCGCAGACCTCCCACGCCTCGGCGGGCTCGGCGTCGGTCCAGGGAGCGCCCCTCTTGGAGCGGTCTCGGCAGCGGCAGACGGTGAACCCCGCACGGAGTTCGGCAATCAGCGGGTCATCCGGGCTGATGACCCTCCACGAATTCACGACGCAGCTCCCCTCGGGCCGTGTGCAGACAGGGCGGTGGCGCCCGGCGCCGGGCGCGGTGTGCGGGCGAGGCCGGGTTCGGCTACGCGCCCGGCGGCTGGTCGGCTCCGGGCGCACTGCCGGTGGCCTCGCGTCGGTGCTGCTCGGCCCTGGCCCGGGCGCCGAGTTGGGAGGGGGAGGTCGTAGACCAGCCACAGGAGCACGACGCCGTGGTGGAGCCGTCGTACATCTGCCCGCCTTTGCGTTCACGTCCCACCATGGTGTTTCCGGGGCGGTCGTAGGGGCGGTGCCATCCGGCGGGCTCACCGGTGCGGGTCATGTGCCGGGCCTCGTGCGCGCAGAGCAGTCGCAGGCCGGCGTCGGCCACGGCGGCTACCTGGAAGTGGTCCCACTGCGAACCCTCCAGCCGTCCGGCCAGGCCGGGGCCGGTGGTGCTGCGCAGCTCCAGGCGGCCGTCGGGCCAGACGCGGGCGGTGGCGCCGGGCATGCTCCAGCCGACCGATCCGTCACTGAGCCGGGGGATGCCGTTGCGTTTGTCCGGCGTCATCCGCGCGAGCAGCCGCACGGACACCATGGACGCCGACGGACGGCAGCGGTCGGCCGATTCCGGGGCGGCTTCGGCGATGGCCGCCAGCCACGCCGGGGCCAGCGGATACGCGTCCAGGTGGAAGGTGAGCAGAGCTGCGCGGGCGCGGCCGTTGCCGCACCGTACGGCGGCGCGGGTGAAGTCGCCGTGCCGGGTGTACCGGCATACGAGCACCGGGCCGCGGGCGGTGGTGAACCAGGCCCGTTGGCGGTCGGGGAGCGTGGACAGGTCTGCGGCATCCAGAGGGGTTCTTGCAGGAGACACGGCTGTTCTCCAATCGCGGGACAGACGACGAGGCGATACCGGCTGGGCGCGGCTGGTGAACCGGCGAACGTCGCACGCCGGGGCATCCCAGTTCAGGGGCGGTGAGCTTGCTGAACTCGGGTAACGCCACGGTGTGCGCGTGCGTGATACGCCGTCGGACCTGGTCGTCCGGGAGTGAGCGGGGGTTTCGGCTCCGGGTTCGCTGTGCTGTGAGCAACAACGGCAGGCAGACGCGCCCTGCGGCGTCGGCGGGGGAGCTTTGGCGCGCCGGGACGCTATGTCCGCGAGGCCGGCGCACAGGCAGGGACGGTCTCCCGCAGCGCCTTCACGTCGAACCTCGCCCGTGCGGGTGCCGCAGCACCCGCACGAACTGAGGGTCAGGTCGTCAGGCGGGTGACCTGGCGGCTGGGCAGGTGGACCCGCAAAAGGTCCCCGTGGGCAGGAGGGTCGAGAGCCGCAAGCCGGTTGAGTGCTTCGCTCAGATGAGGGTCGGCGAGGATCTCCTCGGCCAGGGCCGCCTCCTCCTCCGGCACGAACACCGCTGTGGTGTGGGTGTGGCTGAGGTCCGGGATGTCCTCGGTGCTGGCGAGTGCCGCGACGAACGGGCTCCACCCCAGATGCGTGCCCTCCGCCGTCCTGAACTCCGTCGGCGTGAAGTACGCGGCCACCGGCGCGCGACCCTCATCGGACCGTCCGGCGGTGAACGTGCTGACCCGGTCAACCACGACACGCTCCCACCCCGACCTGGTGGCCGCGAGGACCTCGATGATGAGCTCGTCCAGGGCATGCGGCGGCATGTGGTGCAGCGCATCTCGCACCGTCGACGTGGTCGGCGTGGCCAGGAGTCCAGACAGTTCGAGGGACTTCATCAGAGGTGTCCTTCCGTGTTCGGTGGCGGCTCATGACGCACCGCTCGGCTTGCTGGCGGGATTAACGCGGCGCCAACAAGTTCAATAATAGTGCTTTATTTGTGAGCGTAAACCCACCCCTGAGCTGCGGGTTCGTCGCACGTGGACAGGTCAGCGTCGGTGAGCGGGGGCATGGGCTCGGACGCGGCAGCAGTCCTTTCGTGCGTGTCTAGGGCCGGGGGCGGGCGTGGCGGGCTCGGTGGTGCGGGGTGTCAGAAGGTGCAGGTTCCGGCGAGGGTGTGGCGGTCCGCAGTCGCGATGGTCGCGTTGCCCCGGACGCACAGGTCGCGGGTCCGGGCGAGATCGCGCCACCAGCGGGTGTTCGCGTCCCATGCGCTCTCGCCGACGATGAATCCGTAGAAGGTGCCGCCGTCGTACTTGCGGTACTGGTTCAGGCCCCAGGCGTGGTTGTCCTCGGCGGCAAGGGGTGAGGACAGTACGGCTTCGAAGACCGTGCGCACTGTGGTGGCGGCCCAGGAGTCGGCCGGGTGAGGGTCGGACTCGAAGAAAATGCCGCGTGCTTCGGGGTCGATGCCCTTGTGTGAGGCGATGGTGAGCGGGCGGGCGACGTCGTCGGGGATGACGGCGTACAGGCGGCCCATGCGGTCGGTGGTGACCGTGACGGCGTCCGGGGTGAGGACGGGCTCGGTGGCTGCGGCCATGGGGTATCCCTCCGGGGCGTACTGGGTGACTGGGTGGCCGGGTCTCAGGTGGGGAACTGCGCGAGAGCGACGGCCGCGGGGGTGATGACGTAGTGGCCCAGGGTGCGGAGTTCTGCGCACACGGCTGCCGCCGTGGACGTCGCTTCGTCTGCGGGAGTCGGCCGGACGTACGCTTCGATGTCGTTGTGCCAGGTGAACCCGCGTGCGGTGAGGGCCTGTTCGGTCTCGGCGGTGAGGTCCTCCGGCGCGCGGGGCGCGGCGACGACTCCGTGGTCGGGGTCGGGTGTGACCAGGTACATGGCGGGGCCTCCTGGCGCCGGTTCCCGCTGGCCTGCGCGGGAACCGGCGTTGTGGGTCAGATGACGGCGATGGTGGGGTCGGCTTCCAGCACGCCGAGCGCTGCGCGGATGGCGGCGCGGGTCTCGTCGCTGGGGCGGGAGTAGGGGAACTTGAGGGCGCGCACGGCGGTGTCGAGTTCGTCGTCGCTCAGCTGGTCGAGCTGCTGGCCGCTGCGGTACAGGGCCACGGCGGTGGCGGTGGCCACACGACTGCGGTTGTAGGTGGTGGCCTGCTCCGCCGTGAGGTCCGCACCGAATACGTCGCGGGCGGTCGGCGGTAGCGTCGGGGCGCCTGTGCTGAGCGCGCGGGCGGTCAGCCGGATCAGGGGCGGGAGCAGGGCGCGGAGCAGCGAGGTCAGCAAAGCAACTCCTGAGGCTGGAAGGGGAGAAGGGACCGGGGCTCTGCCTCTCGGCGTTCGGGCCGGGGTGCTCCCCGAACCCGTTACATAAATAATAGTGCATAATGCTGATGTGTGAACCCACCCCTGACCTGCGTGAATGCCGCCGGTGGTACGGGCCGGTGTGGGTCTGCGCAGGGGGTCAGAGCTGCGGGGCGTGAGCGGTCAGTGGTTCGGGTGCCTGCTGGGTGTAGATCCCTTCCAGGCCTGCAGGTGCGATCAGACCCCAGGTGAACGTCTCCTCGGCCGCGTAGAACTGGCCTCGGCGCCGGTGAGGGGGAGCGTAGGGGCGCAGGACTCCGAGGCCGTAGACCTCCAGCGTGCCGTCATGGAGCCCGGCCTCCTGCTCCCTGGTCATGTCCGGCCCGTACTTGTTGAACGTCTCGTCCGCGACCACGGCGAGCACGGGGCTGACGTCGTCCTCGTCGCGGCCGAGAAAGCTGCGCCAGTGCGCGATGTCGGCCACTGCGTCGGCACGCCTGGAGCGGGTGTTCACGTAGCAGACCCGGTCACGGTGGTCGGGGTACTCGTCCGGGTCGAACAGCCACGCCTCGACCTGGTCCTCTGCGTACGTGCCGCAGCCGTTGTGGCGGCGGCGCAGGAATCCGAACGGCTCGCCGTCCACGGGGACGGGGTGCCGCTGCGTGCACCACTTGCAGGTGATGCCGACGTGGCGCAGGAAGCGCTGCAGGCGGGGGAAGCGCGCGAAGCGAGTGCCGCAGTTGCAGCAGGTGTATACCTCCCACTTGGACGGGTCGGCGACCGTGTCGTGACGACAACGGGGGCACTGGTAGGCCTTGTTGCTGTACCAGTCGATGACTGGTGAGATTCCGGGCATGGCGACTCCCTGGTCTGGAAGGGGCGGGGGGGGCGGTGAACCGAGGGCTGGGACGCCGGGTGATCGCGCGTCAGTGCTCAACGAAGGCGGCCAGCATGGCGACGATCCCCCGAGCGTGGCCGGACACTTCGACATTGACGTGTTCGCCCGACGGTCTGACGCCGATGCACACGCTGTCGGGCCGAACGGGGCCGTCGTGGCTGTCTGGCGGGCAGGGGCGTTGCCAGACCACCCGCGTGTAGCGGTAGTTCTCCTCGACGTGTGCGCCAGGGAGCGCGGCGGCCAGGGCCTCGGCCACGGCGCGGCGGTCGCGGGCCTCGGCCTGGGCTTGGGCGGTGAGCTCGGCGGTGAGCTGGGTGAGCTCGGCGTGCTGCGGGTAGAGGCGCCGGGTGATCTCCCGGGCGACGTGCCGGGCGCTGATCGCTGTGACGCCGATCTGCGGAGTCAGGACCTGGGAGTCATCCGGCAGGGCGGCATAGACCTTGAGGTGGGTGGGCTGGCTGTAGTCGTGCTGGCGCAGACTCAGGGCGCGCCCGTCGTCATCGATGATGACGCGGGACAGCATGTGGTCGTACTCGGGGGAGGGGGCGATGCGGCAGTGCGTGCCCAGTTCCGCGGCGACCTCGTCGGCGAATGCTGCGAACTGCTGCTGAGTGGTCAACTCCGTTGACATGGCGGGTTGTTCACTCCTTCAGACTCGTTCTGGAGTGCGGGCCCTGGGCCCCCGCGCGCCCCCGTATGGGCGCGCCGGATGCCGCGGAACGCGCGTGGGGCGTGGAGGGACAGGCTGACGAACATGCCGTCGGTGAGCGCATCGACGACCAGGACTGCGCTCACGAATCCGCTCCCTGCGGCTGGTCGCGGATGAGCGCGGCGATAGCGCGTGCCGACAGGACGTCACTGTGCTGGAGCAGGTCGGCGCATAAGGCCTGCCACATGCTGGCCGGGCGCGACGGGACGATCTGGTTGCTGGTGGCGGGGGCGATGGTCCAGCGGCGGCCGTACGGGTCGGTAACGGTGTACGTGAGCAGCTCGGGGCGGTCTCGGTTGCCGTTGTCCTCCCAGTCGAGGCCGGCGGCGGTGAGGGCTATGCCCAACTGGGCACAGCGGGAGAGGGTGATGTGGGCGAACGTGGCCACGACGTGTGCTCCTTCGTCCGGCGGTGGGGTGCGGCTGGCGCGGCGGATCGCTACGTGTAGTGGTGGCGAACCTTTCTGCGGGGGCGCCGGGATGTGCTGCTGTGCTGTTCGCGCTGCCGTTTCAGGTCCTGTCTGATCTGCTCGGCCGTTTCCGCCGCCTCGCGCCGCGCGGTCGCCTCGGCCTCCTCGCCGCTGGCGGCGTAGACGATCTCGACGCCTCCGTCTGCGTCGCGGGCGTCCCAGCGGATCTCCTCGCAGGCGGCGTTCAGTTCCTCCGGGTCCTCCGGAGCCTCATGGATTTTCCAGACTGTGAGGTCGGGGCCGGACCACCGTCCGATGACGAAGAAGGGGCGTTCCTCGGGCACTTTGTCCTCCTGGCGGCGGGGGCCGCGTGCGCGGGGGTCGGGGCGTGTGCAGGGCGAAGGGGGCGGGGAACGCTCCCCCTCTCGCTAAATCAATAATAGTGCATTCGTGCCGGGTGTGAACCCCCCTCTGATCTGCAATTCACCCCCGCGAGCCCGATGCGGGGAGGTCCGCGACCAAGACGGTTGCGTTGTCGGCGTAGCTCGCGCCGAGCAGGGCGGCGCCCACGAAAATCCTGGCAGCGCCCTTGGGGTTCCCCCTCAGGTAGTGCTCGAGGTCCCGGCCGGAGTCCTCCAGGGGTTCGTACGCGCCGTCGCTGGCGAGCAGTAGACGGCATGCTTCCGTCGGGCCGGTGGCGGACTCGATCGCCGCGTGCTTGTACCGGCCCTTGCACTCGTCGTCGGACTGCGTGGCACCTAGGTAGGACGTCACCACGTTGCGGCTGCCTTTGGAGACGCGCCGCTTGTTGTGGTCGGCGGTGAGGCACTGGAGGGTGCGACCGGCGGTGAGGGTGTAGGCGCGGACGTCGCCGCACCATGCGACGGTGAGGGGCCTTCCGGGGGCGGCGACGGCGACGGCCGCGCACGCGTTGGGCTGGTCCGCGTAGGGGCTTTTGCGCTCGGTCTCGGCGGCGTACCGGTCGTAGACGGCGCGGAGGCCGGTCTCGGCGTCACTGCTCCGTGCGGCGGCCCGGGCGATGCGGCGGGCGGCGGCGCGGGTCCAGGCCCGTACCTCGTCGCTGGAGCCGATCCCGTCGCACAGGACATACGCGCGGGCTCCGTCGTGGGTGTAGGTGGCGGTGGCATCGCACTGGTGGGACCGGTCGCCGATCAGCTGCGCGGACGCGTGGGCCATGGATGATCTCCTCAGGCGGGGACGGAGTCGTCGACTTGGGTGCAACCGGCTCGGCCGGGTGGCTACGGGCGCGGGAGGGGTGCCCCCTCCCGCAACATTAATAATAGTGCATTCTGGGAGGGTGTGAACCCACCCCTGAACTGCGAACTTACGGCTGTGCCCCCGCCGCCGCTTCCAGCGCAGGGCGTTGTGCCCCGTGCTGGAGGATGTTGAGGGCGGGCGGTTCATGGTCCCGGTAGTCGGATACCACCACGTATCCACCCGGCACCGTGTCGAACCGGAGGCCCGTCCCCCAGTCCTCGGACACGTGGCGGGGGACGCGCTCGATGTCGTCGACTTCGACCTGAGCGGCCCAGCCGGTCACGTCGTGACCGAACTGCCGCTTCCAGATCCGGAGGATGGGAAAGAGCTGTCCGCAGTCATCGACCAGGGCAGCGGCGCGGGCCTGGCCGGGCGGCGGACATTCGGCGTAGGTGGGCGCGTCAGGGCGCGTGCGCTCTCCGAGCGTCATGAGCCAGCGCAGTTTCATGCCATCTCCATCAGTGCGGGGGTGGGCGTACCGGTCTGCGGGCGGCAGGTGCGCCGCTTCCGCTGCTGGGTGCGCAGGGATGCGGCTTCGGCCTCGGCGTTGCGGGCGCGCTCGTGTTCGCGGGCGGCTTCGGTGAGGCAGTAGGGGCCCAGCCACTCCTGGACGTCGACGTCGCGGGCCAACGATCCGTCCCGATCGGCGAGCATGAGCAACAAGACCGGGTGAGGCTGGGCGGTGAACCAGCGCGCGACGGTCCACCATGCGGTCACGGCGGCGCGCAGCGCGGGCCGGGAGGCGCGGGCCTGGCCTTCCAGGCGGGAGGCCTCGCCGCGGTGGTAGTCGGCCGACCATATGAGGAACCGCAGCATTGCGGGGGTGTCGCGCGCGCGGGCGGCGGCGCAGATCTGGGGGAAGTCAGCGTGCTGCTCGATGTGTTCGGCGCAGGCGCGCAGTACGGCGGTGAGCGTCTGCGCTGTCTTGGGCGACGGCTCGTGTCCGGCGGCGGACTCCATCGGGTACACGGACACCTGGGGGCGGTCGGTGGGCGCGTCACGGTAGAGGGTGAGACTGCCCCGGTAGCCGGTGCGGCTGCGGGCGAGCCGCGGGAGTGTCTCGGCAGGCGCGGGCTCGGCCTCCTGGAAGACGTTGACGGGGCCGAGACAGGCGCGGACGGCGGTGAACTGGTCCCAGTGCCGTGGGTGGTGGGTACCGGTGACATGGACGCTCCCACGCATCGCTCCGCCAAGGTCGAACACGACGGAATCGTTCTCACGGGTGCGGGCGGTGGCGTGCACGGCGCCGGCGGGCGTCTCGACAGTCAGACTCACGTTCATGCGTGGCTGCTCCTCGTACTGGTGGCGAGGGGTGACAGGGCAGTGCCGCCCCCGGTGCGGCCCGGCCACTGCGCCGGGCCGCACCAGGCGGTGACGGTCAGTACAGGTCGCTCACGTGGAGAGCTACGGCGTTCGCGATGTCCTCGGGGCTGCTGTTCGCGTTGACGTGCGGCAGGTGCCGGACATCACCGATCACGTCGTTGCGCAGGAAGACGTCTCCGGCCTCGCACACGCCGATGGTGAACACGTCCTGGTGGGCGTTGCGAAGGTGTCCGGTGCGTCCTCCGGGACCTGCGGCGGCGCCCCATTGATCGCCGAGCTGCTCGACGGCCTTCTGCGCGACGGTGTGCAGCTGGTTTCCGAGGATGGGTGTGTCTTCGGTGAAGGGGGCGTGCGCCCAGTCGAACGTGTGCGGGTCGTTGGAGTGCATGCCTGCTCCTTGGTGGGTGGCGGTGGGTGCTGTGGTCTCTGCGGGCTCGACGAAGGGGAAGGGCGGGCGCGGAGAGACAAGGGGGCGGCCAGTGACGATGTGGCCGGGGCCGTGCGCCTTCCCCTCGGGGGAGGTGAGGGAAGGCGCACGGGGCTTGTGGGCGGCTATACCTGTGGGGCGTATTCCCAGCAGGTGCGCCGGTGCTGTTGCCGTCGGCCCGTGAGCGTTTCAGGCACGGGTGTTCTTTTCGTCCGTGCCGGACGGCTTGATCAGGGTCGGGGCGGGGAGGACTTCGCGGTCTACGGCGCAGATGCCGGGGCACGGGATGACGGCGTCTTGGAGGGCGGCGGTGTCCATCGGATTCAGCCATCCGTGCTCCACGGTCCAGCCGTACGCGCGGGGGCGGGGCTCGGCGGACGTAGTGGCTATCAGCGCGGCATCATCGACGGTGCTGCCCTCCAGCGCGAACACGAGCAGCATGACGAGTGTGGAGTAGCCATCAGGGTCCAGAACGGCCATGCGCATGGGGTGGGTGGAAAGGGAAAGGTCGGCTGAGTGGGAGAGCTGAGTGCTGTCCTTGCGTATGGCCGCGATGCTCAGCGTGTGTTGGCCGGGGCCGATTGCCTGGAACACGGAGGCGAGTACGGCCAGCGCGCGATCCATGGCGGCCTGGATGGAAGCCTCGTCGGGCTCGATGAGTTCGGGGCGTGCGGGCATGGCGGATCGCTCCTTGGCGAGAGGTGAGCAGCAAAAGGCCGGCGGGGCCCGCTCGGGGGCGGTGGGCGGTGCGGCGCGCAGCATCGGGCGTAGCGGGTTTCGCGGCGAGCGCTTCGCGCTTGGGGTCTGTGGGGCCGTGCGGGCCGGGCCGGGGAGTTTCCCGACCCGCACGGGGTCTGTGTGCCGCGTACGGCGCCCCGTGGAGCGTTCCGCGCTCCGGGGGCCCGTGTGGGCCGGGCAGGGGGTCCCGACCCACACGGGGGCTTGTGGGTCGCCGAGTTCGGCGACTACTGCGAATGCTCGGGGTGCTGGGCCCGTGCGGGCCGGGTGTCGGGGTCACCCGGCCCGCTCGGGGTCTGTCAGCCGTGTGCGGCGGCTGCGGTGAGGGCGGGCAGCGCGAGCGCTTCCAGGGCGGCGGCCTGGTCGGCGTCGGCGAGGGTCTGCGCGGCCGACGTGACGGCCTGCATCACGCCTCCGGCCGTCATCTGCCCACCCCGCACGAAGTGGGAAAGGATCGTCTCCTTCGTCTCCTTGCTGATCTTCAGCGCGGTCGTGACGTGCTCGATGGTCTTGGTCGGCTCGGCCACGGGCTTACCGGCTGCGGCCTGGATCTCGCGGAGCTTCGCCTCGACGTAGTCCCGCGAAAGGAACGTCTTCACTGCGTCGGCGGTCTTGGACGTGATGACCTCCAGCTCCTTACGCTGGGTCTCCACCGACCAGGACACGACACCCTCAGCGTGCTTGGCACCGACGTGCACGGCACGCATCACGTCCATGGGCATCGTCAGGCCGTTGGTGCACACCTGCATGGTCACGCGCGGGGTGACCGACCATGCCCCGGCCCCTACTTCGCTGTTCGTGATGACGAACCCGGCCGACACCATCGGGAGTTGGTCACCGCTGCGCCCGTCGAACGGGGACCGGTAGCCGCTGAGAAGCTCGGGCGCCATGACGGCGACCGCTTCGGACTCGACGCGCACATACATGCGGCGGTCGGTGAGGTCGCACCCCGTGACCTTGGTCGGGTGCCCGGCCTTCTGCACGCCCTCCAGGGCAGCGAACAGGATGTCAAGGTTGTCCATGACCTTGTAGCTGTCGGACATCAGCGCGCGGGCCACGCCTTCGGCAGGCGCGGCGCCGGGGGCGCTGTCGCCCCGCAGCGCACGGAGCATGAACCGGCGGTTGGGGTCCTGGCGGAGCCACGCGTTGACGTTCTCGTCCAGGAGCGGAACGTTCTTTTCGCGCATGAGGCGCAGGTAGCCAACCGGGATCTTCAGCTTCTCCGCGATGCCCTCGTCCGCTACGGCGGTGGGGCGGTAGGTCCCGTCAACGCTGCTGACCCCGTTGGGCGTGATCTGCTGCTCTATGCCCTCGACCTGGACGTTACCGTCCCGGAACGACAGGGCAGACGCGGACGTGACGACGTCCAACTTCCGCTCCCGGTGGTCCTCCAGGATGGTGACCAGGTCCCGGAGATCGGCGTTCCGGGCGCCTCGCGGGGCTGCTGCCGTGGCGCGCTCTGCGTACTGCTGAGTCATGCGATGTTCCCCTTCGCTGTTGGCTTCTGCGGTTCGGGGGGCGGGGCCACCGCCCCCCGAACAACTTCAACAATAGTGCAAATCAGGGGTGAGTAAACCCACCCCTGACCTGCGGCTTCTCCTAGTCCCCGTCCATACCCAGGAAGGACACGATGGCCTCACCCCAGTGGAAGTGCTCGAAGAACGCGAGCGGCACGAGCGCGAACACCCCGGCCAACAGGTAGTCATCCGCCTTGGCCCACGCGCGGACGGCCGTGCGGCGCACGGTCCGGCGCCAGGTGATCTCTACCGTGACCTCGCACCCGAACACGCTCGGGTGAAACTCGCGGTGGATCCGCCCCAACTTCCCGCCGGGACGCGACACGTGCACGTGGTGCGCGCCCGAACGGTGCTGAGTGATCCGTTCGAACTTCCATGCCAGTCCGGCCGCGTCGCCCGACTGCCCGTACAGCTTCCGGCCCGCCTCAACCTCTCGGCCGGTCGCACACGAAATGAGCTTCATGATCGTTTTCCCCTTTACCGATCACGGGTTCTGATTCTGCGTGGACTTGCCGGGGGAGTGACGGGTCTGTCCGTCACTCCCCCGGAGTGACGGGCTAGCTCAGGAAACCGCGCGATTCGAGGAACTGGCCCATGATGTGGGCGATTCCCTGCGGCTTGTAGATCTGCGGGAAGTGGCGCATTTCCACTTCGGTCTGTCCGTCTTCGTTCGGCTCGGGAAGCTGGTGGACGAGCCGGTAAGCACTGTCGCCGGTCGGCATTTCCAGGACAACCGGTCCGCGATTGGTGTTGACGCGAATCCCCGTGTACTTGTCGTCGACGTTGTGGATGATATCGGCCCCCGCGCGCCGAACGGAAAGCGGAAGGAAGTTCGCGACTTTGCGGGCCTGAATGGCAAGCCCGGTCATCGGAGCGTCCGCTCCGCGTACGCGGCTGACAATGCCGTCCGAAATCTTGATTTCCACGGTTTCCCCTTCGTTGATCCTTGCGGTTTCCGGGGGTCGCCTCCCCCAGGACTCAAATAATAGTGCATGTTGAGTTGGGATGGAACCCCTCTGTTGTGCCCGATGTTGCGTACCGGGTTGCGTTCTAACGTTGCGTTAGATGTTGCGTTCAAGGTTGCGCGACCAATCGGCCGGCTTCGACAAAACCGCAGGTCAGAGGCCATGTTGGGTTTGGTCGGATTGCTGACATCCCCTCAGCAGCCACAATCCCGCACAGAAAGAAGAAAGAGAAGGAAAGGGGGGGGGGGTGTGGTCGGGCGGCGGCGTCGGGGATGGGGCTTGTCTGGTGGGTGGTTGCGCGGCGGGCGGTGCCGCCGCGCTCGTGCGGGTGGGGGGTGTGTCAGGCGCTCGTGTAGGGGCGCCTGACACTCTGGTGGGTGGTGGGTGCCCGGAGGGCATCCCCGGTCCTCTCACCCCCTCCTGACGATTCCTCACCGGGCGCCGCCTTTGCGGGGGTTGAGCCCGGAGGGCTCAACTCTCCCCGGATTTCCGTGATTTAATGGTTCCACGGAATTCCGTGAATTCCATTTCCCCTCGTGGTCGGGAATTCGGAGAATCCCGGCCACCCCACCGGGAGGTGCCCGGAGGGCCCATCCCGCCCCCCGGCACTCATAAACTGGCCTGACACCCCCTCAAAACCCATACCGGAAACCTCAACCCCCCACCCTCACAACGCTTTTCGTGCCGGAGGCACGCAGCTTTATGGAATATGGCCGGAGGCCAATTCCATAAAGCACCCGCCGGAGGCGAGGCAATTCGCGCGGGGACGCGCGAAACGGAGCGTAGCGGAGTATTCGGCTTCCGGAGGAAGAGCGAAGCGG
>NZ_JBITHE010000032.1:0-60330 GCF_044457665.1 Streptomyces sp. NPDC050535
CCTCCCCCCGGGTTGCACAACCGATCCCCCCCCGCGGGCCTCGTTTGCGGGGCGGGGGGGGGGCCCCCCGGGGGGGGTGGGGGGGGGGGGGGGGCCCCCCCCCCCCCCCCACCTACCCGACCGACCCGGGGAACGCCGGGAAGGGTGGCAAGCGGCCCCGACAACGGCGGGACGTGCCGGTACTACCGGACGGTGCGGGTCCGTCTAGCGAGGTCAGAAGGTGTAGCGAGAGTGAACCAGTGAGATCCAGACCAAGCTGCACCGTTGGGCTCGTGATGATCCTCATCGCAGGTTCGACGACCTGTTCAATCTCGTTGCCGATCCCGGCTTCCTGCTGGTGGCCTGGGATCGGGTGCGGGGCAACAAGGGTGCACGCACGGCCGGGGTGGACGGACGCACGGCGTCGTCCATCGCGCTGTGGGTCGGAGTCGAGGAGTTCCTCGAAGTGCTGCGGTCGCAGATCAAGGACCGCAGTTTCCAGCCCATGCCGGTACGGGAACGGATGATCCCCAAGTCGGGCGGCAAACTGCGCCGACTGGGGATCGCGACGATCACCGACCGGGTGGTGCAGGCATCCTTGAAGCTGGTGTTAGAGCCGATCTTCGAGGCGGATTTCCTCCCGTGTTCCTACGGGTTCCGCCCGAACCGCCGGGCTCATGACGCGGTGGCGGAGGTGCGCCTGCTCACGTCCAAGAAGTACGAGTGGATCGTGGAAGGCGACATCAAAGCCTGCTTCGACGAGATCTCACACACCGCTCTCATGGAGCGAGTGCGGGCACGCGTCGGGGACAAACGCGTCCTGGCCCTGGTGAAGGCGTTTCTCAAGGCAGGCATCCTCAGCGAGGACGGCCTCCTGCGGGACAACGACACCGGCACCCCGCAGGGTTCGATCCTTTCGCCGTTGCTCAGCAACGTCGCGCTCTCGGTCCTGGACGAACACATCGCCCAGGCGTCGGGAGGCGCCGGAACTGATCTCAACGAGCGCCGAAGGCGTCGACGCCGCAGTCTGCCCACCTATCGGCTGGTCCGATACGCGGACGACTGGTGCCTGATGGTTCACGGCACCAAGGCAGACGCCGAAACGCTACGCGAAGAGATCGCGGAAGTCCTCCTTACGATGGGCCTGCGCCTCTCGCCGGAGAAGACTCTGATCACCCACATCGAGGAGGGCCTGGACTTCCTCGGCTGGCACATCCAGCGCCACCGAAAGCCAGGCACCAACCGGTACTACGTCTACACCTACCCGGCCAAGAAGGCCCTGCGGGCCATCATGGCCAAGGTCAAGACGCTCTGCCGACAGGTCGGCACGAACCAGCCGCTCGATGCCCTGCTCGCCCGGGTCAATCCGGCAGTGCGGGGCTGGTGCGCCTACTTCCGGCCCGGGGTGTCCTTCGCGACCTTCTCCTAGCTGCGCAACTACATGTGGCACACGGTCTGGAGATGGGTACAGCGCAAGCACCCCAAGACGGGTCGGAGGAAGATCTTCCGCCGCTATTGCGGTCGCAGATCTTGGTGGGCCAGTGAGAACAGGGAGTTGTTCAACCCGATCACGGTAGGCACCACTCGCTACCGCTACCGGGGCATGGCGATTCCCACTCCCTGGGACACCACGGCGGGCTGAGGACAACCACACGAAGCCTTCGGGGCTTGTGGAGAGCCGGGTGCGGTGCCAAGTCGCATGCCCGGTTCGGGAAGCGGCTCCGGGGAAACGGACTGGTCGAAAGACCGGCACCGCGCCCCGGGCCGACTTCACCAGTCAGGAAACGGCGGGGTGCATGAAGTTTCGTGTGTGACGAAACAGGAGTCTGCGGACGGCAGTTCCGGCAGCGTGGAGCGAGGCGGCGGCGGTGACGTCGTGGGGGTGCGTGAGCAGTTGGTGGAGCGCACCTGTGCGTGGTGTGGTGCTCCTGTCGCGTACGCGGGCAGGGGACGGCCGCCGCGGTACTGCCGCCCCTCACACCGCCGCCGGGCATCCGAGCTGCGCACTGCCCAGTCGCGTGCGGAGCGTCCGGTGAGCGAGGGAGGGCGTACTGCGGAGCCGGTGCGGGAGGTGGTGGAGCGGACCGTGGTCCGCCACGTCGCGGCGGTGAGTGCGGCGCCCCGTCTTGCGCAGCGGCTGAGCGGCCAGCCCTACACCCTGCCCGAGGACGCGGTGGAATGGATCGAAGCTCTCGCGGCTCTGCGCAAGGACATGGCCAATCCGAGGATCGCGCCGTTCCGTGAGCACATCGCCAGGCCTGCGAGCGGACCGCCCGCGCACTGTGCGACGGCGAGGCGCCGGGGCCCCGGTCTGAACGGCGGCGACCGAGGGGTTCAGGGGCGGGAGACGACGTCGCGGACTTCGTGCAGCCGTATGACCGGCCAACGACCAGTCGCCGTGGCCGGGTGCGCACTCCGGTGCGCTCTTCCGTGTGGTGGGTGGCGGCGGGACGCTGTCGGGGTGGCCGGGAAGAGGATGCGTCTGTGTGGGCAGTGCCGGATGCCGCTGCCGGAGGGTGCGGGGCCCAGGCGGCGGTACTGCGACACGACGTGCCGTAGCCGGCACTGGCGGCGGCTGAAGCGACACAACGAGATCTACCAGCGCGTCGTGGGCCTGAGTCTGGAGTTGGTCAGGGGCGGGGTGGTGTGGGGGCAGGGGCGGTGCCCGGCGTGCGGGGTGTCCGTCTCCGTGCGCAAGCGGACCGATTCGGTGTACTGCTCGCCGAAGTGCCGCACGAGAGCGTGGCGGCAGCGCCGGGAGACCCTGGGCTCTGACGGGTGTGACGCGTCCGGGCGGCCGTTGCCGTAGGCGTCACCGTGTGACGGCTGTCCGTCACGCTCGGGCGGTACGGCCGGGTCCGACGCGGGCGCGTTTGGGCTGGGTGGGCGATATGCCCTGACGTCCGGGCCCTCGGTTGTTGAGGGGTCTCACCCTTCGCCCCGGCCGTTCCAGTTCGGGCGCCACCACGGCTGGTCCCACCGCCGCGGGCCGGGCCTCGGCATCATCCGCAGCGATGTCTTCGCCGACTCCATGAACACACGGCGGGACCGGTGAGGCTGGGACAGCAAGGTCGTCCACGAATGCCAGTCGGCCTCGAAGGGTTCGTCAGGGTTCGACTGGTGGTTCAGGGAGGCGGACATGGCGTCGAAGGTGCTGTCCATCGCGTCCACCCCCACGTCGGCTTCCCGGGGCCCCATCAGTGCCGCCCTGTCCAAGGGCTTGGCCAGGGTCTGGTTCGCGGCCTCGACCCTCAGCTCCACGAAGTCCTCCATGAAGCCGTCACCGCGCGAGGCCTCTTCAACTCGGTCGTCCCACACGTCAACGACGTCTTCCAGCGCGGCAAGGGCGGCATCCCAGGCGTCGAGCAGGTTGATGTACGCCTCTTGGCGTTGCCCCCGGAGCCATTGCCGGTGCTCGACGGCGGCCTGGTCGGTGACTCCGCGTCGGCCGATGAAGATACCGGCGAAGATGCCGAGGAAGCCGGTGACGATCGTGGGCATTAGGTCGGTCATGGCGGGAGTCTCCCGCACCTGCTACCGGGTATCTCTCAGTTGGCGACAGGTCAGGGTGTTGCCTGCCCAGACGGAAACGGGATCTCCTGGCAACCGAACCGGTCTGGATGAAGACGGTGACGGCGGTGATCATCGGCCTTTCGGTCATACCGATGTGAAGCAGACGCTGCGCCTGTCTCGAATGCCGTGTCTCTGTACCGTGCCTGCCGCGACAGGCGGTGCCCTTCCGTCGCTTGAGGACGCCCGCGGCCCCGCCTACGCAGTGGTTGCGGGCGTGCAGCGCTGTGACCTGCCGTGGTCGGGCTTGTGGTCGGGGTCTGTGCGCGTGGTGGTTGGGGGTATCTGCGCAGGCGTGGTCGGGAGTGGAACTTCACGTAATTCGGCTCTGTCGGCGATCACGTGACGAGATCATGGAGTCAGGAGTATCCGTAGCCTGAGTAGGGGGCCGATCGGGCGGGCGCCGTGTCGGCGCGCCGGTTGAGGCCGGGTGTGTCTACCCAAATTCGCATGTCAGCGTTTCCGTGTCGAAGACGAGCGGCTGGGGGCACGTCCTCTTGTACGCGGTCCCGTCGAGACAGTCGTAGTACATGTGCCTGTCGTCCGGGTGCGCGATTTTGGATGCACCCGTTTCGGGGCACTGGACCGTGATCGGGGCATCTTTGCATGACTGGGTCCCGGGGTCGAAGATGCTGTCGGCGACCAGGCAGACCTTCTTGGAGGCCGTTCCGTCGACGCACTGGTAGTACCCGCGCTCGTTGTCCGGGTCCGCGATCAGGATCATGCCCGACTCCGGGCACTGGGCCGAGATGTCCGCAGAGGCCCCCGGGGCTTCACCGGCGTAGGCGGCAGGGCAAAAGAGGAGTGCGGATGTGGCCAGTGCCAGGGCTGTGGGCAGGGAGAGAAAGCGGGCTTTCACGGGGGCTCCTTGAGTCGGGGTCACGGAACCACTGATCATTCCGAAAGGTGGGCCGGCACCGGACGGGACACGCCCTGGATTGCGCGGCCGGTGACGTCCGCGTCACGTGATCGCCGACAGAGCCCGTAATTACTCAGCAGCAGTGTCAACTTCCCCACGCATTCGTTCGAGCCGGATGCCTTCGTGTGTATCGGGCTCTGAGTCAGTAGTGGTTAGTCTCACCAGCCGTCGCCGGCGTGCCAGCGTTGCACCCATTCCAGGAAGCCGACCGCCTCCGGCATCGGGTACGGGTAGGCGCCGACTTCGGTGACCACCCAGATCTTGCCTCGCTGAGGACCGGTCACGACCAGGACCCAATAGGAAGGGCCGTCGTCAGTGCCGAGCACGATGGAGCCATGGTTGTAGACGTCGGCGACGAGCTCGTGATGATCGTCGGCGAGGGGTTCTCCTTCCCAGGCCCAGGTCTCCTGGAGCGGAAACGAGGCGGCGAGATCACGGTCCCCGTCGTAAGGCCAGTCCGGTGGGAGCCAGCCCAGAGGGAGGAGGCCGCCGTCTTCCGGTGGTCCGAGGGACGACCCGTTGGTGATCTCGGCGATCAGGCTCCGGTACGGCTCCGGTAGCACGACCCCGTGCTCGGATTCCCACGCCGAGACGCCATCGTGTCCCAGTGCCAGCTCACGCCACTCCGTCTCAAATGCGGAGCGCAGGAACTCCAGGATGTCCGCGGCAGGACGCTCATCAGGCGATGTTGTTGTCACGACAGCATGCTTGCAGGAGGGACTGACAGAGCCACCACGGGGCCATAGGCCTCGCACGTTTGAGCGGGGAAGTTGACCCTGTTGCTGAGGAATTACGTGAACGTCGACAGTCGGGGTGGTGCGCAGGTCTGCGCAGTCCGTTTACGGGCGCCAGCGCTGGTTCCATCCGACTCTGTGGTCGGGGTTCTGGACGGGCCGCCACATGGGCGCTGACGGTCCGTCGCGCAGTATGTCTGCCATCGCCGCGGCCAGGACGTGAACCTCCCGCAGGAAGCCGTACGGGCCCGTGTCCGCAGCTGCCGCGCGCAGGGCCCCGATGCGGTGTTCGATGCCGGCGGGGCCGGTGCCGTCCAGGACGAACAGCAGCCGCGGGAACAGCGGATAGCGCCGCCGCCAGGACTCCTCTGCCTGCTCTCCCATGAATCGGCGTTGCCGTCCGACCGGCGTGGGTACGTACCGGTGCAGGCGGGCGTAGGCGCCGATCTTCGCTGCGAGTCGTTCGGGGCCCATGGTCGCGCGGTCGACTTCCACGAACGCCCGCAGCATCGACCCGCCCTCGATGTCGCCGGCGTCGCCGGTGCGGTAGTACAGCAGCGCGTCAGGGATGACCGCCTCTCCGCTGCCGAGCGAGTGGTAGACCTCGGGAATCCAGTCGAGCGGCCGGCACACCTCGCCGCGGTGCCGGGCGTCCCGCACGAACGCCAGCCCCACCTCCGTCACCGCCAGGCCGTGCTCGACCTTCAGCCGTACCGCGGTCCGGTCGGACACCGTCGCGGGTATCCGCTGTGCGCGGAGCTCCGGCCACTCAGCGGCGATGCGGGCCCCGTGGCGGGTGGGGAACCACACCCGCGTCCGTCCGGCCTGAGGCAGCGTCACCCGGTCGAGGAGTCCCTCGCTGCGGAGCTTGGCCAGCCGGCGCCGTGTCTGCTCGATCCGCACGTCGGGCGTGAGGAGCAGGTGTACCTGCTCGGTCCTCGCCATCCGGTACTGCGCGAGCACCGCCAACGCCATCCGGTCCCCGCCACCCACGTCCACGTTCACCATCGCCACTGCCCGCTTCCCGTACGGTGCGGCGCCGCTCTGTCCGGCACCGCGTGTACGTCCGAGCCCAGCAGCCGCCCTCGACCGAAAGGCCGACCAGTTGGGCCCGACCACGGACACGAAGCGATATCACCACCCCCGACCGGGCTCACAACCGGGCCGGGAACCCCGCCCACAACTGTCCCCGCCCCTCCAGCACCTGACGGCATTACCGCAGCTCACCACACCTCTACCGGCGTGGTCGCCAGCCCGACATCCCCCTCTGCACACCCCACACCCCACCGAACGACAGGAAAAGCAGGGAAAAACAGGGACGGGCGGGGAGGCGATGGCGCGCCTCGGGGAATCGGGCGCCGTTCTCCTCCGCTGCGCGTCGGCGGGGCCTCCGCGCTGCACGCCGGACACGTCCGGCGCGGAGAGGGTGTTGAGGGGATGTGGTCGCCGTGCGAGCGGTGCGGTCTACCGGTCACCGGCCCGGCCGGTTGGTAGCCCGTTGACACCCTGCCGCCCGGTCACAGCCCTACCCACCGGATTGTCATCTTCCTATCGTTCAAGGAGGGTTGAGCCGATACCGTCGGAAAATGACGTGGTGGCAAGCGGCCCTCTGGGGTCTCACGGGGGGCGGGGCCGCGTCCCTGCTCTCCCTATCGGCCTCGGTCGTCGCGGGTGGATACAAGTGGCCCTGGCGCAACGACAAGGGCGACCTGATGCCGCGACTGTTCGTCCTCGGCTGCGGTTTGGCCCTGGGCGCGGTCGTTGCCGCGGCTGCCCACGACCAGATGAACGGACCCTGGCCGGCCTTCATCTTCGGGATCAGCGCGCCCACCACCATCCGGGGCATCCTGTCCGGCGTAGAGGTCGAACCAAAACCCCGACCGAAGGCCACCCCACGGCGGAAGCCGTTGCCGAGTGTCGAGCGACAGCCACCTGAAACCGGCTCGGGAGAGGGGTCCGTACGTGAAGACGCGCGCTGACACCCCTCTCGGACGCCTGGCCAAAGCTGCCCGGCCCACCCGACCCTGGCTCCGGGTGAAAGCCTCGGGCTGGTGGGCCCGTGTACTCATCACAGCAGGAGCACGACAGCAGACCCATCAAGACGCCCGTGCAAACGGCAGAACCTGGTCTGACCGCGACCTGACCGGCGCGCACTTGACCGGCGAGTACTTGGTCGCTGCGTACTTGGTCAGTGCGGGCCTGACCGGCGCGGACCTGACCGGCGCGGACCTGACCGGCGCGGACCTGACCCGCGCGGGCCTGACCCGCGCGGACCTGACCGAGGCGAACTTGACCGAGGCGAACCTGACCCGCGCGAACTTGACCGAGGCGAACTTGACCGAGGCGAACCTGACCCGCGCGAACTTGACCGAGGCGAACCTGACCCGCGCGAACTTGACCGAGGCGAACCTGATTGCGGTTCTCTGGTCGGAGCAGACCCGGTGGCCGTCTGACTTCGGGGCCGTGATGCGGGCGCGATCCGTACCTCTGGGCGGCGGCAGGTGGCGTGTCGAGGGATCCGGGAACAGTGGTGCAGATCTGTCGGAGCCGCTCGTGCCCGTCGGCTGAGTGCCCGCCGGTCAGAGTTGTCAGGCAACTCTGCGGGACCTGTCCGCCCCGCACGACCCGCCACAGGCTCCCCTCACGTCCGTATGCCCGGTAGGCCGGGCCGCTCTGTGACCGCCCGACGGCAACGATGCACGAGCGCACGACCTCGCCGCAGCTGAGCTAGTGATGGACGGGGGAGCGCAGGGTTGCCACGGGTCCGGCGTAAGGGCCGGGCCGGCGGACCGCCACGCGCTGCACCGCCCGCCACTTCGCCGCGCACGGGACCGCTTCGGGCTGGCTCGCCGCGGTCTCCGTGACGGTGGCCCCGGTGAGCGCCGCCATGACAACGGCTGTTGTCAGAAGGTGTCGGATTATGCCCCGCCAACCGGCGTTCCAGCCGGCCTGTCACGCGTGATCGCGACTCGTCATATGGTCAGGCGACAGACCGCAGGCATCTCCCGGCCCAGACACCCATCTTCCCACCTCTTGACCCTGGTCAACGGGCGGGCGGATCGTGGCTATTCGCGCAGTCCACGCCGCCCGCGCGTTCATCCGCTGACACCGCGACCCCGCCCGCAACCCGGAGATCCTGCCGAAGCTGTTCGAGGACTGGGAGACCGAGACCATGCACGGCTCCACCTGCCGCACCTGAGCCAACAGCACCCGATCCTGCGCCGGGCCCTATTCGGGCGCCGCCCTTTGGCCGGTAGCGCCAACACGGGTCAGTGCCTGGCACCACCAGAATTCGCCCAGAGGGCGACGGCTTCGGCTTACACCTCCCCCCCCGCCGTCCGCTGAGAGGAGGGCCCCGCAACCAAGCGGACACACTACGTCGTCCATCAGATATGCCGCATCCAAGCCCACAGCCGTCCTCAGATCGGCCTACCTGGCGACGACACTGTGGCCGCGACAGCAGCCCAGAGGACATGAGCGGCTGCCGCGGCGTGAACGTCCCTGGCCGCACTGCCTGCCTCACCCACCTGGCCGCTGCCGAACGCGACGCCTACCTAGCCAGCCTGACACCCAGCAGTAGCATCGACCATCGCGGAACCTCCTTCACACCAAGACTTCTCCGTGACCTCATCAACGCCCTCCGTGACCCTGCCACCAGACGCTGCCGCATTGGTACAGCCCGGTTCGAGTCCGCGACTTTTGAAGGCGACGCCTGGTTTCAAGGGGTGATCTTCGAAGGCGAGGCCCACTTTGGGTCTGCAACATTTGAGGGCGACGCCTGGTTCGAAGAGGCGACCTTCGAGGGCGACGCCTGGTTTCACGCAGCGATCTTCACAGGTGACGCCCACTTCGGATCGTCAGACTTCACCGGCAACGCTCACTTCGCGTTGACGGTCTTCAAGGGCAACGCTCACTTCGAGTTGACGGCATGCAAGGGCGACGCCTCGTTCTCGTCGGCTGCCTTCAAGGCCGACGCCGAGTTTGGGCGGGCATCCTTCGAGAGCGACGCCCACTTCGGGTCCGTGACCTTCAACGGCACCGCCCGGTTCTTGCAGGCGAAATTCGAGGGCAAGGCATGGTTCAATTCGACGGCTTTCCAAGGCATCGCGGCATTCGGGTCGACGAATTTCACAGGAGATGCCGTGTTTGGCGCGGCGAAGTTCACGGGCGAGGCTGGATTCGAATCGGCAAACTTCACGGGCGATGCCGAGTTCGGCGACGCGACCTTCCAGAATGTCGCTCGGTTCGAATCGGCGACCATTCAGAAAGATGCCAAGTTTGAGCGAGTAGCTTTCGAGCGTTTGGCGATCCTCGGACCCTTGGTGTGTGCCGGGAAAATGAAGTTGTCCGGGGCGGAGTTCAGAGGCCCAGTGACTCTCATGCTCGCCGCGCGCTTACTGGATTGTCGACGAACCCGCTGGTCATCGACTGCTGAACTTCGTCTGCGGTACGCCGTGGTGGTCTTTTCGCAGGCTGTCTTCGAGTACCCTCTCACGATCGCCACGGAGCCCCGCCCCTTCGACTCTTCCGACGGAGAGACGGTGTCAGAAGCAGCTTTTATCGGTGAGCCTGCCACGGTTCGGATAATGAATCTACACGGGGTTGACGCAGCCCATCTCGTCATCTCTAACGTCGACTTGGCCATGTGCCATTTCACCGGCACCGTGCATCTGGATCAGATTCGCCTGGAGGGCGATTGCTCCTTCAACCGCACCCCGTCTACCACCTACTGGCGGAGCTGGCGCCCCGTACGGTTCACCCAGCGGCGTACTCTCTTCGAAGAACACATTTGGCGCTCAACTCAGCCGGCGGCGGCCCCTGGGTGGAATACAAGGGTGTCCGGCGACCTGTACGTCGGGCCAGCGCAACTGGCGCCGGTGTACAGGGCGCTGCGTAAGGCGTTCGAAGACGGTAAAAACGAGCCGGGCGCTGCGGATTTCTACTACGGCGAGATGGAGATGCGCCGCCATGACCGCACCGGCCCCACCCGCGCCGAACGCGGGCTGTTGCACGGCTACTGGCTGCTGTCTGGTTACGGGCTGCGGGCTTCCCGCGCCCTTGGATGGCTCGCCGCGGCCATGCTCATAACCATCGTGCTGCTGATGGGCTTCGGGCTCCCCGATAAGGATCCAAAGCAGGAAGCGACCGGCCACGTTCCGCCCGGCGGCGGGCGAGTGACCTTCGAGATCGAGAAGAACGATCCTAAGAACCCAACTGGGCTCAGGCTCACCGGCAAGCGCTTCGAGAAGGCCCTGAACGTCACGCTCAACTCGGTGGTGTTTCGCTCCTCCGGGCAAGGCCTTACCACCGCCGGCACCTACATCGAGATGGCCTCCCGTGTGACCGAACCGATACTCCTGGGCCTGGCAGTCCTGGCCATCCGCAACCGCGTCAAACGCTGACTTGGAACGCCACGGCACGGACACAAGCAGACTCCAAGCGCGCTTGGAGGAAACCCACAACAGCGGCACTGGATCGTCCGCTTCGGCACAGCCGCCATCCGCGACCTCACCGACCGATGGATGAGACGCATGGAGAGCTGACAGCACCGACGGCAGGCAAGGGATCCCCTACCAGCGCATGCCGAGTTCATCGAGGGCTGCCCGCCGCTCCGGGCTGAGCTTGGCGGCCCGGCGCCGGGTGTTGTCGAGGAACGCCCCGAGCCGTACCTGCTCACCGTCCACGTCCTCGAGATGCCCCCGTGCGGATCGTAGGTGGCCTTCGCGGGTGTGGAACTGGCGGGCGGCGGTGAGGTTGGTGTTCCAGCGCTCATCCTGTGTCCGCCGTACCGGCCCGACCGTCTCGCCCTCAGCGGGCGGTTCGATGCCGAGGGTTGAGAGCAGGTGCTGTTGCGTGGGCATCAGCCTGTCCCACCCGGCCCGCTGCCCGGCCACCCACACTCCGAGATCCTCACCCTGAACGACCAGCTCGCCCACCCCCGTGGGCAGGGTGCCGCTGGCCTTCACGTGAGTGAGGGCGAGACGATAGTTCCGCTGCCAGCCGATCTCCCATGCCGGGTACCAGCCGGGATCGACCTCTGTTAGAGCGTCCTGGCGGGCTTCTGACAGCTCCCCGGCGTACGGGACACCTGTCGTTCTTCCATATGGATACGACATTGATATGCGGATGACCTGCTCTATCTGTGGTAGAGAACTAATTTTTTTGATCTTGATTGGTATGGCATGTGACCTGTGGTGGTTCAGTAAAGTGGTTGCTGGGGCGGCGACTTGTATGTCATTGAGCTGGGGTGCTGGAGTTAGAAAGAGGATGTCGTAACTGCATAGATAATTTTTTTGCTTTTGGGAGTCGGGCGGGTGCCGGCTGATGATCTTGAGCGAGGGTGAACAAGGTTGTTCCCGTGTACTGCTGGGGGACAGGCCAGATGCTGGACAGCGTGGGGCGGACCGTTCCGCTGGGCAGAGGCGGGCCGGGGTGTCCCTTGCCCCCGTTATCTTCTTCGCGGTCCTGCAATAGGGCCGCTGGCCTCCGGGCCCGGTATGACTGTTCCCCCCTGTCGAACGGATGACCTGGGGGGGGGTGGTGTCACCGGGTCCGGGAGGCGCCGTTGGAGACGCTGATGAGAGGTCCGACTACCGCCTGGCCTGGGGAAAATCCCGGCCGTTTCCGGGCGGCAGGTCTGCATAACGTGGATGCGCGCATACGACGCCAACACTCGGCCAGCACCGCAACCCCGTTCGGGAGGACGGCTTGTACGACATCGATGAGATAGGCGTCTTCCTCGGCCTGGACGTCGGCAAGAGCGCCCATCACGGGCACGGCCTCACCCCGGCCGGCAAGAAAGTCTTCGACAAACAGCTGCCCAACAGCGAACCGAAACTGCGGGCTGTCCTCGACAGGCTGACCGCGAAGTTCGGCACCGTCCTGGTGATCGTGGACCAGCCCGCCTCGATCGGCGCCCTGCCCCTGACCGTCGCCCGGGCCGCTGGCTGCAAAGTCGCCTACCTGCCCGGCCTGTCCATGCGGCGGATCGCCGACCTCTACCCAGGCGAGGCGAAGACCGACGCCCGCGACGCGGCGGTCATCGCGGATGCCGCCCGCACCATGCCCCACACTCTGCGTTCGCTGGAACTGACCGACGAGATCACCGCCGAGCTCACGGTTCTCGTCGGCTTCGACCAGGACCCCGCGGCCGAGGCAGGCCGCACCTCCAACCGGATCCGCGGCCTGCTCACCCAGTTCCATCCCAGCCTGGAACGCGTCCTCGGCCCCCGTCTGGACCACTCCGCCGTGACCTGGCTGCTGGAACGCCACGGATCCCCGGCCGCCCTGCGGAAAGCCGGCCGCCGCCGGCTCGTCGAGGTGATCCGGCCCAAGGCCCCGCGCATGGCCACCCGGCTGATCGACGAGGTCTTCGACGCACTCGACGAGCAGACCGTCGTCGTCCCCGGGACCGGCACTCTCGACGTCGTGATCCCGTCTCTGGCCCGCTCGCTCGGCGCTGTCCACGAACAGCGACGAGCCCTGGAAGCACAGATCGGACGGCTGCTGGAGGCACACCCTCTTTCCCCGGTCCTGACTTCGATGCCGGGGATCGCGGTCAGGACCGCCGCAGTGCTGCTGGTCACCGTCGGCGACGGCACCAGCTTCCCCACCGCCGCCCACCTGGCCTCCTACGCCGGCCTCGCCTCGACGACGAAGTCGTCGGGCACCTCGATCCACGGCGAACACGCGCCCAGAGGCGGCAACCGCCAGCTCAAGCGCGCGATGTTCCTGTCCGCGTTCGCCGCCCTGCACGATCCCGCCTCCCGCACCTACTACGACCGCTGCCGGGCCCGCGGAAAGATACACACGCAGGCACTTCTCCGCCTCGCCCGACAGCGGATCAGCGTGCTGTTCGCGATGCTCCGCGACGGCACCTTCTACGAACTCCGAACCCCACGCCTCGCTTGACGAAAGACATAGAGGCACCCCCCGTACACTCAGCCGATGGCGACAGCACTGATACTCGGAGGCAGCGGGTGCGTGCTGCTCTTCTTGAGCATCTTCGCCGTGGGGGTGCTGCGCGGGTGCCGAGTGCGGCGCGGCCGGAAACTCGGACGCTACCCATACCGGGCCAAGCCCAACGACACCTTCGACAACTCGTTCATGGGCAGTCTCCACTGACCATTTCCAACCTCCCGCGTCAGTTGGGCAGTTGGCCTGACAGGCGGATGAAGCCGCTGGTAAATGGGTTTTCGACCAAGGGAACCGTCTCCACCAGAGGCTTCGCATGCTTGTTTACCCGTCCGGCATCGACGTGTCCGGTTCTGCCCTGTGCTTCCTAGCCGCTCGCCTGAGGGAACGTCGGCGCGCTCTCGGCACCCGATGGCGGCGCCTGAGCGCGGGCCGACAGCTCCTGCTCACCCTCGCCCACCTCCGCAACGGTCAGCCCTATGCCCAGCTCGCGGCCGGTTTCGGGATCGGCACCACCACCGTCTACCGGTACGTCACCGAAGCCGTCGAGCTCCTGGCTGCCCTTGCCCCAACCCTCGCCGAAGCCGTACGGGCCGCGTCGATGAAGGCGTATCTAATCCTGGATGGGACGCTGTGCCGATCGACTGGGAGCACCTCCCGGCCGAAGGCTGGGGGAGATCGCTGCCGACTGTCCCTTCTACTCGAGCAAATACAAGAAGCACGGCATGAACGTGCAGGTCATAGCCGATCTGAAGGGTCGCCTCCTCTGGGCGGCACCGGCTCCGGCCGGTCTCGCCCCAGGAGAAGCCGCAAAATCCCGGACTGCCGACAGGTGGTTCGGTGGCTCTTCTGCTCGGCCTGAGCTGCCCCGGCGACAAGCCCGGCCGCCCATCCTTGGGAAACAGGCCCGCGAACTCCTCGTTTTTGAACACCACTTCCAGCCGGTCCCGCATCAGCATCGCCGGTGTGCTCTTCGGGCACCCTGCCCACGCCATCAACACCGTTCGCGTCGGGACCCGTTGGTACCTCCTGGCCCGCAAGGACATCTCTGGCCCTCTCCCCGGAACCGCCCCGCCTCATCCCAGTAATCCGCCGGACAGGCGACCTGTCAGCACCCTCGCAAGATCACCAAAAGAGTCACGGCATTGGGTTTTGCCCGTCGAAGGAGCCCGTGCAGCGTCCGACTGAATGGGGGCGGCGAGCCTCCTCCGGTACCACCCGCGTGCCGGTCGCGGGATGGTCGGCCGTCGCGATGACGGGCCTGCCGCTGGTGTTCGGACTGTGGCAGGGACAAGGACTGGCCACCCCACTGTATGACTGGCGTCGACTGAGGCCGCTGGCCTCCATGGATGCGATGTTTCGCGCACCCGCCCGCGATACCTGCCGTGATGCCGCGCGAAGTGGACCCCCCGCGCCTGCGGACCAGCGCACCTGACCCAGCGGGAGAGTGAATGCCCGTTTCCGTCCTCGTCGCCACTGTGGTCTTAGAAGACGGCGGAGGAAGCGGGAAGGGTCACATGGACACGTTTCTGTTGGTGCTCGAGGTCATCGGCGTCTACCTCACACTCGCGTTGGCGGTGCGCGAGGCCAGGCGGGATACCCGGCGTGGAACCCTCGACCGGCACGACCGGCTCGTCGGTCCCGACGAGCAGGGCGAGCCGGAAGATGTGGAGCCGGATCTGTCGGAGGAAGAACCGGGTGAACAGCGCTCGGAGTGAGTTCAGCTCAGGGTGAGGAAACCGGTCCACGATGACCGGATCCGGCCGCGCATGGCGGGGTGCACCTCTTTCGAGGTGTGCCCCGTTTTCATGTCCGGTCGCCGGTACCTCGTTCAGCGGCGTGGTGGTCGCCCGAGCTACCGGCCAGTCGCCGGTCTTGGCGGACCTGCAAGGATGATCGCGGTGGGCCGTCAGCTGTAGCGGGCTTCGTGTGCCGCCACGTCCGGTTCGTGGTCGAGCCAGTGCTCGCACACGGTCCACTCGATGTGATCGCTGCCCTCGTCTTGCAGGACGACCTTGGCCGCGAGGTCCCGGGCGCAGGATTTTTTGCCGTGAGCGCTGCACACGGTGTTGTCGCGCTGCGGTTGCGGCGTGTCCCAGCGTTCGATGCTGAGGATCTCGGACTTCATGACGGGCAGCGTAGGCGGTTCGGAGGCTGTCCTGCCCGGCGATGGTCAGCTGGCTGTTGCGGTGCCAGAGCCCGCGCGGGGCCCTGGATGCGAATGTCCCCTCAGGACGCGGCGTGTGTGTCCTGCGGCCACGGCTCCGCCTTGGTGCAGGCAGTCGGTGTCGAAGAGGACGAGCGTTCCCGGCGGTCCCTGCAGTCCGATGGTGGTGTAGTCCTGATGGCCCTGGGTGATCGGCAGAAGCTCTTCCGGCACGCCCGCCGCCAGGTGGGCTTGCCGGACTGACCTGCTGTGGTGGTGCGTGCCGGGGACGAAAGCCGGTGCTCCCCAGCCCTCGTCCGCTGGGGTCAGGCACAGGTAGGCCTTGAGGGCGTGCTTTCGGTCGTAGTGCAAGGCGGTGACGGGAGTTGCGTGCGGTACGTCGAGTGTCAGGTAGGCGAATTGGTTGATGGAGGCGTCGGCGCCGAGGTATGCCGCTGCCACTGCTGCCAGGACGGCGTCTTGGAGGAAGGCCCGTGTGCGGGGAAGGGCGTGGGCGGTCGCCGTAGTGAGCCGCACGGCACGGGACGCGATACCTGGGCGGTAGGCGACTTCGGACACCGCCCTTGAGTCACTGGGAGGAGCAGCAGACTTGTCTGCCGGCAGGAAGACGCGCCGGTGTTCTGCGAGCAGTTGGTGGAGTACTTGGCTGCTCGTCCACGCTGGGGCGGCGGCCACTCCGAACTGACGCAGCACTACTAGCCAGGAATCCGGGTCTCCGTACTCCTGTGGTGCCAGCCCGGGGAGGACCTTCATGCGTACCCCCATTGGGAGGCGAGAGCCGTCAGGGTCTCGCCGTGGCCCTGCACGGCTGGGTGGGTGAGGTCGGGTGCGCAGCGGATGTCGGTGGGAAGGTGCTGCAGTGCGTGTGCGGGCCACTGGATGGGTTTGAGCCGCGCGCTCTGTTCGGCCTGGGCCAGGACGGCTGCGGGAGCGGAGACGAGGGCTTCGAGGCGGATGACGAAGGCGGACGCGTTCAGGGAGGACAGGACACGGTGTGCATGAGCGAGTGCGGTGCTGACGAAGTGCACGGCTTCGGTGGGCCGCATTCCGTCCACCTGTGATGCGGTGAGCTGGATGACGGTTTCGGCGGGATGCCGCACGGCGTAGAGGAGGCAGTCCTGGGGGCCGATGATGCCGGTGACCAGAGGGGAACAGTGGGGGCCTATTTTCACGGCCAGATGGGTCCCGTCGGCGGCCGTCAGTAGCATGGCCTTCCTTACGAGGAGCTGCCACTGCGCGCGGGGCAGAGAAGCGGGCATCCACAGCCGTCCGTACACGGGGATCGTGACCGACCGCGCCTGGGCCGAGGCGAGAAGGGTCCGGGCGGCTTCTTTGTCGGTGTCGGATCCCGCGTCCAGTCGGCTGACCACCTCCGTCAGGGCTTGCGCCGCGCGCCGAGGGAGCCAGTTCCGCCCGTCGTCTGGGGCGTGGGCCAGCAAGCGATTCAGTGCGGCGATCATCGGGACGTTCCAGACGGGTGCCGTGGTGACGGATGGGTGGGCGGTCAGGGTCTTGAGAGCGGAGTCGGCTCCTGACCGGCCCGGTCCGGCGGCCACGAAGACGATGGTGTCGGGTTCAGTCTCGGTCTCGGCCACTGCTCTTCTCCCATGCGGTCACGTGTGCGTGGACCGTGTCGCGGATGGTGGTCAGCGCCGGGCGGGGTGTGACACCGGCATGGGTGCGCAGCGCCGCCCACCGAGCCGGGTCCGCCGGGGGCGGGTGATGGCTGGCGGGAAGGCGGGTTCGGGTGAGTCGGATGCGGCGGCCCGTTGTCTCGCGCACGGCTTGGGCTGTGGTGTGGGCGAGGGCGGCCAGGTCCAGTGGGCCGGATGTGGCGTCTATGGGTCCCGTCCCAGGCCAGGCCAGGGACGGGTCGGTGACGGCCGCCATGACTGCCGAGGCTTCGCGAACGTCGAGGAAGTCGACGTGGCGGTCCTGCGAGGGCATGGTGATGGTTCCGGTGCGCAAGGCTGCATCCGCCATCCGCGTTACGAAGGATCCGCCCAGGCCAGTGGGGGACGGACCGGCCAGGACTGTCATACGGATGATGCGGAGCGGCCCGGGGTGCATGGCCGCTGCCTGCTCGGCGGCGTGCTTGCTGCGAGCGTAGTCGTCTTGCTGGTCCGGCGGGGCGGTGACGGCGCGTGAAGAGGCGAGCACCACGACGGGGTCGGGGCCGATGGCGTGCAACAACCTTGCCAGCATGGCTACGTTGGCGTGCCAGATCTCGTGCGCGGGACGGGAGCGCAGAGCGCCGGCACAGTGGATGAGGGCGTGGCAGCGGACAGATCCCGGCGTCAGCCTCTCCAGCCTGCCCAAAGCGGCCCGATACTGCATGTCGGCGGTGTGCAGATGGTGGGTTACGGCGCTGCCGAGGTACCCCCGGCATCCCGTTACCGCCACGCTCATGAGACTGCCTGCCCGTCCTCCGCGGGCGCGGCCGGAGCCCGGTGCTGCAGATCGCGCGTGTCGATGACGAGCCCCGGCGCGGGAGGCTGTGCTGGTGAGGCTGGCTGGTTCAGCACACAGGCCCCGTAGAGCTGGTCGAGCTCATTGAATCCCAGCCGTGCCCGCAGACCCGTCAACCCAGTGGGCCGTGCGTTGATTTCGAAGAAACGGATGCTTCCGCTCGATGTACGCCGGCCTTGCAGGTTCCAGGCGCCCCAAGCGCCGTGCTGGATCAGGGCCTTGTACGCCTGGGCGGCGATGCCAGCAGCGTCGATGACCTCTACGAGGCGGGGGATGCCCTGCTCCAGGTTGTTTCGGGTGGCGAAGCATCCCAAGTTGTGGCCCAGGGGGCCGATCAGGAGCTGTAGGGAGTATTCGCCGTCCTGAGCCTGCGGGTCGTCCCTGTCCCAGGGGCGGCGGTCGCGGGGATCGAGCGGCAGGATCTCCTGGGCGATGTCCTGGCCGGGGGAGAAGCGTGCGCGCAACTCGTCGGCGCCGTGCACGAACCGCACACCGTGAGAAGCGTTGCCGTAGCGCGGCTTGATCAGCAGCGGGTATCCGATCTGCTCGGCCAGCTCCAGCGCGTCCTGCACGGTGGCTGCCGTTCGCGCCACCGACAGCGCGGAGCCGGTCAGTAGCAGCGGTGTCGCGGCCTTGTCGTAGGCCTGGCGTACGGCCGGGCCCGGGCCGGAGGCGACTGAGCTGCCCAATTCGGCGAGCCGATCACTCAGCTCGCCCACTGCGGCCGCATCCTCGTCGCGGCCGGGAACCACTAAGCAGGGCCCGGTCTCCGCAGCTGTCGCGAGGACCTTGTCCTGGAAGAGAGCCCGCTCCCGCGTCGCAGGACACGGCAGCGTGGAGGCGCCGGTGAGCATACGAGAAGGCAGCGAACTCAGCCCCGTTACGGAGTAGACGTGTGAACTCGCCTGCGCCGCCTGCTGGACTGCCACGCCGACCCCACTGGCGGCGCTGGTCAGCACGATCTTGCGGGCCGCGGCCACTACCGCGACCTCAGGGCAAGATATCGGGCGCGTCCGTAGTACGTCCGTGCCGCGCGTCGGTACACCGCCGCCGCAGGGGCTTTGAGGGGCCAGTCCGTGTCTGGATACCAGGCTTCCAGGCACCGTCCCATATCCAGATAGGAGTCACCAGGATGCGAGCGGAACAGCCGCCCGATGAGCCACTGGGCGCAAGTGCCCAGCTCAAACAGATACAACCGGGGCCGAGTCGCGGTGACGGACTCCAACTGGGCGAGCACCTGGTGGCGGATGGCATACGTGCGCAGAGCCGGCAGAACAGGATCGCTGAACAGCGAACCGTTCGGACGCCGGTCCGGCCATGCCGGCGCAGCAAGGAAGGTGAAGTGGTCCGGATCAAGGTGCCAGCGGGCCGCGAGATCCCGCATCTTCTCGGGTGCCACGACCACGACGTGGTACTGGCGGGCGATCTGCGGAAGTTCCAGCAACCGGAGGGAGACAAGACCCTGCGTCAGCGTCTGCGCGAACTGGAAAGGACGGTCGCTGAGATCAAACCGCTCGATCAGATCGCTATAGGAGTAGTCCCATTGCCAGTAACTCAGCAAACGCGGATCGACTCCGGCGCGCAGCCAGAAGGCCGGCTTGCGTAACTTGCCGGTCAGGTACTCTAGGTCCAGACTAATCGTCTGGATCCACCGTGGATCATCCGGAGGGTTGACCACGTCGTCCAAAATCTCCTCCAAGTACGCCAAGTACGCCTGGCGTTCGCGGGCAACCGCAGGAGTCGGCTCGGCAGCCCGCTTGAATATCATCTGGTCGCAGCGGCGCCATTCGTCCGCCGTCCACCCGCCCGTGGACAAGAGGGACAAGTGGTCCCAGATGCCGTGTGTCCTCTTGGCAAACGCGATCCCGCCGCCTGAGTCAAGACGCGCGAGGAGCTCGTCGCAAGGCGGGTTACGCACCCATAGCGTCGCCCGGCCGCTCATGCGGCGGCCTCGGCCACGAGCCCGCCAACGCGCTCCACGGTGGCGAGGGGAATGTCCCCCCACAGAGGCAGACACAGCACATCCTCGGCGGCAGCGTCCGCGACCGGTGTCGGATTCGGGCAAATAGCTCCCTGACTGCGGTAGCGGTGGCTGAAGTACCGTCTGCTGTCGACGCCATGATGGTCCAGAAAGACGCTCACCTTGTCCGCCAGAGCAGTCGTCCCAGCACGCAACCGGGCGACGGCATATGCGTGATTGCCGCTCACCGTATCCGCAGGCCACAGCAAGCGAACTGAGGACATGTCCTTCAGTAACTCCCGATACACCGCAGCCGCCTGCGCACGGCCGGCGACTTCCGCGTCGAGCGTCCGCAGCAGCGACAGCCCTACCGCAGCCTGAAGTTCGTTCATTTTGGCGTTCGTTCCATACTCCTCCGCACCGCCCGACTCACCGAGACCGAAGTTGCGCAGGCGGCGGACCGCCTCGGCGGCGTCGTCATGCGGAGTGCACACCGCACCGCCTTCGACGGTGTGCATCACCTTGGTGGCATGGAAGCTGACAGCGCTCGCATCACCGAACGCAGTGACGGGGACGCCGTCGACGCGTACGCCCACCGCTGGCGCGGCGTCATAGACCAGCGCCAGACCGTAACGGCTGGCGACCGACTGCAGAGCCGCAACATCAGCGGGGTGACCGAAGGTATGGACCGCCACAATGGCGCAGGTGCGCGGCGTGACCAAAGCGGCCGCCGATGCCGGATCCAGCGTCAGCCAGCGGGGCTCCACGTCGGCCAGGACCGGGACGAGCCCATTCCAGCGCAGTGCCTGAAGCGTTGCCGGAAAGGTGAATGCCGATGTGATCACCTCGCCATCCAGCTGCAGCGCCCGGCACGCCAGCTGCAAGGCCATCGTCCCGCTGGATGTCGCGGCGACGTTGTCCCAACCGAGGTCCTTGTGCAGCGCGGCCTCGAACCGGCGCAGCACCGGACCGTCATTGGTCAAACGCCCGCTCGCCCAGATGCCCTCCACCAGCGCCGACCACTCCCCGGACGAGGGAGCACGAGGAAGAACCAGCGGAATGCGCCCACTCCCGTCGAGACCATCACCGCTCATTGGCCCTCCGCCGAAACGCTGTAGCCGTAACACTCCATCTCCCGGGCAAGTTCAGCGTGCATCCGCGCCAACCCCTGGCCGGGCAGCGAAACCGTGCGATCCTCAGAAGGCCGGATCTCACTGCTTGCCCGGTCCAGCCAAGCTGCGTCAGGGGGCAGCTGAAGAAACGTCCGTACCTCGTCAAGAAGGCGCCGAGGCGCGGCGACCAGATGATCGTGCCGCACCATCAGAACGCGCTCATCGTCGACCGCGGCCTTGCGCCAGGAACGGAAATAGGCTGCCGTATAAGCAGCCGCCTCGACCAGATCCGGCGGTCCCCAATCCCGCCGGGTGTGGGAGAGCGCGACATGCGCCGGGTGACGCACCATGACCACCACCCGGCAGCCCGGCAGGCACTGACGCAGCCGACGAACATACTGCGCGTTGCTGGGGGTTTTCTCACACAAGAACGGACGCGAAGGATCCAACGCGGCAGCACGGAAGACCGAGGTCAAAAACGCGCCGAACAGCGGGGCGAGTTCCCCCGACGACAGCGCAGGCGGCAAGGGCAGCCGCGGCTGACCGACGAGCCGCACCACAGGAGCGCCAAGACCGCCGACGAGACACTCGAGCGCTGCCCCTACCTCGGATGTGTCCCCGAGTGTCTCCCGCACATGACGCGCAAATCCGGCCAACGCGATGCTGGCTGCACCAGGCGTGTAGCCGGCGTCCGCGTCGAGCATCGGCCAGACTTCGCTGATCGCCTCCAGTATCCGTGTCTCGCCGCCGCCGACGGCACTCACCTGGGGATGGCTGCACAGCAGACGCTTGACCACACTGGTTCCCGTCCGCCCGTGCACGCCTCCGACGAAGAACAGTCGCGGTGTCGGACCTCCACCCTCGAAAGACGCCTCCTGCACGTTCGCGACCTCCAGACCAGCCGGTTCCCTGCGCATCCACTTGCCGGGTCGGGACACACGACGTGTCCGAAGAGCATCACTGGGTGACGAGTGTGCCACCGCTTGCGCATCGAACTCCAGACCGCGGGCGGCGCAGCCTCAACAAGGCCGACATCGACAAAGATCGTGCACGGCACGCAATTTGACCAACGGCGCTCTGGCGTCGCCCCAGGCTGCTGACGGGCACGCGGACTTCCGACTGGCGCACGGAACGCCGCGGACGACCGCCGCAGGAGTAATGACGGTCCTGGCGCTCAGTGGTCTGCGGGATTCATCACGAGACATGCTGTCCACGCACGCGGAAACCACGGCGCGAACAGGTCGCCCCCAACCTGACCAGCACAACTCCGAACTCCTGGCCTGACAGCGATCTCACTCAGGGAAGCTGCACCCTTCTGCGTTCATGGGGCTGCTGGTCGCCAAATCGGACAAGACGTCACATGCCACACTCGGCAGGCGAACCACCCACATCGAGACTTCTCAAAGACCCTGCTAGACGTTCTGACCTCTGAGCGCATCGAACCACCGCACAGCCCACGCCGACACATCCGGCATTTCTGCCGCAGCGGGCATGATCATGGGCGAGCCGTCCTCTGCCCGCCACGACCAGCCGCGCCAGGAGGAACCAGGGTGATGCCGAGCGGAGAGGGACGGCTAACGGCCGGTGGACGGCAGCAGTGAGGCTGCGCTCGGCGCATCCCAGCAGCGTGAGAGCCCGAGCCGGGCCCAGGCGGCTTCTGGCGCCGGCACCAGGGAGGGCACGGAGTGACCCTGTGACGGGACAGGTGTTTGTCACGGCGTGTCAGCTGCCGTGGCCATTGCCGCTGTTGTGGTAAGTATGGCGGCCGAAAGGGGAGCCGTCGCGTGACGCGGCCGGGGTGTCCGTCCCGGGTGATGCCCGGGGCGGTGACGGCACAGGGGCCGGTGGCACGTGCGGAGGCCTGTCCGGCTGGCCGGGGGTGTCCCGGTCACCGAGTGAGCTGTGCGCGTGGCGTCGGCGGAGTACTGCAGCAGGCTGGGGGACGTGTGATGAGTGAAATGAGACTGTGGGACGACAATCCCACGGGTGTGGACCTGCTGGGCTTCGCATCCATCGTCGACACGGTGGTGACCACACTCGAGCTCCCGTACCTGGACCCGGTGACGATCGGGATTGCCGCGCCCTGGGGCGGCGGGAAGTCGACGGTGCTGCGGCTGCTACACAAGGAGCTGGACGGGCAAGACGGTTACCGGGTGATCCGTCTCGATCCATGGGAGTTCGACGATCAGTTCGATGTGCGCGGTGGCGTGATCGGTGAAGTTCTGCAGGATCTCCTGACGGCCTACAAGGCGCAGGACGGCCTGCAGGACAGGACCAATGGGCTTCTTGAGCGGGTGAGCTGGTCACGCGTTGCGGTCAGCCTGTCCAAGGGATCGTTGGTCGCCCAGTCCGCAGACCTGGTCGAGGCCCTCACACCCCGCTCGAAGAGCGATCCCAGGAGCCTGGCGGGTTTCCGGAAGGAGTTCGCCAGTCTGCTCAAGGACCTGACACAGCTCAAGCGCCTGGTCGTGCTCGTCGACGACCTGGACCGTTGTCTGCCCGACGCGGTGATGGCCACGCTGGAGGCTATCAAGCTGTTCCTGTCGGTGGAGAAGGTCGCGTTCGTCCTGGCGGCGGACCAGGACATGGTGCGCGAGTCGATCGCAGCGAGCCTGGACGCCACGGGCCGGAGCGAGCGGTTCGCCCACCGCTACCTGGAGAAGATCGTCCAGGTGCCGCTGTCGTTGCCGCGGATCGGCGCCGACGAGGCAGCCACCTTCATCACGCTGCTGCTCTCGGCGCACGAGTGCTCGCCGGAGCACTACACACGGCTGGTTGAGCACGCCCAGCAGCGGCGTGCCGCGGGGCAGTCCCCGGTCCTGTCGGACCTGCAGAATCTTCCGTGGCAGCCCGACGGAGTCTCGCTCGCCCTGGCCGACCGGCTGGCCACCGGCCTGTCGGCGGACCGGTCCGGAAGCCCACGCAGCATCAAACGCTTCCTCAACGCGTTCGCCCTGCGGACCCGGATCGCCGAGAGCCAGGGCATCAGCATCGACCCTTCGGTGATCGTCAAGCTCATGCTGCTGGAGGACAGCCCGGGCAAGGACTTCGAGACCCTGGTCAAACTCCAGGACGCCCCGCGCAGTGAACTCCTCAAGCACTGGCAGGCCTGGGGGAAGGGGGAACGCGACGACAGGCCGGACCAGGTCAGTGAGGCGAGCAGGCACTGGGCCGCGTCCGAACCTGATCTCACCACGGCCCCGATCGGCCCCTATCTCAGCCTGGCCGCCTCCCTGGTGAGCCTCACCGCGGCCGCTTCCCTCACCCAGGAGCAGGTCACCTGGGTCTCCCACCTCGCCGGTCAGTCGGAGCCGCACCGGCGCAGCGCGCAGCAAGAGGTGACGGCCCGGCCGGTCACGGAGCAGCAGGCCGTCGTCGAGGCCCTGCTGGAGCGCGGCCGCCGGGAACAGGAGAGCGAGCCGCTGGTGGAGTCCCTCCTGTACATCGCGAACGCCACCGAGGATCTGCGCCGCCGCATCGCCGACGGCCTGTGGGACATGCGCAGCAACCTCACCCCCGGCTCCGCCCTGGACATCGCCGACAGCGACAGCGGGGAACTGCGCGACCTGGCGGCACGCCTGGCAGAGGCGACGGACATCGACCCGATGGTGCGGGAAGCAGCCAAGGTGGAACAGGAGGGCCCCTGATGGGCACCTCGGGCTCCTACGGAGGCAGCGGCTCCGCCGAATGGAGCGCGGCCCATGACGCTTTCGACGCCCTGCCCGCCACCGGAACGGGATCCGCCAACTCCCCGGGTACCACGGACCTGTCGGACAGCCAGCAGCAGCTCCTCGACGACGTTGTGCAGGCGCTGGCCAACGCGCTGAACAAGGACGACGCGGACCACGGAACGGTGCCGGCCGGAGGCTATCCGCTCTCCGCCATGATCGCCCCGGCCCGCGGCAGCGGCGGTGGGGGAGGGGGAGGGGCCGGGGGAGCGGCAGGCCCGGGCCGTGTCGGCGGCGGATCGCAGCGCCAGGTACTCAAGGGTTCCGCGCGCGGTGCCGCGGCCCTCGCGGGGGCCTACGCCCTGCGCAACGGCGATGCCGCGCAACTGCGCGAACTCGGCCTGGACTTCACCGAGCTGAGCAGCCTGCCACGGCGCACCCAGATCTCCCGCATCCTGCAGGCCGTCCTCGGCGACGCCGGGCACCCCGACGAGGCGGCCCTGCGCAGAGCCACCGTCAAGCACGTCAAGGACGTCCTCCTCGCCGCCGAGCCGCCCACCCCGGAAGACAGCCTGCGCAGTCTTGTCGCCGAATGGATCTACGAACTCGGCTTGGTCGAGCTCCAGTCCCAAAAAGCCAGCGACAACCTCACCCCCGAGGAGGCCGTCCGCAAACAGGGCTGGCTGCGGTCCTGGCTGCAGCGCAAAGTACGCCACATCTCGGTGCCCGACACACGCCATATGACCGTCAAGGAATTCACCGCCACAGCAGCGAGAGTGACGAGGGAGGCACTGCGTATTCTGCGCGCAGGACGCTCATGACGACCGCCTACGAAGTACTGCCGCACGACGGACAGCAGCACGAGCCCTCCGCGCTGGCCCTGCGCTGGCCCCGTACCCGCACCGACAGCCCCACGCCGACCGTCACCTGCACCCTCGGCTGGGACCTCGACCTCCTGGGCCCCGCACCGGCAGCCGTCGCCGACCTCGTCCGCATCGCCGCCTCCGCCTACCTTGCCGACCGCAGCGCCCGGCGCCCCACCACCTTCGCGCGCACCATCGACCTCACCGTCCACACTGTCGACCCCGACCCCTGGAACAACGCTTCCGGCCGACTCGCCGAAGAACTGCTGTACTGGCTCACCGGCGACGCCTGGCACCTGCACGCCGTGCCCGCCATCCCCGGCAGCCACCCTCCCGCGCCCGTGCCCGACGCCGACGACGTGATGCTCCTGAGTGGCGGACTCGACTCCCTGTGCGGCGCCGCGGACCACCTCGGGGACACGGCAGCGCGCATCCACCTCAGCCACTACGACGGCAGCACCGTCATCCGCCACGCCCAGCAGCAGACCAGCGCCTGGCTCAACGACCGTGCACGGCAGCCGCTGCGCCATCTCAGCGTGAAGCTCTGCCAGACCCATGCCGCCGCGGAATCCTCCTCACGCAGCCGCAGCCTGCTCTTCGCCGCCCTGGCCTCAGCTCTCGCCGCCGGCGCTTCGAGCCCGCAAGTGACCGTCCCGGAGAACGGCTTCACCAGCATCAACCCGCCCCTGACCGCCGCCCGGGGCGGCGCCCTGTCCACCCGCTCGACCCACCCGGGTACGTTCGCCCGCATCAACCAGCTCCTGGCGAGCCTGGACATCCCGGTGACGGTGGCCAACCCCTACGCCTACCTCACCAAGGGACAGCTCCTGGCACGGGCCCTGGACGGTGCGGGCCCATCCCTGCTGCAGGCGGGAGCGGAAACCCTCTCGTGCAGCAAACTCGACGGCAACTGGTACCCCGGCGGAGACCCCACCCTCAACTGCGGCCTGTGCCTGGCCTGCCTGGTACGCCGGGGAGCATTCACCGCGGTCCCCCACCACGACCCCACCACCTACCTCGTTGATCACCTCACAGGCCAAGCACACCAGCTGCTGCTGGAGCGCCGCCGCAAAGACGTCCACGACGTGCGGCAGGCCATCGCCCGCGGCATCGACGACACCGACATCCTCGCCGTCGGTGAACTTCCCCCCGACACCGACCTCGACGCCGTCGGGGACATGTGCCAACGAGGCCTGCAGGAGCTGAACCATGTCCCGCTTCCCTGACGGACTGCCACCGCTCGACTGCCACGCCCACATCGCACCCGACGTGACCCCCGCGCAGATCGACGCCCTGAACGGAGCCGTCGTCTTTGCCGTCACCCGCACCCCAGCCGAAGCACACCACGCCGGCCGGCGCGCCGACGCGCGCCTGGTGTGGGGATCCGGCGTACATCCCGGCGTTCCCGAAGCACTCGACGCCTTCGACCTGCAGCAGTTCCGTGCCACCCTGCGGCACAGCTGCCTCATCGGGGAAGTCGGCCTCGACCGCCGGGGCAACCTCAAGCGGCAACGCACCGTACTGGCCCAGATCCTGAAGGCAGCAAGCGACCAGCCCGTCCTGCTGTCGCTGCACAGCACCGGACGCACCGGCCCTCTCCTCGACCTGCTGACCGACCAGCCGCACCCCGGAATGATCCTGCACTGGTTCCTCGGCAGCGCCACCGAGCGGCAACACGCCATCGACCTGGGCGCCTACTTCTCCGTCAACGCCGCCATGCCCGACGACATCCTGACCTCCCTACCCCTGACCCGCCTGCTGCCTGAGACCGACTTCCCGGCCAGTCGGCGCACCACCGGCGCAGCGCGCCCCGGCCACATCGACCGGCTCGAACAACGCCTCGCCCAACACCACGGCATGACACCGCAACACCTCAGACGACGCTTCTGGCAGAACCTGCGCGAACTGACCACCCGAACCCACGTCCTGGACAGGCTTCCCGAACACGTCGCGGACTGGGCCCTGGAAGCTTGACCCGCAGGCCGCGAGCCACCGCCGGTGTCACTCGCCCCGGCTGACCCGCTCGGCGACCCGGGCATCACTGCGCACGGGCTCCGGCAGCACACAGTCGTGCAGACCACGGGCCGCAAGAACCTGTTCAACCGTCAACCCCCGCGCATCGGACAAGTCCGCCCCCGCCAGATCGGCATCCGCCAGGTCCGCACCGTCGAGCTGCGCCCGGCACAGAACGGCACTACTGAGCGTCACCCCTTGAAGAAGAGCCCTCCGTAGGTCAGCCCCCGGAAGCTGGGCCTTCGCGAGGTGACGCCCCGCGAGATCGACCGGCGGCCAGGAACCTCCCCGACGCCGTGAACCAGGTGCGGTGAGCGCCCGCAGCGCCTCCTGAACCATCTCGCCGGGTTCCTCCGGAAGCCGCACGGACGCCAGACCGCCCGGCGCACCGGCAGGCTGCGTGCGGTCCCGAACCAACGCATTCAGCACCCGCGCGGCATGCCTCCCCTGGTCAGGGGCATCCTGGACGATCTGTTCCAGCGCGAGAACACCTCCGATGCACACATACGACTCAGCCGAACCCAGCCGCTCCAGCGCCTTCGTGAAACGGTCCGTCACCTGCCCGCGACGACTCAGCCGGTAGGACCGGGCGGTATAGACCAGGGCGATGCCGGCACCTACGGCCGCAACGACCTGCACCACGGCCAGCCGGACCTGTCCCACCGCCGCCGACCGGGCCGCGGCGTCCATCGACGACCAGTCCTGCCCAGCCAGCCAGCGTGCCAAGCGTCGGCTCAGCGGAGTGAACATCATGACCAGCACTCCCGCCAGCCCGGCCACACCCAGCACAGCCATCACGGCTGGCCACACTTTCCTCAACTCCATGACCCGGTTTCTATCGCGTCCGCCGCACCGAGGGCGACTTGCCCCGCCCGCACCCCAGTCCCCAGGACGAAAGGAGTGCCTCCGGTCCGCACACCACCGGCCATCCTGCGCCTGTGCGCATGCGGGAGGATCCGCAACTGGCGTGCAGGATCTGCCGGTTCGTGGCCATCTGCGCGGTGGTGTTTACCGGAAGATCTGCCGCCGCACGGCGGGTTCGTGACGTTCCCGCCGCCGGGCGTGAAAGCCCGCAAGGATGAGCCGGGGTACCAGGGAGCGAGCCTGTGAGCGGGAGAGACCTTGGACAATACGAGCCTCACCGGCCATCTGCACGACGCTGCGGCAGAGCGGTCTTTCCGGTTCATCCCGCCGTCCCGGGCCCACCCCGCCTGGGAACTGCCCGCGCCGTTTCCCGAATTACTGGACCAGCTGATCTACGCGACGGTGGATGACTGCCAGCAGTGCCAGCCCGCCCTGCTGGACCGTGTCGCGGGCGATGCGCGAGCGACGCTGGAGCTGGTGGCCTGGGCCTGCTTCATCACGTCCGAGATCTACTGCGGCATCCCGTCGGAACTTGTCGCCGGCAACGAGGCGTCCGACGCCCCGTTTCGAGCCTCGCCCACCTTCCGCACGCTGGCACGGCAATACGGCGCACACGGGCGGATCCAGGACACCGCCTGCATTCACCGCCAGCAGCACAGCGCCGCGAAGCGGCGGACACCGCTGTCACCCTCGTCGCCGGCCTGTCCCGGTGGTCGGCGGACTTCCTCTACCAGTGACCCCTGGCCGCCCCGCCTCCTGAGCGGGCAAGAGGACAAGAGGAGACGTGATGAGTCACCACCACACCCCCGGTGCCGCCCCGCTTCCCGGGCAGCGGCGAGAAGCAACGGCAGGCGGCGGGCAGACACTTCGCTGATGGCGATCTTCGTCCTGCAGCCCCACACCCTGTAGCTCCGCGACGCTCATGACTAGACCGAGATACCGGTACCCGATGCCGTCGAGACCTGATGCGACGCGCGGGCGGACTGCAGCTCACCACGATGTCACTCTTCACTCCCGTGCCCCGGCGCACCCAGAGCTGCAACTGCCCGATGGCGCACTCATGATCCGGTTCCCGGACACGAGCCGCCTCTGCGACGGCTCCCTGTCGTCGGAGCCCACCCACATGGCAGCGCGATGTCGCCGCCACCGGAGACGTCGTGATCGTCACCGGGCCGATGGCTGACGCGGACTGCATCGGCCCCGCGACAGTGCGGCGCAGTACCGCCCGTGGGATGACCTGAAAAGCGAAGGCGGTGCGGGCAGACAGCGCGAAGTGCACAAGGGGCGGAATGGACGGCGGTCGGCGTTGTCAGTGGTGCCTGAGACAGTGATGGGGTGGACAGCCAGACAGAGCGATTCTTCGAGGATGCGGTCAGGACCGGCCGCAGGAACGCCATCACCGTGGAGATGGCCCGCCGCCACTGTCTGAACATGACGTTCACCGAGTGCGGTGGCCAGGGAATGGCCGAGGCGGCCACCGGCCTGCCGATCAACATGCGGCAGGTGGGCTGCCTTGTGGCACACGGCGGTGCCAGCGGGAACATGGACTGGATCGCCGGCGAGTTCTACGAACAGCACTGCGTGGGGTGCGTTCACCGCAGTCCCACGGGCGATGTGCCGAATCTCGCCACGGTCATGGACGAACGCAAAGAAGCCGCGGCCAGGGCCGAGGAAGCCGAGCGAGCCGAAACAGCACGACGGCACCACGCGTGGGAGCAGCGCGTCGAGCACCGCCGGGGTGCGCAGGCGTCATCGGACATGGCGATGGCCGGTGCGCTGGACGATATCGGCGTCCTGGACCAGGAGCCTGGTACGGAACGGGACAAGGCGGCCTGCGACGGTGCGCTGCGGCGGCTGACCGCGCTGGCGGAGCGGGCGCCGGAGACCTTCACCACCGAGGTGATCGAGCTGGCCCTGGGGCTGGTGGCCGACGTGCGCGTCTCACCGTTGTTGACGCCGCTGCGGCACGTGGCCCGCGCCCGCGGCGAGTTCGTGGCGGATGTCCTGTTGGCGGCCCTGAACACCTTGCGGCGCGGCCCGGTTGAGGAGGCCGGCCGCTGCGTGGCCGACCTGCTGACTCCTGACGATGCTGGCCGGCTCGATGAGGCGGCGGTGCGGTCCCTGGCGTATCTCGCTGAGCCGCGAAGTCGGCGTCTTGGGCTCTATGAAGGCGCAACCGGGGACGCCAGTGGTCTTCGGGTGGCAGCGGAAGCGTCCCCCCGCGCCGTGGCCGCGGCACTGACCGGCATGCTGCCCGCCCCCCGGCCGTCTGCGTCGCTGGTGGTGCCTGCCGGAGTGCGGCCCGCACCCCGGACACGACGAGAGGCCGAGACCGACCGGCGCGCTGCTGCGGCCGCTGTACGGGCCCTGGCGTTCACGCACCCGGACGTGGCGGGCGCGCTCGTGCCGGCGATGCTGCTGAATCTGGGCGTCGACGGTGACCACCACAACGACCCCGCGCCGGTGGGCACTCTCCAGCAAGCCCTTGCCGCCCTGCTCGTCCTGGAGGTGGGGGATGTGCCCGCCCAGCTCGAGCGGACCGGCAGCACGGCCGCAGACACCCTGCGTCAGCGCCTGTTCGGGGTCCTGGAACAGGCAGGCCGCCTCATCGACCCCAAGTACCGGTTCCGTACCTCGAGCGATCCCCAGCCCGGCGAGGGTCGTCAGCAGGCCGTCTTCGAGGAACTGCTCTCCACGTGCCTGGCCCGCGTCGGGGGAGGCTGGGGCGACGAGGTACGCGTCCAGGCCGCGATCCTGGCCGAGCAGCTGACCCGAGCCCACCCCGCCTGGGCAGGCCCGCACCTGCCTGCCCTCCTGGGCACGGTCCTTACCGCTATCGACGTGCTGGAGTCGGCGGACAGCGCACCCGCATCGCCCCTGGCCACCCCCGAAACGGTCCTGCCGCAGCAGCGATTCTTCGAACGGGAGGCCCACCTGCAGTCCTTCGCGTCCGGCATCAGCAGGCTCCTGGACGCCCTGGAACACCTCGCCGCCCTCGACGCGGTAGCCGTGTGCGCCGCAGTCATTGACACCATCACCGACGAACGCGACAGTCGGCGCAGACAGGTCATCGTGCCGCGCCTGCTGCCCCTGCTGGGGACGCTCGGACGGCGTCACGGCGACCACCCCGGCCTGCTGCGGATGATCCTCCCGCTGCTGCACACCTACCTCGTCGACGCCGATGTCGCCTCCCGGTCGGCCGCGCTGAGCGCCTGGGCCCACATCGGTGGCGCCCACCGGCTGCCTTCCAGCATCTCCGACCTCCTGCCGGCCCTGCTCAACGACCCCTACATCGGTGTCATCAACGGGGTGCTCGACACCGCCCTCCGCCTGGACTGGAGTACCCAGGACACGCATCTTCTGCTGCGCTACGCCCTGCTGGTCTGCGCGCAGGTCGACAGCGACCGGTTCCCGGACACCGTCACGAAGGCCATGGCGGCCGCTTCCCGTCTCTCCCGCGGCGACGAAGCCCTCCGGACACCCACCGAACAGCAGATCCTCAAACGCGCAGCCGACCTCGACCGCTACCGCCTGCGCGACGCCCTGAGCCGCGACTGGCTGCCGCAGACCACGGCCACCTCGGCCATGGCGAAGCTGCGCCTGCGCCAGGTACGCGACCCGCACATCAACGACCGGTTCAACGCCCACGACAACGAGGAACTGTGCGCGCTGCTGGACTGCGGCCCGGGCCTGGCAGGCCTGCCGGTGCAGGACCTGCGGGAGGCCGCCCTCGAACTCGGGCCGCACGGAGTGTCCGGTACGGCAGAATACGCCGAAGTCGCCTGGCGGGCAGCCCGCCCGGCAGATGCCGCCGCCCTCATGAACGCCGTCCTCGAGGCGACACCGGACGAGCCCGCCTTCACCGTCCACCGGGCGCTGGCTTCGCTGATCGCCGCCGCGGCCGCGTTCGATGCCGCCGCAGCGGCCGGGGGAGACACGCGGGAGGCCGCCCGCGCGCTGACCCACGCCGCCCACACCCTCGACGCAGACAGCGACGCCCGCGCTCTCACCGAGCAGGCCCGCCTCCGGGTCACGCTCCGCGGCCTTCTCACCGGCCACGAACCGGCGTCGGCAGACGGCACCGGCCAGCACGATTTGGACCGGCGACCCGGCGACGCAGGCGGCGAGCCGGCCGACGCACTGCGGGCCCGCGCAGCCCAGCTCCGCGCCGCCGCGGACACCCTCAGGAACCAGGCCCAGGAAGCGACGGCGACCGCCGTCTACGTGCGGTCCTTCGCCGGACTGTGCGAGGTGGCCTCCTTCCTGGTCCTACTCGATGCGGCCGAACTCGACGCCGACACCGCCCAGATGACCGCGCTGGCCACCGCAGCCCGCCGACGCGCCACCGCCGCCACCGCCGACCTTCACAAGCGCTTCACGGACACCGACCCGCTGGCCGGACCACTGCTGGCCGCCCTGGAGCAGGCACAGGCCCTCACCGGTGCCGACGGCGTGGCCGACCTCCTCACCCACTTCGCCGCCCTGCCCCTGCCCCTGGTGATCGCCCGAGGCCGACGCCGCACACCGCTCCGCTCCGGCACGGCGGACACCGACACTGATGCCCGGGCCGCCGAGGACCAGCTAGCCGCCGCCGTCGTTCTGGCCAGCGTCGACGGACGCCTCATCACCGGCCCGCAGATCCTGCGCCCCTCCACGGTCTACGAACTCCGCCTCGACGTCCGCACCGGCCCCTGGCCTCAGTGGGCCCAGAGCCTCGAAGCCGACCTCCTCGGCCACTTCACCCCCGCCGAGGTGGAAACCCCCGCCTACCTGTGGCCGCGCCCGCCACGCCCCGAGGACCCGGTGACACTGAGCGCCACCGGCACGCTCATCCTCCGCTTCGCCCTGCCCGCCGGCAGCCCTGCCCCGCCGTTCTCGGTCAACCTGCGCTGGCGCGGCACCAAGGACGGGAAGCCTTTTACCCAGAGCCTCGACGCCGCCGGGCACCGCGAGATCCGCTTGCGGCCCTTCGACGCCTCACGCGACTTCCTGACCAGCTTCCCCGTCTTCGACGAACGCCTGCTCGCCCTCTACGAAAGCCTCCACCCCGCCGGTTACGACGAGGACCAGCTCCAGGCCTTCTGCCGCCTGTTCACCGCCATCTGCCGCACCGGACTCACCATGACCTGGAACAAGCAGTACAAACGCGGCAGCCACGTGACCGAACGCAAGTTCCACGACGACCTGTACAAGGAACTGCAGGCAGAGCCGGAACTCGGCGGACGCCTGGAACGGGGCAGCCCGCTCGCCCTGGGATACCTCGACGTCCGGCACGACGGCATCACCGCCGAACTGAAGGTCGAGCGCACCACCCCGGTCACTCAAGAGCGCGCCCCCAAGTACATGGGCCAGCCCACCCAGTACGCAGCCGCCGACGGCGCACGCCTGTCGATCCTGTGCATCTTGGACATGAGCCGCAAGACCTCACCCGTCGGCGTGCCGGAGAACTACCTCTTCACCCTCCAGCCCGCCCTCCACGGTCTGACCAACCCACAGGCGCCGTCACTCGTCGCAGCCATCGTCGTCAACGGCAACCTGCCGACCCCCAGTTCATGGTCACGCCGCAGAACACCCACCCTGTCTGCATCACCGCCGCCGTGAACCGGCTTGACAGCCAGCATGTCCGAAGCGGCCTCTGGCTGCACGATCGCGCCTAAACAGGTGGGCCCGGACACAACTGCCGCCGCCTGGCAGCGGATCTGCGAAGTCGGCGGCCGCGGCCAGCATGGCCAGCAGGACCGAGACCGGTGTCCGGTCACCAGCGTCGGAGACCAGGCACACAGCCGTCCCATCCAGGCCGGCCACCGTGTACTGACCGCCGTCCCAGCGCACCCGGTCCCCCCGCACCAGCACCCCGCGCGGAGCGCGCCGCACCACGAGCGACGCCCGCTCCACCATGGCCGCGGTCATGACTGCTCCAGCACCAACGGGCGGCGCACCGCGTCCGGTTCACCCGCGGCCAGCGGTTCTACCAGCGTCCCCGGCGACAGCGGCACGCTCCAGTCCATCCCCAGCCGTCGGTGCCACAGCATGTGGTAGAGCCGCGGCAAGGCCAGCATCCGCGGCATCCTGCACGCCTCGACGCCCTCCAGCAGCCGCCTGGGCCGCATGAAAGCACCGGCCAGCGCCGCCTCCACCTCCGCATCGCCGTACCGAGGATGGCGACGGCGCGACACCCACCGCAGATTCATCAGCGCCACCGTTCCCGGCAGCCGCGGCGTGGCGAGCTGCCAGCCCGTGTGCTGGCACGCCTCACGCAGCACCTCCAGCTGCCGCTCGAACCTCGTGCTCGGCCCCGTCTGCGGCGCGCACATCACCACCAGCGTCCGTCCGTCCGCAGCCTGCACGAAGAAGTCCGGCACCAGCTGCCGCTGTCGGTCCTTCTCCCGCCAGGTCAGCTGCGCCGACCAGGCACTGAAGTCGACCACTCCAGGATGGAAATCCAGCAGCATTGCCGTCGACAGCCGATCCAGCGACCGGCAGCCCACGTGCCGCCGGTTGGTCGCCGCCCACCACCAGGTGACGATGCTGCGCTGAGAGGGATGCCGCGACGGCTTCCACACCTCGTCCCGCTCTGTCAGCGCAACCCCGGCCAGCCGCTGGGCCGGCTGTGTCCGCCGTACCCCGTACTGGTCCTGATGGACAACCCGTAACTCCCGTGCCATAAAAGCCCTCTTGGGGTCACACGCCACGCCGCATGGCCGGCCAGCCCCGGCAGCGGGGCTGCCAGACCTCCTAGCACACCCCCCGCCCCAATGCCTCCATCGCGCGACGCGTTCCGGACAGCCTCAGGGGCCTGGCGCTTTGCGTCCGGCCCGCGCCGCTCGCACCGGGCACCTGCTGGCCGTCAACTCACACCCGCACCCGGTAGGGCGCCGCGCGCAACACACCCGGAGAAGGGGCTCCGCTCCGACACGGCATGTGAGGTGCCGGTGCCTGCTGGCGATGCTGGCTGAGGCGCGGGCGGGCGGTGACTGGTTGTCAGCACCCCCTGGGACACTCGCAGCGGAGCAGAACACGACCAGCAAGGGAGACACCTCGTGGCTCGAAACAGCGGATTCAAGATCAATAGGCAGGGTATCCGGCAGATGATGGAGGAGGTTCAACGGGAGTTCGACAAGCACCCGGTCACTGCCCGGGTGCAGGCCGACCCTGATGTGTCCTTTGGTGACACCAACGTATTCAACGGCCCTGTTATCCACGGCGACGTTCATGGTTCCCAGTTGGCCTGGGGCAACAACTCCGTGGACCAGGCCCAGGACCAGAGCAAGCCGATCGCCCCGGGCTTCGAGGCCATCGCCGAGGCCGTGGTGGACACGCTCCGGCAACTTCCGACTCTTGGTGCGTCGGACGAGGACCTGGAAGATGCCTCGGCTGTCGGCGCTGAGGTCCTCAACGAGGTCGTACAGTCCGAGCCGGACCGTGGCGTGATCCGGCGTGCTGGGGCCGCACTCAGGGGCTACCTTGCGCTGATCGCCACAGGCGCGGTCACGGCCGGGACCGTGACCGGGAGCGAGGAGACCGCGCGAGTCCTGATCGAACGTCTCAGTACCGCCCTGTAGGCCGAGACTGCGAAGTCGGCTGATGCTTCTGCTGGAGACCCACGAATATGGGTCTCCAGCAGAAGCATCAGTGCTTCTCGGCGCTCTGTCATCTGCGGCGAGCCGAGAAGCCGTCCCCCTTGCCGAATAACACAGCCAGGCCCGGACAGACCGGTATCTCCCGACGGCGTCGAGGGCGGTCTCCAGCAGGAGCGGGCTCTCGGAGCTTAGAGGCACCGTCGGTCCGCTCGGCGTGCTCCTCCAGGCGGGCGGGCAGGTCTTCAAGGAGGCGGAGGACGATGCGCGTCCCGCACGGCAGGCCGCGCACTGTCCGGCTCCCCGAGGCCCAGCGGCCCCCCCCTTGCGCCGCGCTCCGAAGCAAGACACTCAGCCCTCAACTGCCGTACACCGGAAGGCCCACGGCAAGTTTATCGACCGATAAAGATAGTTGATCTAGTGTAAGCTCACGTTATTCGATCAAATAATGTACGGGCAGGAGGTGGGCAGATGCTGGCGGTGGATGTCAGACAAGGGCTGCGGCGGGGGCACACCGTCGCGCAGGCGGCCTCCCGCACGTGGCGGTATTCGGCGCAGACCATCGCGCAGCACGGTGACTTCCTGCTGGCCTTCGTCGACGGCGGCGTCTGCGTCGGCGTGTTCGAGATCCTCAGCAGCACCCCCGACACCGCCGAGAGCAGCAAGTACGTCTTCGACCTGGCCCCAGCCGCCCGCTTCCAATGGGCTCTGGGAGACAGGCTTCCGATGCCCCCGGGGCGCAACCCCGCGCGCATCCTCACCGGACAGCATCTGCGGGCCTTCCTCGACGCAGACCCCAACTACGCCCGCCACACCGGCCAGCACTGAGCCGAGGGGAATCCATACCGACATGGCCAGCACGCCCGACCCCGTGGAAACCCTGCTGAAGCCGGGGCCACGCCGCACCGCGCTGCCGGAACCCACGCAGCGGGCACGGCTGCGTACCGACTACGGCCTGAGCCAGGCCGAGATCGCCGAAGCCCTCGGTGTGGCCCGCAACACCGTCGCCGGCTGGGAAGCCGGCCGCAGTGAACCACAAGGCGCCACCCGGGCTGCCTACGCCCAGCTCCTGGACGGAATGGCCGCTCAACTGGCCGCACAAGCCCAGGACACGCCCCCGGCGCACGCCGAACAGACCCGTCAGGAAACGCCGGCACAAACGACCACTCAGCCCCTGCCGGCCCGACCGGAGCCCGGCCCGCGACAGCCCACCCCGCCGGGCCCACCGCGCACGAACACCGCGGCGCCCCCCGAGGCGGCTGCTGCTGTCGATGCGCGTTTCACCCACGGGCCGCTGGCTGTGCTGGACGGCGACGGATCCGCGTACTGCATGGGCGGACTCGTACTGGACTGCCCGGCCACGGACGTACCGTCCCTGGTGGAGTGGACACTCGCCGAAGCGGCACTCGGCGCACCCCGCCTGCACCGCAACGGCAAAGACGCTGACCCTCTGATCATCCTGACCACCGAGGCAGCCGCCCGCCTGGGTCTCCCTGCTGTGCTGGAGGACCGGCGGGGCCTGCGCCTGCCCGAGGACCACCCGGTGGTGCGTCAGATCACCCGCGCGAAGTGGCAACTGACCCGGCGAGGCTTCGGCCCCTGGGCGCGGATCTACCGTCCCGCACAGGGCGGCCGCCGCCAGTGCGTGCAACTCGCCGTCCTGCCCTGGAACGCACTGGACACCCGCGCGTGGGGCAGCGCCGCACAGATGCCGCCCGCCGAACTCGCCCAGACCCTGGGCGACTACGCGAAGCGCGTGATCACCCCACGAGGCTCGACGGCCGTCTCCGGCCTGGAACTGATGACCGCGCTGCGTCCCCCCACCCGCCCGGTCAAGGACGAGACGACCGGCACCTGGGTATCGGGCCCGCACCCCGGCGCCCTCACCGCCGCGGTGGACCCGGCACCGCCGGAAGCCCCCGACGAACACCCCGTGGTCGCCGCCCTGCACCCGCGCGGACACCAGCGCACCCCGGCCGAGGTCCTCGACGAGGAAGCCTGCGAGTGGACCCGGGACCCGGAACTGCTCACGGATGCCGAATGCGCCAGACCCTTCGCGGTGGGCATCGACGTCAACATGGCATTCGCCGCGGCCGCCAACCGGCTGTCCGTCGGCCTCGGCGCGCCCGTCCACGTGAACGCTCCGGCCTTCGACAAGTCCCTGCCCGGCAGCTGGCTCGTGGACCTCTCCCACATCGACTTCGATGCACGACTGCCCAACCCGTTCACCCCGCACGGCGCCCGGCCACAGGGACCGGCCTGGTACGCGACACCCACAGTCGCCTACGCCGCAGAACTCGGCCACACCGTCACACCACTCGAGGCATACGTGCGGCCCGAGGCCGGCTCCTACCTGGACGCCTGGTACACCCGGCTGCGCGACGCCTACATGACCACCATGGAGCAGCTCGGCGTCACCTCCAACCTGCCCGAGGCGGACTTCCTCGCCGCGATGGAACACCACAAGCACACCGACCCCGCCCAGGCCGCCGTACTCTCCGCCATCAAAGCCACCGTGAAGGGCGGCATCGGCAAACTGAGGGAACGCCCGCAAGGCGCCGGATACCGGCCCGGCCAACGCTGGCCGGCGCTGGAACGCCCCACCTGGCGACCCGACATCCGCGCCGCTGTTATCGCCACAGCCCGCATCAACATGCACCGCAAGATGCTCAGACTCGCAGACAGAGCTGAGCTGTTTCCCATCGCGGTCCTCTCCGACTGCGCCGTCTACCTGTCCGACGGCCCCAGCCCGCTGGACTTCCTGCCACGCACCCCGCAAGACACACCGCTGCCCGGCGGCTTCCGCCTCGGCGTCAGCCCCGGCATGGTCAAACACGAAGGCACCCAGTCCCTGATGTGGGCCGTCAAGATGCTCGACGAAGGCCACAACCCCGCCCGGCACATCAAGGGCACCGATGCCGCCGCGGGCGGAGAGTAGGACACCGCGATGGGAGTCTTCGGCAACAGCCTCGACAAAGCCACCACCAACACCTTCACCCGCCCCGTCCCCAAGTCCGCCCAGGCGCAGATGAAGTTCCTGGTCAAAACCCTCAAAGGAACCCGGGCCGCAGCCGAACGCCTGGGCATCTCCCAACGCACCGTCGAGCGCTACCTCACCGGCCAGATCAAACAGCCCCGCAAAGACCTCTCCACCCGGCTCGCCACGGAGACACGCAAGAACTGGCAGCCCCGCGTACGCGAACGAGCCAAGAAGAAGGCCGCCACCACCGATGGCATCGTCATCGAAACCCGCGCACGGTTCGGCTTCACCGCCGCCCCCGGCACCACCGACGACGCCCGCATCCGCCTGATCACCCAGCACCTGCCGCCCGCCTACGCCGCCCGACTCTTCGATGCCCACGCCGCAGGCGCGAGCGATCAGCAGTTGCAAGGCATCGCCGCCGAGGGCTTGCAGGAGATCTACTTCAAAGACCACGGCCACCGCGCCCCCGGGCTGCAGGTGGAATTCACCGACATCGACTACATCGAACTCGAATTCTAGGGACCGCGGATGTCGCGCTGCCGCCGTGGTGGTGTGACTGAGTGTGTCAGTTGGCGGGTGACCGCTTGAGCTGGCGAGTTTCGCCGCGTGCCGGGCGACCGCTTGGTGGGATCGGCCTGAGACGCGGGTTCGCTCTGAGCGCGTCTTGTCACGTTCAGCAGTCCGCAGAAGGCCTTGGCCTGGCGGGTCCTCGATGACGCTGCGGCTTCGGCCAGGCCGGGCACCGATGCCAAGGCCAGGGACCACCTCACGAGAGAGAACCCAGCCAGACACGGCAGCGCCTTAGATCAAGAGCGCCACGCCGATGAGGATGAGCACTATCAGGGCCATGACTCCGATTGCCGCAGCGGACCTCGTCAGCTGGATCGTGCGAGGTGGCCGTCGGGCCGTGGGGACGGGTTTCTGCTCGTGTCGCTGCAACGCGGCCGGCCTTGCGGTATTGCAGGGCCTGCAAAGACGTTGCTATCCGTTACGCTTGTGGGTCCGGCTTTCACGGATCACGTCCAGGGGGATTCTTGATCAGCGACGCTCAGCTCATCCTGGGTTTTTCTCGGCACCTGACCGCTTACTCGGTGTCGGCTGTGCACGCTGAACTGGAGACGTTGCGGTTTGCCGGGCAGGTCTACGAGATGGCCTGGCGGCTGCGTAACGCCCAAGTTTCCTCGGTCGAGCGAGTACGGGCCATCGGCATCGAAGCCAAGATCGGACCGTTGGATCTTGAGCGGTTTGTGCTGCCTACGATGGAACAGCTGGGCTGGGTTCAGTGCGACCGGCGACCCGACGGAGGGCTGGTCAGCGTGGCAGCCTTCGTTCCGCCGAATGCCGAGCTGTTGGGTGCGACGGATCGGCTGCTGGGCATGCTGCCTGCCACGCCGACGCAGCGCGCCGCGCTGGAGATCATGCGGGCGACCTCAATCCAGCCGCTGGAGCGCCATGCGGCCCTGCAGGCAGGCTCTGGGCACGGGGATGAGTCTGCCGAGCGGGCGTTGGGCTGCTTGATCACCGTCAACCTTGTGCGCGAGGTGCAGAGTGAGGACGGCCGCGCGGTGGTCTTCAATCCGAACATCTGGGTCGGTGACGCCGAGGTGGTGACGGCCGCGCTGCGCACTGAGGACGCGCGCGTGCAGCGAGAGGTCGGTGCGCTGATTGAGGAGGTCATGGCCTCGCCCGGTATTCCCGAGGAGCATGTCAAGAGCACCGAACAGCGCTGGATCGACTTCGCTGTCAGTGCCGGGTTGGTCGAGCGGTCCCAGGTCGTCGCCACCAGCGATAAAAAACTCCTCTTTACACCACACCTGCATCGCGACCCGTTCGGTACCGACCCCCGCGACCCATCCGGCCACATCCGTCAGCTCGTCGGCAGCATGATCTACGCATCGACGTTCGCGTCCTGGAAGCTCAATAGCCCAGGCGCGTTCCTGCACGTCCTCATCCGTGACGGCGAAGCCGGCAACCACGAGCGCATCGCGGAGGACTACGCGATGCTCGAAACCGCTGGAACCATCGAAGTTGTAGGCGACGGCCGCCATGCTCGGATGCGCCTGCTGCAGGCCGAGGTCGCGGAGCAAGCGCTCACCATCCTCGACGCGCGCGGGCACACCGCTGGCGGCGAGAACACGACTTTTGCCGGGATCGGCGAGCAACGCTCGTACAACCACCTGGAACGCGAGCGCGCCCAGGTCGCCGCCGCGGTCGTATTGGACGACGCCGACTCGCGGCGGTTCATGTCAGCACTGCGCGACACGACGGCCCGGAGGAACTTCTAGTGGCGGCCGCTCAGACGAACCGCACCCGTCCCGAGGACCCAGGCGCGGACCTGGAGCGGCGGGTGGGACGCCTTGAGTTCGCTGAGGGCGCCCTAGCTCGCCTGCGGGTCCCGTTGCGGGTTGCCGCCGACCGGGGGCGCGAAATCCTGACCGACCTTGACGTGCTCGCGGTCGACATCGACGGTCGGCTGCGGACGAGCCTGTCGGTTTTGGAATGCAAGACCACCAAAGGACAGTCAGGCGAGCCGGATCGGCTGTTGTGGCTCTCCGGACTGCAGCGCCTGACCGGCACCCAACGAGCCGTTCTCGTTCGCCAAACCATCACCCGCCGGGGCCGGGCCATCGCCCAGGCGCTCGATCTGCAGATCATGGACATGCAGACCCTCGCTTCCAGGGAGGAGGGCCACGCCTGGGTACCCGAACGATTCGCCCACATCCAGGGCATGGGCTGTGAACAGGCGGAACGTCGCACTGACACCCAGCTCAAGGGACTCAAGCACATCCCTGGTGGACTGGTGGCGTTTCTGCGTGCCGATAGCCTGCTGGCCGACTCGCCCGAATGTCTTAACGCGCTGGTCGCGCTGAACTCCGCCACACGCCAGGGCGTCGTCCCGAATCCGACCTCACAGATCCTGGCCAGCCACGCCCTGATCGTGCTGCTGCTGGCCGCAATCCGCGACGCCTCCCGCCTGGATGTCGTACCCGCCAGCGACCTGAAGGAACGGGTCGCCCGCGCAGTCACCCTCGGCGATCCCGACAACAGCCAGATCCTGGCGATCCTTAGCCAGGCAGACGAACTCGTCCAACACCAAGTCCGGCGCATCCACGACAGCTACACCAGGGTGGGCGCCACCCGGCAGGACGTCGCCGTCGCCAGCCTCAAATCCATTGTCGCCGAACCACCCGACTGGCTTGACCGCTACATCGACCTGGTCACCAAGCTGCGAGCCAACCCCGCGATCGCGCGGGACCTCGTCCAGACCGCCGAACTGGCTTGCTTCGACGCACGCTGCGGCGACCACGCATACACCGAGGCCGCCTTCGACTATCTGTTCACCCCTGAACACAGATACCTCTTGGTGACGGCCATCAAGGTGCTACGCGACATCGTCGGCGACCAGCTCGCCGACACAATCGGAGAATTCGACGACCTGGACTTCTGCCGGGCCGCGCCGACCATCCCCGACCGGTCCGCCGTGCAGCCTGAGCACTCCACCCCCAAACTCGCGCACGAGGCGCGTCCCGTCGAGTAGCGTCGTACCGGCAAAAGTTGCTCGGACTGGCCGAAGCCGCAGCGTCATCGAGGACCCGCCAGGCCAAGGCCTTCTGCGGACTGCTGAACGTGACAAGACGCGCTCAGAGCGAACCCGCGTCTCAGGCCGATCCCACCAAGCGGTCGCCCGGCACGCGGCGAAACTCGCCAGCTCAAGCGGTCACCCGCCAACTGACACACTCAGTCACAGGTGGTGTTGATGCGCTCCGGCTACCCGACCATGGTTGTGACTGGGTGTCCCAGACGGTCAGTGAGTGCTCTACCTGGTCACTCTGTTGCTGTTCTCCTTGGCGGTGCGGCCTGGTCACGCTGGCTATGGCGTGATCACTTGCTCGTGCAGCCGTCTCAGCAGGGGCAGCCAACCCGGCCCGACGGTACGAGTTCGGTCGGGGATTTGCTGGCAGGTCGAGGCCGGCACCGGGTCTTGAGCGCAGACAGCATCGTCGTGCTCACGCGCCGGACTCGGCGGCAGAACGTGCCGTCGTGGCATCGGCCGGTTCGTCCGATGCCGTAGTTGCGGCCGAAGCGCCGTCGGCGACGGAGTAGAAGACAGACTTCTTCTGCTTCGTGCGGTGGACATGCCCCTTGGCGACCAGCCCTTCCAGAGCCATGCGCACCACCTTGCCGTTGGCATTGCGCTCGGTATGGGCCTCGGCGAGGGCTGTGGTGACCTCGGCCGCCGAGCGCGGTTCGGGCTGCTGGAGGAGGTGGTTGCGGATAAGTTCGCCGAGCGTGGGGGCCCTGACGGCGCTGGGTGCAGTCGCGTTGCCCGCGGCTGTCACCTTCCTGCTCTTCGTGGCAGTCTTCCTCTGGCGGCGCGCTCCGGGTGCGGCTGAAGTCTGCTGAGGAGGCAGCGTCGCTGCGGCCGCAGCGACGCTGCCTCCCTCCGGCGTGGCTGCCGCTCCCTTGCCGTCGAGGGCCTGTCGCACGTTCGCCAGCAGGTCCTGGTCATGCCGCAGAGCGTCCAACTGCTCTTGCAGTGCCGCGATTTCGGCGCCGACATGTTCTTGCTCCTTCGCATTGCGTTCGAGGTCGGCAGTGACCTGGGCGGTGTACTGCGCCTTCAGGTTCGTTGCCTCCGGTGTGCTTTCAGCCATGGGAGTGCCTCTTCTGGAATCGAGTGGTCTGCTGATGGCGGATGTTACTCAGCCCCGTTCTCGTGCAGTTCCCGCAGCTGCGTCGTGCACTTGGATGCTCGAGGGGGCAGGGAACGCGGCTGGCTGGAGCGGAAGCACGACCTCGGCGTGAACTGCGCTGCCCGGCCGTATACCGAGGTCCCATGTTCTGGCCAAGGCACCCACGTGACTCGAACGAGCAAACGGCCGGCCATCTGCTGCGGCGTAGGCGTCGTGCAGCTGCTCCCACCACGACGCGGCCGAGGTCCCGCACTTTCTGGGGTCTCGCCCGGATCCCTTCAACGTTGCAGAGTCGACGGGCGCGCGCAGGCCCTGCGTAGGGTGGCCGGCGTCATCCGCCCGCCTCCCCGCCTGTCTGCGTTGTTTCCAGCACAGCAGCCCCTGGTGAGGAACGGCCTCACGGGATCGGACACCACGACAGACTTAGGAGTTGGGTACGGCGATGCGGGCCCAGACGGTTTTTCCGTTCGGGTCGGGTTCGGAGTAGCCCCACTGGCTGGTCAGGGCGTCCACGATGAGTAATCCTCGCCCGGTCTCCGCCAGGTGGTCCGGATCTTGGCGTGAGGGGGGAGTGGGGCTGGGGTCAACCACGGTGCACACGACGGCGCTGCCGGTGCGGACCATGCCCAGCCATGCTCTGGTGTCGGCTTCGCCGTGTCCGGTCAGTGCATGGCGTACGGCGTTGGTGGTGAGTTCGCCGACCACGGTGGTCATGTCGTCGGCGACCGCGCTCAGGCCCCAGTCGCTGATGGTGTCGCGGACGAAGCGGCGGATGTTTTCCAGACTGTCTGGCTCGCAGGTGAAGGCGCGGGCGGCGAAGCCGGCTGCGCTGATCCCTAGGGCGAGTCCCCAGTCCGGTGCGGCCGGTGGGGCCAGGGTTGCGCTTTCGAGGGGGTGTCTGCCGGCAGGGGAGAGCGGTATCTGGACACCTGTGGCCCGGCTCAGTGCCGCTGCCGCGCGTGTTGTCACTGTTCATCCCCCCGGAAGACGTTCAGTTTGCGGGCCGTAAAACCCTGCCCTGACTGATTAGTATCCGCGCCGCGCCGCCCCGGATGCAATTGCATCGGTGACTTGCATCCGAAGGGGAAGGGAGGGGAACGCATGTACTCAGCATGGAGAACAGCACAGACCAGGGGCAGGAGAACTTCGGACAGGACCGGAAGAAGGCAGACATGGAACAGATCAGCAACGGCGTCCGGGCGGATTCGCTGAGCAACGTGGCCTGGGTGAAAAGCCGGCACAGCACGGCAGACGGAAACTGCGTCGAACTGGCCTTACTGGTCGGAGGAGATGTGGCAATGCGTAACTCCCGGGACCCCTACGGTCCCGCACTGGTGTACACGCAGGTGGAGATCGCGGCCTTCATCGCGGGGGTGAAGGACGGCGAGTTCGACCGGATCGCCAGCTGACACCAGGGAAGAAAAGCCCAATCGAGTCCTTGCCGGACGGCATCCTGGGACACTGACGTTCGCCCTCTGTTCCCCTGCAGGAGTCCCCATGCCCGCGTCTGCCCGCCCGGTTGATGCACCAACGCTCGAGTACTACCTCGCCGCCTCCGCGCGCAGTCCTATCGCGCTGCGCCTGGTCCTCGGCAATCTCCTGCGCGCGCTGCGCAAGGAGGCCGGGATCGAGGCGGAGGCGGCAGGCCGGGCCATCCGCAGCTCGGAGGCCAAGATCTCCCGCATGGAGCGGGCCCAGGTCACCTGCAAGCACGCCGACGTGATGGATCTGCTGTCCCTGTACGGTGTGACCGATGCCCAAGTTCTCGATCACTTCGTGGACATGGTGCGTATATCCCGCCAGCCCGGCTGGTGGCACCGATATGACGGGGTGCTGCCGGACTGGTGCGGCAAGCTGATCGGCCTGCAGGAGGCCGCCTCCACGATCCGCACCTACGAAGTCCAGTTGGTGCCCGGACTGCTGCAGACGGCCGCATACGCCGAGGCGGTGATGCGCCTGAGTTACCCGCTGGCACCGCAGGGGGAGATCGACGACCGGGTGGAGCTGCGGATGACCCGCCAGGACGTGCTCGCCCGCGCCGATGCTCCCCACCTGTGGGCGGTGCTCGATGAAGCCGTCCTGCGCCGTTTCATCGGAGGCGAGCAGGTCATGCGGGAACAGGTGCGCCATCTGGTGGAGATGGCGCAGCTCGACCACGTCACCGTGCAGATCGCGCCGTTCAGCCGGCCGGGCTGCGTCGCGGCCGGGTTCCCGATAACCCACCTGCGCTTCGATCTGCCCGCCCTGCCCGACATCGTCTATCTCGAACAGCTGAGGGATGCCGAATACCTGGACAGGCCCGAGGCGACCGAGCACTACCGTTGCGTCCTGGACGGCCTGGCCCAGAGCTGCCATTCCCCGCAGGAGAGCGTTGACCTGCTTGAGTTCAGCCTCAGCTGACCCCGGCTGTCCGGCGTGACCTGTCCCGTCAGCGGATCATGGCCACACCACCGTGCTCGGCCCACGTCGGGCTCCCGGCAGCCGCGGCGCGGTCGCTGCCCGGCCGCCACTGGCACACGTCGACCAGTTCCGGTGCCAGCAGCCGCAGCGTGTCAAAGAACCTGCCCACCTCCGCACGCGAGCGCACTCGCCCCCACCGTCCGCCGGTCGCCCTCAGCATCAGATCGCTGGCCTGCCTTCGCAGCCGGGCGTCCTCGCTGACGAGGTGGCTGGCGGCGATGAAGCTTCCCGGGGCCAGCAGCCGGGCGGTCTGGCCCAGTATCCCGGCCGGATCGGCGGGTCCGGGGATCGTGTGCAGCCCCGAGACGAACAGCGCCGCCACCGGCCGGGTGAGGTCGATGAACCCTTCTACCTCCGGGTCGAGCAGCAGATGCGCCGCGTGCAGGGGATCCGCCCGCACGGCCAGGGTGTGCCGCCGGTCCTCCCACAGGGCCCGGTTGTACACGAGGGCCAGCCGGTCGGCATCGGCATAGACCGTCCGGGCCCGCGGATCGACGTGCTGGGCGATTTGATGCACGCCCAGGGGTGTGGGAAGCCCGGCGCCGAAAACGACGAACTGCCGCACGCCGTAGTCCCGGGCCAGGCGGCTGGTCACGCGCAGCAGGAACCGGTGACCGGCCTCGGCCACTCGCCGTGCACCGGGAGCGATGCGCAGCAGCCGCTCGCACACCTCCCGGTCGGCGGGATAGTGGTCCTTGCCGCCCAGCAGGTAGTTGTTCATCCGGGCAACACTCGGCGAGTGGACATCGAGTACGTCCAGTTGCGGCACTCGCCCGCGCTTCAATGCGGCACCCCCCGTCGGCGCATCCACAGCACACTCCATGCTGCGGACACTCCATGGTAGGAAAACCGCTCCCCGCCAGGGTAGTTCTGCGCAGAACCAACCGAGGCGGTCCGAAGTGCGCTACGGGACACCCCCGGTGTCGAGGGTCACCGGCGCGTGCGACCCGTCTGCCGCTGCGCCCCCGCCGCGGCGGGCGCCGCCGTCAGCCGGCCGGGCAGCGCCCGCTGGGCCATCAGTAACTGGGAGGCGACGGCCGGCTGTTCGACTCCCATCAACTCAGCCGCCTGCACCTCGCTCAGGCGCAGGCGGCAGCGCAGGATCACCGCATCCGCCTGGGCCGGTGGCAGCACCCGGTGCACCGCATCCACCGGCTGCGCGGCCCCGGCCCTACGGTCTCGCAGAGCCGAGGAGATCAATGCGTCCAGCTCCCGCCAGGCCACCGCAGCCGGGCGGGAGCTGCTGATGACCGCCGGCCAGATCATGGCGAGATTGCCCAGCGCCGCCTCGACGAGCCTCTGGCTCACCCACGCGTCCTGGACCCGCTCCCGCGTATAGCGCAGATAACGGTCCCGGTGCAGCAGGCAGAACGCCATGTACTCCAGCGGCAGGACCAGCACGATCGCCTGCTGCGGCGGGTCATCGTCCTGCGCGGACTGGGGGCACGACCCCCACGCATGCACAGTGCTGAAGCGGCGCAAAAACCAGAACATGGCACCTCTCTCCGGACGCAGGATGCGTCAGGTGGATTCGGGATGTGCAGCAGGAAGCTGCCTGAATCCCTCCGGGACGGGGTCCAGACAGAACAGGAAGGCGTAGTGAATGGCCTCCCACAGCGGCCGGACATCAACGGGCCAGCCGCCCAGTGCCGTCACCAGGGCCGACGTCTGCTCCCAGCCCGGGACCATCTGGCCCTCGAGGATCTCGCTGATCGCCTGCGTGCTCAGCACACCGTGTGAGGCCTTACGGACCGACCCGAACGGCGGCCGTCCCGCGGCCAGATGCAGCCCCCGCAGAGCAGCCTGCAGCCGAGCCACCGCATCCGGGATCGCGTGCCGCGCCCGCGGCCCCAGCCCGTGCACGCTCTCGAACAGCACCGCCAGCTCGGCCGGATCCCCGCCGAACAGCTCGACGAGCATGCGCACCACCGGCCAGGTCGGTGTGCGCTCACCGGAGAGGATCCGCGACACGTACGACGGAGACAGTGCGGTCTGATCGGCCACGTCCTTGATGGTCAGTTCACTGGCCCGGTGCAGGTACGACAGCGCTGAGGCGAGCTTTGCCGAAGCCCGTTCGGCGGCCTGTGCCAGCAGCTTGTCCTCCACGGCGTCCCTGCCCGGAACCGGAGGGGGGGCCGTCTGCCGCACGGCGGCCCGTTCCGAGGCCCGCCGCTTCAGACGCTCCTGCACCCTGTTCTCTGTCCACCGTGTGCGTGCCGTGGTCGCACTGACCTGAGCGGCCGCCGCCACCCGTTCCCAGTCCGCACCCTTGGTACGGGCATCGTGAACCGCTGCCGCCGTGTAGTACTCGATCTCCCGGGCCACTTCGCCCGCGCAGCGCAACAGCTCCTTCAGCGGCCGCCCGTCGTACTCAGCCTCCAGCAACGCCGCCGACAGCGCCTGGAGATCTTCCGCAATGCGCCGTCCCAGCGGATGCGCACTGCGGGTCGGCCGCTGCCCCAGCAGGCCGTCCCGGTCGCGCTGCGCCTGCCGACGGCAGGCGATGCTGCAGTACTCCCTCTTCCGCCCCGGACCGCCGCGCTGGGCAAACCGCACCTGGCAGCGGCGGCAGATGTCATAGCGGGGAGTGATGCCCGCCATTGTTCCTCCAACAAGTACACGGGGCCGTTTCTCCTCCGGGTGCGCGGGTTCTTGCGCACCCGGAGGAAGAACTCGGCATTCCTGAATGTCGCAGCGCTGGTTGGCCCGGGCCGGGCAGAGATGCATCCTGCGGCTCACCGCCGCCCGCCCCGGGAAGCTCAGCTCAGCCGAAGACGCTGGTAGTGGCAGCGTGACTGGCGCATCGCCAGAAACAGCCCGGTCACCACAGCTGTGGTGGCGGGGGCCGTCCACCAGCCGCGAATCAGGATCACGGGCAGCACCATGACGGCCAGGAACACACTTGCCTGCACCGTGACAGTCCAGGCACTCGCGGTACGCGTTTCATCCCGGGAAAGACGCGGAATGCTAGCGTCGTCGCGAGTTACCGCACGAAACAGCGCGGTGGCGGAAAACCGATCAAGCATGGGGCATTTACCTCTTTCTTGGTCTGGTCCATGAGGGAGCCCCGGAGTTGGTAGCGAGCCTGCCCGGGGTTTCCTCGCGTCAACGGACGGTAGTGCCTCCGTAACGCCCGGCGCTATATAAACGGTTCATCGCGCAAAGTTCGAGTGCCGCAGCGGTGACTAATTAGCGAGCGGTACCGAGGCGAACACCAGCTTGCTTTCACTTCCGTCCGGTCCGGACCGAAAGTGACCACAGTTGACCAAGCGGGCCATTCTTCTGAGTATGTGCAGGTGGGCGACGGGGATTTCGTCCTGACTCGCTACCCCGCCGTGCGCCCCGCGCACCTCCCCGGACGCCGAATGCGCAGGAAGCCCGCACTCCTGTCCGCGCCGCCACGCGAATGTTTGCGCAAATTCGAAACGAGGCCTTCTGGAAGAAGCGAAGCTCACCTTCGGCCGAGCTCACGCCGAAGCTCAGCCGCCAGGAAGCCTCGGTCTCTGCCCACCCCGGGGAACCTAGCTGTGCTGTCGAGGGGCATCGCGACCGCCACACGCCGTGCCGGGCGGGCGGTCGCTGCCCGCCCTCACTCCCTGTGGCCGGGCAGGCGCCAGGAGACCTCGCCGTTGTCCTGGTGGTGCCAGGCGGCCAGGACCTGCGAGCGGACCAACTGGTCCAGAAGGTCCTCCAACTGCTGAGGCGATTGCCCGCACTGGCGGCCAAGGGTGTCCAGGTCGCCGCAGCCCGCCCTCACGGAGGCGTGAGAGGCCAGCACGAGCGTGGTCAGCCGCACAGCCGGGGGCATGGCGGGCGGGACGGCCATCGGGACGGGGTGCAGGGCCCATTGGGCAGCGCGGACCCGTGCGGTGCGTCCGGGAGCCTGGGCGAGCACGGCGGCATCGAGCAGCTGCACCTCCAGGCAGGAATGCCTCCTGGCCGGGAGACGCAACCAGCCGGCGTGTTCCAACTCATGCCACAGCTCCGTGCGGCCGCGCAGCCGCATGCCGCGCAGGAAGCCGCCCGGTAGCCGGACACGTCCCTGACTGTCGGCGCGCAGCGCGCACTGCAGGGCCAGCAGCCGAACGGCGGACGAGGAGAACCGCGGCAGCGCGGCAGCGAGATAGGTGAGCATCTCCCGCACCCGCTGCTGCTCACCCGGCCCGTACGACGCCGCGCTGTGCCCGGCATCCGGCCTGCCCGGGGCGGACTGGGGGCGGCCGGCGCTCAGCAGCGTGGGGGGCACCACTGCGGTATAGCTCATCGCGGCTGCGCACGCGGCGCAGGCGTCGGCCAGCCGCCACGCGCGGCCACCGCGGTCACAGGTCAGCGCGAGGAGCACCGGCCCTGCACAGCCGCGGTGACGGGGGTGCCAGTGGCAGCCCCGCGCTCGGCACTGGCAGGTGCGCAAGTGCCCGGGCAGCGCGTCGGTGCGGGCATGGCGCGCGAGATGGGTCAGGGCGGCCGACCGCGCGGAGGCGGCCTGCAGCGGGCGGCCGCGCGGGGTGCAACGGGGGCAGGCCAGGGCCAGCCCGCCGGCATGCGGGCGCAGTTCCACCGTCCAGATGCGCTGCACCGTGGCATGCGTACTGGAAAGCCGCATGGGCTCGTCACCCTCCCGTCCGATCCGCGCCCCGGGGGCACCGTCCCTGTAGGCAAACAGGGTCGGAGCGCACCGTAGTGCAGACCTCTGCACCCGCGCAGTGCCCGTGCCCGCAGCGCTCACCTGCACAGATAGTGCAGAGGTCTGCACTGACAGGGCAGGGTCCTGCACCGTCGGATGGTGGAGTGACGATCTTGCCGCCCGACCCCGACCTCGCCGCCCTGCGCGTGACGCTGGCGCGGCTGAGGGACGAACGCGGCTGGACCTTCGACGAGCTCGCCGGCCGCAGCGGACTGGCCCGGCGTACCCTCATCGACCTCGAACACGGCCGCACCACCGGCAGTGTCACCACCTGGCACGCCCTCGCCCACGCCTTCGACGTCCCCATCGAACAGCTCCTGGGCGCCCTTTGCTCCGACCACACTCCCTCCGGCACGCCGCAACCCTGACCCGCCCAACGGGCGCCTCCGCCACCGCAATGCGAATCACCCGAAAAGGCGACCAGGCGCCGAACGGACATTCCAGCTGTCGCATGCGCGTTCCCCTCCGCTGCGCCATTCGCAGGACACCCGCAGCTGCTCCACCGGCCGGGCGGCGTGCCTCCTGGCACGGTCACCCTCATGCGCCCTACCCCCGCCGCCTGCCACTGGGACGGCAGCCCCCGCACCGCCCGCCCCCGCCGCCCACTACGGGTGACTGCCACCAGCCCCAGCCGCCTGCTGCGCCACGGCCAGAGCGGCCGCTGCCGCCAGTGCGGCAACCGCATCGACTTCTACCAGCGCGCCGACCAGCGGCCCATCGCCCTGCACCCCGCGGAACTGGCCACCACCCAGGTTCCCGCCGCCTGCCGCTGGCACCTGAACTGCGGAATCGCCCACCCGCACGGCGATGGCAGCGACTGGTGCCGCATCCCGCACACACTGCTCTGCCCCCACCGCACCCCAGCCGGACCACTGGGCCCGCACCTTGCGGTTCTGCGCCGCCAACTAGCCGTCCGCACCCGCCGCCTCATCGACACCGGCAACTTCACCCCAGCCACACTCGCCCCCACCGCCGCGCCTCCCTCCAGCAGCGGCCGTCCTGCCCGCCCCGTCGTACAGCTACTGCTCACGTGCTACCTGGCCGACCGGCCGGTACCGGACATCCAATGCGTGGCCCAGACCCGCCACCGCCACCGCTGCCCGCACCCCGTGCTCGCCCCCCACACCCCCCAAGGCGCCTGGACGCTCCTCGAAACCAGCCCACGACGCGGCCAACTCGCCCTGCCCGCCCAGCTGATGGCCGTCTACGACCTCAGCCGCCTGTCCTACGCCGAGCAACTGCGCTGGCGCACCCAGCGCTGCCCCGACCACGCCGCCGCCCCAGGCGCCGCCGACCTCACCCTGGCCAGATGGGAAGTCCTCGACCCCCTCCTCCACGCGGAGCACCTCCACACCCGCCTCCCGCACCCCGACGCCAGCCGCCGACAGGAGAGGTGACGGTGCCGTACCACGCCCTGGAAATCACCCTGATCCGTCCCCTCACCCCGGCCGAACTTCACCAGGCCGCCCGCACGATGCCGCTCGCGGCCAACCACGACGCCACCCGCCTCATGACCGTCGTCCACGCCAAGACTGAACGCAAAGCCCTCAGCCGGCTGCGCCACCAGGCAGACGCACTGCTGCCCCTGGACATCATCACCACGCACTACCCCGACGCAGACGGACAGATTCTCCTCAGCGTCACCCTTCCGCCCGCCGCGCACACCGCCCTGCGCACCGTCGCCAGCCACACAGGACAACCACCCCACCGCTTCCTCCAGCAGACCATCCACCGTGCCCTGGACCGGCACGCCAGCAACGAGGCCGACCGCCTCGACCAAGTAGTGACGTGCCTGCTGGCCAGTACCACCGCACCCCACCTCCTGGCCGCCCTCGGACGCGCCCTGACACGAACACTCGGAGCACACAGTGCCGAATGCCACCGATGAACAGACTGCGGCTGCCGACGCCTTTCGCGCCGGCGAGCACCTGGTACTGCAGGCCGGCGCGGGCACCGGCAAGACCACTACCCTGGCCCTCCTTGCCTCCACCACTCGACGCCGAGGCCGCTATCTCGCCTACAACCGGGCCATCGCCCAGGACGCCCGCAGCCGTTTTCCCTCCACCGTCACCTGCAAGACCGCCCACGCCCTGGCCTACGCCGCCGTCGGCCACCGCTACACCCGCCGGCTGAATGCTCCCCGCCGCCCTGCCTGGCAGGCCGGACATGCCCTTGGCATCACCAAAGCCATCCGCATCGGCGACCGCGACCTGTCACAAAAGACCCTCTCCAATGCCGCCCTACGTACGGTGGCCAGCTTCTGCCACACTGCTGACGCTGCCATCACCCGCTACCACGTCCCGCACCTGCGTGGCCTGGAGGACCATGCCCTGCACGCCCAACTCGCAGCCCACATCGTGCCCTTCGCCCGCAAGGCCTGGACCGACCTCCAGCACTTCGACGACGGCGCAGTCCGCTTCGACCACGATCACTACCTGAAAATCTGGGCCCTCACCCAGCCGAGAATCGCCGCCGATTTCCTGCTGCTGGACGAGGCCCAGGACACCAACCCCGTCGTCGAGCAGATCTTCCTCAACCAGCGCGGCCACGCCCAGTTGGTGATAGTCGGCGACTCCGCCCAGGCCATTTATCACTGGCGCGGTGCCAAAGACGTCATGACCGCCTTCGACGGCACCCAGCTCGCCCTCTCCCGATCCTTCCGCTTCGGTCCCAGGCTTGCGGAAGAGGCCAACCGGTGGCTGGCCATTGCTGATGCCCCGATCCGCCTCACCGGCACCGAGACCGTCCCCACCGAACTCGGCCCTCTCACCCGGCCCGACGCAGTCCTGTGCCGCACCAATGCCGGCGCCATGACCCAGGTCATGGACCTTCTGGCGAACAGGTACCGGGTGGCCCTGGTCGGGGGAGGGGACAATCTGCGCGCTCTGGCACTGGCCGCCTACGACCTGAAGGAAGGCCGCCGCACCACCCATCCCGAACTGGTTCTGTTCTCCTCCTGGGGTGAGCTGCAGGACTACGCCGCCCACGACCCTGCCGGACGAGACCTGCAGCCTCTGGTCGACCTCGTCGACACGCACGGCACCGACGCCATCCTCAGCGCTGTTGCCCAGCTCGTCCCGGAGCAACAGGCCGAGGTGACCGTCTCCACCGCCCACAGGGCCAAAGGCCGTGAATGGGCGCGGGTGAGAATTGCCGACGACTTCATCCCGCCTAAGGACAGCGACCAGCTGGACGCCACCGGCCGCGCGGTGCCCGGACCGATCGACGACGGTGAAGCCCGCCTCGCCTATGTCGCCGTCACCCGTACCCGCCAGCGTCTCGACATCGGAGGCCTGTCCTGGATCGAAGACCACCCTGCTGCACAGCTGTCACTGCGGCAGCGCACCTTGACGAGCAGCCGCGTCGTATATTGATAGGGGCGCAAGCCCAGTCCCTGGGCCACCGCAGGATCAGAGCGGTCGCCTCTGCAGCCGGTGTCCGTGAGGCAAGGGTGTGTCTGCTGGAATGCGGGAACTTGACTCCGGGCAGACGTCGCTGGGACGGGTCCTCCGGCCCGGCGGCCGCAAACGCGTCGTCGCCCTGAACCCAGCCGTCCGCAAGGCGCCTCTCGCGCTGGTCGAGCCTGACGTTCGAGGGGATCCCATGTCGTCGTTGGGCTGGATCACCGAATCCCCCGCAGGCTCGCCGAGGAACTGACCCGCCAGGGCGCCGCCGGGTCTGCGCGGATACGCTGGACGACTCCTGCGCGAGGGGGCTTCAACCTGCAGAGAAAAGTCAAGACCCTGGAAGTAGAAGACAGGCAACACCCCGACAGGGACGCACCGTTCCACTACCTCAACGAACAAGCCCGCAACCACCAGAACAGCGGGACTCCGGTGATCACCGCAGACACGGGCGGCTGTTCCGCAACGGCCCCAACTCTGGCACCATCTCGGGCTCGGACGATGCCTCGGTCTGCAACGCACGTGCAACAACAGCTACTTGATGACAGTCCAGGGTTCATTTAAGCCCTTTGTTGTACACACTGATGCGGAAGCGGCGAACCCGGCCTTATCGGCGGTGCGTGTCGGCGCGCAGTCCGTCGATGACGATAGTGAGCATGTGCTGGCTGCGTTTGTGCCAGTCGGGTCCGCTATCGGCCCTCCAGAGGAACGACACCAGCAGCAGGACCTCGTCCACGTCGGCGTCCGCTCGAACCTGTTGGGCTTCCTTGCCGGCGGTGAGCAGTCGGTCTAGTGCGGCGAAGACCGGCGCGTAGTACTGAGTTCCCTGGTCGGCGCGAGTGGCGGCCTCGACAGCCAGGCACGCGCCGTGCTTAATGCGCCCGTAGGCGGCGAGCCGGTCGAACCAGAGGCGGAGCGCCTCCAGAGGTGGCTGCTCTTTGAGCAGTTGCGGAACTGCGTCGATAAGCACCTCGATGTCCTCCCGATAAACGGCCAGCAACAATGCCTCGCGACAGGAAAAGTGTCGGTACATCGTTCCCTGACCGACGTTTGCGGCTCTCGCGATCGACTGTAGAGTCGCCCTCGGATTTTCGGTGAGCACCCTGCGCGCGGTCTCAATAATACGTTCACGGTTATCCCGTGCATCTGACCGTGTCGCGCGGCGACGGGACTGTTCCATACCAGGCTTCTCTCGTCGAGCCGGGTCCTTCTTTATGAGCACGTCACCCCGAACGGCACCAACCCAACTGTCATTAACTCCGTAAGTATCTGACAGTCAGCGATCTCCTGACTCTCGTGTGCGGGACGTGCCAATGGGCCACCATGTTGCGGATTCACCCGACACTCTCTTTCTTGATGGAAACCTGCGCGTGTCGTCATCTCTTCGGTTAGCGGCCTGCGAAAACAAGGTATAGATTAGTTCCTCGGTAGCCGTTCATCTGTTGGACATCTATTTCCATTCCGTGCGTGTGAAATTCCCTTTCCATGGCTAAGAGTCCCCCATTGTGGTCGGCTACTTCGACTACAACGTTTCCCAGTAGTGGCCATATTTCTTCGTCAATCCCCTTTATTACTTGCATTTCGGAACCTTCGACGTCAATCTTGAGGAGATCAATGCGATTGAGGTTGTGATGGCGTACCACGTTCGAAATCCGATCCACTGTAACTGGGGTTACCTGTTGCTCAAACATGCCGTCTAGCAGCCCGTCTAAATTGCTAAGGACAGCATGTTTCACCTCGGGGTCAGTCACTTCATCGAAACTGTTTTGAATATATTGCGCGACGATGGTTCGATCTGCAGATTTATTGGCATTGAATCCAGACAGCATGGTGTAACGAGGGTAGTAGGTTATGTCCTTGGTTCCTGTTTTTTCTCCTAGCGCGGAATTGTAGAGAGTGACGTCTGGAAGAGTGCGTACATTCTCTCTTAGTATCTTGAATATTTCCGGTACCGGTTCGAAGGCGTAGATTTTCGCTGCAGGCCAACTCTGGGCGGCGAAAAGAGAGAAAATTCCAATATTTGCCCCTACGTCGAATATGATCGGTTGGGAAGGTAGGGTGATGCCGCTGGCGCGGATATAGGATTCATCCTCGAAAATTTCTTTATAGAGATAATCTGCTTCCCTTCGGTTCAAGATGGAAATCATTTGCCCATTGGGGAGCCTCTTACGCTTCGGGTGCATTTCTTTCTCCGTTCGCTCTAATTTGGGCTCGCAGGTGGCAACTTGGCGATCCTGCTGACGATTAGTGAATGGCGGTGGATGTCAGTTCATCAAAGGAATCACAGGCTTGCAAGTCCCACTCGCGACTGGCTTCATGGTTGCTGTCCGGTTGCTGAGAGTTTCCTGTGCGCCGCCCGGTGTTGTTATGGGGTCAGGATTAATCAGGCAAACAAAGTTGGCGAGAAGTCGTCCATGCCTGGGTCATACATCCATATCAGCCTGGGTACTAGTCGGACCCCGATGGTGCCCAGCTCACGCCCACCGCGCGCTCATGGGGCCTAGGGGGTTGCCCTGTAAGTAACGACAAGTGTCCTAGTGTGTCCCAGTCGATTATGGACTGTCCGTTTCTTGGTCAATGGGGCCGTCTGCGGGCGTCAAAAGCGGTGTCAGGGCAAAGATGTATTCCGATACGATCAAGACAGATTGCATTGCGTACTGGATTCTTCGGAGTTAGTTCTGATAACGGGATCACTCCCTGTGGATCACCTCTTGTGAAGCCGTCGGAATCGGTGCTACGGTCCTGACGTGCCTGGACCATCGATTCAATTGTTCAGAGATCAGGGTTTTAGAAACCTGTTTGCGGCGACAACAGCAAGTGCTGCGGGGGTGAGCGTAGCCAGGATAGCGGTTCCACTGACTGCGGTTGTGGCGTTGGATGCCACCGAGTTTGAGGTTGGCCTCGTCTCGGTCTTCTTGACGCTTCCTTTTCTGCTCGTTGGGCTGCCAGCTGGGGCCTGGGTGGACCGGATGCAGCGCCGGCAGGTCTTGATGTTCTGCCAAATGGCGCGATCTGTGATTCTGCTGTCGATCCCATTGTTATGGTGGTTCGATGTCCTGAATGTCTGGTGGTTAAGCGCTGCGGTTCTCTTGTTCGGTATCTGTAATGTGTTCTACGATGTGGCCTACCAGAGTTATCTCCCTGGACTTGTCGGGCGGGAGGACTTGGTCGAGGCCAACGCGAAGATAACGAGTGTGCAGCAGATATTCGCGTTGGGCGGGCCGGCCCTGGGAGGGCAACTTGTGGCCATCCTTACAGCGCCAGTTTCCTTCATTGTGACGAGTGTTGGTCTTGCCTTCTCCTCACTCTTTGTTTTTCGTATTCGTAGGGTGGAAGTTGATAGGAAGCGCAGCAAGAACGGAAACCTCCTGCGTGAAATTCGTGAAGGGATTCTGCTCGTCCGAGCCGAGCGCCGGCTTCGGGTACTAGCAGAGTCTTCCTCCTGGTTGAACTTGACGTCCTACGCGACGTATGCCATTACGGTGGTTTTCCTGGCGCGTGATATCGGCCTATCGGTCTTTTCGATCGGGGTGTTCTTCAGCGTCGCCGGAGTGGGAGGAGTCGTCGCCGCCTTCTCCTTCAAGTTGTTGGTCAAGAAGGTCGGTCATGGCCCATTGTTGTGGATTTCGCTACTTGTCGGAGCACCTTTCGGATTGGTGCTCCCGATTGCCACTTCGGGTTGGACTGTCTGGGCGGCGGCAGCATCCAGTTCTGTCGTTGCATTCGCGACCGTCATTTTCAATATTGGTTTTGTGAGCTCCTGTCAGGCACTAGTTTCGGACGCGCTGCTAGGTCGCGTCAATGCGACAATGCGTTTCCTCACGTGGGGTGTCATGCCTCTTGGGTCATTGATCGGAGGTGCCCTGGCTGAATCGCTGGGTGCACGCACGGCACTGTTCGTGACGTCAGGAGCGGCCTTTCTAGCGTTCCTTCCCACTCTCCTGTCGCCGTGGCGGAAGACGCTGTCTCTTCCTACGGATTCTGCAGAGCTTACCGAAGCGCAGGCGTACAGGGCGAAGAGGTAGGGGAAGGGAATTTTGCATTTCGGCGCGACTGCCTGTCGTGGTTTGTGATGCCTTTCTCATTCTTTTATTCATCTCTGCAATGGCGGGCGTCTGCCGTCAGTCCGACAGCGAGCATCCCGCCTTCTGGAAATTCCTGCTACTGCACGACCTGAAATTGTCCTACGCTCAGAAAAGGACTGCTAGGAATGACTAGTTGGAATATCTGGGAGCGTCTCCTCGATGTGGCGGGGAGTGGTAGGAGAATTTCCGGCGAGCAACTCTGGGAAGAGCTAGACATAACGCTCGACGAGGATACGAGCACGGCGGCAGTAGCGTTTTTGCAGGCGCACGATCTGACGTCGGGGACTCTTGGCCAAGGCATTTGGGCCTTGCTGATGTCCTATTACAGCTCCGCTGACGACGTCACATTTGGCTTGGTCCTTCCAGGTAGCGATGAGTGGATGCCTGTACACGCCTTCGTGGACCCTGGTGCGCCTGTAGGCGAGTGGATCAGGAGCCTCTCTTCACAGAAGGCTGGGGCGAAGCGAAACGCTGTGCGGTCCTCTGCAGTCGATGAGTCGGCAAGCTCTCTAGTGGCAGTGGAAGCAACGTCGGAATTGGGGCCAACGAGCGTTTACAGCTCTATGCCATTTCCTGTAGCACTCAGAGTGGCGGAGCGCTCTTCCTCTCCAGACCTGCGCTTGGTGTGGAACGCCGGGATCTTCGAGCGCGCGACCGCCCAGAGAATGGCGAGTCACTTCGTCACTCTATTACGGCGAGTTGGCGCTTTCCCGGACACTCGAATCAGCCAGCTTGATATCCTCACCGACTATGAGCGTCATGAAGTTGTAAGAGTGTTCAACAGAATTGCAGCTCGGCATTCTACGGATGGGACACTCCATCAGCTGCTGGCGGAGCGCGGAGCACTCACCCCTGACGCTGTTGCCGTGCGGTGCGGCGATGCATCGCTAACGTTCAGCGAGTTGGAAAGACAGGCTTCGGACCTGGCCAACCACCTGTGCTGTCACGGCGTGGGCCCTGAGACACTCGTGGCCGTGTGTCTGGAGCGGAGTACCCGGTTGGTCGTCGCTCTTATCGCTGTGCTGAAGGCTGGAGGGGCCTATGTTCCTCTCGACCCGGAGCATCCAGCCGATCGCATAGCCCAATTGCTCCAGGACACCCGAACTCCTGTAGTCATCACGCAGGACTCTCTGCGTGACCTTATGCCTGCCCAAGGGCCACACATAATCTGCCTGGATGCGAAGTGGGAGGCGATAGAGAATTCGCCGATGCACAGCTCCGGTCGGCAGGCGGATCCGAGTAACCTCGCCTATGTGATCTACACGTCTGGTTCCACCGGCAGCCCAAAGGGCGTTCAGGTCACCCACAGAAACATTGTCGATTTCCTTGCGAGTGCCGAGATAGAATTCCCGCGGAAATCGGCCACGTACGGCTCGGCAGTCTTCTCCTCCCTTGCTTACGATTTGCCCATCCCCTCGGTTTTCCTTCCCCTGTTGCAGGGGCAGGCCGTGCTCATTCTTGAGCAGTCCGGAGCCGAGGCCGTCGAGGTGCTGGCTGAGTCCCTAGCGCAGGGCGATTCGTACAGCACTCTCAAGATCACACCATCTCACCTCGAGCTGCTTCTGACCGCGCTTGACGCAAGAGGCGCATGTTTGAACGTCGGCACCCTCGTCGTTGCGGGAGAACCGTTTCCTGAAGAGTTGGCTCGTGCGGCACTGGGGAAATGTCACCCTAACGCCACCCTCTTCAATGAATACGGGCCGACTGAGACGACTGTCGGGGCGACCCTCTTCCGATTCGACAGCAGCGGCGTGAGCGCGAGCAGCCGCATCGTACCGATCGGCCGCCCCATGGCCGACGCTGAACTTCTGGTGATGGATCGCCACGGACGGCCTGTTCCGGTGGGCGTCGAGGGGGAGCTCTGGATCGGCGGAGCTGGTGTCGCCCGCGGGTACCTCAACAGACCCGAATTGACCGAGCAGCGGTTCGTTGCACACCCCTTCTCGGACATCCCTGGTGCACGGGTCTACCGCACGGGTGATGTGGTTCGGTGGCGGCCGGATGGGAATCTCGAGTTCCTCGGCCGCGCCGATCACCAGGTGAAGCTTCGGGGGTTCCGGATCGAACCCGGTGAAGTCGAATCGGTTCTACTGGCGAACTCGGACATCGAATCGGCCGTTGTGGTCGCGCGTGAGGATGTGCCGGGGGACAGGCGGCTGGTGGCGTATTGTGTGCCGGCTGCGGGGCGGGTGCTGGGTGTGGGGGCGGTGC
>NZ_JBITHE010000033.1:0-54243 GCF_044457665.1 Streptomyces sp. NPDC050535
CCAGATGACCGACCAACTCGACACCGCCATCGAACAGAACGGCAAAGGCGACCTCGCCACCCTCCTCACCGGCAACGACACCTGGACAGTCACCGGCTGAGAAGCCGCTGTCTCGAGGAGGGCTCGAAGCAGACGCTGGTCTGCCTCAACTGCGTGACGGAAAACTGCTGTTCGGCCCCTCCCGGGGCCCGCGGCACCGCAGTTGGAAGCTCGCCACCGCAACGGTGTGGACCATGGCCGACGCCCGACAGCGGGCCAGGACATCACGTATCGCTCCGCTGCCCGGGTATTTCCTCTCATGCTGCCTGCCCCTGCCCGCCCGCGCTTCGTGCACCGCACAGGGGCACAGGACGGACCGCGATCTACGGAGACGGATGTCATGGATACGCATCAGACCACGTCACTTCTCGTCGGCCTCGCCGTCATGGTGCTCCTGGCCCGCATGCTCGGCGCGCTGGCCCGGCGGCTGGGCCAGCCGGCGGTGATCGGTGAGGTCCTCGCCGGCATCGCGCTGGGACCGACCCTCTTCCACGGGGCGGTCACCGACTTCCTCTTCCCGGACACCATCCGGCCCCTGCTCAGTGCCCTGGCCGCGGTCGGTGTCGCGGTCTTCATGTTCATCGTCGGCCTGGAGTGGGACGCCGCGATGATCCGGGGCAGCGGAAGCCTTGCCGCCACCGTCTCGTTCAGCTCCATCGTGCTGCCGTTCGGTCTCGGCACGCTCCTGGCGCTCTACCTGATGGACGACTACGGCACCGGCGACCGGACGGCGTTCATGCTCTTCATGGGCATCGCCATGTCGATCACGGCCTTTCCGGTACTGGCACGCATTCTCTCCGACCGGCGCATGACGCGTACTCCGCTCGGTGTGATCGCACTGGCCTGCGCCTCCATCGACGACGTCCTGGCCTGGTCCGTGCTCGCCGCCGTGGTCGCCATCAGCGGCTCGGCCGGCGCCGACCAGTGGCACATCCTGTTCGCCGTCCCCTACCTGCTGGGCATGCTCTTCATACTGCGGCCCCTGCTGAACCGCTTCGTGGCCCGCAGGCCCGGACTGCGCCTGACCCCGACCGTGTTCGCGTGCGTGCTCGCGGGTCTGCTGCTGTCCGCCGCCGCCACCGAGTGGGTGGGTCTGCACTACATCTTCGGCGCCTTCCTCTTCGGCATGATCCTCCCGCGCACTGGCAGCGAGCAGCTGCGCACCGAAGTGCACGACCGCCTCGGGCAGATGAACGGCGCGCTGCTGCTGCCGGTGTTCTTCCTGGTCGCCGGTCTCAAGGTCGATCTCTCGGGACTGGACCTGGGCGGCCTGGGGGCGCTGGCGCTGATCCTGTTGGTGGCCGTCGGCGGCAAGTTCACCGGCGCGTTCACCGCCGCCCGCCTCAACCGGATGCCGGTCAGGCAGTCCGCCGCACTCGCCACCCTGATGAACACCCGCGGCCTGACCGAACTCATCGTCCTGAACGTGGGCCTGCAACTGGGCTTCATCGGGCAGGACCTCTACTCCCTCATGGTGGTGATGGCTGTCGTCACGACCGCGATGGCCGGCCCGCTGCTGACCTGGCTCATCGGCCGGCCCACCGACGACGACCGTCCCCGGCCCCTGGACGTCCCCAAGCAGGTGGCGGGAACGGCGGGCACCGCCGGCTAGCCCTCGCCCCACGCCCGGCCACCGCATCTCCCGCAGGGCTGCAGGGCCGCACGCGACACGCGTGCGGCCCTGCCTGTGCCTGCACGGTCTTTCCCCGCACCTTCGGAACGAAAGGGGTTCGCCCATGACCACGGACGCTTCAGCGAAGCTGAGTCCGCAAGAGTTCATCGACCAGAGTCCGATGAGCCGTCGGCAGCGGCTCATCGTGGTGCTGGGTCTGCTTATGATGATCGCCGAAGGCCTCGACGCCGCCGTCGCCGCCTTCGTCTACCCCCGCATCGAGGACGACTGGGGGACCGACACCTCCACGGTGACCATCACCGTGACGATGAGTGTCCTGGCGATGATCGTCGGCGGTGTCGTGGCCGGCCCGCTCGCCGACCGGCACGGGCGCAAGGTCGTCACCGTCACCGGCATCACCGTCTTCGGCCTGGGCACGGCCTGTATGGCACTCACGCAGGAGATCGTCGCCTTCACCGGGCTGCGGATCGTCGCCTGCCTGGGGCTGGGTGCGGTGCTGCCGACGGTGATGGCGCTGGTCGCCGACTGGACCCCGGTCAGGCGCAGGGTCCAGATGGTCGCGCTGGCCTTCACCGGGGTGACGGCCGGCACCGCGGTGGGCGGCCTGCTCGCCTCGGTCCTCATCCCCGCGTTCGGCTGGCCCACGCTGCTGGCGGTGTGCGGGATCGCCCCGCTCCTGCTGATCCCCACGGTGCTGCGGTTCGTCCCGGAGTCCGTCAGCGTGCTCGCCGCCCGCGGGCGGACGGCACAGCTGCGCGAGGCTCTCACCGCGGTCGCTCCGGGCCGGGACCTGTCCGGCGTGGCCCTGGAACAGACCGTGCTGCGCAAGCAGCCGCGGCCGCCGGCCCGGGTCATCCTGTCCCGGGACTTCGCCCCCACCACCCTCCTGCTGTGGCTGTGCTTCTTCGTGGGCCAGGGCGTCGTCTTCGTGATCCTCAGCTATCTGCCGCTGCTGGCCGAGCGCGCCGGCACCGGCCTGACGGGTTCACAGGCCGCGGTGGCCATCGCGGTGTTCGGGTGGGGCGGCCTGATGGGACAGCTCGCGGTGTCCTTCGCCCTCAAACGGCTGGACCGGCTCAGGGCACTGCTCGGCTTGTGGGGGCTGGCCCTGGTCTGCTTCGCCGCGTCAGGCCTGTGGGCGGAGCGGTTCCCCACGCTGCTGGCCGGGGCGTTCGTCCTGGGACTCTGCCTCCCGGCGGCCAACGCCTCGCTGCAGGCGACCGCCGCGGTCGCCTACCCGCCGTCCGCCCGCGCCACGGGCATGAGCTGGGCCAACAGCGCGGGAAAGCTGGGCCCGGTGGCCGGTGGTCTGCTCGGCGGCCTGATGGCGAACGCGGGCTGGTCGCTGTCCACGGTCCTGCTCACCCTCACCGTGCCGGTCGGAGTCGGCATCGTGGCCACCCTCACGCTGAACGCCCGCCGCTCCGGCCCCCCGCCGGTGCCGCAGCCCGCCCCCCGCCCACTCCCGGCTTCCACCCCCGCCCCCGAACAGGTGTGAGCGCCTCCGGCCCTCTCTGCGCGCACGGAGAGGGCCGGAGACGGCCGCTGAGAGGTGCCCTTGGCGCGGGGACGCCGAGCGTGTCACTATCTCGGCACGTCCTCCCTGCCCAGAACCCGCCGTACGGTGGTGGAGGGGAGTACGGCGTCCACCAGGGCGCGCGGGACCCGGCGCATCGGGTCCGCCGCGCGGAAGCCCCTACGCCGGCCGGAGCACACCTCGGCGCACTCCCGCCACGGCGAGCGGAACCAGGGGAGACGCCCCGCTTCCACAGCCCCTCCGGCCGATGCCGCTGCCCCGGGCAGTGACGGCCGCGAGACGGCGCCGGCGGTCACCGCCCGGACGCCCCGCACCCCGGGCCTCACCGGGTGCGCGCCGCACCGCAGTTGACCAGAGCGGCCGCCACCCGTTCCCGGGGCCCCGGCTGCCCGGAACACATGAACCCGATGACCGATCCGACGCGTCCATCCAGCGAAGAAGGCCTGCCATGACGACCACGTCCCCGCCCCACGACGCTGACCTCTCCTCGATCGAAGAGACCCGCGCCGCACTCCTCGCCCGTGTCGAGGAGCGGCTGCGGAGCTTCATCGCGCAGGAACAGTCCCGCTGGTTCGACATCAACCCCCGGGCCGCCCAAGGCGCCGACGCCATCGCCACGTTCATCGCGAGCGGAGGCAAGCGGCTGCGCCCCAAGTTCTGCCTCAGCGGATTCCTCGCCGCGGGCGGCAGCCCCTCCTCCGCGGGCGCCGTCGACGCCGCGGCCGCCCTGGAACTGCTGCAGACCTTCATCCTGATCCACGACGACATCGCCGACAACTCCTCGCTGCGCCGCGGCGAACCCACCGTCCACGAGGTGTTCGCCGCCGAGCACCGGGCACGCGGCTGGCAGGGCGAGTCGCGCCGCTACGGCGAGGGCGTCGCCGTCCTCGCGGGCGACCTGGCCTTCGTGTACGCCGACCAGCTCGCCGCCCGACTCCCCGCCCTGTCCAGGGGGGTGTGGAACGAACTGCGGGCCGAACTGGTCATCGGCCAGCACCTGGACATGGTGGTCGCCGCCGAGGGCATCGGCGACCCCGCGCTCTCGCGCTGGATCGCCGTACAGAAGTCCGGCCGCTACACGATCCACCGCCCGCTGGTGCTGGGCGCCACCCTCGCCGGCCGGCCCGACATGGCCGCCGCCTTCGAGGGCTACGGCCTGGCGCTCGGCGAGGCGTTCCAGCTGCGCGACGACCTGATCGACGCCTTCGGCTCCACCGAGGACGCGGGCAAGCCGACCGGACTGGACTTCGCCGAACACAAGATGACGCTGCTCCTGGCACTGGCCGCGGAGCGTGACCCGCGGGTGCGGGACCTCCTGGACCGCAGGGACGGCAAGCCGTGGGACGTCGCACTGCTGCGGAAGATCCTGGAGGAGACCGGCGTACGGGCCGCCGTCGAGCGCACGATCGCGGGCCTGGTCGACAAGGCCTGCGCCTCGCTGGCCACTTCGGGACTGGACGAGGCCTGGCGCCACGAGTTCTCCCGCCTCGCCACCCAGGTCGCCTACCGGAGCCACTGACACCCCCACACCCCAACTCCACCGGCCCGCCGGCCCCCCCCGCCTCCCACGGCACGGCGGTGGCGGGCGGGGCCGCGTGAACTCCCGCACAGCGGCAGGCGACAGCCCCCGCGCACGCACCGGAGCAGGAGACCACCGGACCCCGGCGAAGGAAAGAGAAGCCGATGAGCGCTGCCGTACCTGCCGTGAAGCCGCCCGCGTACGACGCGGAACTCGTGCCCCGGGCCTGGGCCGAGGCTCTCTCCATGACCTGCGCCGACCCCACGCACGCCCATGCCCGCCGCCCGTGCGGTGAACTGGCCGCCGCCGCGCTGCGGGCGCACAGCGCGCTGTCGGCGGGCTTCGGGCAGCGCATCCCGCTCACCGGGCTGGGCCCGGGCGGCGGCGGGGTGCGCACACTCGCCGCCTTCCTCGCGGTGTACGCCGGCCGGCACGAGCAGCAGGACGCGCGCGGCCCGGACAGCGCTGCCCGAACGCGTCCCGCGCCACGGCCGTACTCCGGCTGACAGCGTCAAGAGCCGGTGCATGTAAGGGACTTGCGGTTCCGCCCTGTCATGGGGTGGGGCCGCGGGCCGTCGCGCCCGCCCGCCTCCCTTCCCCCGGGGCGGGCGGGCGTGACGGTATACGCCCTGCCGGCGTTCTCGTCCCGATGCTCTTCGCTTGTCGTGTCACTGATGCCAGGGCTGTCTCGTCTCGTAACTGACGGCCGTTTGTGAGGCGGGAAGGCGAGCGCCGGTGCGCTGCGTTCGGTGAGGCGGTGACGGTGGCCGGGGTCTTCCCCGGCACGCGGCGAGCCTGAGGCGAGAGGCTCCTCGTTCACGGCGACAGCCGAGCGGACTCCCGCCCGTCAAAGGGGGAGTCCGGCCGGGAGCCGCGCCCTTGGCCGTGGCGGCTTGGATCCGAGCGGGGACAGGAGGACGTGCGTGAGCCGGATCGAGGAGTTCGAGGAGTCGCGGCCCCTGCTGTTCTCGATCGCCTACCGGATCCTGGGCAGCGCGAGTGAGGCCGAGGACGCGGTGCGCGAGACCTGGCGGCGCTACGAGGCCGCCCCCACGGTGCCCGCCACCGGCCGGGTGTTCCTGTCGGCGGAGGTCACCCGGATCTCGGCCGGCGTGCTGCGCTCGGCGCGCGCGGGGCGGGAGAGGTACGCCGGGCCGTGGGCTCCCGGGCCGCCGGCGGGCGACCCCTACCAGGACCTGGAACGTCCGGCGGAGCTGGCCGAGTCGCTGTCGACGGCGGCCCTGCTGCTGCTGGAGCGGCTGTCCCCGCTGGAACGCGCCGTGTTCGTGCTGCGGGAGGTCTTCGGGTGCGGCCTCTCCCAGATCGCCGCGACCGTGGGCTGCTCGGAAGCGGCCTGCCGCCGGCTCGCCGCCGCCGTGTCGATGGCGAGCGACGGCGGCGGCAGAACGCTGCCCTGGCCCCGGCGCATCGTCGGCGCGGAGCGGGTGGCCCGGGTGCTCGCCGCGATCGTCCCGGCCCTGGTCCGCATCGGCGTCACCATGGAGCCGCAGCAGGTCGACTCCCACCCGGGCGCCGTCTTCCGCGACCGCAACGGCACCGTCCTCAGCGCCCTGGCACTCGACATCCTCGACGGGCGGGTCCAGACGATCCGCTGGCTGACCGGCCCTCACGGTCTGAGCAGCCCGGTGACGGACGCCCCCGCAACCACCTGACCCGCCCGGAAGACACCTCACCGGCGCCGCACCGCCCGTATCCCGGACTCCTCGACTCCCGCGCGGTCAGCCGGTGAAGGACTCAGGACCGAAGCGGCCCCACGCCACGAAGACGGCCAGGGCCAGGTAGAGGAGATCCACCGCGATCAGCTTGTCGCGCAGGCGGAAACGGGTGATGGCCGCGCCGGCCATCAGCAGCGCCGCACCGACGGCGGCCACCGGCACCAGCACGGGGGCGATGTCGAGCGCGGCGGGCAGGATCAGACCCGCCGCGGCCAGCACCTCGACGACTCCCAGAGCCTTGATGGCGCCAGCGCTGAAGAACTGCGTCCACCCTGCGCCGGGTTGGGAGGCCAGCTTCTCCTTGGACATGAACAGCTTGGAGCAACTGGAGACCAGGAAGACGACAGCCAGCAGCCCGGCAACGATCCACAGGGCGAGGTTCATTCGGTTTCTCCTTGAAAGGGTGCAGCCGGCTCCGGTTTCGGCGGAGCCTCGATCGGGGCCCGGCGGCCTCTCCTGGGCCCGGCCGGCCCCAGGGGGCGGACGCGGTTGCCGGTCAGTGCGCTCAAGAGAGGTCCCCGTCGGGTGGGTTGAGGTGAAGAGCCCGGTTATCGGTCAGTTCGTCCTGAAGCGACAACGGACGGCGGCGGACTTCGACACGGGTGGCCGCTCCCCGGATTCACCAGGACCCCGCACCGGGCGCGCCCGCCGGTGCGCGGGCGCACGCCGTGACATCCCCGGGCCGCGCGGGGGCACCCGCACGGCGGACGCCGGGTTCGTCTCCCCGGGTTCCGCCCGGTCATGTCACAGACGGCGGGGCTGTCTCGTCTCAGTTGCGGAGACAGGCTCCGGCATCGGGAAGCGGTGGTCATGCGCGTGTTCGTGGCAGGCGGTACGGGGGTCATGGGGCGGCGGCTGGTGCCGCGCCTGCTGGCCCGCGGCCACCAGGTGACGGCGACGACGACCCGCACGGCCGGGCTGGGCCTGCTGGAGCGGCTGGGCGCGGTCGGGGTCGTGATGGACGGCCTGGACGCGATGGCGGTCGGCGAGACCGTGGCCACCGCCCGGCCGGACGCGATCGTGCACCAGATGACCGCGATCGACGCCGAGAAGGCCGACATGAAGCACCCCGACCGATGGTTTCGCACCACCAACCGGCTGCGCTCGGAGGGAACGGACCACCTGATGGCCGCCGCCGAGGCGACCGGCGTCTCGCACGTCCTCGCCCAGAGCGCCGCCGTCGCCGGCGGCATCCGCGAGGGCGGCTGGGTCAAGACCGAGGAGGACCCGCTGGACCCGGAGGAGGGGACGACGGCACGCGGGACGGCACAGGCCGTCCGCCACCTCGTGGAGAGGGTCCTGCGGGCCGGCGGCGCGGCCCTGCGCTACGGCGGCCTCTACGGCCCGGGCGCCACCGACGACCAGGTCACACTCGTACGCCGCCGCAGGCTCCCGCTCGTGGGAAAGGGCACCGGCCACTTCTCCTGGGTGCATCTGGACGACGCGGCGGAGGCGACCGTACTGGCCATGGAGCAGAAGGCGGCCGGGGTGTTCAACATCGTCGACGACGAACCCGCCCCGGTCAGCGAGTGGCTGCCCCACCTGGCGGCCTGCGCGGGAGCGAAACGGCCGCCGCGCATCCCCGTATGGGCGGCCCGGCTGCTGGCCGGACAGGCGGCCGTGACGATGATGACCGAGGGACGCGGCTTCTCCAACGCCAAGGCCAGGCGGGAACTCGGCTGGGAACTGCGCCACCCCTCGTGGCGCCAGGGATTCAAGGAGGAGCCGGCGTGAGGCGGACCGAGGAGTTCGAGGAACTGCGGCCCCTGCTGTTCTCGATCGCCTACCGGATCCTGGGCAGCGTGAGCGAGGCCGAGGACGCGGTCCAGGAGACCTGGCTGCGCTTCGACGCCTCCGCGACACAGCCCACGTCGACCAAGGCCTTCCTCTCGGCCACGGTGACCCGGATCTCGATCGACGTCCTGCGCTCGGCCCGGGTCCGGCGCGAGGTGTATGTCGGACAGTGGCTGCCCGAACCGCTGCTCACCGACCCGTACGAGGATCCGGCGCGCTCCGCGGAGCTCGCGGACTCGCTGTCGATGGCGGCGCTGCTGCTGCTGGAGCGGCTCAGCCCGCTGGAGCGGGCGGTGTTCGTGCTGCGGGAGGTGTTCACCTTCGGCTTCCCGGAGATCGCCACGACGCTGGGACGCTCGGAGGCGGCCTGCCGCCAGCTCGCGGTGCGCGCCCGCCGCCACATGGACGCCGGCCGTCCGCGGTTCGAGGCCGACCGCCAGGAGCGCGAGAAGCTCGCCGAGCGGTTCTTCGACGCCCTGCGCGAGGGCGACGTCGACTGCCTGCGGGAACTGCTCGCCGCCGACGCGCAGTTGCTCGGGGACGGCGGCGGGAAGGCCCCGCAGCTGGCCAGGACCGTCATCGGCGCCGACAAGGTGGCCCGGCTGCTCGTCTCGTTCTTCCCCATGGTCGCGCGGGTGGAGGCCACGATGGAACCGCACGAGGTCAACGGCCAGCCCGGCGCGGTCTTCCGCGACCGGGACAACAAGGTGATCAACACCTGGACCCTCGACGTCCTCGACGGCCAGATCCAGACGATCCGCTCGGTGAGCAACCCCGACAAGCTCGGCCACCTGGGCCCGGTCGCCGACGCCTGGGCGGTCAACCGCGAGGCAACCCGGGGCCGCCGCACCACGGACTGACAGCACCCGCCGCACCACGGTCCGACCACGGCCCGCGGCCCCGACCGCGGTCTGCGGCCTGGTGCACAATGCCGCTCGACCCTGGCACGGGCCCGAGGGCCGGCGTGCGGACGTAGCGCTACGAGCAGACGGTGCCGTCGGCGGGCACCTTCCCGTTGAGCAGATAGCCGTTCACCGCGGCGGTGACGCAGGCGCTGCCCGGGTAGGCGCCGTGGCCGTCGCCCCTGTACGTGACCTCGACCCCTACGTCCTCGCCGAGTTCCTCGGCCATGCGGTGGGCGCCCTCGTAGGGTGTCGCCGGGTCGCCGGTGGTGCCGACCACGACGATGGGCGCGGCGCCCTTCGCGCCGGCCTCGACCGTCGGGGAGGAGCCGGGCCCGACCTTCCAGTCGGCGCAGTTGAGCAGGGACCACGCCATGGACTCGCCGAAGAGGGGCGAGGCCTTGCGGAACCGGGGGAGCCGGCCGCGTATGTCCCGCTCGGTGTAGCGGTCGCTGGAATCGGCGCAGATGACCGCCGTGTTGGCGGCGTGGAGGTTGCTGTAGTGGCCGTTGTCGTCGCGGCTGTAGTAGCCGTCGGCCAACAGCTGGAGCCACTCGCCGTCGCCCTTGACCAGGGCGTCGTGCAGGCCGGCTTTCAAGAAGCCCCAGGTCGCCTTCCCGTACAGCGCGGCCATGATGCCGGTGGCGGCCTCGGCCTGGGTGAGGCCGCTGCCGTCGTCGGTCCTCAGCGGCTTGCGGTCGATCCGCTCCAGCAGGGCGGCGATCTTCCGGGTGCCCGCGGTGGTGTCCTTGCGGGCCTCGGCGCCGGCGCCGGTGGGGCAGTCGCGCACCTCGGCGCACTCCTTCATGAAGTTCTCCAGGGCGAGCTGGAAGCCCCGGGCCTGCCCCAGCGCGCCGGCCGCGTCGTTCTTGGTGGGGTCGACGACGGCGTCGAAGACGGTGCGGCCGACCCGGCGGGGGAACAGGTGGGCGTAGACGGCGCCCAGTTCGGTGCCGTAGGAGATGCCCAGGTAGTTGAGCCTGCGGTCGCCGAGCACCTGACGCATCAGGTCCATGTCACGGGCGGCGCTGACGGTGTCGACGTGGGGCAGTACCTTGCCGGAGTTCCTGGCACAGCCCCGCGCGAACTTCCGCCACCCCTCCCGGTATTGGCGCGCCTCGGTGGCGTCGTCCGGGCTGGAGTCGGTCGCGAACCAGCTCTGCAGGGCCTTGTCGTCCAGGCACCGTACGCCCTGGCTGTCGCCGACGCCGCGTGGGTCGAAGCTGACCAGGTCGTAGCGCTCGTGCAGCTTGAGGTAGTCCTCGGCGTACTGGGGGAGGGTGGCCACTCCCGAGCCGCCCGGGCCGCCGAAGTTGAAGACGAGTGAGCCGATACGGGTCTTGGGCGCGCCCTTCGTCTTCTTCACGGGCTTGGCCCTGGCACGGACCAGAGCGAGGGCGATCTTCTCGCCCTCCGGGTCCGCGTAGTCGAGCGGCGCCTGCATGGTGGTGCACTGCCACACGGTGCCGTCCTCGAGCGGCTGCGGCTTCTCGTCGGTTCCCTGGAGGACGGAGGGCGCCGGGCACGCCTTCCAGCTCAGCTTCTGGCCGGTGAGCGAGGCGGGCAGGGCGGCCAGGCCGCTGCCGGCCGCGTCCTGGTCGGTGCGGCAGGCGGTGGTGGTGCCCGCGAGCAGCAGGGCGGTGAGGGACAGGGCACTGGCGGTCTGGAGACGCATGAGGGTCAACTCCCCTTGTGGCTGAGCATGGTTGGGACCGGCGGGTGGTGCTGGGCGGCGTACTGGAGGCCTACCGCGCGAGCTCAGCCGGCGCTGCGGCTGCGGCGTCGCCCGCTCCGTCCGGCTCTGACGGCGAAGAGGGCCGGCGGCGCGGCGCCGAGCGGCCGGCCGCATGACGGGAACCGTCCGCGCACGGACGCCGCCGCTGACGGAGAAAACGGTGGCGGCGGCGCCGGCCTGTGCGGTGGAGTCCATGGCCATCAGCATTCCGGCGGACGGATGACGAATCGTCGGCCACCGGCAGGAACCGTGCCTCTACCGGAAGGTAGAGCCCGCTGCGCCGCCGGCCGCCGCCCCGCGGAACGCCGCGGCTGCTCATGCCCGCCTCCCGCGGGGCGGAGTCACCTGGCCGGGGGGCCGCCGGGATTCATTCGCGGTGCATCGGGCTCCGGCCCGGTTCTGCTGTTCGATGTACTGCTGACCGCGAAGAGCGGAGCGCCGCCGCGGTCATCGCCGCGGTCAGCACCTCCCACCGCATCCCGCGGTGCCTCCCCGCCCCGCGCGCCCACCGTGACCGGGTGGGCGGGGGCCGGCGCGGCTGGCCTCCGCCCGGCTGCGCCGTCGTGGCCGGGCTCGCCGCGCATCGGGCGGGGGCAAACGGGCAGCAGGCGGGTTCACCCCCGTGGCCGTGGGGGTGAACCCGCCTGCTCGGCATGCCGTGCCCGTCCCGGAAGCCGGGTCGGGGGCGGCGCCGTGTCCTGGCCGTCCCGTCCCCGGCCCTTCGGGGCAACTGACCCTGTTTCAGGGGCAGTTGTCGACCCTGTCGCCGGGGTCGGCGGTGCAGTCGTCGCTGCCCACGCCCTGGGCGCCGTCGACGATGTCGTTGCCGGAGATGCCGTCGACCGCGTCGAGGCGGTCGCTGCCGGAGCCGCCGAACAGCTTGTTCGCCGCGGCGTTGCCGAAGAGGAAGTCGCCGGCCTGTCCGCCGGTGATGTTCTCCACGGTGGTGGCGATGTTGTCGCCCTCGGTGAGCGCGCCGTCGTCCGCCCGGTCGTCGGGAGTGACCGCGACGGGGGTGTTGCGCAGGCTGTAGGACATGGTGTCGGTGCCCGCCTCGCCGAAGAAGGTGTCGGCCCCGTCGGCGGAGGTGGCTTCGGCGATCGAGGTGTCGTCGCCGTCGCCGCCGTCGACGAGGTCGTTGCCCGCGCCGCCGGCCATGATGTCGTCACCGGTCATCCCGCTCAGCCGGTCGTTGTCGTCACCGCCGCGCATGATGTCGACGCCGACGTCGCCGCGGAGTGTGTCGTCCCCGGCGTCGCCGTTGAGGGTGTCGCCGTCGCCGATGGTGGTGTTGGGATTGTCGTCCCCGGCGAGGGTGTCGTCGCCCGGTCCCGCGGTGAGGGTGTCGGCCTCGGAACCCCCGTTGAGGGAGTCGTTGCCGCTTCCGGCGGTGAGGGTGTCGACGCCGGCGCCGCCGCTGAGGACGTCGTTGCCGCCGCCCCCGGTGAGGGTGTCGGTGCCCGCCTCCCCGAAGAGACGGACAGCGCCCGCGCCGGCACGGGCCCTGATGGTGTCGTCCCCGGCGCCGCCGACGAGCTGGCTGGTGCCGCCGGCCCCGCTGGTGATGGTGTCACCGCCGCCGTTGCCGCGGATGTCCTCGAAGGTGTTGGACGGACCTCCGGTCAGGGTGTCACCGCCGCTGCCGCCCCGGACGAACTCCACGCCGGCGTCGTTGAGATCGCCCTCACCCGGTGCTCCGTCGTCGTCCACCGAGTCCAGGCTGACGTTCACCGCCGTGGTGCGGGCGCTGTAGTCCACCAGATCCCGGCCCGCCCCGGCGAAGAAGGCGTCCTTGCCGTCGGCGGCGGCCTCGACGAGCAGTACGTCGTCGCCGTCACCGCCGAAGAAGACGTCCCTGCCCGCCCCCAGGCACACGGTGTCGGCCTCCCCGAGCCCGGAGACGACATCGTTGCCGTCACCGGCCACGATCACGTCCGCGAACTCGGTGCCGGAGAGCGTGTCGTCCCCCGCCGTACCCACGATGTTGGCCTCCACCCCGTTGCAGGTGCTCAGGGCGTAGGCGGGCGTGGCCGGCCCCGCAGCCCCCAGGACCAGCCCGGCGAGGACCGCGACCAAGGCCGCCGCTCTTCGCTGCGTTCCGCGCTCCATCAGCTTTCTCCCCCGTGTTCTCGCGCCCATGTGGCCCTTCCTGACGCGGCGCCCGGTCGGCGCCGCTGCTAGTGAGTCGTCCAGTTCTGGTTGTTCCAGCCGTTGCAGGCCCACAGCTGGACCCGGGAACCGTTGGCCGGGATCTGGGTGAGGTCCCCGTCCAGGCACTGGCCGCCCTGGAGGTTGGTCAGCGTGGCCCCGTGCCAGACCCAGGTCTGGTTGCTCCAGCCGTTGCAGGCCCACAGCTGGACCCCGGCCCCGTTGGCCGGGATCTGGGTGGCGTTGCCGTCCAGGCACTGGTTCCCGCGGGCGTTCTGGATGGTGTAGTAGCCGACCGGCTGCCCGGCCGCGGGAGCCCACAGCCAGGTCTGGTTGGACCCGCCGTTACAGCCCCACAGCTGCACCACGGTCCCGTTGGTCCCGATGGTGTCGGCGTCCCCGTCCAGGCACTGGCCGCCCTCGTTGTTGGTCATGGTCAGCCGGAAGATCGCGTTGATCCCCGCCGGGGAGGCCGCGAGGCCTTCCTTTGCGGCCGGGATCTGCGACACCGACGTCACGTCGATCACCCGCGGCGCGGCCGCGCCGGCACTGCCGGCGTCAGCACTGGTGGCGGCCGCGGTGCCGGCCGTCACCAGACCGAGGGCCGCCGAGGCCCCCAGAGCCGCGAACAAGATCCGCTTGCGCATGCTGTTCCCCCGTCACATCGTGGCTGGCATGTTCACGGGAGAGACTCTGCCGCTGCCACCCCGCCCTGGCTTGAGCAGCCAGTACTCAACCGCCCCCCGAACCAAGCCCGTTGAGCCCCGAAAGGACGGTGGGCGGCGGCGACGGCGCCCGGTCCTGAGCACCGGGGGAGGGGCACACCGCGGGTGCTACGAGGGACGGCGCGCCCGCTCCGGACCTCCGCCCGGCGCCGCCGCCAGGGTCTGGGCCAGCTCGCGCCGGGTGGTGACGCCCAGCTTGGTGTAGGCGTGGTGGAGATGGTTGTCGACCGTGCGCACCGACAGCGCCAACGCCTGGGCGATGTCCTTGCTGGCGTTGCCGGCCGCGGCGAGCAGCGTGATCTCCCGCTCGCGGGCCGTCAGCGCGGCCGTGGCCGGCGCGGTGGCCAGCAGCGGGGTACGCGCCCCCTCGCAGCGGGCCAGCGCGAGGGCGGCCCGGTGGGCGGCCGCCGAGGCACGGCGGGAATGGTGTGCACGGCTCCAGGCGGTCGCGGCGGCGGTCGCCGCCTCCGCGGCCAGCAGGTCCGCACCGGCCGCCTGGCAGACGTCCGCGGCCAGCAGCAGCCGGCCCGGATCCTCCGCGCTCAGCGCCGCCGCCAACTGCGCCCGGGCGGGCGCCAGTTCCCCGTCGCAGCGGTGCGCGAGCTCGGCCAGCCGGCCCGCGGTCTCCCTGGCCCCGCCCAGCCGCGCGGCATCGGTCAACAGCAGCGCCTCACCGGTGAGGTGACCACTGCCGCGGGCGACACCGGCAGCAGCGGTGAGCACCGCCCGCGCCTGCCCCAGGTGCCCGCGGGCGGCCAGCAGCCACGCCTCACCCAGACACTCCTCCCCGGCGGACACCAGCCCCGGCGGCGTCGGCGCCAGCGCCCGGTGTTCGGCCAGGATCGCCTCGGCCGCCTCCAGATCCCCCAGTACGGCCGCACACGCGGCCAGACCGCCCAGCGCCGGCCGCAGCGCCATGGCGTGGTCGATGGACCGGGCCAGCGCCGCGCCCTCGGCCCACCAGCGCCGCGCGGTCACCGGATGCCCGGCCAGCCACTGCGCACGGCCCAGGAAGACCGCCATCCACACCCGCACCATGGAATCGGCGGCGACGAGTTCGCCATAGCCGCGCTCGCCCTCGGCCAGCGCCTGCGCCGGCCGCCCGGCCTCACTGAGCGCGAGCACGAGCGGGATGCGCTGGACGGCCGGGTGGGAGACCAGGGCGTGCTCGTCGACCTCGCGGTGGCCGGCGTCGGAGCGCCGCGCCCACACCGCGGCCGCACCGGTGCGCCCCACCAGCGCCAGCGCGAACGGCTTCATCCACGCGCCGCGGATCCAGACATTGATGTCCGGGGCGTCGGCGATGTCGGCCTCCAGGTCCTCCAGCAGAGCCAGTCCCTGAGCGGGCAGGCCGGCCACGACTCTCAAAAACCCCTCGTTGATCCGCAGCTTGCGCCGGCGCGCCGGCGTGCCGATCTGTTCCAGCGCGGCCTGGCTGACCGCGAGGGCCACCGACGAGGGGGTGTTGCTCCACAGCAGGGCGGCGGTGCGCACCAGGACGGCCGCGATCCGCTCCTCCTCGCCGGCGGCGTGTTCCTGCGCGGGCGCGAGGACCTCCTCGGCCTCCTTCCAGCGGCCCATCTCGAAGAAGGCGTTGCCCAGCATCAGCGCGGTCGCAAAGGTGCGGTGCGTCCCGGGCAGCGCTTCCAGGAACGCCACGATCCGGGGATAGTCGTGCACATGGCGGGCCAGGGCGGCGGCCTGGACCAGGAGCGCGGGGTCGGCGGTGCCGGTGGCGGTCAGCCGCCAGCCGGCGATCCGCAGCAGATCACCGCGCCGCCGCGCGCCGCGGGCCTCCACCCGCGCGGCCTGCTCCACCAGCAGGACCCGGCGGCGCAGCACCGGCAGAGCGGCCCGCAGCACCTCGCCGTAGAGCGGATGGGCCAGCGACACCGCGGTACGCCGCCGCTCCTGGACCACCCGGATCAGCCCGGCCTGCTCCAGGGCCGCCAGCACGTGCGGCGGCGCGAGGACTTCGGCGTCGGCCAGCGGTAACGGCTCGCACAGGGCGAGCAGTTCCAGCACCGGCCGCCCGGCCGCGTCGGCGGAGGCCAGCCGGCTGCCGATCACCTCGGCCAGCCGCGCGGTGCCCGGCAGCCGGCCCTCCCGCAGATGCCAGATCTCCCCGTCCTCGGCCAGCTCCCCGCCACTGAGCGCGCCGAGGACCAGCTCGCGCAGATACAGCACGTTGCCGCCGCTGGCGGCCGACAGCTCGAGCAGGCCGCGCCGGGCGAGCGGCCCCCCGAGCACCGCCTGCAGCAGCTCCTCCACCTGCCCAGGGCTCAGCACGCCCAGATCGACCCGGCGTACCGCGTCCCCGCCCCACAACGCGGCGACCGCCTTCCCGTACGGCTCACCGCTGCGGACCGTGCCGACGAGCACGAGCACCCCGGTGTCCATCAACTGCCGCAGCAGCACCGCCGAAGCCGGATCCAGCAGATGCATGTCATCCACGGACAGGACCCACCGGCGCGGCCCCGGCCCGGTCGCCAGCGCCCGGGCCACCGCCGCGAACCCGGCCACCGGATCCGACAGGTCCACCCCCGAGGGCAGCAGATGCGCGATCGCCCCCAGCGGCACCGCGCCCGCCGCCGCGCTCGCCGTCGCCCGCCCCACCCGCAGCCCCGCCGCCGCGGCCCGCTCCAGACACTCCTCGGCCAGGCGGGTCTTGCCCACCCCGGCCGGCCCGCCCACCACGAACCCCCGGCACTCCCGGTCCGCCAACGCCGAAGCGAAGGCCTCCAGTTCCGGCCCGCGCCCCACCAACGGCCAACGCCCCACCCGACCCTGCACCCCGGCCCCCTCAACTGCCCCGCCTCACGGCCCCAGAGGACTCCCGCACCCCTGTCGGCTCCTGCTCCGCCACCTCGGCCGGAGCAGGCCCCCACCCGGGTGCGCGGGAGCGGCGGCCACCGGCAGTTCCACGAACGGCCGACGACACGTCAGAAGGGTCACAGAGGAAGATAAATATTCGATAGGCAGCCATCTCCGGGCATACCCGCGTCCGTCCGGGGAGGCACGTCTCAGCGGCGCGGCGCGGGCACCCGCACCGGCGTGATGAGCGCCCCGCGTTCGGGCCCGGAACCCACCACAGAGAAGCAGACCTCCTCGGACGCGCCAACCGAATTTGTGGCGAGATCGGCGTGCAGCAGCGCGATCGTCGAGGCCGCCGCGGTGTTCCCGACGGTCCGCACGTGCGAGGGCGCCTGCTCCGGCGACAGCCCCATCTCCTCACGGAAGGCATCGACCAGCCGCGGATTGGCCTGATGGGTGTAGAGCCGGCCCATCTCCTTCAGATAACCGGGACGCGACTCCTCGAGCGCCTGGTGGTTGAGGGTCATGCCCCGGCTGTAGTAGCGCTGGATCTCGGGCGCGTTCATGCCGTAGCCCGACAGCTCGCACGAGCCGGCCGAACCCGCGGGATGCAGACTGCCGCCGCCCGGGAAATGGATCAGGGGATCGGTGAGCCCCGGCTCCCGGCCGAAGGACTGGCTGTCACGCGAGTACAGCACCGCCCCGCCCGCGTCCTCACGCCGCCGCAGCACCAGCGCCCCCGCACCGTCGGAGAACAGCGCCGGCGACGCCCACAGATTCCTGCCGTACGGGTGTACGGCGTTGTCCGCGTAGTGGGGCAGGAGGGAGCCGTCGGGCGCGGTGCTGACCCGGCTGGCCACGTTGTAGGCGATCACCAGCGCCCGCTGCGTCGCGGTCGCCGACACGACGGCCGCCGCCCGCGCCAGCCCCGCACAGCCCGCCCCGAGCTGCACCGGCGGCACATCGTCCGCGATCCCCAGCATGCGCAGCAGCGCGAAAGCGTCCTGGTCGAGCATCACCTGATACGGCGTACACGTCACCAGCACCACCGCCGTCACCTCACCGGCGGCCAGCTGGGCACTGTCCAGCGCGCCGCGGCCCACCCGCGCCACCGCCTCCAGATCGGCGAAACGTTTCGGATCCCACGCCTTGGACTCCACCGCCAGCAGCCGGGTCATGGTCTCCCCGGACAGCTGCGCCCCGGGCCTGCGCCGGTCGGGAACCCGCGCCAGGCGCGCCCAGGACTCCATGTCGATCACTGTGCCGAGTTCGGCGCAGACGCCGCCGATCTCGTAGGGGAAGGGGCGGACCTGCACGCGGAGACCTCCAAAGAGATGCGCGTCCGCCCGACCGCGGGCGCGCGCCAAGAACGTGGGGATCATCGGACCCGGCCACCGCACCGGGCCAGCGGCAGTTGCGCCAACGGAGTGGAACACCACGGGAGTTCACCCGTTCGCGGACATCGAGGCGGTCTCCCGCCCGAACCGGTGAAACGATCACTCACGGTTTCCGCCGACAACCATGCCCACAGCGAGAAGAGGCGCGGCCCAGTGACGGTCACGACACAGCAGACGGACAGCCCCGGCACCCCCGGCCCCGCGGCCGGGGCGGTCCCACAGCAGCCGGCACCGGCCCAACTGGCCGGCCGCAGAGCCCTCATCACCGGCGGGACCACCGGACTGGGCCGCCACCTCGCCGAGGGATTCCTGCGCGCCGGCGCCCACGTGGTGTGCGCGGCCAGACAGGACCACGGCGTCACCGAGGTCCTGGACCCCTACGGCGACCGCGCCGCCTACCTGCCCTGCGACGTCCGCGAACCGCAGTCCCTGCAACGCCTGATGGAGCAGACCGCCGACCGCCTCGGCGGCATCGACATCGTTGTCGCCAACGCCGGCATCACCCGCAACAACACCGTCCGCCGCCTCAGCGCCGACCACTGGCGCGAGGTGATGAGCACCAACGTCGACGGCGTCTTCCACACCGTCCAGCAGGCCCTTCCCCACCTCGAACGCAGCGACAGCGCCACCATCCTCACCGTGTCCTCCGCGATGACCTCACACCCCACCGCGGGCGCCAGCGCCTACGTCGCCTCCAAAGCCGCCGTCGAGGCCTTCACCCGCTGCTGCGCCGTCGAGTTCGCCTCCCGCCGCATCCGCGTCAACTGCCTGGCCCCCGGCATCCTCACCGTCGGCATGGGCGAGGCGGTCGCGGCCGACGAACGGCTGCGGCAGCTGTACTGGCCACGCCTGCTGTCCGGCCGGGCCGGCACCCCCCGGGAAGCGGTCGACGCGGCGGTGTTCCTGGTCAGCCCCGCGGCCTCCTACATCAACGGCCACATCCTCGACGTCGACGGAGGCGTGCTGTGAGCGTCGAGGTCCACTACGAGGACGAACTCGCCTGGGTACGCCTCGACCGCCCGCCCCTCAACCTCTTCGACACCGCCCAGCAGCGCCAGGCCGACGCCGCCCTGCGCGAACTGCGCGGGGCCACCGGCGTACGCGCCGTCGTGTTCACCGGAGCGGGCGGCCACTTCTCCGCGGGCGGCGACATCGCGGAGATGGGCACCCTGACACCGGCCCAGGTCGCCGATTACGCCGCCCGCATCAGCCGCCTCACCCGCGAGGTCGCGGCCCTGCCCGTCCCTGTGATCGCCGCCGTGCGGGGCTACGCGCTGGGCGGCGGCTGCGAACTGGCCCTCGCCGCCGACATCCGCATCTGCACCCCCACTGCCCGCTTCGGCCTGCCCGAGATCCCCCTGGGCCTCATCCCCGGCGCCGGCGGCACCCAGCGCCTGCCCCGCCTCATCGGCCTCTCCCGAGCCAAGGACATCCTCTTCTCGGGCCGCCAGGTCACCGCCACCGAGGCCGAACGCATCGGCCTGGTCGACGAGATCGTCCCCGAGGACACCCTCCTGGACGCGGCCCGCACCCGCGCTCGCCGCTACACCGCCGGCCCGCCCGCCGCCCTCACCGCCGCCAAACGCGCGACGGACGCCTCCTTCGAGGGCCCCCTCGACCACGGCCTGGACCTCGAACTCACCCTCTTCACCCCCCTCCTCACCACCGGCCAACGCACCCCCCACTTCCACCGCTTCCAGAAACCAGCCCACTCGCAGCCCGACCGGCAGCCCACAGCCCTGGCCTGACCCGGCCGAACAGCCCGCCCGCCGCCGGTACCTGTGACACGGCCGACGCCGGGCAGGCCAGCTCCACGGACACCGTGCTGTCGGCGCCGTGGGCGCCCACCACCGCGGCCGCCGCCGGGCAGGTCGAGGTCCTTCGGCAGCGGAGAGCCACTCCGCCCGGCGCCGTTGTCGCGATGGCATCAGCAGCGCTGCTGCGTGCGACGGCACGGCTCTCCCGGTCTCGAACATGCTCGTCTCATCTGGCCGTGTCGGTGCCGGTCGCCGCCCCCGGCCCGTGTGCGGGCAGTGCGGGAGATCGCAGGGTGCCCGCATCTTCGGCGTGCCACGTGGCCTCCAGGTGCGCACAGCCCTGCCCGCGGTTCCATCATCGGATTGACTTCTCGGCTAATGCTGATAGCTTTTAGTTAATGCAGTTAGCCGCCGGGCTAGCGGACCACATGGAGGTAGTCGTGACCGAGTTCCTGAACGTCGACGGTGGGACCATCGCCTACGAGATGAGCGGCACCGCCGGGCCGCTGGTGGTGGTCGCCCACGGCATGGGCGACAGCCGCGAGGCCTACCGGTTCTTCACCCCCGCCCTGGTGGAAGCCGGGTACCGAGTCGCCGCGGTGGACCTGCGCGGCCACGGCGAGTCCAGCGTCGGCTGGGCGTCCTACACCCGCACCGACCTCGCGGGTGACCTGATCGCCCTGGTGAAGCACCTCGGCGGGCCGGCGATACTCGTCGGCCACTCCATCGCCGGCGGTGCCGTCACCATCGCCGCGGCCAAGGCCCCGGACCTCGTCACCGCACTGGTCGAACTCGCGCCCTTCACCCGCAAGCAGCAGATCCGGCTCGGTGACCTGCGGGTGGCCGGCTACCGCCGCGGCGCAACCCATCTCATGGGCACCACCATCCTCGGCAGCACCCGGCAGTGGGCCAAGTACCTGGACGCCGCCTACCCCGGCCCCAAGCCCGCGGACTGGGACACCCGCCTGCAGCAGATCACCGCGATGCTGGAGGAGCCCGGCCGGATGAAGGTCCTGCAGGCGATGGGCAAGATCTCCCCCGCCGACGCCGGTGAGCAGCTCGGCAACGTCACCTGCCCGGTGCTCATCGTGCAGGGCACCCTCGACCCCGACTGGGCCTCACCGCAGGCCGAGGGCGAGGCGATCGTCGCCGACCTGCCGGCCGGACTGGGCCGGCTGGAGATGATCGAGGGGGCCGGTCACTACCCGCACGTCCAGTTCCCTCAGCAGACCCTCGCCCCGGTCCTGACCTTCCTGGCCGGCGTCCGTGCCTAGGGCGGGCCTGGACGCGGCCACGATCGTCGTCGCCGCCGCCGACCTCGCCGACGAGATCGGCTTCAGCGAGCTGACCATGAGCCGGCTGGCCGAGCGGGTCGGCGTGCGCGCCCCGTCGCTCTACAAACACATCGCCAGCCAGGACGACCTCCACCGGCGCATCGCGGCGCTCGCCTTCGACGAGGCCGCCGACGCGATCGGCACGGCCATCCAGGGCCGCGCCGGACGCGACGCCCTGGCCGCCGCGGCCGGCGCGCTCCGCGACTTCGTACTCGCCCACCCCGGCCGCTACGCGGCCACCCTCGGCCTCACGCCGACCGGCCCCGACGACCCGATCATGCTCGCCTCCAGGCGAGGGATCGGACCCTTCGAGGCGGTACTGCGGGGATACGACATCGACCCCCAGGAGATGACCCACGCGCTGCGGGCGGTGCGCAGTGTCTTCCACGGCTTCGCCAACCTGCAGGCATCCGGCGGATTCCAGTGGTCCGCCGACCTCGGCGAGAGCTTCGAATACCTCATCGACCTCGTCGACCGTGGCCTTCGCGCCACCACGGCCACGGATCCCACCGCCGTCGCAGACCCTGCCGATCCTCACCGGTAGACCACTGGGCCACCGGACTGCCAACCCCTCCTCCCCGCACCCGTCAGAAGTGGAAACCGTCATGGACGCAGTGCTCACCGCCGTCATCGACATAGACGCCACCCCGGAAGCGGTGTGGGACGTCCTCACCGACTTCGCCGCCTACGGCGAGTGGAGCACCTTCACCTCAGCCGAGGGAACCGCTCACGTGGGAAGCCGACTCACCATGCGCATGCCGGGCATGACCTTCAGACCCACGGTCACCGTCGCAACACCCGGCCAGGAGCTGCGGTGGACCGGCACGCTCGGCACCAAGCACCTGTTCCACGGCCAGCACTCCTTCGTCCTCTCTCCCAACCACGACGGCACCACCCGCCTGACCAACCACGAGGAGTTCTCCGGCGCCCTGGTCACCCTGACCCGGCGGCTGGTGAGAACGCCCAAACGCGACGGGTACGCCGCGTTCAACAACGGCCTCAAGCAGCGCGTCGAAGGACTCACCGACAGCACACGCTGACCACGCCCCCACCTGCCAGGACAACGCTCTTGCACCAGCGGTCACCGTCCTCGCCGATCATGCGGGTGCGCGAACGCAGCCGGCGGCCTTCATCGCCGAGATCCCACTGGCCGACCAGCGCGTTGAACTCGGCCGGCGAGGCAACAGGGCCGGCGAGTTCCGCGAGGTCACCCGGCAGCTGGTCTGGGGCCGGAGCCCAGCGTGAGGACGTTTTCGCGCTCACGTGATGACCTGCGCGGTGCGCGCCGCGGACAGCCAATGAGGGAACTCCTGCAGAAGCTGGTCGTACAGCAGCCCGTCATTGGTCGCGCGGGGGTCGCGGCCGGCATGGAAGAAGCCCGCGTTGTCGACGATCCGGCAGGCGGGTACGGCCAGGGTGTCAAGACGGTGCAGGAAGGTGAACTCATTGTCGTCGGGGTCGCCGAAGCCGATGAACTGCCAGAACAGCGGCAGGCGGGCGGCTTTGCACAGATAGCGTTCGGCGGCCGCCTTGCTGGGGGGTCCGCCGTCCGTCTGGAAGATCACCAGGGCGGGGTCGGTGCTGCCGGACTCGAGGTAGTGGTCGATGACCTCGTCCATGGCCCAGTGATAGTTCGTGCGTCCCATGTGACCGAGGTTCTCGTGCAGTTTGTCGATGCGGCCCGCGTAGTTGCCGAGGCGCAGGTCGGTGGACCCGTCGATGTCGGTGGAGAAGAACACGACGGGTACGGTGCCGTCGTCATCGAGGTGGGCGGACAGGGAGAGGACCTGTTCGCCCAGGTGCTGCATGGTGCCGTCCGTGTAGTAGCGCCGCATCGAGCCGGACCGGTCCAGGACCAGATACACCGCCGCGCGCACTCCCTCGAGGCCGTGCGCACGCAGGCTGGAACCGGCCCTCTTGTACAGACTGACGAGGCCCGGAGCTTTGGCCTGCATCTTGGACAGGCCGATCGCCGGGGCTGCGTCGCGCACGTCGCTCATGGTCGTGGTCGCCGTTTCTGTAGCGGGCGCTGGCCATTGTGCGTGCTCGGGGAGTACCTCGAGGCCGGTAGAGGATTTCTTCATGCGTACGTGGTGACGTGACAGTGAGCAGGCTCAACGCCGGTGGACCCCGGCCCAGATCCGGGCCCGGCGCCACCCCCTGCGCCGCCGTCGAGCAGGTAAGCGGGCGGCTAGCGTGCCCGAGAGGGCCGCACTCGCCGCGGCTCTGCACACCTCGGTCGACCAGGTCCGCCGGGCGCTGCCGCCGTCGTCGGCGTGACGGCTCAGCCGCCGCCGGGCCCTAGGAAGAGCGTTGACGCGGAGTCCGAAGTGGTCAGGGCCAGCGGAATGCCGAGGTTCTGGCCTGTCCAGTGCAACGCAGGTCAGCGGCGGGGCAGCACGCCCAGGAGAGTTGCGGTCAGGGCCAGCTTCAAGGAGTCCTTCAGCTCCAAGTGGAAGCGGGCCAGGTCGGGTTCGGCCTGGTAGGCCGCCTGCAGGCTGGGCGGGGGTGTGCTGTACGCCGACAGCGCGCCGGCCATGACCATGGTTTGCAGGCTGAACAGTGTCGCGTTCTCGCCCAGCTCCGGCAGGTACTTCTGGATCAGGGCGGTCATGGTTGTCAGGCGGTCCAGGGAGGCGCGCTTGTAGCGTGCTACGACCTCGACGGAGACGTTGTGTTCCAGGACGCTGCCCTGCGCGCCGAAGAGGTCGCACAGCACCACTCGGCCGGAGAGCGAGCGGCTGAGGATCTCGGCCACCGCTGCCGCCCGCTCGGCCATGGGCAGATGTTCGTCGATACCGGCGGCCAGCTCGCCTGCCAGTTCCGTCAGCCACTCCTGCAGGAAGTGGTCCAGCAGTTCCAGCAGCACCGCCTCGCGAGACTCGAAGTAGCGCAGCACGTTCGGCTTCGCCAGGCCTACCCGGCGGCTGAGCTCGTTCAGGGTGACCGCGGCCACAGGCATCTCGTCGAGCATCGCCGACGCCATGTCGAGGATCGCCCGTCGGCGGATCTCCCGCTGCTCTTCGGTTCGCGCCCGCTGGAAAGTCACGATCACCAGCCTAACTTAAGTACCTGCGGTACGTTGACAACGTACCGCGAGTACTTTAACGTCGTCGGCACAAGATACCTTCGGTACGTTAGTTAGTTAGGAGCCTGGCATGAGCGAGAAGTGGACAACGGCGAATATTCCGGACCAGCGTGGGCGGGTGGCCGTGGTGACCGGGGCCAACACCGGACTGGGGTACGAGACCGCCAAGGCGCTCGCCGAGCGCGGGGCCTCCGTGGTGCTCGCCGTGCGCGACGTCGAGAAGGGCGAGCAGGCCGCGGCCCGCATGACCGGCGACGTGACCGTGCAGGCGCTGGACCTGACCTCGCTCGACTCCGTCCGGACCGCGGCGGCGGCGCTGAGGTCCCGGCTCGGCCGGATCGACCTGCTGATCAACAACGCCGGCGTGATGTACACCCCGAAGCAGAGCACCCGGGACGGCTTCGAGATGCAGTTCGGTACCAACCACCTCGGCCACTTCGCGCTCACCGGGCTGCTGCTGGACCTGATGCTGCCGGTGCCCGGCTCGCGCGTGGTGACGGTCAGCAGCACCGGCCACCGCATCCGGGCCGCGATCCACTTCGACGACCTGCAGTGGGAGCGGTCGTACAGCCGGGTCGCTGCCTATGGTCAGTCCAAGCTGGCCAACCTGATGTTCACGTACGAGCTGCAGCGCCGGCTCGCCACGCACGGCACCACCGTCGCGGTGGCCGCGCACCCCGGGGTGTCCAGCACCGAGCTCGCCCGCAACACCCCCGCGGCCCTCCGGCTTCCGCTCACCTGGCTTGCGCCGCTGATCACCCAGACGCCGGCGATGGGCGCGCTGCCGACCCTGCGCGCCGCCACCGACCCCGCCGCGCTCGGCGGCCAGTACTACGGTCCCGGCGGACGCAACGAGGTCATGGGCCACCCCCGGCTGGTCACCTCCAGCCCGGAGTCGTACGAGGTAGCCGTCCAGCAGCGGCTGTGGGCCGTCTCCGAAGACCTCACCGGGGTGAAGTTCCCCGCCGTTCAGTCCAAGCAGAACTCGGTTCCCTCCGGATCGGCCATCGCGATGTAGCCCGCGCTGGTAGGAGGCGCCGGCTCGTCGCGGCGCAAGCGGGTGGCGCCGAGACCGACGAGGCACTCGCACTCCGCTCCGAGGGCGGCCATCGGCTCGTCGCCGTGCAGGCCGGGTGCGGCGCGTACGTCCAGGTGCAGGCGCTTTTGGCGGTCTTGCCCCGGGGACCTGCTGAAAGAAGATCCGAGGACGTACGCCCTCGGGGTCCGGCGGCCTGCCTCTCGTTGAAGCACCCGGCGGCGCGGCGGAGTACGGCTCGCGGGCTCAGGCAGTCGCGGCGGCCGTCTGCGCCTCCAGTGCCGCGCGCAGCCAGTCGTGTGCGGAACCGGGTGTCGGCTCCGTCGGGCCGCCCCGCGGGGTGATCACCTCGGCCACCCACTCCCAGTACCGGTCGATCCGCGGGTCGGCCGCGAGCTGCCCGGCCAGCATGCGGCGGAAGTCCGGGGTGTCCCGGGTGCCGTACGCGCTCACGTACGCGGCCACGAAACTGTCCAGTGCCTCACCCGGGCGCGGTTCCCGGTCCCCGCGCAGCTGCGTGCCCGCCAGCTCGTACGCCTCGGCCAGCCCCGCGTACAGCACGGCCGACCCGCCGGCCCCCGCAATCGCGTGCGCCCGGGGCTGGGGCCGCTCGGCGCCCGTGCACGGACGGCAGACGAAGGCGTTCAGCCGGGCGAAGGCGAGGACCTGGGCCGGTGCCGGGTCCTCGGGCGGCTGCGGAACCGCCACCTCCAGGAACGCGGCGGTCGACCGGGTCGGCATCCGCGACGGCAGCCAGCCGCGCCAGAACCGGGCCAGCGGAGCCGTACTCGGCGGGGCCGGCACCGCGCCGATCAGGCGCAGCCGGCCGGCCCGTTCCCCGGGCGGGCACTCCTGCACCAGCCGCAGCGCCGCCTCCCGCCAGCGCAGAGCCCTGAGTTGGGAGCCGAGTCCGCGCAGCTGTCCGGCGACGGCGTCCTCCAGCGCGCTGCCCGCCTCGTCCTCCTCGTCGAGGATGCGCCGCACCTCGGGCAGCGGCAGACCGAGGGTGCGCAGGGAGCGGATCAGGCGCAGCCGGCCGAGCGCGTCGGGGCCGTACCGGCGATGCCCGCCGGCGCTGCGGGACGCCTCCGGCAACAAGCCGCGGTCGGAGTAGAAGCGGACGGTCTTGACGGTGACCCCCGCCTGCTCGGCGAGTTCACCGATCGTGCACAGACCGTCGTGTGGCGTGGGCACTTGAACCTCCCTCAGGGGGAGTTCCTACCGTACGGGCAGGCGCGGACGGGTGATCGAGCCGGTCCGCGGACGACGGCGTACGAGGAGAGGGCCATGACCGAATTCATCCTGGTGCCGGGCGTGTTCACCGGCGCACACGTGTGGGAGGACACCGCCGCGCGACTGGCCGCGGCGGGCGCCGGTGTCCACGCGGTGACCCTCACCGGACTCGACGGGCCCCTCGCCGCCGCGGAGGCCGGCATCGACCTGGAGACGCACATCGCGGACGTGCTCGCGGTGATCGACTCGGTCCGCGCGGCGGCCGGCCGGGAGATCGTGCTGGTCGGCCACGACTACGGCATCCACCCGGTGCTGGGCGCCGCCGACCGGCGCGCGGATCACATCGCCCGGATCGTCCACCTGGACGCGGGGATGCCGCAGGACGGCGTACCGGCCCTGGCCGCGGTGCCCGACCAGTCCCTGCGCACACGGGTGGGCGAGCGCGCCGGGGTGGACGGAGCGGGGGCCTACGGGGAGCTGTCGCCCCCGGCCCGCGAGGAGTGGCGGCGCTGGGGCAGTACGGCGGGCGTCCCTGACGCGGCGCTGGACCGGCTGACGGCCCTCGCCGCGCCGCAGCCGCTGGGCACCCTGCTTCAGCCGCTGCGGCTCACCGGCGCGGCGGCCGCCCTCCCCGCCACGGGGGTGCTGTGCAACGGCAACGGCGCGGGCATCGACATGGTCCAGATGCGGGTGGACTTCGGCGACCGTGCCCTGCAGGCCCTGGCCGACGCCCGGGTGACCTTCTTCGAACTCCCCACCGGGCACTGGCCGATGCTGTCCTGCCCCGCCGAACTGGCGGAGGTCCTGCTGCGGGCCGCGGCCGGTGAGGGGCACCGGCTGAAGCCGGCCGGCGCCGGCCGGCCGCCCGCGCACTTGCGGCCGTTCCTGCTGGACGTGCCCGACCTCCCTCGTGAGCGGACGGGGAACGTCGACCTGTACCTGCCCGGTACTCAGGGCCCGCGGCCCGCGGTGGTGTTCGTGCACGGCGGCCCGCTGCCCGCCGAGGCCCGGCCGACCCCGCGGGACTGGCCGACCCTGATGGGGTACGCCCGGTACGCGGCCGGGCAGGGGGTGGTGGGCGTGACCCTGGACCACCGCCTGCACGACGTCGCCGACTACGAGCGCGCCGCCGCGGACGTGGCCGCCGCGGTGGAGGTCGTCCGGGCCGATCCGCGCGTGGACGCGGACCGGGTCGCGCTGTGGTTCTTCTCGGGCGGCGGTCCGATCACGGCGGACTGGCTGGGGGCGCCCCCGCCGTGGCTGCGCTGCCTGGCGGCCACCTACCCGGTCCTGGCGCCGCTGCCGAACTGGGGGATGGCCGCCGGCCGGTTCCACCCGGCGGCGACGGTGGCGCATGCGGGCGCCCTGCCCATCGTGCTCACCCGGACAGGGCTCGAGATCCCCGAGATCGCCGCCACGGTCGAGGAGTTCCTGGCCGCGGCCAAGGACTGCGGGGTGGACGTCGAGGTGGTCGATGTGCCGCACGGCCGTCACGGCTTCGAGAGCCTGGACCCGACCGAGGAGTCGCGCGAGGCCGTGCACCGCGCGATGCGCTCGGTACTGGCCCACCTGACGGCCTGATCCGGGCCGCTGTGGTACGCCGAAGTTCGCTCCGGGCTGCGGGCCGAAAAAGGGGGCGGCTCCGTCCTCCATGGAGGACGGAGCCGTTTCGCCGGTGTGCGTGGTTCGGTCAGGCGCGGCGACGGTTTCCGGTGACGACCCGGTACAGGGCGAGGAGGATGAGGGAGCCGACGATGGCGGCGATCCAGGTGGAGATGTCGAAGAAGCCGTCGATGGAGTCGACGTCGAAGAGGACCTTGCCGAGCCAGCCGCCGAGGAGGCCTCCCGCGATGCCGATGAGCATCGTGATGATGATGCCGCCCGGGTCCTTGCCGGGCATGAGCATCTTGGCGATGATGCCCGCGAGCAGACCGATGAGTATCCAGGCGATGATGCCCATGATGTGTGTCTCCTACCTGGTCGTATAAAAACCGTGTCAGGAACCCGGGTGTTCCGTTTCTGCGATTTCAAACTCGGCACACGCGTGGGGCGGACCTCGCGGGATCCGCGAACCGGCAGCGCGCGCCAGGAGTTGGCGCACTGGGGCACGCTGCGCATCGTCCAGGTGACCAGCGGGGGCCTTCTTACCCGTTGTCCTCGACGACGCGAATGATCGTGCGGCCGGGGACGTGCTGTCGCGGGGCGAAGGCGGCGGCTGCCTCGGCCAGCGTCCGGACCGCGCTGACTCCTACCCGGAGTCGGCCCTCCCGCACTCGCTGGGCGAGGTCGGCGAGGCGCGTGCGGTCGGGTTCCACCACGAAGAAGAGGGCCCGCCCGTCGTCGGGGCGCACGGTGGGCGGGTGGGCGATGGTGACGAGTGTGCCGCCGGGGCGCACGAGGGCGGCCGAGCGGCCGAGGATGTCACCGCCGATCACGTCGAACACGACGTCGACCTGGCCGGTGTCCTCGAGTCGGCCGGTTTCCAGGTCGAGGAACGCGTGCGCGCCCAGATCCAGGACGGTGTTCCGGTGAGCAGAGCGTCCCGTTGCGATGACCCGGGCTCCTGCTTCGTGAGCGAGCTGGACGGCGATCGAGCCGACCGTGCCGGCGGCGCCGTGGATCAGGACGGTCTGGCCGGGGGCGAGACGGGCATGGTCGAACAGGCCCTGCCAGGCGGTCAGGCCGGAGACCGGCAGCGCGGCTGCCACCGTGTGGTCGACATCGGCGGGCAGCGGGGCGAGGTTGCGGGCTTCCACGGCGACGTACTCGGCGAGCGAGCCGTTGCGGGCCCAGTCGGTCAGTCCGAAGACCCGCTGGCCGACGGTGAGGCCGGTCGTCCCGTAGCCGAGTTCCGTCACCACCCCCGACACCTCGTGTCCGGGCACGCTCGGGGTGCGGTCGCGGCCCGCGCGGTCGGTCCAGGTCGCGGGCCAGCTGAGTTCTCCTCGGGTGAAGCCCGCGGCGTGCACGCGCACGATGACGTCGTTCTCGGCGGCGTGGGGATGGGGAAGGTCGTCGAGGGTCAGCCCCGCGACCCCGGCCTCGCGATCCCGGACAGTGATGGCTTGCACGAGCATTCCCTTCGTGTCGTGGACTGAGAGATTCCGGACGCAGACACTCAGTGGATCTTTGACGGGGAGCCGTCGCCACTGGAGAGCGAGCGGCATGGATCAGCCGCCCTCCTCCGGGTGGTGCGACCGTCGGCCCTTTCGGGGATCGGGTGTCGCTCACCGGTCCCAGGGCCGGCTGGGCTCCCAGCGGTCCCACGCCGTACATGGTGCGGAGGACCGTCACCATGGGGGACCGGGACCGTCAGCATGCCGAAGGCGGCGCGTGAACCCGGACGAGGAGAGGGGTGGCGAGAGTCGCGGGCGGTTGCGTCGGTTCGGTCCCGGCTGCTGCCGGGTTACCGCGGCCACGGCGCAGCGATGATGCGCTCGACCATCGACGTACGGCGGAATCCGGGAACGAAGTGTTCCAGGACGTCCGCGTTGATGGTTCCGTACGTGGTGTCCGGGCGGTCTCTGAGGCCGTCGACGAATGCCTGCAGGAACTCCTTCTTGAACTCACCGCGCGGATGCGTGGCGACGATTTCGTCCACCTGGTCGCCGTCCAGCCGGTCCAGCCCCCAGCCGAGTGCGTCGGTCAGCACGCCGTAGTTGGTGGCGGCCGTCTCGGGGCCCATCCGGCCGGGAAGCCCCGGGGTCGTGTGCAGGGCGATCGCTGTCCAGGCCACCTCGGCGGCGCTCGGGGAGAACCCGCGGTCGCGCAGGAACTTCCGCGCGTGGTCGGCGCCGTCCAGCTCGAAACGCTGCTGCGTGTCCGAGAACGGGATCAAAAGGCCCGCGTCATGGAACATCGCCGAGATGTAGAGCAACTCGGGATCCGGCCGGAGGTCCAGCTCTCGCGCGTGGAGGGAGGCGAAGAGGAATACACGCCGGGAATGGTGGAAGATCAGGGGATTCGTCTTCTCCCGAAGAAAGTCCGTGGCTTCCGTGACAGCCGAGGTTTCGGGGATTTGCACCCCTGCGATGATGTCGGTCATGGTGTCCGTGCTTTCTGGTGCGATGTACGACGGGGGGAGTGGGCGTCCGTTCTCCACGGTGCCGACCGTGCGGTCCCTGGCGCCGCCTCGGTCCGGCCGTGAACCACTCGAATCCAGTCATCTCAGGATGGGTCTGTGAGCTCCGGCGTGCACCGGGTGGCGATCCTCGTCTACGACCGGGTCAAACTGCTCGACGTCGTCGGCCCCGCCGAAGTGTTCGGGGAAGCGAATCTGCTCGGTGCCGACTACCGGATCGCCCTGGTGTCGACGACAGGTGCCGACGTCGCCTCCTCGATCGGGATGCGGATCGCCGTCGACGGCAGAGCCGTCACGCAGCCGGACCCCCACACGTTCCTGGTGCCGGGCGGAGACATCTATCCCAGAACCCCTGTGACGCGCGATCTGGCCGAAGCCGCCAAGGATCTGGCAGCCCGTTCCGGCCGGGTCGCCTCCGTGTGCTCCGGTGCCTTCGTCCTGGGCGCGAGCGGACTTCTGGACGGCAGACGGGCGACCACCCATTGGAAGATCGCGGGCGAACTGGCCGCCCGGCACCCGAAGACCCGCGTCGAACCCGATGCGATCTACGTGCGCGACGGCACTGTCTACACCTCCGCGGGTGTCACCGCCGGCATCGACCTCGCGCTGGCCCTCGTCGAGGAGGATCACGGCCCCGACGTCAGCCGGGAGGTGGCCCGTTCCCTGGTGGTCTACCTGCAACGGGCGGGCGGTCAGTCACAGTTCTCCGCGCCCCTGCAGGGTCCGCCGCCCCGGTCGCCCGCCCTGCGCAGAGTCGTCGATCTGGTCACGGCGGATCCCGCCGGCGACTACTCCCTCGCCGAACTGGCCGCGCGTCTGCACATCAGTACGCGTCACCTCACGAGGCTGTTCCAGGACGAGATGGGCACCACGCCGGCCCGGTACGTCGAGTCGATCCGGTTCGGCATCGCGAAGTCGCTGCTCGACCAGGGTTACACCGCGACGCAGACGGCGTCCTTGGCCGGCTTCCCGAGCTACGAGAGTCTGCGCCGCGTTTTCGCGCGAGAGATGTCCATCAGCCCTGCCGCCTACAAGAGCCGGTTCGCCACCGCCCGCCGCACGCAGGCCGAGTAGCGTCCGGCGGGCGTTGCGCTGGTCCGTGACCGTGCCGGTCAGGTACTGACGCCACGACGAGAGACCGGCATGAAGCGGATGGCCGGCCCGGTTCAGCTGTGGCTCCGGCGAAGTCGTCGACCCGGGCCGGCAGTTCCTCCGGCATCCGGAGCATCGCGGTGTGCCGCGTCCACAGCCGTCGCCGCGAGAGCCAGGCACCAGCGCCGTACCGACCGGCGGCGTACCGACCGGCGGCACCTGGCGCGAGTCCTCAGTCGATCGGGACTCCTGATGGAGCACCCGTCCGCCGGCATCACGTCATGACGACTGCCGCGGTCACCCGGCTGGAGCGTTCACCTCGCTCCCGATCAGCACTCGCCACGCCAGGTGAGACTCTTCAGCTCCACTCCCTGCGGACCGAAGGCCAGCTTGTACTCACCGGGGCCCGGGTTGAAGTGCAGACACCTGTTGTAGGTGCCTCCGTCGAAGACCCAGGTGGCCTGGATGTGATCGGATCCGGGGCTGGAAAAGCCGTTGTTCATGATGAAGCCCACCTTCAGCGACCCGGACCAGTTGCCCTCTGTCCTCAGGATCGTCGGACTGTTGGTGGCTGAGGAATTCCAGGCGCAGACGTTTCCTGTGGGGCAGTCCGGAGGGCTGGGCTCGGCAGACGCGTTCGGCGCGATGGCGATGACGCCGAGGATGGCGGCAGAGGCAGCAAGGGCCGCGGAACTCCGCTTGCGCATGATGATCTCCCAACGTGGCGAAAGGTGAACAGGGTTCGGCTCCAGCCGCCGTAGCGGCCGAGGTGTCGTCCCGCGCCGGCGCCGGCCGGCGCCCCGAACGGTAGATCGCGCCATGCACGTCGCGTCCCTGACAGATGACAGGGGTGGGGAACCCGCCGCTCAGCAGGCCGGCTTCGGCCACTCCTCCCGCTCTGTCATCGCGGACCACGCCACCGCCACCGAGGCCGGAGAGAACGTCTCCGTCGAGGCCATTGACGCCGGCTCCCGGGCCTCCCGCTTTCTCGGCCGGCCGGTGGACCGGGCGGCTCGCGGAAGCGCGGGGCTAACTGCCGCCCGCCGTACGTGTGGTGAGGTCGTCGTCCGTGATGGGGCGGAGCACACGGCAGGGGGTTCCGGTCGCGACAGTCATGGGGGGAATGCTGCGGCTGACGACACTGCCGGCGCCGATGACCGATCCGTATCCGATACGGACGCCGGGGAGGACGACCGCGTTGCTGCCGATCCACACCTTGTCCTCGATGACGATCGGTTCCGAGAACCGTGCGAAGTCCACGCGCCGGGAGGGATGCACCGGGTGCCCTGTCGTGGTCAGGGTCACGCTGGGGGCGATCATGACCCCGTTGCCTATACGGATCTCGACGTCGTCGACGCACGTGAGGTTCACGTTTCCGAAGAAGTCGTCACCGACGTGGACGTTGCTTCCGAACCCGGCGTGGAACGGCGGCAGCAGCACCGTGCGTTCTCCGACCGATCCGAAGATCGCGACGAGCAGCGACCGGCGCTTTTCCGTCTCGCTCGGCGGGGTGTGGTTGTACTCGAAGATCTGCTCGGTGCGGCGTCGAGGGGCCTGGAAGGCTGCTTCCGGCTCGGTGTAGACAAGACCCTTGCCGATCCGGGCCAGGACTTCCTCCTCATGAGCTTGCGACACAGCAGAACACTCCGTTCATCGAGCCCTCGAGCACAGGCGTGACGCGCTCCCCGTCAACCGCGCGTCGAGAGCCTACGTGCGCCGCGAAGACGCCATGAGCAACGGGAGGGTGCGCGGGTTCGCCGCGGGTGAACAGACGCGTCGACTCCGCGTCTCGCGAGGCTGACGGCCTGCGTTCGTGGCCCCGGCGGCGTCACCCGTGGCGGACACCCGGGCAGGGCCGTACGCGCCGACGGCGGTGGTGCCGGTGGTCATCAGCGCAACGCCCGGCACGATCACGTCCCCGGAGGTCGGGCCTCCGGCCGTTGCATGCAGGGAAGTTCGGGTACCCGGCTGGGACGACAGAACTGACGGACGAGCTTGGAGAGCGACATGGCGAAGACGAAGGCAACTGGTACTACGCATCCGAAGGCCGCCTCAGCGGCAGGCCGGGCCGCCAAGGGCGGCAAGTCGAAGAGCAGCAGGACGGCCGCTGCGAGCGCACTGTCGCAGACCTCCGGCAAGGCGGACGCGGCCGACGCGAAGACGACCAAGTCCGAGTCGGCTTCCGCCGCGGGTAAGACGGTGCGGGCCAAGAACCGGTCGAAGTCGGAGAAGAGGGCCGCGGGCAGCGCTCTGGCCCAGGCTCCGGCCAAGTCGTCGCGCAGGCCCGGCAAGAAGATTCTCACCGCCGCGGCCAAGGTGCTGGCCGACAAGAAGTCGACCAAGGCGGAGCGTTCCGACGCGGCGAGCACCCTCGCACAGGCTGCGGCGCACGCGCTGAAGTAGCGCGCGGTCCCGTCTTCGGGACACCCAGCCGATCTTCGGGACGCGCAGCCGAATCCCGGTGGCCTTCGAAGGGACCACCGCGGACGGTCTGCCCCGTCGATCCTGAGGCTCCGTCAGCGGGCGCGCCGCTGACGGCCGGCGGGGGATGCCGGCGGGGGAGAGGCCGGGCGGACGCGGTGCCGGCGCGCGGGGTGGCGCCGCCGTCCGGATGCGTCGCGGGCGATGCCGACGACGGCTTCCGCCACCCGCTCGGGTTCCGCCGGCGCGACGTTCAGCTTTTCCCGGCTGCCCCGCCCGGCGGGGAACGAGCACCCCGTCCCGGATGCCCGCGCGGATCCGCGGCTGCAACCCGCAGGCGTCACGCACTGGCCGGCGGCGGCGCGAGTTCGGCCGCGACGTCGACGGCGATCTCGATGGCCCGGCCGGCGAGTGGTGAGTGGGTGCGTCCGGCCCGCCAGTGCAGGTAGATCTCCCGCGGCGGCGGGGACGGCCGTAGCTCGTGGACACGGAGCCTGTCGTCGGACGGGACGTCGGCACCGCGGATGGCGAGCCAGGGCAGCACCGCCGATCCCAGGCCGGCTCGCACCATCGACAGCAGGGTGTCGTTGACCGCGCTGCGGAACACGATCTGCGGACGGGCGCCGCTGCGGGCGACCGCCTGTTCCATCAGGGGCTGGTCGCAGGTCAGCGGCCAGGCCACCATCGGTGCGCCGTCGAGCCTCTCCAACGGGACCGGGCCCTCGGGGAAGGCGCCGGCGCCGGCCACCAGCAGGTACGGGTCGTCGAGCAGCTTGAGGTACTCGACGTCGCCGTCGACGCGGCCGTCGTAGAACAGCAGGTCGAGGTCGCCGATCTGCGGCTGCTCCGGCTCCTCCTCGGACAACCGGATGTCGCAGCCGGGGTGTTCGTCCCGCAGCCGGCGTACGACTGACGGCAGGATCACGTTGGACACGCTCTGGAACGTGCCGATGTCGATCCGGCCGTCTCCCGCCCTGAACCGCTCCACGGCATCGGCCAACGCCCCTGCCCTCGCCAGCAGTTCGCGACCATGGGTGAGGACCACGGAGCCCAGCGGGGTGAGCCGTACCGGCTTGGGCCCGCCCGGCCGGTCGAACACCGGCCCGCCGACGGTCCTCTCCAACGCGGCGATCTGCTGGCTCACCGTCGACTGGGTGTACCCGAGGCGGGCGGCCGCCCGGCCGAACGAGCCCTCCTCGGCGATGGCGGCCATTGCCGCCAGGTGGCGCAGCTCGACATGGGTCACAAGGCCCAATATAGCGAGGTCAATCGCCATGAGCGATCGAATCGATCGGAAATCATCGCTTTTCACAATGGAGTGGTGGGCTCTAGCGTGCCGGACATGACTCCTCATCAATCCCACGGCGAGCAGCTCCGCACAGTCAACGGCGTCGAGCTGTGTGCCGAGACCTTCGGAGACCCCGCGGCCCCGGCGATCGTGCTGGTCGCCGGGTCGGCCGCCTCGATGCTGTGGTGGGACGCCGAACTGTGCGAACGGATCGCCGCCCGCGGCCGGTTCGTGATCCGCTACGACCACCGGGACACCGGCCGGTCCACCAGCTACCCGCCGGGACAGCCGGCGTACTCGTTCACCGACCTGACCCTGGACGTGCTCGGCATCCAGGACACCCTGGGCATCGAGCGCGCCCACATGGTCTGCCAGTCGATGTTCGGCGGGATCGGGCACATCCTCGGGGTGGACCATCCCGGTCGGGTCGCGTCGCTGACGTTCCTCTCGAGCTCGACCGGGGCCGACGGCCTGCCGCCGCCGTCGAGTGACCTGGTCATGCCGGCCGAGCCTGATCCGCCCGGCGCGGCCGCGGTCGTCGAGTACGTGGTCGCCGGTGCCAGGGCGTACGCCGGTGGCTCGCCCTACTTCGACGAGGCCGCGATCCGAGCGCTGGTCGAACGTGACGTGGCACGCGCCAGGAACTACGCGTCGACTCTGGTCAACCACTACGCCATCGAGGTCGATGAGCCGGCCCGGGGCGGCTTCGGCGACATCGCGGCGCCGACGCTCGTGGTCCACGGCGACCACGACCCACTCCTGCCCCTGGCGCACGGCGAGGCGCTGCGCGACGCGATCCCCGGTGCGGAGCTGCTGGTCCTCACGGGGGCCGGACACGACCTGCCCAGGCCGGTGTGGGACGACTTCGTGGCGGCCCTGGTGCGGCACACGGACGGAGGCCGCGCATGAACCGGCTGCGTTCGGCACTCTGGCTGCCGCTCTTCGACGAACTCGCCGACCCGCGGGTGGTCGCGCGCCTGGCCGCCGACGCGGAGGAAGCCGGGTGGGACGGCTGCTTCGTATGGGACCAACTGGCCTGGCGGGCCCCGGTCCGCCAGGTCGCCGACCCATGGATCGCGCTGGCGGCGATCGCGACCGTGACCGAACGGCTGCGGCTCGGCCCGATGGTGTCGCCCCTTGCCCGTCGACGGCCCGCCAAGGTCGCGCGGGAGACCGCGACACTGGACCGGCTCAGCGACGGCCGCCTCACCCTCGGCGTGGGCCTGGGCAGCGACCGGTTCGCCGGTGAGCTGTCCAAGACCGGCGAGCAGCTCGACGACCGACGGCGCGGACGGATGCTCGACGAGTCCCTGGCGATCCTGGCCGCCGCCTGGTCCGGCGAACCGGTGCGCCATCGCGGAGAGCACTACACCGTCGACGACCTCGCGTTCCTGCCGCGGCCGGTTCAGCGGCACGGCGTGCCGGTGTGGGCCGCCGGATTCCCGGGCAACGTCAAGCCGGTCCGCCGGGCCGCCCGGCTCGACGGCTTCTTCCCCGCCAATCTCGAGCACCCGGACCAGCTCGCCGAAGTCGTCGGCGCCCTCACCGAACTGCGCCATGGCGAGATGGCCTCGTACGACATCGCCGTCAGCCTGCCGCTCGGTGTCCGTCCCGAGCCGTACGCCACAGCCGGCGCGACGTGGTGGCTGCCGGAATTCGACCCGGGTGTACGGCTCGACACCGTGCGCGGCGTACTCCGCGACGGCCCGGCGGCGTGAGGACACGGTCGCACGGTCCGACCACGACTGGGACCCGCTCACGGTCACAAGCGGCCGTGGGAGCCCCCGAGACCGGCATCTCCTGCGCGAACTCCGCTGCCGCGTCTCCCGCATCACCGGCCTCGTGCAGGCCGTCCTCGCCCTTCCCCTCGCGTCAGCGCCGGTTCTGTCACCCACGCCCGGCCCTGCCGTCCCCAGAGCTCCGCGCCGCCGGGCGGCTGTCGTTCTACTGCTGGTAGAGTGAGGGTATGGGAGATCAGGACACCAGCATCAAGACCACACGAGAGGTACGCGACCGGCTGCGGACACTGGCCGGTGAGCGCGATACCACCATGAACGACCTCCTCGCCGAACTCGTCGCACGCGAGCTGACCGAGGCCGAGAAGCAGCAGCGCGTCCAGCAGGCCTTGGAGGAAGTGCGGCAGGCCACCGGCGTCACGGTGTCCGACGAGGCCCGAGCCCGGGCCCGTTCTCTCCTGCAGCGCCTCGGACAGGAGCACCACGCCGCGTGATGCGTGTTCTGCTCGACCACACCTGCATCCGGGCCCTCGCCGAAGGCGACGAATTCCTCAACGGCTTGTATGTGGAGGCCAGCTACGGACATGCGGAGATCGTGATCCCCGCTCTGTCCGCCACCGTCGCCGACCGCGACAGACCCGGAGCCGGGGCAGACATCCTGGGACGGCGCTTCACCACGGTCGCCAACTTCACCCATGCCCACGCCCTGGTCGCCGGAAGCTGGCGGCAGGCGGACTGGCGGATCCTGCACCCCGCAGCCGCCATCATCGTGGCACGCCAGGCCGGTGACGATGCCGCCCTGCTGTCCCTGGACGTCGACTTGTACGCCGGGACCGGCGTCAGCCCCCTGAACCCCATGAGCCCCTGACACGCGGCACAACCGCGGTCTGCGCAACGGGTTTCACAACCCAGCCACAGACGGGTTCGTCTGCGTTCCGGCCAGCTATTGCCACCAGAACCGGCAGGCGCTGCTGTTGCGGCAAACGGCCGCTCGCCGATCTCACGGCAATTTCGGCGCCGGGGGACCGGGACACCGGCGGCGCGCCGGCCCGGGAGTGGTACTGCTGTTCCTACCCCGGCCGCTGGCGGCCGGCGTGCCGCCCGGGGAATGATCGGACAAGCGAACCGCGGCCGGGGCCCGCCGCGTCACCGCCCGAACCGGAGACAGCAGTGACTGATGAACCGGACATGAACGCACGCGTCATCGAGGAGTTCCGTACCAACGGGGGAGAGGTCGGGGGTGGTTTCAGCGGGGCGCCCCTCCTCCTGCTGCACACCGTCGGCGCGCGCTCGGGCAGACTCCGGGTGAATCCGATGATGTACCTGGCGGACAAGGGCCGCTTCCTCGTCTTCGCCTCCAAGGCCGGCTCCGACCGCAACCCGGACTGGTACCACAACCTGCTCGCGCATCCCGAAGCGCGCATCGAGGTGGGCGACACGATCCGCGCCGTACGCGCCGTCGAACTGCGGGGCACCGAGCGCGACACCGCGTACGCCGAACAGGCCCGCCGCTACCCCGGCTTCGCCGGATACCAGAGCAGGACCGACCGACTCATCCCCGTGATCGCGCTCATCCCCCTCGGCGAAGGCGCCGACTCCGCCGGCCGCGCAGAACGGACACCGTCATGACCATGGCCTACCTCGCCCAGCCCGAGCAGCAGCAGAGGCTCGAATGGCTCGACGGCGGCGAGTTCGCCGTCCTCCTGGACAGCGCGGCCACCGGCGGACAGTTGACCGTGGGACGGTTCTCCGTCAGCAGGGGCGAGGCACCGCCGTACCACATGCACACCCGTGAGGACGAGGTCTTCATGCTGATCAAGGGCAGTGCGCTGCTGTGGTGCGACGACCAGGAGATGGAACTGTCGGAGGGCGGCATCGTCCACCTCCCCCGCAACGTTCCCCACGGCTACCGGATCACCTCCGACACCGCCGACCTGCTGATGATCTGCACCCCCGGCGGCATCGAAGGCATGTTCCGCCACGCCGGACGCGACCTGGCCACCCCGCGCCCCGAAGGCTTCGAGATCTCACGCGACCTCATGGCCGAAGCCGCCGACAGGTACGGCCAGATCATCGTCGGCCCCCCGCGCTGACCGCCGGGCCTCCGCCGCCTTCACCCGCGCACCGGACCCCCGCCGCCGACACCCCCGCCGCCGACACCGCCGCGTCCGGCAAGCCGGCGGGCGGCGGGCGGCGGGCAAAGAGTCTGTTGTACGGCAGTGGAAGCACCCTGCGGTCCACGGCAACGGGACGACGATGACCTGCATGGCAACGACGAACCACTTCGGCGTCGCCCTGCGGGGCTGGCGCGAGCGCAGGCCACCGCAGGACAACGCCCCCGAGACGGACCAGGACCGGCGCATCCCCGGACTGCGCCGGGAGGAACTGGCCCGGCTGGCCGGGCTGTCGGTCGACTACGTGATCCGGCTGGAACAGGGCCGCGCCCGCCACCCCTCGGCCCAGGTGGTCACCGCCCTGGCCAGAGCACTGCGCCTCGACCCGTCCGAGCGCGATCACCTGTTCCGCTGCGCCCGCCTCGCACCGCCCTCCACCGCAAACGTGTCCCGGCAGATGCCCGCGAGGGTGCACCGGCTGGTGAGCCGGCTGGGAGACAACCCCACCGCGGTCTTCGCCGCCGACTGGACCATCATCGGCTGGAACGGGATGTGGTCCGCCGCGGTCGGCGACCCCCGCACCTACGGCTGGGACGAGCGCAACCTCGTCGCCGCCATGTTCGCCTCGAGCGGCGGACGCGCGCGGGAACCGATCGCGGCATGGCCCGTTCTGTCCTGGGCGGGCGACGAAGCCGAGGAGGAGGACCTCGTCGCGGACCTGCGGGTGACAGCGGCCGCCCATCCCCACGACGCCCGACTCGCCTCCTTCGTCGACCGCATGCGGGCAGACAACCCCCGCTTCGCCCGCCTGTGGTCCAACGGCACCGCCCGCACCCACGCCGGTGACCGCAAGACCGTCGAACATCCTCTGGTGGGCGACATCGCTCTCGACCTCGACATCCTGACGGCCGCCGGGACCGACCTCAGGATCATCACGTACACCGCCGAGGCCGAGACCACCGACGCGGAGAAGCTGAACACCCTGCGTGCCACCCGGAACGGTCTCAATCGGGCAAAGGAACCCAACAAACGGGCTGCAACTCCGCGATGAGGGCACTCGGACTCTCACGGCACAGAGGTGCCGCTCACCGAGAGAAAGCGAAGACCGTGTACATAGGTATCGGAACCGTCGTCCTCATCCTCGTTGTCGTTCTCGTCGTCATGCTGCTGCGTCGCGGCTGACCCCGCCTGAGGCGTTGCACCCATGCGAACAATGACGCTGCCCTCATCGGCGAAGCGGGTGCTGGCGCCGTGCAGTACTACGAAGCGCTGCACGGCCCCTCAGACGAAGGCGGGGCCCAAAGGGCGCCGATGAGTTGGGCAAGGTCGTCCGGCAGCCGGTCCGGGGCCGGAGCCCAGCGTGAGGGCATCGCAGCACCCGCCACCTCTCCACCCACGGTCTCTGCCCTCCGCTCTCGCGGGCGCCGCGACAACGGGACAGGCGGCCGCCTGAGCCCGATCAGGCTTTCGGCAGGGGAGTCCGCCGCTGCGGCCGACGCAGACCGAGAGACGGGTCAGCGTGAGGCGAACGCCGGAAGCATGAGCGGATCCGCTTCTCCACGGGACCCGGGGCCGGCGCCCCAGCCGACGGCGCGAGCACTACGTCATCCAAGAAGCCCGCGTGAGCTGTCGCTGCCAGGGGCGTCTTCGGCGCCGACGAAGAGCGGACGCGCGGGGGAGTGTCCGTGCTTCGGTCTTCAGGTCATCGGGTGCTCGTGTTCTCGGCGGTGTGGTGGTGTTGGGTGTTGATGCGTTGGGCTTCTTGGAGTTGGTCTTCGAGGATGACGATGCGGCAGGCGGCGTCGACGGGGGTGCCCTGGTCGACGAGTTCCCTGGCGCGGGCGGCGATGCGCAGCTGGTAGCGGGAGTAGCGGCGGTGGCCGCCGGCGGAGCGCAGTGGGGTGATGAGGCGGGCTTCGCCGATGGCGCGGAGGAAGCCCTGGGTGGTGCCGAGTATTTCGGCGGCGCGGCCCATGGTGTAGGCGGGGTAGTCGTCGTCGTCGAGCCGGCCGAACGAGTCGTCTGCTGTCATCGCACCTCTCTGGGGAACGCGTGGAGGGGCCCTGGCGCTCGTCGCGCCAGGGCCCCGAAGGAACTGCTACACCATCTGCCGGCCCTGATGCTGCGCCGGCCTACTTGTTTCCGCGGACCCGACCAGCATGCTGTCGGGGGCGCGGGGATCGCGGTTGCTCGACCGGAGACCACCTCACTATCGATGTCCTGCGGTACCCGGGCTCAGCGATTCCGCCCGGGCGATCCTGATGGCGCGAAGCCCTCCGTTCTTCCCTCATGAACAACACTTACCGATGGAACTACGTACTGCGCACTGCTCGTACTGCGTACTGCTGGTACTGCTCTGTCCTGCCGGTGATGCGTACTGCTGGTGGCCTTGAGTGAGCGCCACGCTTCGGCAGCCAGCCCCGTCGCCCGTCCTGCGTCCGCTCTGGCTTGGAACCCCACTGCCGAACCTCCCGGTACGCGCGCCCGCAGCCGACGCCTTTACCGGGGAACCTCTGACACCACACTGCTGGTCCTGCTGGTCCTACGAACTGCAACTTCACCTACCGGTAATGCCACCGCGTGAACCGCGGTCCTGCTCACGGCGGCCCCTGATCACCGCGGGCCACCCGGTCCGGTCGTCAGTCCCGTCGCCGTCCTACAACAACCCTGGCTCCGCAACTCCACCACCGCACCGCACTGCACACTGCAACTGTGTACTGCTGCCCGCCAGTTCGTTTCTGCCGGGCCCTGCTCGATCTCTGGCTACGAGAGAAACCATAACCACACCACCGCCCAATGTCTACTCCGGCCAACACAGATTTCCGTGTGTTCGACAGTGAGGTAACCGGCCTCGAACGGTGACGGGCCGGGGAGTGAGCCGCCGACACCGTGCTCCTGGTCCTGAAGCAGCTCGCCTTGGTCCTGGGACAGCTCGCCTCTCGCTGACCCACGCCTGACCGGCCTACCCGACGGCAGGCCCTGCGCTCGATATGCCCGGCGACCCCGCGCGACCGTAACTGCCGTTACGGATACCGGGCTTGTTCCAAAATTTTCCATTTCGGACCAATCCGTACGCCATGACGGCAACGGATTACGTGCGCAAGCTGACGACGCACGGACGGCGTCCCGGTCGCAGGGCGTCACCGCCTGGCTGCCGGCACGGGTGCCGGTGGTGCTGTCGGGACAACATCACTCCAGTGAGAGGCAGTTGCATGACAGGCAAGGCGGGCGAGGAAGGGCACATACGCCCGAAGCGCGGTACGGACGTCATGGACCGTGCCGGGCGCGACGTCCACGGCCCCGTCCACCGGCAACCGCGACGCGACGCGGTCGATCCGGCAGGCGACGCGCAGGCCTCGAAACCCGCAACGGAGCCGACCACGGAGACGGGCACGGAGACGGGCACGCAGCGGTCGGCCACACGCGAGGCGGCTCGTGCGGCAACGCCCCGTATAGGGGTTGGAGTTGCCGGGACGAATCCTGCGGCGGCGGTGATTCCCGCGATGCCGGGCGCGCCAGACATGCCGGCCGAAGAGGCCGCAGCCCGCCCGGCGGCCCAGCGGAAGGGCAAGTGGCAGTGGCAGCCCGAGCCGCGGGACGCGGTGCGGGTGCCCGCCACCGAGTGGAAGTTGGCAAAACTGCCCGCTGAAGCCGTGTTTGTGCCCGGCGCCGGAGCTCCGGTAACCGTAAGCGTCCCCCGCGCACAGCCCGTGCCGGCCGCTACCGCGCAGGCCGACGGCGATGCCTCGTACGGCGATGACTCCCAGACACTCGTCGCAGACGGCCACGGCCCGGCAGGCCGGTCCGGCTCGGCGGGCGGCGCACCGATATTCGTCGACCCCAGCGGCCGACGGGCCAGCCGGATACGCCGGATGGGCTGGCTCGTAGCGGCCGGATGCGTGTGCTCCGTCGCCACCCTGGGCGTCGCCGTCACCGACAGCAACTCCACCGCGCCCTGGCTCCGCATACCCGGCATGTCCGGAAGCGCCGGCCAGAACCGAAGCGCGAAGGAAGCACCGCAGCCCGAACGGCAGGAGCCCGGCACACCGACAGCCGACGACCTCTCCTCCACCATCGCGGAACCGCCGAACCCCCGGCGCACCGAGACCACCACGGCCGCCGAGGCGATGAACGATCCACGGCCGGACGGAAACGGCACGCGCACCTCACCGGGCAGCTCGTCCACCACCCCGCCCTCCACGGCGGGCGACATCCAGACACCACTCACCGACAACACGGAAACAGCCGCCGGACAGCCGAGCCAGACGACACCTCCTGACACCGTCCAGGAGCCGACGGCAGCACCGACCTCCGCCACTCCTTCATCCCCGAGCACCCCGACGGAACCCGCCCCGACGGCGACACCCGCAACCGGCCTTCTCGACGGGCTGGTGGACGCCGTCTCCGGCCTCCTCGGCGGGTGACAGCCCCACCGCAGTTTCCGCAGCTCCAGTCGGCATGCTCGATGCCGGTGAGTTCAGGAGTCCGTCATGGCCTGGATGTGCGACGGCTCCCGCCGCCGTCCTCCCGTGCTGCGTCGGGCTCGTCACGGACATACTCGCCAAGTAACGGCGCCAACGGGACGGCGAGGATGTGCCGCAGTGGGACAACACGAAGCCCCGGCTGGACGGGGGAGGCCAGCCGGGGCGGTGGTGGCGTGCGGAGGGCGGTCGCCTCGCGGCGGAAGGCTCCATGGGGCTTCAGCCGGACGATCGTCCCCATGGGCTATAGGTGAGGCCCGGGGACACTGTCCCCTCCGCAGCCACATACAGATGAACCGTCAACTGCTCCTGCTTGTTCCGGGGTTGGCGCTCTGCGGTGTGTGAACTGGGTAACGTCAGACGAACAGGCACGTGCTGCTGTTGCCGCGTGACACCCTGCCCGCGACGGGTGGGAGACCGGCGGGGAGATCCACGATGACTGACTCGCACAACGTGGGTGAGGGTCGTCGCACAGGACGCTGCGCCCGAAGGGCGGCAGGGGGCCGCTGGGAAGAGATCGTCGAAGTCGGCGTGCATGCCCCGGAGGCCGGCTGCATGTCGAGTCACTCGCAGACGGACCCGTTTTCCGGACGGGCCGTCACTCCTGAGCCCGTCAGGGCAGGCAGGTACCGGCTGTGAGTCCACGCTCAGGGACGGGCGACGCTCCCGGACAAGGCCAGCATGGAACCGGTGGAGGACTACCTCCTCATCATCCGGCCGACGCGCCCGTACTTGAGGTGACCGCCTGCACCTCTGCGACGCGCAGGCCTGCACGCTCCTGCGCGGCGGAGGATTCGCGCCCCGGTTCGGGAGGGCCGCTCGGTGGTCAGCCGGCAGCTCAGACCGTATGGGCCCCTGATGGTGCGTGGCGCGTGCGATCGACATGCCGACCTGTGCGGGGCGCATGCCCGCTCCGTCAGACGGCGGCCGGGTCCTTCTGCTCTGTCTCGGCCGGGGTGTCGGCCGGATCGGTCGCGGAGGCTGTGTAGAAGACGGAGCTGCCCTGCTTGGCGCGGTGCACCGATCCCTTGGCGACGAGTCCTTCCGCCGTGACGCGTACGACTTTGGGCTTGATGTCGCGGTCGGGGTGCTCCTGGGCCAGCGCGGCGGTGATCTCCGCGGCGGAGCGCGGTTCGGTCTGCTGGCCGAGATGGCCGCGGATGAGTTCGACGAGGGTGGGCTGCTTCGCTGCCGGTGCCGGTGCCGGTGCCGGCGTCGGTGTGGATGTCTCCGCGCTGCTCTTGGCTACCGTTTTCGCCGGGTTCGCGGCAGCGGCCTTCCTCGGCTTGGCCGCCTTCGCCTTCGCCTTCGCTGAAGCCTGTCGCGGCAGGGAGGGGACAGCCGTGGCAGGCTCTTCGGGCTCTGCGCCGGTTGTCGTGGGGCTTTGCCCGCCCAGTGTCCGCTGCAGGTTCGCCAGCAAGGTCCGGTCGTTGTGCAGGGCGGCCAACTGCTCCTGGAGTGCGGCTACTTCGGCGCCGATTCGTTCCTGTTCCTTGGCGTTGAGCTCAAGATCCGCGGTCACCTTGGCGGCGTACTGTGCTTTGAGTTCCGTGCTCGTCGGTTCGACGTCGGACATGACAGCTTCCTCTTCTCGTGCAGTGTGTGGTGCTGGAGCCGGATGGTACCTCGTGTCATTCAGGCCATGATTTGCAGATGCTGTGCCCTTGGCAGCTGCGGAAGTCCAGCCGAGTTCGCTGCCCACCACCGGCGAGCCCTGCGGAGGCGGCCCCTTTTCCCTCGGCCGTCAGGCCGGCTTCGTCACGGGCGTGAACCTTGCCCAACTCTGCAGACGACATCCCCGATGCGAACGCGGCAGACCCGAATCTGATCATGTTCCGCACTCGAATGATCGTTTCGAGTAAGAACCGTTTGGCCCTCTGTCCCGTTCTGATGTTTGAAGCGGAAGTACGACGAGAGTTACTCGTGATGCCGCTGAGGCGTATGAACGTTCACAGGAAGGACAGTTCGGAGTGGTGTTAGTGGATCAGAGGGTGAGAAGGACCGGCTCGATCGCGGGGGTCGCCGTGGCAGTGGTCATGGGTCTCGCGGGCTGCTCGAGCGATACGGATTCCGCAGCGGACAAGAAGTCGTCCGCGAGCGGCTCGCCCGCAGCCGACGTGGAGAAGTCGGGCGATGACGCCACGGCGTCGCCGCCGGCCTCGGTCGCCGACCAGTCCACGGCGGAGGGGGCTGTCGCCGCGTGGGTCACCGCCGTCATCAAGGGCCAGCCCAAGGAGGCATGCCTGGTGATGGCGGAACCGGCCTCCGGCTCGACGCCCGCGAAGGTCGGCAGTGAGGAGACGTGCGGCGACGACGTGCCCGAGAGAAAGGAGATGGATGAGAACCTCGGGCGGTTCCGCGAGTCGTTCACGCCCAAGCCACCCACCGACGACCCCAAGGTGGAAATCGAGCCGGCCGCGGCCACCGGTGACAAGACGGAGATCCCCGCCGACAAGATCACTGTCGACGGGCAGACCCTCGACGCGATCGTCCTGTCCCACTCCACCGGGCTGGAGGCGGACCAGTTGGACATCAACGTCGAGTCCAGCAAGATCGAGGACTCCTGGTACGTGACGAATCTCGACTTCAACATTGGCTGAGGGCTAGCAGCCAATCAAGATGCTGCCTCCCGTCCTGACGCTCGCTGGTGTCGTATACGCGCATCCCGGACGAGGCTTGTCACCAACCCGCCGTGAAGTTCACGGTGTTGCTCCCGCATCGGGATGAGCGGCAGTAGCGGCTGTTGACGGCCGTGGAGGCCCGGGTGCGGGGACAGTGCGGTGCGATGCCCGGGCCGTCGCACAGGCCCTCGACGCGTCGGAGACCACGCAGGTGATCGTGGCGATCGCTCGACTTGCCTCGGGCGCCGCAACGGGGGTCGCCGCGATCACCAAGGCCATGGCCTGCCTCACCTGTGCCCGGGCCGACATGACGCGTGCCCGGGCCGCGCTGCCCCCGACGGACTCCGGTGAAGCCCCGGAGCCTGCCCGTCGCGCGGCGAGCACCTCCTGGACGGCGAACACGGCGGCGCCGTCGGCAGCGCCGGTCTCCACCACGGCCGGCCCCGGCTCCGCCACGGGTGCTTCGTTGATCGGCCTTCCTGCACGGCGTCGCCCGCGTACCGCTCCGCTGGTTGGAGCAGAGCCGCGCGCGGGTTCCTGACCGGCGGGTGAAGCTGGATCTCCCACTGCGCTCACGCCTCAGGAGTCCCTCCGTGCTGGTGCCCAGCTCCCCGCAGGTCCGCCTGCCCCTTGTCGCTCTGCTGGCCGCCGCCTGCATCGCCGCCCTGGTACATGCCCCGGCCCAGGCCGCGGATGTTCCCGCCGACGACAGCCGCGCACTGCGACGGCAGTTGCAGGAACTGACCACCGCGCCCGGCGGACCGCCCGGAGCGATTGCCGTCCTCAAGCGCGGGTCCCGCACCGAGGTCTACCGGGCCGGCGTTGCCGAGACCGGCACCGGACGTCCGATCGAGGTCACCGACCACATGCGCATCGCCAGTACGGCCAAGGCGTACAGCGGCGCGGTCTCCCTCCAGCTCGTCGACCGCGGGAAGCTACGTCTGAACGACACCATCGGCAAGGTGCTTCCCCGGCTGCCGCGTGCCTGGCATCGGGTTACGCTGCGGCAGCTCCTGAACCACACCAGCGGACTGCCGGACTTCAGCGCGGACCCGGAGTTCCTGGCCCTGGTGACCGAGAACCCGCGCCGCCACTTCGACTCCCGCCGGCTGCTGGACTTCGTGGCCGACGAGCCGTTGGTGTTCCGCCCGGGCTCCCGGTACACCTACTCCAACTCCGACAACATCGCCGTGGCACTGATGGCGGAGGCGGTGACAGGCCGCCGCTACGAAGACCTGCTCGCCCAGCTCGTGTACCGCCCGTTGGATCTGCGCAGCACCAGCCTGCCGCAGGGCTACCGGATGCCCGGGCCGTACATGCACGGCTACGACGTCACCCCGCCGAACCCGCCCGAGGACATCAGCGAGGTACTGAGTGCGTCGGGCGTGTGGGCGTCGGGCGGCATCATCTCGACGCCGAAGGACATGACGGCCTTCATCCGCGGCTACGCCGGCGGAAAGCTGATCTCCGACCGGACCCGCCATCAGCAGCTGAACTGGGTGAACGGCGCATCCGAACCCGCGGGTCCCGGCAAGAACGACGCCGGTCTGGCGATCTTCCGGTACACCACCCGCTGCGGCGTGGTGTACGGCCACACAGGCAACTTCCCCGGCTACACGCAGCTGGTCGCAGCCACCCCGGACGGCGAACGGTCGCTGACCGTCTCCCTCACCACCCAGGTCAACAAGACGAACAAGCCGGAACTGCTGGAGCGGCTGCGGACCGTGGAGGAGAACCTCGTCTGCGCGCTGCTGCGTAAGCAGTAAGCGGGAGGCGGGGGCGGAACAACTGCCGGGCCGACGTGCACAGAAGGCGCTGGGGTGCGTTTCCTGGCCGCCCGCGGGAGTGCCGGTCTTCGACCGCGCCCGTCAGGTCGGCCCGGTCAGGTCGGCCCGGTCAGGTCGGCCCGGTCAGGTCCGCCCTGCCGGGTCGGGCATGCCACAGGACTCCGGTCCGCGGGTCGGCCGAACCTGGCGTTGCTCCCAATTGGTGCGAGTAATCTCGTATTCCACCCCGGCCGGCTTGGTGCCGGGCGGGGTGTTGTCGTCGGGCTCAGCGGAGATGAACGTTCGGGTGAAAGTGAGCCCGGAAGAAGCCATGGTGGCCCGGGAGGCGGCATTGACGGCCTTGGTCTGGGCGAAGATTCGGGTGAGCCCGAGGTCGGAGAAGCCGTACCGACCGCACCTTCCCGCGCGCGGTCGCCGGAACCTACGGCTACTGGCGGGTCCTCGACGCCCTCGGCAAGACCGCCGCCGTCCTCGGTGACCAGGACGCGGCCGACACCTACCGGGCGCAGGCCGACGCCAGTGCGAAAGCCCTCGCCGCCAAGTACTACGACCCGGCCACCGGCACCTTCGGCGGCGCAGGCCAGGGCGCCGAAGCCCTCGCCCTCGACATGGGCGCCTACCCGGCGGGGGAGAAGGACCGCCTGCTCGGCCACTTCACCACCGCCGTCAAGGACGCCGGACACCACCTGAACCTCGGCGAGATCTCCCTGCCCGCCGCCTTCCGCCTCCTGTCCGCCAACGGCCGCGACGACATCGTCCACGCCATCGCCACCCGGACGACCAGCCCGAGCTACGGCTACCAGGTACTCGTCGGCAACACCACGCTCGGCGAGTCCTGGGACGGCGGACCGGGCCAGTCGCAGAACCACTTCATGCTCGGCGCCATCGACTCCTGGTTCACCACCCGGGTCGCCGGCATCGGACAGACCTCCGACTCGGTCGGCTACGCCGAACTGCTCATCGACCCCGCCGTCGAGGGCGGCATGACCTCCGCGTCCGGCTCCTACCGCACCCCCTACGGCGTCGCACGGACCCAGTGGAAGCGGGACGCCGGCCGGTTCCGCCTCACCGTGGACGTGCCCGCGGGCAGCACGGCGGAGATACACGTCCCGCTGTTCGGCGGAAAGGCCCGGGCACCCGCCGGGGCACGCCTGGTGCGCACAGGACAGGAGGAGGCGGTGTACGAGGCCGGCTCGGGCAGCTGGACCTTCCGCTCGACCGCTTCATAGCCGCGGGAGCACCGCCCGCGGGCACCACGACAACGTGCACTGCGGCCGGGCACCACATGCCTGTGGCCCGCCGGGAGGGCGGGCCACAGGTGCGCGCTGTTCAGCCGGCCGTCATGCCGTCACACGGTCATGCGGTCGTGCGGTCGTGCGGGTACGGCCGGGGGTCACGGGAAACTCGTGATCTTCGAGGGGATGGTGTCCGATCCCGAGGTGGGTGCGCCCGTGTCGTTGACGACGTGGGCGTACTGCCCCTTCCCGCCCAGGGAGACGACCTGGATGCTGTGCAGCCTGATGCCCGGCTTGACCGGCACCTGGAACCCGTGGTGCTGGACGATCGAGGAGTCGGACGTGAAGTTGCAGTAGCTGCCCAGGCCCCAGGCCTCATGGACGTCGACACTGTCGGCGACCTTGTAGGCGGCGTACCCGACGATGCCGTCGTGGGTGACGGCGGCGGCGTTCGGCACGTCGTAGGCCTTCTCGTTCTGGAAGAAGATCGTCCGGCCGCGTTCGCCGCTCCAGACCACGTCGTACTTGTTGAAGTGTTCGACGAACAGGCCCGTGGCGAGGACGTCGTCGCCGTTCACCTCGAGTCCGTAGTCGGCGCGGTTGGTCTCCCAGCCGACTCCCTCACCGTGGTCGGCCCGCCAGATCCAGGTGTGGTCGATGATGGCGTCGTCGCTGTTGATGACCATCGAGTGGGTGGCCAGGCCGGGCCCGGCCCCGCCGATACGGATGAACACGTCCTGCACGGTGGTCGGGTTGGCGGCGTGGTCGGCCGAGGAGCCGGGCGCGCCGACCTGGAGCAGGGTGTCGGACCTGGCGGCACCGGCGTCGATGAGGAAGCCCGCCAGCCTGACCCCGTCGACGTCGGCGACGTGCATCGCGTCCACGCCGTTGTCGGGGACGATCGTGGCCAGACCGAGCCCGAGGACGACGGTGTTCGCGCGGTCGACGTTGATCGTCTGGTCGAGGTGGTAGACCCCGGGCGTGAACAGGAGGTTGAGGCCCTGCGCCAGTGCCGCGTTGATGGTCGCGGCGGTCGCACCGGGCTTCACGACGTAGAACTGGCTGAGCGGGAGCGAGGTGCCGCCCGCGTTCGCCGGCCAGGACACGCCCCGGGCGTTCGTCCGTTTGCCGGGCACGAACACCTTGTAGTCGTTGCCGTCCAGGTACAGGAACGGCTTCTCGCGCGAGACCGGTGTGGTGTCCAGCGTCGTGTAGGGACCGGAGTCGAAGTTCGTCGCCGGGGCGCCCTGCACACCGGAGAACGTCATGTTCCACACGCCGTTGGTCCAGCCGCCGACCGAGCTCTCACGGGTGTACCACTGCTGCTGCGAGTACGGGCCGACCGTGCCGTCGATCTTCGAGTCGGCGATGTAGCCGCCGGAGGCCCATCCGTAGCCCGCCGGGGCGAGGTTGAGGCCGCCCTCGACATGGATCCGGCGGAACGGCGCGGCCTGGGCCACCGCCCAGCGGTCCGTGCCGTTGACGGGCTTGAGCGACAGGTTCTCCGCCGAACGCCAGAAGTTCTGGGTGGCGTTGCCGTTGAACCAGCCCGCGTCCACGGTGATGTCACCGTTGATCCTCACGTCGTCCGGGTTGAGGCCGAGCCCGGATATCGAGGTGTAGAAGCCCAGTTGCGCGTTGATGCCGTTGTACGTGCCCGGCTTCATCAGGAACTGGTAGCGGCCCGAGCCGAACTGGTTGGACTCCTGCTGCGCGAAGACCTGGTCGAACTTGCCCTGCAGATCAGGGGTGTTCGGGTCCACGACGATGACGTTGGGGCCGAGATCACCGCCGCCCTCGACAGGAGGAACGCCTCCGGTGCCGGTGTGGACCGCGACCTCCCACAGCGAGTAGCCGTAGCCGGTGCCGCGGACCGTCCCGTTGATCCGCACATAGCGGCCCGAGCCGCTGACGTCGTGGGAGACGGTGCCGCCGGTGCCGTTGGTGACGGACTTGAGAGTCGTCCAGTCCTGGCCGTCGGCCGAGGCCTGGATGGTGAACTCCCTGCCGTAGGCGGCCTCCCAGCTGAGGTCCACCTTGCAGATGTCCTGGACCGAGCCGAGGTCCACCCGTACCCACTGGGGGTCGGACGCCTGGCTGGACCAGCGGGTGCCCGTGTTGCCGTCGAAGGCGCTCGCGGCGGGCGTGCCCGCGTTCTCCGTGGAGGACGCGGTGGCCGGCTTGCCCTGGGCGGCGTTGGCGGCCGCGCAGTCACCGGCCGGGGGATTGCCGGTGCCGGAGGTGCCGAAGACCTGGAACTCCCAGAGGGAGTAGCCGTATTCGGTGGCACGGGACACACCCTGCATACGGACGTAACGGCCCTGCCCCGAGACGTCGAGGGTGTCGGTGCCGCCGTCGCCGCCGGTGACGGACCTGATGTCGGCCCAGGAGGTCCCGTTGTCGGAGACCTGGATCTTGTAGTCCTTGCCGTAGGCCGCCTCCCAGTTGAGGACGACCCTGCTGAGCGTGGCCGACGCCCCGAGGTCGACCTGGAGCCACTGGGCGTCGCTGCGGGCCGACGACCACCGGGTCCCGGTGTCACCGTCGACCGCGCCGGCGGCGGGGGTCCCGGCGTTCTCGTCGGAGGAGGAGGCGGCGGTTCTGCCTTGGGAGAGCGGTACTTCGGCCGCGGCGGCCGGTATCTGCGAGGGGATGGTCACGAGCGCCGCCGCTGTGGCGAGCGCGACCCCCAGGGATCTGAGTCTCATACGTTGACTCCGTGCGGGTGAGGAAGGGCGGGCCGCCATGGCGACCCGAAGGGCAGGAGCATGAGGCTGGTGAGCGCGCGATGCAGAGACCTCCGGGGTGAAGCCCGGGAGGCCTGAAAAAGCCCAAAACCATTGAGACGACGCTTAGTTCAGATGTTGATTTAAGTAATGAATCAACTGTCGGGCAACCCGTCGGACACAACTTCTTTACGCCGCTTCTTTACGCCGCCGCCCGCGCCCCGTGCCCCCAGCCGGACGCCGCCTTCCGCGCCGGACACCCGACGACCACCCGGAAACGCGCCGGCCTCCGACGCGAAGTCGACGCCAGACGGCGGGACGGCGGACGCCTGTGGTCGGACAGCGCGAGAGCGCGCAGCGGAGAACCGACGCTCCGCAAAGCCCCGCGAGCGCGTCGAGAACATACTGATCCCGCATCCCAGCGCAGCCGTGAGCCTTCATCGCCCCGGCTGAGACCGTCGCCGCCGCCGGTGAAGTGGCTGACCCCGGAGAGCCAGTGGTTCATGTTCGCCATCGGCCGGGTGCTGGTCTGGATCGCCATCGCGCTCTTCGGCCGAGCCGAGGACGTCACGGCGAGGAAGAGGCCGAGGCTGCTGCCGCAGGGCGCGCCATCCCGGTGATCAGGACCGGCGTACGGGCCGGGTCATCGGCTGCGCTTCCGAACCGATGAGCGGCGCAATCACGCGACGGAGAGGCTGAGTCGAACTCCACCGGCGCGAGCGCGTACAGGTACGTCACCAGAGGCTTCCGGAACCCGGTCGGCTCCGCGATCCCGAGCCGCCAAGGGGGCCCGGCCTTCATGCCCGCGGCCAGAGACGATCAGCCGAACGAGCTTCTGATCTACTCGTCCAGGGTCACACGGCGGAACCGAGCGGCCCGAAGGGGTCGATCTCCATTACCGGGAACACCTCCTTCGCCCGGTGCCGAGTGGGCTTGCAGCCCGCGAACGTCCCCTGCGGATCGCGCAGCGACGTCATCACCTGCCCCAGGTAGTCACGGTGCCAGTTGGCGGCGCCGCTCATCCCGGAGCCGGGGCCGGTCAACTCGGCCCAGGTCAGCCACAATCCGTGCAGCTGGGCGATGGCCTCAGGGTGCTCCCACCAGGAGGAGCACCACGGCAACGTCGAGGTGGGCTCGCGCCCGTACACCGGCAGCAGTACCAGGTGCACCCACAGCGCCAGCTGCCGCAGTTCTACCGCGTACTCGGGACCCTGCTTGTAGAGGAGGAAGTGCGACGGGCTGAGCTGCTCTTCCTGCTCGGCCGGCCCGGCACGTTGGTCCGCGATCTCGGTGGTCATGATTCTCCCGATTCTCTGCGCACGGCCGTGCGCCGTGCGTAGAGAACAGCAACGGCGCGGTAGCGCTCGCGGTTCACCGCCGGCCGTGCCCGGCGGCCGACGCATGCCGCAGTGAACCCGAACCACCCCGAGCTCGTTGTGCTGACGCAAGGCGATCCACCCGTTACGCGAAAGGAATCACTGTGGCGACACCAACCCCTCCGAACAACCCGCAGGACCCCGAGTCCGGCCGGGACAATCCACGACAGCCGGGAATCGTCGACAAATTGGCCACGACGGGCAAGGCCGTGGACACCGCCGGCTTAGCCACCTTCGCAGGAGCGAAGTACGCTGAATCCCAAGGAGTAGCGGGTGCTGAGCACGCTGCTACGGCGGGTCAGGAGATGACAGCGCTCGGTGGGGCGTTGCAGGTGCCGAAGAAGCTCACCGAAAACCCCTTGGATGCAGCCAAGACCGCCGGCGCCTCCGCGGCGAACGTGTTTGGAGGGGTGGCCCGGAGCGCAATGGGCAACGAGGCCCTCGGAGACGCCGTGCTGACGACCACTCTGGCCGTGGGCGAGACCGGTGAGCAAACGAGGGACTACTTCACCGGACGGGGTACGACCCAGACCGCTCCGCAGCCCCCTTCTCAGCAGTCCCCCACCCCGGGCCCGGTGAACCCCGTCGCGGACCCGACGAACATCCCCCTGCCCCCGAGCCGCACCAGCACCACGAGTACGACTACCGCCACCACACCGCCCCCCACCGCGTCAACGCAGACCAAGCCCAAGTCGCCAGGGAGGAAGTAACCACCCGGACCGCCCACGAGGAGCCGGGGGTGGGGGGGGGGGGGGGGGGGGGGCGCCCCCCCCCCCCCCCCCGGCGGCGGCGCCCCCCCCCCCCCCCCCCCCCCCGCCCGGGGGGCGCCCCGCCCCCCCCCCCCCCCCCCCCCCCCCC
>NZ_JBITHE010000034.1:0-8739 GCF_044457665.1 Streptomyces sp. NPDC050535
TGATCGGCGAAATGCAGCTGAAAAGACGAAACGCCCGGCAGGGTTCCTGCGGGCGCCCGGATCTCGGCGGGAAAGTTCGGAAGAGTCGAGAGGTCATTGCCGAACGACGCCGTCTCCGAAGTGAACCGATCCCCCGTGAGCTGCATCCCGTCACCGGAATCACCCGCGAACCGGATAATCACCCGATCCAGCCGGCGGAGCTCTTTAGCCCCTGCCGGTTTGCGCTGTTCTCCTACGACGGCTCCGTCGGCCTGTTCCGCTGCGCTACTGACCTGGCTGGTCACTGAACTGGACCTCCCTCGAGGCGGCTGTCAGGGAGCGGCCTTCGCGCAGGCCATCCCAGGATCAACCCTACGTCTGTAAGGGGCGCCTTCCCGAGGTCATTCGCACAGTGGATGCCATTTTGAGACTGCTTGACGGCCTGACTTGTCATGACTTACCCCCCCGGCACTTCCCTTGAAGACGCTCCCGCTCATCGTTCGGTTCTCGTACCGCTCATCGTTCGGTTCTCTCGCAGCTCGGCTTTCGGCCCGTGCCGCTCGGCCTCCGGTCCTCATGTCGCTCGGCCGGCTCTCGTTCCTTCCGGTGCGCCGACGACCGTCCGGCACGGTGTCAGATGGTCAGGACTTCAGGTAGGTGAGCACCGCCAGAACACGTCGGTGGTCCCCGTCGCTCGGCGAAAGCCCCAGCTTGAGGAAGATGTTGCTGACGTGCTTCTCGACCGCGCCGTCGCTCACGACGAGTTGCCGGGCGACGGCGGAGTTGGTCCGCCCCTCGGCCATCAGCCCGAGGACCTCCCGCTCCCTGGGGGTGAGCCCCGCGAGCACGTCCTGCTTGCGGCTCCGCCCGAGCAGTTGCGCGACCACCTCCGGGTCCAGCGCCGTACCCCCCTGGGCCACCCGCACCACCGCGTCCACGAACTCCCGCACCTCGGCCACCCGGTCCTTGAGCAGATAGCCGACGCCACGGCTCGAACCGGCCAGCAGTTCGGTGGCGTACTGCTCCTCCACGTACTGCGACAGCACCAGCACACCGAGCCCGGGATGCGCCTTGCGCAGTTGTACGGCGGCCCGGACCCCCTCGTCGGTGTGCGTCGGAGGCATCCGGACGTCGGCGACGACGACATCCGGCAGCGCGTCCACGGCCGCGAACTCGGTGATCGTCTTTATCAGCGCCTCCCCGTCCCCGACGCCCGCCACGACGTCATGTCCGCGATCGGTCAGCAACCGGGTCAGGCCCTCCCTCAGCAGCACTGAATCCTCGGCGATGACGACCCGCACTCTGTCCTCCACGATTTTCGGCCCCCCAGAGCCCTGCTCCCGGCCCGCGCCGGGTTAGTCCCCGCTGATACGACAGCCCCCAGCATTCCAGCATTGGGACCGACGGGCAGGTGTTCAGCCTGTCCGGAGTTCGCGGACGGGCGCGACAGGGCCCCTGAGGGGGAGCTCTCAGGGGGCGGGAACGGGTCAGGAACGGGTCGGCTCGGGAACGGGTAGGGGCGGCGGGGGCGAAGAACACCCCACGCCGCCTCGGGCGCACCCCCGGCCGGGTCACCCCCGCCAGGGCAGCTCCGCGGTGATCCGGGTGGGCCCGCCCACCGGCGAGTCCACCACCAGGATTCCGTCCACCGCCCCGAGCCGCTCCGTGAGCCCCGCCAGCCCGGAACCGGCGGACCCGTCGGCGCCGCCCACCCCGTTGTCCGTGACCTGAAGCATCAGCCGGTTCTCGACGCGCCAGACATCGACCGTGGCCCGCGTGGCCCGGGAGTGCTTGCTGACGTTCTGCAGCAGCTCGGAGACCGTGAAGTACGCGATCCCCTCGATCGCGGGCGCCGGCCGGGCCGGCAGATCCACCTCGACCTGCACCGGCACCGTGCAGCGCGAGGCGACCGAGGACAGCGCGGCGTCAAGACCGCGGTCGGTGAGGACCGCCGGGTGGATACCGCGGGCCAGGTCCCGCAGCTCCTGCAACGCCGTCTTCACCTCACCGTGCGCCTCGCCCACCATCCGCGCGGCCTCCTCCGGATCCTCGGTCAGCTTCTCCTTGGCCAGCCCCAGATCCATCGCCAGGGCGACCAGCCGGGCCTGCGCCCCGTCGTGCAGATCACGCTCGATGCGCCGCAGGTCGGCGGCGGCCGTGTCGACCACGATCCCCCGGTCTGACTCCAGCTCGACCACGCGCGTCGCCAGCTTCGAGGGCCCGAGCAGCCCGCGCACCATCACCCGGTCCACCGTCGTCAGCCCGCGCACGATCCACGGCGAGGCCATCGTGAAGAGCAGCCCCACCATCGCGGTCACGGTGATCTCGAAGGGGTTGTTCAGGTAGATGCTGTGCGAGTCGTCGCCGTAGAGCTGGAGTCCGTCCTGCCCCCCGTACATCGGGAAGATCCAGAACCACAGCGGGTACGTCAGCAGTGCCCACCCGTACACCCAGAAGTTCAGCGCCACCACGAACGAGAACACCGACCATGGGAACTGCACCACCGCGTAGAGCAGGTGCCGCCACGACGCACCGCTCTTGAGCACGGCACCCATCCACGCCATCGCGCCCTGCTTCCGCATCCGCAGCGGCTCGGGCGCGGCGACCTCGACCCCGAGCAGCCGGCGCGCCCGCGCCCGCTCCAGCGAGCCGAACCCCCGGCAGCCGGCCAGCATGCCGGCGAGCACCGGGATGCCGAGGAAGGTGACCAGCAGGCCCGCGCCGAGCGCGAACATCGTGACGGCGTACGTGAACATGAGGATGCCGAGCGGCAGGCTCAGCAGCACATAGCCGAACTCACGCCAGCTTCGGGCCTCGATCGGCGCCCGCAGCGGGGACGGAAGACGCAGCCGCCGCTCTTCGGTGCCCGCCCCGTGGAATCCGGGCCCGCTGTGCTGCCCGTACCCCTGTCCGTAATCCGTGGCCATCGGTCCCGTCCGTTCTACTCGTCCTGCTCGTCGGCTCGTACCTCAACCCTGTCGTCCGCGGCTTCCGCCGACCATGGAGCGGGTCGGCGTCCTGGGACGGGGGTTTTCCCTACCTCGCCCCGGCAGCCGTTGGGTGGGGCGGGGCGAGGCGGGGCAGGCAGATCGTGGCTGTGGGCTGTGGGCTGTGGGCTTTGCCGCTTTGGGCTTTGGGCGTGTGTGCCGGATCCGGGCGTACGCAGGGGCCCGGGGGCGTACGTGCACGCCCACGGGCCCTTGAGGGCGTGCCGTGGAATGGCGGAGCCGCTACGGCTACCGGGCCGGCCACCGTGCGGGCTCGTGCCGCAGGTCCACATCGCGGTCGCGCCACGGCAGCTCCGCCGTGATGACGGTCGGACCGCCGGGCGGAGAGTCGATGACGAACAGGCCGTCGACCGCGCCGAGCCGGTCCGCGAGCCCCGCCATGCCCGTACCACCGTCGAGACTGGCCCCGCCGCCACCGTCGTCCCACACCTGGATGAGCAGCCGCTCGTCCGTCCGCCACACGTCCACGGACGCGGAGCGCGCCGCGCTGTGCTTGCTCACGTTCTGGAGCAGCTCGGAGACGGTGAAGTACGCGATGCCCTCGATCGCCGCGGCCGGCCGCGACTCCAGGTCGGCCGTCACCTTCACCGGCACCGTGCAGCGCGAGGCGACCGAGGACAGCGCGGCGTCGAGACCGCGGTCGGTGAGGACCGCCGGGTGGATGCCGCGGGCCAGATCACGCAGCTCCTGCAACGCGAGCTTCACCTCGCCGTGCGCCTCGTCGACCATCGCCGCGACCGTGTCGTCGGCCTGCCCCTCCAGAAGCTTCTCCTTGGCGAGGCCGAGGCCCATCGCCAGGTTGACCAGCCGGGCCTGCGCCCCGTCGTGCAGATCACGTTCGATGCGCCGCAGGTCGGCCGCTGCCGTGTCCACCACGACCCCACGGTCCGACTCCAGCTCGGCGATCCGCCGCTCCAGGTCCTCGGAGGGCGACAGCAGCCCGCGCACCATCGCCCGGTCCACCTCCGTCAGCCCCCGCGCGATGAACGGCAGCACCGGCCACAGCACGAACAGCGAGGTGAGCGTGATCGTGAAGGTGAGGATGCCCCACGGCAGCCGTATCAGGTCGTACAGGATCGTGCGCCAGCCCACCGGGTCCTTCAACGCCATCCACAGGTGGGCGAAGAACCCGTCCCGGCCGCGCAACGGCAGCGGGCTCGGCTCGTCCACCCGCACCCCGAGCAGCAGGCGGGCCCGGGCCCGCTCCAACTTGCCGAGCTGCCGGGCGCCCAGCAGCCCGGCCGCGAGCAGCGGCAGACCGACCACGGTCACGGTCAGCCCGACGCCCGTGGACAGCACCACCATCACATAGGTGAATCCGAGCACCGCCGCCGGCAGATTGGCCAGCAGATGGGCGATCTCCTTCCACGTCTGCTTGTCGAGGGCGAAGCGCGCGGGAGGCAGCCGGTCGACGCCGGACGTTCTGTCCGGCGGGCCGGTGGGCGGGATGCGTTCGGTCATATTCGCTAGCGTGCCCGGCCGAGAGCCGCCGCGCCATGAGGTGGACCGCCGGGATCCACTGGGGAAAACCCCACCCCCGGGCCGGACCCCGGCAGCGGCTCGGCTCATGTCCGGGCGTGACGGGCTGCTTACCGTTTCTTTAGCAGGCCCTAGACTCCCGTCCGTACAGATCGTCGAACGAGGCGCGGCACAGCGTGCGCGCCGCCATCGAGGCCAGGGAGTGAGGGGCTGACGTGCCGGAACCGACCGTGCTCACGGCGACCGGGGCTGGGGCCGAACCCGCCGCCGCGGCGGACTACTTCCAGTCGTACTCGGTCGTCGGACTGCTCGCCGTCGTCGGCGTGCTGTTCGTCGCCGTCGCCTTCGGGGCGGGACGCCTGCTGCGGCCCGTGGTCCCCACCCCCGAGAAACTCCTGACGTACGAGTGCGGAGTCGACCCCGTCGGCGAGGGCTGGGCCCACACCCAGGTCCGCTACTACGTCTACGCCTTCCTCTACGTGATCTTCGCCGTCGACTCGATCTTCCTCTTCCCCTGGGCGACCGTCTTCGCCGCGCCCGGCTACGGCGCCGCGACCCTCGTGGAGATGTTCATCTTCCTCGGCTTCCTGGCCGTGGGCCTGCTGTACGCATACAAGAAGGGGGTCCTGACGTGGACGTGACCACCCCCGAGCCGGAGCCGGTGTCCGTGCCCGAGCCGGTGTACGTGCCGGAGCCCAAGCGCCTCGGCGCCCTCTCCCGGCTGGCCCCCGAGCCGATGAAGGTGGTCCTCAACTGGGGCCGCCGCTACTCGCTCTGGGTCTTCAACTTCGGCCTCGCCTGCTGCGCCATCGAGTTCATCGCCGCGTCCATGGCCCGGCACGACTTCATCCGGCTCGGCGTGATCCCCTTCGCGCCCGGCCCGCGCCAGGCCGACCTGATGGTGGTGTCGGGCACGGTCACGGACAAGATGGCGCCCGCCGTGAAGCGCCTCTATGAGCAGATGCCCGAGCCCAAGTACGTCATCTCCTTCGGGGCCTGCTCCAACTGCGGTGGCCCGTACTGGGATTCGTACTCCGTCACCAAGGGCGTCGACCAGATCATCCCGGTCGACGTCTACGTGCCGGGCTGCCCGCCCCGCCCGGAGGCACTCCTCCAGGGCATCCTGAAGCTCCAGGAGAAGATCGCCCGCGAGTCCCTGGGCGAGCGGTACGGATCGGCGCCGCGACCGTCGACCGCCGCGCTCCAGAGTGGTCTGGTCCAGCCCCCGGCCCCGGGAGCCGCCCGATGACCGGCTGGCTCCCCGCTCCCGTCGAGGAGCTGTTCGGTCCCGAGGCCACGGCCGAGGAGTCCTACGAGGTCCTGACGGTCGACGTCCCGCCGTCCTCCTGGCTCGCGGCTCTGGAGACCTCGCGCGAGGTGCTGGGCTGCACCTACTTCGACTGGCTGAGCGCCGTCGACGAACCGGGTACGGGCTTCCGCGTCATGGCGCACGTGGCCGCGCTGGGTCCGCTACGGCGCCTTCTCGTCCGTACGACCGTTCCGCACCCGGCGCCCGTCCTCCCGTCGGCCGTCTCCGTGTACGCCGGCGCCGGCTGGCACGAGCGCGAGACCCACGAGATGTTCGGCGTCACCTTCGAGGGCCACCCGGGCCTGGACCACCTGCTGCTGCCGGAGGGCTTCGAGGGCCACCCCCTCCGCAAGGACTTCGTCCTCGCCGCCCGCGTCGCCAAGGCCTGGCCCGGCGCGAAGGAACCCGGCGAGTCCGAACACGGCGGTCCCAAGCGCCGCCAGATGCTCCCACCGGGCGTCCCCGACCCCAACGAGTGGGGTCCCCTCAAGGGCCAACTCCCGCCGGCCCCGGCCCGACCCGCCCGCGGCGCGGCCCGCGCGTCCGGCGACCGGCCTGTGCGGCGGGGGCGTACGGCGGGGGAGGGGTCTGTGAGTCAGGGGGCGGCGGCGGCTCCGGCGACAGCTCCAGCGACTCCGGAGCCCTCGGCGGGCGCTGAACCGGCGGTTCCTGCGGCTCCGGCGGTTCCTGCGGCTCCGGCTGGTCCGCGCCGCGCCCGCAGTGCGGGCCAGGGTTCGGCCACCCAACGAGCGGAGGGCGCCGAACCGACGTCCCCCGCCGCCCCTGCGGGCCCCACCGCGCCAGGCAGCTCCGACGCTCCCTGGCACCACGCCCGTCCAGCCTTCGACGAGTCGAAGCCGGGGGTGGGGGCGGGGCCGGAGCGGGACTCCGAGCTGGAGTCGAGGGGCGCTCCGGAGCCGGAGGCCGCCTCGGAGTCGAAGGGCGCCTCGGAGCCGGAGGCCGCCTCGGAGTCGAAGGGCACCTCGGAGTCGAAGGGCACCTCGGAACCGAGGAGCGCCCCGGAGCCCGAGGCCGTTCCGGAGCCGAAGAACTCTCGGGAGTCGAAGGCTGAACCCTCCGACTCCGAATCCGAGTCCGACACCCCCGCCACCCGCACCAACCCCACCACGCCCGACGACCCCTCCGGAGGCCCGCAGTGAACGACGCTCTCGACGTCGCCCTGCGACTCCTCGTCGTCTTCGTCGTGTTCCTGACGTTCCCCCTGATCGTCGGTCAGACCGAGCACAAGGTGATGGCCCACATGCAGGGCCGCCTGGGCCCGATGTACGCGGGCGGCTTCCACGGCTGGGCCCAACTCGTCGCGGACGGAGTCAAGTTCGCGCAGAAGGAAGACATCGTCCCGGCAGGGGCGGACCGCCGTATCTTCCAACTGGCCCCCGCCGTCGCCCTCCTCCCGTACCTCCTGGTCCTCCTCGCCATCCCCATCGGCCCCGGCGAGGGCGCCGTCGGCGAGGTCGTCGACGCCGGCATCTTCTTCGTACTCGCCGTGATGGGCGTGGGCGTCCTCGGCTCACTCATGGCGGGCTGGGCCTCGGCCAACAAGTTCTCCCTCCTCGGCGGCCTCCGCACCGCCGCCCAACTCCTCGCGTACGAACTTCCGATGCTGCTGACCGCGGCCTCCGTCGCGATGGCGGCGGGCACCGTCTCCCTCCCGGGCATCGTGGACGCCTTCGAGTGGTGGTGGCTGCCCTGGCAGGTCGTCGGCGCGATCGTCTTCTTCGTGGCAGGCCTCGCGGAGTTGCAACGACCCCCCTTCGACATGCCCGTCGCCGACTCGGAGATCATCTTCGGCGCGTACACCGAGTACACCGGCCTCCGCTTCGCCCTGTTCCTCCTCGCCGAGTACGCCGGAATCGTCGTCCTGTGCGGCCTGACCACCGTCCTCTTCCTGGGCGGCTGGCACGGTCCCTGGGGTGCCGACGGCCTCGGCTGGGTCTGGACCCTCCTCAAGGCGGCCGTGCTGGCCTTCGTCGTCATCTGGCTGCGCGTCACCTATCCCCGTCTCCGCGAGGACCAGCTCCAGAAACTCGCCTGGACCCTCCTCGTTCCCCTCGCCCTCGCCCAGATCGCCCTCACCGGCATCGTCAAGGTGGTGATCTCCTAACCGTGGCCCCCATTCCCGGCTCCGGCCTCGCCAAGGGGCTGGCCGTCACCCTCCGCACGATGACGAAGAAGACCGTCACCGCGCAGTACCCGGACGCCCAGCCCGAACTCCCGCCCCGCACCCGCGGCGTCATCGGCCTCTTCGAGGAGAACTGCACGGTCTGCATGCTCTGCGCCCGGGAGTGCCCGGACTGGTGCATCTACATCGACTCCCACAAGGAGACGGTCCCGGCCGCCGCCCCCGGTGGCCGCGAGCGCAGCCGCAACGTCCTCGACCGCTTCGCCATCGACTTCGCCCTGTGCATGTACTGCGGTATCTGCATCGAGGTCTGCCCTTTCGACGCGCTGTTCTGGTCCCCGGAGTTCGAGTACGCCGAGACCGACATCCACGAACTCACCCACGAACGCGACAAACTCCGCGAGTGGATGTGGACGGTTCCGGCCCCGCCCGCCCTCGACCCCGCCGCGGAGGAACCGAAGGAACTCGTCGCCGCCCGCAAATCCGCCGAAAAACTCGCAGCGACCCAAGCCGAGCCTCCGGCGCGGCCCGATCCACCGGCCCATCGCGGACCGTCAGCCACGGCCGGGGATCCGGCCGGGGTCGGGAAGCCGGATGCGGTCGGGAAGCCCGCCCAGGTCGGGCAGTCGGACGTGGTCGGGAATCCCGCCGGGGCCGGGAATCCCGCCGGGGCCGGGAATCCCGCCGGGGCCGGGAATCCCGCCGGGGCCGGGGAGCCCGCCGAGGTCGGGCAGTCGGACGTGGTCGGGAAGCCCGCCGCGGTTGGGAATCCCACCGAGACCGGGGAGCCGGACGAGGTCAGGAAGCCTGCCCAGGCCGAG
>NZ_JBITHE010000034.1:8836-53831 GCF_044457665.1 Streptomyces sp. NPDC050535
GAGAAGCCTGCCCAGGCCGAGAAGCCTGCCCAGGCCGAGAAGCCTGCCCAGGCCGAGAAGCCTGCCCAGGCCGAGAAGCCTGCCCAGGCCGAGAAGCCTGCCCAGGCCGAGAAGTCGGACGGGGCCGGGAAGCCCATCGGGGCCGGGAAGCCCGCCGGGGCCGGGAAGCCCGCCGGGGTCGAGAAGCCGCCTCGCCCCGCCCCCTCCGCCCGGCCCGACTCCGTCGATCCGCAGGAGGGCGAGTCGTGAGCGTCGTAGCAGCCATGGTCACGGCGGCGCACGCCGTGACCACCACCGGCACCACAGGCGTCTCCACCGCGTCGACTGTCACCACAGCCGCCGCCGAGGGCCACGGCTTCCTTTCCCCGACCGGCGTCGAGATCGCCTTCCTTCTCGTCGGCCTGGTCACCCTCGGCGCCGCGATCGTCACCGTCACCACCAGGCAGTTGGTGCACGCCGCCCTGTGGCTGGTGGTGGCGCTCGGCGGTCTCGCCGTCGAATACCTCCTGCTCACCGCGGAGTTCATCGCCTGGGTCCAGGTCCTCATCTACGTCGGTTCCGTAGTCGTCCTCCTGCTGTTCGGCCTGATGCTCACCAAGGCCCCCATCGGCCGCTCCCCGGACGCCGACTCCGGCAACCGCTGGGCCGCCCTGGCCGTGGCCGTCGCCTCCGCGGCGGCGCTGGTCTGGGTCGTCGTCGACGCCTTCCGCACGACCTGGATGGACCTGAACGGCGCCGCCGCCGGTTCCACCGAGGTGACCGGCAAGGCCCTCTTCCAGAACTGGGTCCTCCCCTTCGAGGCACTCTCCGTCCTCCTCCTCGCCGCCCTGGTCGGCGCGATCGTCCTCTCCCGCAAGGCGCAGGACGACACGGGAACCACAGCCGGAGCCGGTACCCCGCGCCCCAGGAGCATCCCGCCCACCGGGACCGCCCCGACCGCCCCGCCGGTCCGGAGCGAGCGGGCTCCGACCCCCCGGAGCGAGAAGGAAGGCACCCGCTGATGCACCTCGCCTATCCCGCCGTGCTCTCCGCCCTCCTCTTCTGCACCGGCCTGTACGGAGTCCTCGCGCGCCGCAACGCGATCCTGGTCCTGATGTCGGTCGAGCTGATGCTCAACGCCGTCAACCTCAACCTCGTCGCCTTCGACGTGTGGCTGAGCAAGACCGCCCAGGACACCCTGCACTCCGGTCAGGCCCTGACCCTGTTCACCATCGCCATCGCGGCCGCCGAGATCGGCATCGGCCTGGCGATCGTCCTCGCCGTCTACCGCAACAGCGGCACCTCGGACATCGACAGGCTCCGCGACACCGCGGAGGGCCCGGACACGGGCGGCCCCGACGGCGACGACCCCGAGGCAGCCGCCGTCACGGCAGACGAGAAGGCTGAGGCCACCGCGTGACCACGACCACCCTCGCCGTCCTCGTTCCCCTCCTTCCCGCCCTGGGCGCCGCGGCCGGCCTCCTCCTCGGCCGCACCGCCCCCGGTTTCGTACGACCCCTCGCCGTACTCCCCACACTCACGGCGCTCGTCATCGCCGTATTCGTCGCCGTACGCCAGGGCGGCGACCAGGCCGTCGACGCCGCCACCGAGCTGACACCCACCGGCTCGGTCCCCATCGAACTCGCCCTGCACATCGACGGCTTCGCCGCCCTCGTCGCCGTCCTCGTCGGCCTGGTGGCGTCCTGCGTGCAGATCTACTCGACGGGCTATCTGCGCGACGACCCGCGCTACCCCTCGTACGCCGCCCTCGTCTCCCTCTTCACCTCCGCGATGCTGCTCGTCGTCTACTCCGGCGACCTGATCGTGCTCCTGGTCGGCTGGGAGATCATGGGCATCTGCTCGTACTTCCTGGTCGGCCACTACTGGGAGACCCCCGAGGCCCGCGCCGCCTCGATGAAGGCCTTCCTGGTCACCAAGCTCGGCGATGTCCCCTTCCTGATCGGCCTGTTCGCCCTCGCCACCGACGCCGGGTCCTTCCGCATCACCAAGGTCCTCGGCACCGTCGCCAGCGGCGGCCTCGACCACCCGACACTGATCGCACTGCTGCTCCTCGCCGGTGTGGCGGGCAAGTCGGCGCAGTTCCCGCTGCACACCTGGCTGCCCGACGCGATGGCGGGCCCCACGCCCGTCTCCGCACTGATCCACGCCGCGACGATGGTCGCCGCCGGTGTCTACTTCGTCGCCCGGCTCCTCCCCGTCTTCCAGGCCTCATCGGCCGCGATGGTCGTCCTCGCCGTCATGGCCGCCGTCACGATGGCCGGTTCGGGACTCGCCGCGCTCGCCCAGGACGACATCAAGCGCGTCCTCGCCTACTCGACGATCGGCCAACTCGGCTACATGACCGGCGCGCTCGCCGTCGGCGACCGCGGTGCCGCCGTCTTCCACCTCCTGTCCCACGGAGCCTTCAAGGCCCTGCTGTTCCTCGCCGCCGGCGTGATCATCCACGCCTCCGGCACCAACTCGCTGGCCGCCATGTCCCGGATGAAGGACCTGCGCGCCCGCGTCCCCGACGCCTACTGGACGATGACCGTGGCGCTGCTCGCCCTCACCGCGATCCCGCCGTTCAGCGGCTTCTTCTCCAAGGAAGCCGTCCTCGGTGCCGCCGAGCACGTCGCCACCGGTCACACCGAACACGCCCCCGGCGCCGCGGGCTGGATCGTCCTCGTCGCCGGCCTGGTCAGCGCCGTACTCACCGCCGCGTACGCCACCCGGCTGTGGCTGCTCGCCTTCCGCGGCAGGGGGATCGAGGCCCCCGACCACGGCAGGCAGCCGCTCACCATGACCGTCGTGCTGTGGGTGCTCGCCGTCCCGTCGGTCGCCTTCGGTCTGGCGTACGGCCCGCTGCCCGACTGGTTCGACGGCCGCGACCTGACGCCGGTCCTGACCACCTCGGTCCTCGGCACAGGCCTCGCCCTGGTCGGTGTGATCGTCACCTATGGCGCCTGGCAGCACACCAGCACGCTGGCCGCCCACATCCCGATGGGTGCGGTCGCGGCCCATCCCGGCGGTGACGCCGGACTGGTCGAGGCCGAGGCGATCGCAAGCCACGCGCCCGCCTACGGAGACGTGGCCTACGCCCCCGACCCGGCGGACCCCGGCCGCCTGCTCCTGGGCCCGCTGCACCGCCACGCGGCCGTCGGCTTCCACCTCGACGCCGTGTACACGACGTTGTTCGTCCGCCCGGTCCAGGCCGGAGCCGCACTCGTCAGGTTCCTCGACCGCGAGGTCGTCGACACCTACGTACGCGGCGCGGCCGCGCTGCCCCGCTGGCTCGGTGAGGCTGTCCGGCGTGCTCAGACCGGCAATGTGCAGACCTATGTGAGCGCGCTGCTCGCCGGCACCGTCGTCCTGGTGGTCGCCGCCCTCCTAGTCGCCACGGGAGCGTGAGCAGGCGTGATCGATATCAGTGAATCCGTGATGCAGATCCTTCTGGCATTCATCGTCGTCGGCCCGCTCATCGGCGCCGCCGCGGCTCTTCTGCCGGCCCCTCCCGGGCTGAAGGGAAAGTCTCCCGAGCAGGCCGTGCTGCGGCACGGCGTGATCGTCACCGGCGCGGTGCTCATCGCCTCGATCGTCCTCACGTTCGGCTTCGACCACGACCATCCGTCGAGGATGCAGGCCACGACGGACATCAGCTGGATCCCCGCACTCGACGTGCGGATCCACCTCGGCATCGACGGCATTTCCCTCCCCCTTCTCGTCCTTACCGCGCTGCTGACCTTCCTCTGCGCGCTCTACAGCTACTTCAAGATGCCCGCGGGCCCGACCCCGAAGGCCTTCGTCGCACTCGTCCTCGTGCTCGAGTCCGGCACCCTCGCCACCTTCGCCGTCCTCGATCTCCTGCTGTTCTTCCTCGCGTTCGAGATGGTGCTCATCCCGATGTACTTCCTCATCGCCCGCTGGGGCGGTGAGCAACGGACCCGGGCCGCTTGGAAGTTCATCCTCTACACACTGCTCGGCTCCGTCGTCATGCTGCTGGGCCTGCTCCTGATCGGAATCAAGTCCGGCACATTCGACATGGTGGCACTCGCCACTGACAATGGCCGGTCGCTGACCACATCCGTGCAGGTCATCGCCGTTCTGGCGATCGGAATCGGGCTCGCGGTCAAGACGCCGATGTGGCCGCTGCACAGCTGGCTTCCGGACGCCCACACCGCCGCCCCGACCGTCGGCTCGGTCCTGCTGGCCGGCGTCCTGCTGAAGATGGGCACGTACGGATTCGTCCGGATCCTGCTGCCGATCGCGCCCGACGGCATGCACGTCTTCGCCCCGTACCTCGCCGCCTTCGCGGTGGTCGGGATCATCTACGGATCGCTGGCCTGCCTCGCCCTCGCCAAACAGGGCGCGAAGGGCGATCTCAAGCGGCTCATCGCGTACTCGTCCGTCGGCCACATGGGCTTCGTACTGCTCGGCATCGCGACGATGACGCCCACCGGCGTGAACGGCGCGCTGTTCGCCAACATCGCCCACGGCCTCATCACCGGCCTCCTCTTCTTCCTGGTCGGCGCCCTCAAGGACCGCACGGGCACCACCGACCTCGACGCCCTCGCCAAGGAGACCGGAGCCGCCCTCTACGGCAAGGCGCCCCGCTTCGGCGGCCTCCTCGCCTTCGGCGCCGTCGCCTCCCTCGGGCTGCCCGGCCTCGCCGGGTTCTGGGGCGAGATGCTGGCACTGTTCGGCGCTTTCAAACCCGCCGACGACCTCAGCCGCCCCGCGTTCCTGACGTTCATGGCGATCGCCGCCTTCGGCACACTGCTCACCGCCGCCTACATGCTCCTCGTCGTACGCCGCGTCTGCATGGGCGCCACCCCACAGCCGGACAGCCCAAGGCTCGCCGACGTCCAGAGCTACGAGTACGCCGCCTGGGCTCCGCTCGTCGCCCTCACCGTCGCCGCCGGACTCTGGCCCAAGGCCCTCCTCGGCCTGACCGATCCGGTCGTACAGCAGCTCCTCGCAGGAGGCACCCGATGAGCTCACTGGTCCAGTTCGAGGCCCAGTCCGTCGTCCAGTCCGTCGACTGGCTCGCGATCGCGCCGCCCACCATCGCCGCGGTCGTCGGACTCGTCGTACTCGTCGCCGACCTGTTCCTCAGCGACAGCCGGAAGGCACTGCTCGGCTGGGTGTCGGTCGCGGGCCTCGCCGCGGCCGCACTCACGCTGCTGCCTCTCATGGACGGCGATCGCGCCACCTTCTGCCTGACCGGCGACACGGACGTCTGCAGCTACACGGCGGACCGCTTCACGCTCGTCATCCAGCTCCTGGTCCTGGGCGGCGCACTCCTGACGGCACTGCTCTCGGTCACCGCCCTCAAGGACGCCGACAAGGAACTCCCCGAGGGGGAGTACTGGTTCCTGCTGCTTTCCTCCGCCGCGGGAGCCGCCCTGCTCCCGGCCTCACGGGACCTCGCCACCCTCGTCGTCGCCCTGGAGGTCGCCTCCCTGCCGGCCTTCGCCCTGGTCGGCATCAGACGCGGTGACAAGAAGTCCTCCGAAGCGGCCCTGAAGTTCTTCCTGTCCTCCGTCACCGCGACCGCCGTGAGCCTGATGGGCATCAGCTTCGTCTACGCCACGACCGGCACCCTCTACCTCACCGAGATCGCCGACAAGATCCAGCAGGTCGACAGCCAGTTCCACACGCTCGCCCAGGCGGGCGTCGCCCTCACCCTCGTCGGCTTCGCCTTCAAGACCGCCGCCGTGCCCTTCCACTTCTGGGTACCCGACACCTACGTAGGGGCACCTCTGCCGATCGCCGCCTACCTGTCGGTCGTCGGGAAGGCTGTCGGCTTCTCCGGGCTGATCCTCGTCACCGTCGTCGCCCTCCCGTCGTACGCGAACGTCTGGGGCCCGGCGCTCGCCACCCTGGCCGCCCTCACCATGACCGTCGGCAACGTCGGCGCCCTGCGACAGCGCACCACGCGCGCGTACAGCGCGGTACGGCTGCTCGCCTGGTCCTCCGTCGGCCAGGCCGGCTACCTCCTGGTGCCGATCGCGGCAGCCGCCTACTCCAAGGACGCCGAGAAGGCCATCGGCTCCACCGTCGCGTACGCCCTGATGTACGCCGCCGTGAACCTCGGCGCCTTCGCCGTGGCCGCCCTGGTCGCCCGTACGAGCCCTCTCAACCGGATCAGCGACTACCGGGGCCTGTACGCGACGAACCCGCTGTCGGCGCTGCTCCTCGGCTTCTTCCTGCTCTGCCTCGCGGGCCTGCCGCCGGGCATCATCGGCCTCTTCGCCAAGGTCACCGTCTTCTCGGCGGCCGTCGAGGCGGGCCTCGGCTGGCTGGCCGTGGTCATGGCCGTCAACGTGGTGATCGCGCTCTTCTACTACCTCCAATGGACCACACTGCTGTTCCGCGCCCCGGAGGGGGAGCCCGCCAAGCACCGCGTCCCGGCCCCGCTCACGGCGGCGATCGCCCTGGCGGCCGTCCTCGGCATCGCCCTCTCGGGCGCACCGCAGCTGGCCCTGCGCTTCTCGGCGACCGCCCTTTTCTGACATCCGCCGGGCACGCGCGCGCGTGGACCGTCACCCGGACGGACCACCCCCGCGGGTGCGCGCACAAGGGAACTCGTGCCCCTCGTCTGGCGTTGACCAGTACGGGAGGGTCCACTGAAGAGTGGAAGTGGAAGCAGAGCATCAGTAGGCAAAGGGTTCCCCTGCCGCACCATCTGGAGGGCGTACCGTGCACCGCCGGCACAACGGGCTCAGGACCGCCGTACTCCTCGGGGGACTGTCCGCACTCATCATCGTCATCGGCAGCTTCTTCGGGCGCACCGGTCTGGTCATCGCGCTCTTCATCGCGATCGGCACAAACGCGTACGCGTACTGGAACAGCGACAAGCTGGCTCTACGCGCGATGCGCGCACGCCCGGTGAGCGAATTCGAGGCCCCGGCGCTCTACCGCATGGTCCGCGAGCTCTCCACCCAGGCCCGCCAGCCGATGCCGCGCCTGTACATCTCCCCGACGGAGGCGCCGAACGCCTTCGCGACGGGCCGCAACCCGCGCAACGCTGCCGTGTGCTGCACCGAAGGCATCCTGCGCATCCTCGACGAGCGGGAACTGCGCGGTGTCATCGGCCACGAGCTGAGCCACGTCTACAACCGCGACATCCTGATCTCGTCGGTCGCCGGCGCCCTCGCCTCCGTGATCATGTTCCTGGTCAACTTCGCCTGGCTGATCCCGATCGGCCGCTCCAACGACGATGACGGACCCGGCATCCTGGGCATGCTGATGATTATGATCCTGGGCCCGCTCGCCGCGTCCGTCATCCAGCTGGCCATCAGCCGCTCCAGGGAGTACGAGGCGGACGCGTCCGGCGCCCAGCTCACCGGCGACCCCCTCGCCCTCGCCAGCGCCCTGCGCAAGCTCGACGCGGGCACCAAGCAGCTGCCGCTGCCCCCCGAGCCGCGCATCGAGACCGCAAGCCACATGATGATCGCGAACCCCTTCCGTCCCGGAAAGGGAATGTCGAAGATGTTCTCCACCCACCCGCCCATGGCGGAGCGCATCGCCCGGCTCGAGAAGATGGCAGGTCGCCCCCAGTGAAGACAATCCTGAACGTCATCTGGCTCGTCCTGAGCGGCTTCTGGCTGTTCCTCGGATACGTGCTCGCGGGCGCACTGTTGTGCATCACGATCATCGGCATCCCGTTCGGCATCGCCGCGTTCCGTATCGCCGTCTACGCGCTGTGGCCCTTCGGCTATACGACGGTGGAGCGCCGTGACGCGGGCGCCCCGTCCTTTGTCGGCAACGTCCTGTGGCTGATTCTCGCCGGCTGGTGGCTCGCCCTCGCCCACATCGTCACCGGCATCTTCCTGTGCCTCACGATCATCGGCATCCCGTTCGGCATCGCCAACTTCAAGCTCCTCCCCGTGTCGCTGCTCCCCCTGGGCCGCGAAATCGTGCGCACCGACCAGCCGTTCGCGACGCGCTAGCGGCCGGGCCCGGGGGGTGGAGCCGCCGAAGTACCTACTGCTCTCCTACGACACCCAAACCGCGTTCAACGCCGAGAACGGGTACGGGGAGACCTGGGGGTCGTGCGCGGAGGCCGAAGGGCTCTTCAGCGATCCACCCCACCCCGAGCGAGGGACGTACGAACTGCTCGGCTGCGCTCCGGAAGGCGACCTGAGGACCGCCCTGACGCGCGCGCGTGCCGAGGGGTCGGCGCCGCTCGGCCTTCTCACCCTGGAAGTCCTGGACAAGAAGGGCGACTGCGTCGTCGAGTGGGAGCTGGACGACGCCCGTGTCATCGACGACCGCCCGTGCGCGCGTGACCTGTCGCTCCGCGACATCACCGTGGAGGCGTCGGAGTCCGCCGACAACGCGTCCGACTACCCCCAATGTCCACCGCTCTCCCCGGGCTACCGGCTGTTCGGCGCGGAGAGCCGCCCCTGGGGCACCTGCCACGACCTGGCGCACGTGAGGCTCGAATCAGCCGAACCACCGGAGCCGTCACTGCGGCTGCTCGGCTGCGCGGCGAGCGGAGCACTGCGCGCGGCGCTGGACGCGGGCGAGGAGGACCTTGGGCACGCCAAGCTGCTGCGCCTCGACGCGCTCGGCCGCGTCGTGCAGCCGGCCGTCGAGGGCGAACTCACCGCGTGGATCCCGTCGGCGCGCGGCCGAGGCCTGATCGACCTGACCCTCGAACCCTGGTCGGAACGGCCGCCGACCGCGGCCCCCGAGGTCTGGGACCTGTGGTGGAACGGACGCCCGGCCGAGCCCAACCTCTGGGCGCGGTGCGGTGCCGAAGGCCGCGGGTTCTGGCCCCGCACAGCCCTGGCGAACCGCGCGTACGGCGAGCCGGACAGACCGCCCGGCACCACCTACCACCTCGACGGCCGCCACATCACCGACGAGGGGGGCTTCTTCTGCGCGATCGGCGAGGCGGTGAACGGGCCCGGCGGCTACTTCGGCGGGGCCCTCGGCGCCCTCGACGACTGCCTCCGCGGACGCTGGGGTGCGGCGGGGCCCTTCACCCTCGTCTGGCACGACGCGGACGTCGCCCGTGCCTGCCTCGGCGTCACCCCGCACACCGGCCACCGCCCGGTGACCTTCGAAGAACTGCTCACCTTCTTCGCCGAAAGACACATCGACGTCCGTCTCGCCTGACCGCGCCCGCTGTTGCTCGGCAGCGGCCTGTGTGGCCGGGCGTTGGGGTTATCCACAGGCTGCCCGATTGTCAGCGCCGCGCTGCATCATGAACCCATGACCGAAATCGAGCAGTTGCTGGGGAAAGTGGCGGAAGGCGCTCGCAACACCCGCCCATGGGGCTGGCCTTCGCTCCCGGAGCCTGTGGACACGGCCGCGGTGGCCCGCGCCGAGGCCGTCCTGGGCTTCCCGCTTCCCGCACTGCTCGCCGCGCTCTACCTGCGTGTAGGGGACGGCGGATTCGGTCCGGAGTACGGCCTGCTGCCCCTGATCGACGGCTCTCCGTCCGGTGAACCCGCCGCCGTCCCGCAGTACCTCGCCAACAGAAAGAGCGGCCGCGAGGACCCCGACTGGCCCTGGCCCGAGGGCGTCCTGCCGATATCCCACTGGGGCTGCGGAATGTACGCGTGCGTGGACTGCCGGAACCCGGACGGCACGGTCCTCTTCTTCGAGCCGAACGCGGAAGAGGCCGACCACGCCTGGTACGTGGACGCGCCCGACCTGGCGACCTGGCTGCGCACCTGGCTCGACGGCGCCGGTTGGTACGAGGAGTGCAACGAGGACATGGGCATGGCCCCTTGGCCCGAATTCCGCATACGTACGGCGCCACCACGGGCTTCGTAGCAGGGGCTTCGCGACCTCCCCCGCGGCACAGCGGTCGGCCCCTGCCGCTTGGGCCCCCGTGTGCCCGTCGCCGCCGGGTGACCCGCGCCCGCCGGCCAGGCCCGCACCGGGATGTGTCATGCGCCGCACCCGACGGATCGTTGCAACCGGACGGCTTCAACAAGGCGTCCTCCGGGTCGGCAGCCACCGAACACCGGTGCGACCAGGTGTGATCAGGTGCGATCGGTGGCTTGCGGGCACGAAGGCATCAGAAGATCGCTGCGGCAAGGCATGAGCACAGCCTGGCCGGAGCAGGAACACAGCGCAGGCACAGTACGGAGAGGCAGGTTCAGGACATGGGCATCATCGGCTGGATCATTCTGGGGCTGTTGGCCGGAGCCATCGCCAAATTCCTGCTGCCGGGCCGCGACCCGGGCGGCTTCGTCGGAACGACCGTCATCGGTGTCGCGGGTGCCTTCATAGGCGGGTGGATCTCCGCCCGCTGGCTCGATCACCCCGTCAGCAACCAGTTCTACGACGGTGCCACCTGGGCCGCCGCGATAGGCGGCTCGCTCGTCCTGCTGATCCTCTATCGCATCCTGTTCGGCGACTCACGCGCCAAGTGAGCGCGTACCCCGAGGTCGCAGCCGGCAGGTGAGCGGGGCGGGCACCCCAGGACTCCGGGTACCCACCCTTTCTCGTACGCGCGGCAAACGCACACCATTACCGTCAGCCGACGAAGCAACCACTAATCAACCGCGACCCACAACCGTGACCACTATCGCGGCCACTACCGCCATTGCCACCGTTGGCTGGCGAAGCACGGTCAGTGAGGGTTACCGGTAGTTCACGAACTGCAGGGCGAAGTCGAAGTCCTTGCCCTTGAGCAGCGCCTGAATGGCCTGAAGGTCGTCGCGGCTCTTCGAGCTGACGCGCAGCTCCTCGCCCTGCACCTGAGCCTTCACGCCCTTCGGACCCTCGTCACGGATGATCTTCGCCACCTTCTTCGCGTTGTCCTGGGAGATGCCCTCCTCGATCGACGCGAAGATCTTGTACTCCTTGCCGGAGAGCTGCGGCTCACCGGCGTCCAGCGACTTCAGAGAGATCCCGCGCTTGATCAGCTTGGTCTGGAACACATCGAGGATGGCCTTGACCCGCTCCTCGGAGTTCGCCTCCATGAGGATCTTCTCGCCGGACCAGGTGATGGAGGCGCCCACGTTCTTGAAGTCGTAGCGCTGCGAGATCTCCTTGGCGGTCTGGTTGAGGGCGTTGTCGACCTCCTGCCGCTCGACCTTCGAGACGATGTCGAAACTGGAGTCGGCCATGTCCTGTGGCTCCTTGTATCGGGGTGCGTCGGGGCGGCCGTCGAGCCCGGCGTGGTCCCCGGCCGCATCCGCATAAGCCTAGCCACCCGCTCCCTCGCGAGTGCCGGTCAATCGGGTGGCGAAGCACCCCCGGTCATCAGGTATCGTTTACGTCGTTGCCGCAGAGCACCGCCAAAACGGTCCTCGAGGCAGCGAAACCCTGGCGGTGTGCCCGAGCGGCCAAAGGGAGCAGACTGTAAATCTGCCGGCTTAGCCTTCCGTGGTTCGAATCCACGCGCCGCCACATGGGAAACAAAGGCCCCGTGACCTGCCCTCTACGCAGGTCACGGGGCCTTTGTCATGGGTGTGGGTGAGGGGCGTACGGGCTCATGTCCGCGGGTCGGACCGGTGGTCGGGCGGGCACACTGATGTCATGTCTTCGCGTCGCAGGAACTGCCCTGAGTGCCGTCGGGAGATCGCCGTTGTCGCGGGGCGGTTCGCCCGGCACGATCCACCGGGTGCGCGGGGGAGCGGGGACCTGGTCTCGTGTCCGGGGTCGCGCAGGCAAGCGCTGATCGGGGCGGCTCAGCCGGCGCTGGACGGGTATGCCGTTCCTGAGTTCCCCGGGCAGATGTCGTTGTTCTGAACCGCGCTCGGGACCCGGGTCCCCGCTCCTCCGCGGTCCCGTCAGTTCCCCGCCACCGACTTGACCGCCACCGAGATCGGCGTCGAACCGCTGATCAGTTCCAGCGTCAGGCCGACCGTCGCCGGGGTGTCCACCAGCTCGGCCAGGGTCGCGGCGACGTCGTCGCGCGGGATCGGCCCGCGGCCGGTGGAGGCTTCCAGGCGTACGAGACCGGTGCCGGCGTCGTCGATCAGGCTGCCGGGGCGCAGGATCGTCCAGTCCAGGGCCTCGCGGCCACGTACGTGATCGTCGGCCTCGCCCTTGGCGCGCAGGTAGACGTCGAAGATCTCGTCGCCCGGGTGCGCGGCGTCCGCGCCCATCGAGGAGACGACGATGTGACGGCGCACGCCGGCACTCTCCGCCGCGTCCGCGAACAGGACGGCGGCGCCCCGGTCCACCGTGCCCTTGCGGTCCACGCCGCTGCCCGGGCCCGCGCCCGCGGCGAAGACGGCCACGTCCGCGCCCCGCAGATGCGCGGCGACCTCCTCCGTCGACGCGGACTCCAGATCGCACACGACCGGCTCGGCGCCGACCGCCCGTAGATCGTCGCTCTGTTCGGCGCGGCGGATGATCCCCGCGACCTCGTCACCGCGCGCGGCGAGCAACCGCTCGAGCCGCAGCGCGATCTGACCATGACCTCCAGCGATGACAATGCGCATGCTTTCGACCGTACGCCCGGATGGACGCGTTTGCCGCACAACCCTGTGGGCGACTCACGGGTCACAAGGGTGATCACTGTGAACGAGGGAACGAGGGGGATGCCGTGTCAGACGCGCGGCATCATAAGGAGAACGCCATCACCGCCATACGCAAGACCGTCATAGCCGCCGGCTGCACCGCCGTCCTGCTCGCCACGGCGGCCGCCTGTGGCACGGTTCAGAGTCTCACCGCGGGCCAGAAGGTGGACGAGGCCGTCGACCGGCTCGGCGAACAGAAGTCGCTCGCCTTCGAGTTGGACCTGGACGCCGATTCCGCCGCGCTCACGGCGCTGGCGGGCAAGGCCGGTACCGACGAGGAACTGCCGCCGGAGTTCGCGAAGTTCCTCGCGGGCCTGCGCGTCGAGGTCTCCGTCAAGTCCAGGAAGCCGCTGGCGGATTCGGGCGAGAAGGACCTTGTCGGTACGAGTGCCAAGGTCGAGGGGCCTGAGGGCGTCCTGGTCGAGTACCGGGCCGTCGGCGACTTCACCTACTACCGGGTCGACATGCCCGCCCTGGGCGAGACCATGGGCATGCCCATGCCTACGGCCGACGAGATCCCGGAGAGCGAGAAGGAGTTCAGGAGCCTCTTCGAGGGCAAGTGGGTCAAGATCGACTCCAGCGCCCTGGAGGAGGCCCAGAAGTCCGGGTCGTCCTCCGGCGGCGCCGACGGGATCGACGTCAAGACCCAGCAGAAGATCATTGACGCCGTGCGCGGTGTCATCGCCCGCGAGGTCACGTTCAGCGCCAAGGACGGCAGCGACGGCACCGAACACGTCCTCGCCCAGGCCAACTTCCGCGCTCTGATCACCGCAATCGTCGACAAGCTCGGGCCGTTGGAGGGCGAACTCCCGGCGGGCGCCGAACTTCCCACCGGCGAGGACCTGAAGGACGCCCCGAACAAGAAGGTCGCGGTCGACTTCACGCTGAAGAACGGCGACCTGACCCAGGTCCGGATCGACCTCGCGACCCTCGCAGAGGCCCCGAAGGGCACCAAGCTGCCGCTGGTCCTGAAGTTCACCGAAGCCGGCGACGTCAGCGTGCCGTCTGGCGCCACGGAGATCCCCGCGGACGAGATGCCCGGCGGCAGCCCGTTCTCCGGCGCCCTGTTGGGCGGCGCGCTCTGACCACCAGGCAGGCCGACGGCGTGCGCGGGAGGGCGCGCGTCGGTCGTTAGCCGCCCCGCACGCGCGCGTGGACACCGAACAGCACGTCACGCGCGCGTGCACTCACAAAGACCCTTACCCCCGGCCCCGCGCGCCGCCCGCCTCACCCCGCCCGAGAACGGCTACCCCCGGCCCTGCCGCGGCAGATCCAGCCCCGCCGCCGCGGAGTTGCAGTACTCCCGCACCGCGCTGGTCCGCGCCACCACGCGCCCCCGGTGCACCACGATCCGGCTGTACGCCAGCGACAGTGCCCCCGCGAGCCGGTCCCCGCGTACGGCGAGCAACTCGGCCGGAAAACCCGCCTCCACGCGCACCTCGGGCAGCCCGAGAGCGGTCCGGGCGTCGGAACTCACGGCGTCGTACGCGTCCTCGGGGCGCAGGCCGTGCCGTGAGGCCAGCAGGTAGGCGGCCTCCAGCGGGTCGCCGCGGCCCACCGGATTCGCCACGTCGCGCAGGGCACCGCTCCCCGCGGCGACGCGCACCCCGGCCGCCCGCAACAGCCGTACAGGAGCGGTCCCGTGCCGCTCCGCCGCCCCGCACCCGCCCTGCGGCAGGCATACGACGGTGACCTCGGCCGCGGCGAGCTGGTCGACCGCGCGGGAGGCGACCTCGGAGGGCAGCCGGCCGAGTCCGCCGCACGGACCGAGCGTGACCGCGGAGCGCAGCCCGCCCGCCATCGCCGCGAGCCGCCCGAGGCGGGCGGGGTCGGCGGCGTCCGTGTGCAGGTCGACCGGGCAGCCGTGCTCGGAGGCGAGCTCCAGGACCGCCTCCACGTACCCGGTCGGATCGGGGTCGGCGTCCGGGCATCCGCCCACCACGGACGCCCCCATTTTCACCGCGTCCCCCAGCATCGCGAGCCCGTCCGCCCCGGCGATACCGGTCAGCAGGCGGGGCATCGCCACCGCGGTCAACTCGGCGAGCCCGCGCAGCGACCGCCGCGCCTGGAGAACGGCGGCCAGCGCGTCGAGCCCCTGTACGTCGCCGACGCGCACGTGTGAGCGCTGCGCCGTCGCCCCGTGCCCGAGTTGCAGCAACGCGGCCTCGGTGGCACGGCGCTGTACCTCCTCGGCGTCGTGGGAGAGGGGGCCGTCGCCTTCGGCGGTCAGGGCCGTGTCGCCGTGGGCGTGCGGTTCGGCCGGGGCCGGCAGGAGGAGGTAACCGCTCAGGTCCACGCGTGCGGCGTGTGCGCTGAGGCTCCCGGCGGTGCCGACCGCCTCGATGCGTCCGCCGCCCAGCCGTACGTCCACGGTCCGGCCGTCGGTGAGCCGCGCCCCGCACAGCAGGAGGGTGGCCGTGTCGGTCCGTCCCGACGCGGAGGACGAGGAGTGGGGCGGCTGCGGCTGTCTGTCGGGCATCGGGCTGTCGGGCATCGCGCTCCTGAGGCTCGGGGGCGGCTGCGGGGTGGGTGACTGCGGAGAGTGAGTGACACAAGATCACACAGCGTGCGCCGAGCCTAGGACGGTGACCCGTCCGCATCGGGGAGGAGCGCAATAGTCGTACCGGTGTGGTCCGTCAGGGAGGAGACGGGGGAAAAGCCCGAGGGCACACGCCTACGGGCCGAGCGGATCAGCGGGCCCGGAGGCGTGATCGGACGTTCGCGGCACGGGACGAGACGGCTCGGTGACGTGGACCGGACGGCCGGACGACGGGCATCACAGCTGTGGTTCGTGGTGCGTGAGAGGGCCGCGGGAACGCCCGGGATCCGGTGGGGAACAGGCCGGGGCGGTTGCCGCGAAACGGATTTGGGCGATCGGCGGCCGACCGTGTAATGTCTTCATCGCTCGCCCCAATAGCTCAGTCGGTAGAGCGTCTCCATGGTAAGGAGAAGGTCTACGGTTCGATTCCGTATTGGGGCTCTGGTGTGGGAGGTTCCCGTCGCTAGGCGGGAACCGATCGCATCTCAGCGGTGTAGCTCAGTCGGTAGAGCAAGCGGCTCATAATCGCTGTGTCACCGGTTCAAGTCCGGTCACCGCTACTGACAGTAGCCGATTGTGGGGTCGGTCCTTCGGTCGGCTACTCTTCTATGCGTTAATCGTTAATCGTCCTATCCGTTCGTCAAGGAGCACTCCTGTGGCTGCCACCGACGTCCGCCCGAAGATCACGCTGGCCTGCGTGGAGTGCAAGGAGCGGAACTACATCACCAAGAAGAACCGGCGTAACGACCCGGACCGACTGGAGATGAAGAAGCACTGCCCGCGTTGCAATGCGCACACCGCGCATCGCGAAACGCGATAAGTTTCAGGCTCGTACACGAGGCCGTCCCCTTCGCGGGGGGCGGCCTCGCGTCGTTCACCAGACCTCGTCCCACCAGCGTTAGTTCGTCGGCTGAAAGCCAGGAGGTACCGAGCCCATGGCGCTCGACCAGTCCTTCGTGGGGCGGTCCTACCCGCCCACCGACCCCTATGAGGTCGGTCGGGAGAAGATCCGGGAGTTCGCGGAGGCCGTGGGGGACACCAACCCGGCGTACACGGACCCGGAGGCCGCCAAGGCGCTCGGGTATCCCGATGTGATCGCCCCGCCGACCTTCGTCTTCGCCATCAGCTTCAAGGCCGCGGGGCAGGTCATCGAGGACCCCCAACTGGGTCTCGACTACAGCCGCGTGGTGCACGGCGACCAGAAGTTCGCCTACAGCCGCCCGGTGCGCGCGGGCGACCGGCTCACGGTCACCTCGACCATCGAGGCGATCAAGTCCATGGCGGGCAACGACATCCTGGACATCCGCGGCGAGGTCCACGACGAGGCGGGCGAGCACGTGGTGACGGCGATCACCAAGCTCGTGGCGCGGGCGGAGGGCTGATCATGACGGCGAAGATCGCGTACGACGACGTCGAGGTCGGCACCGAGCTGCCCGCCCAGTCCTTCCCCGTGACCCGCGCCACGCTCGTGAAGTACGCGGGTGCCTCCGGGGACTTCAACCCGATCCACTGGAACGAGAGGTTCGCGGTCGAGGTCGGTCTCCCCGACGTCATCGCGCACGGCATGTTCACCATGGCCGAGGCGATCCGGGTCGTCACCGACTGGGCCGGCGATCCGGGCGCGGTCGTCGAGTACGGCGTCCGCTTCACCAAGCCCGTCGTCGTCCCGAACGACGACAAGGGCGCGACCGTCGAGGTCAGCGCCAAGATCGGCGCCAAGCTCGACGGCAACACCGTCCGCGTCGACCTCACCGCGACCAGCGCGGGCCAGAAGGTCCTGGGCATGTCGCGAGCGGTCGTACGGCTGCCCTGAGGGCGGCGTAGGCGACTCGGGTAAGGGGCGTTCGCAACGGCGGGCGCCCCTTACGCGTACCCAGCTGTTGACTTAGTTAGTGATTAAGTACTAACTTACTCGCATGGTCAGGATGAGCGCAGAGGAGAGGCGCGAGAGCGTCATTCGCGCGGCGATGAGCGAGTTCGCCCGCGGCGGCTACAGCGGCACCTCCACCGAGGCGATCGCCAAGCGTGTGGGTGTCTCGCAGCCGTACCTCTTCCGGCTCTTCCCTGGCAAGAAGGCGATCTTCCTCGCGGCGGCCGAACGCTGCATGGAGCTCTTCCGGCAGACGTTCGAGGACGCCTCCAAGGGGCTGGAGGGCGAAGCGGCCCTGCATTCCATGGCCAACGCGTACACGCAGGTCATCGCGGAGGAGCCCGAGCGGCTGCTCATGCAGATGCAGACGTACGTGGCGGTGGCCGCTGCGGAGGAGGCCGGTGACCACGAACTCGGTGAGCTGGTGCGGGAGCGCTGGATGCGGCTCTGGGACACCGCCCACCTGCCGCTCGGGGCCGACTCGAACGAGACCACGACCTTCATGGCGTACGGAATGCTCATCAACTGCCTGGTGGCCATGGGTTTTCCGCCGCAGCACCGAGTCTGGGAAGGTCTCTATCCGTCGGCCCGGACGAAGGGGCGGATCGAAATGGATCCCGATGAAACCGGCACTCACGAAACCGGTTCCGGCGAAGGCTGAAAGAGTGCGCCCACTCCTCGAAGAGGAACGGCGCCGGATGGAAGAGGTGCGGTGCAGCGCCTTTTTCTGTGCACAAAAGTTAGTTAGCAATAACTAATCGTCGTTGCCAACTGTCGATAGTGATCACCCTTTGGGGGAGTGATGTCACAGCAGACCGAACGTCGCGGGGGAGCCGTCTGGGCCCTCGTCATCACCAGCGTCGCCGGATTCATGGCGGCCCTCGACAACCTCGTCGTCACCACCGCGCTGCCCTCCATCCGTGAGGACCTCGGGGGAGCGCTGGACGACCTGGAATGGACCGTGAGCGCGTACACACTCACCTTCGCCGTGCTGCTGATGTTCGGAGCGGCCCTGGGTGACCGGTTCGGCCGACGGCGGCTCTTCCTCGTCGGGCTCACCATATTCACCGGCGCGTCCGCCGCCGCGGCCATGGCGCCCGGCATCGACTCGCTGATCGGGGCCCGAGCGGTCCAGGGCGTCGGCGCGGCGATCATGATGCCGCTGACGCTGACCCTGCTGACAACCGCGGTCCCCGCGGCCAAGCGCGGGATGGCGTACGGGATCTGGGGTGCCGTCAACGGACTCGCGGTCGCCTCCGGACCCCTCATCGGCGGCAGCCTCACCGAACACGTGTCCTGGCACTGGATCTTCTGGCTGAACGTTCCGCTGGGCCTCGCCCTGCTGCCGCTCGCCCGGCTGCGCCTTCGCGAGTCCTACGGCACCGGCGCCCCGCTCGACATCACCGGAACCGTGTTCGCCAGCGGTGGTCTCTTCGGGGTCGTGTACGCCCTGATTCGCGGCAACGTCGACGGCTGGACCAGCGCTCCCGTGCTCACCGGCCTGATCGCGGGCGGCCTACTGCTCGCCGGCTTCGTCCTCCATGGCATCCGCGGCAAGAACCCGATGCTGCCGATGCGGCTCTTCCGCAGCCGCGCCTTCGCCGCCATCAACGCCGCCAGCCTGCTGATGTTCGTCGGGATGTTCGGCTCGATCTTCCTGCTGAGCCAGTTCCTGCAAGGCGTCCTCGGATACTCGCCGACCGAGGCGGGCCTGCGGATGCTCCCCTGGACCGGCATGCCGATGATCGTCGCCCCGATCGCCGGGTATCTGTCGGACCGGATCGGCGGACGCCCGGTCGTCACCGCGGGGCTCGCACTCCAGGCGGTCGGGCTCGGCTGGTTCGCCCTGGTCGTCTCGCCCGATGTGTCGTACGCGGCCCAGCTGCCCGCTCTGATCATCAGCGGTATCGGCATGGGCCTGTACTTCGCCCCGGCCGCCGCCCTGGTGATGTCCAGCGTCCTCCCGTCCGAGCAGGGCATCGCCTCCGGCGCCAACAACGCTCTCCGCGAGGTCGGCGGCGCACTCGGTATCGCGGTCCTGGCCTCGGTCTTCTCGGCCCAGGGCGGCTACGAGTCCGCGGAGCGCTTCGTGGACGGGATCTCGCCCGCGCTGTGGGTGGGCGCCGCGGTGGTCGGCGTGGGCGCGGTGGCCGCGGCCATGCTGCCCCGCCGGCGGGGCGTGACCGGAACTCCGGTCGCGGCCTCCGCCCCGGCACCGGTCCTGGACAGCGTCTCCCACTGACCTGGTCGCCGCGCCGCGGCGCCTCGACCGAGCAGAGGACGACGTACGTACGACACGACGAGGGCCCCGTCCGACCGGCGGGGCCCTCGTCGTGTCCGTGGCCCGCCGACCTGGCGGCCCCGCTCCTTCTCGTAGTGTGGAGCCCGTGCAGGTACTCCATGACGCCCCGCTCGCCCCGCTGACCACCTTCAGGCTCGGGGGTCCGGCGACCCGGCTGATCACCGCCACGACCGACGCCGAGGTGATCGCCGCCGTTCGCGAGGCCGACGACGCCGGTACGCCGCTGCTGGTGATCGGCGGTGGATCCAACCTGGTCATCGGTGACAAGGGTTTCGCCGGGACCGCCCTGCGCGTCGCGACGCGCGGCTTCGAACTGGACGGCGGCAGGCTGGAGCTGGCCGCCGGCGAGGTGTGGACCGACGCGGTTGCCCGCACCGTCGAGGCGAGGCTCGCCGGCGTCGAGTGCCTCGCGGGCATCCCCGGTTCCGCAGGCGCGACACCGATCCAGAACGTGGGCGCGTACGGCCAGGAAGTGTCGTCGACCATTACCGAAGTGATCGCGTACGACCGGAAAACGCGCGAGACGGTCACGCTGACGAACGCCGAGTGCGCCTTCTCGTACCGACACAGCCGCTTCAAGACCGACCCCGAGCGCCATGTCGTACTCCGCGTCCGCTTCGAGCTGGAGGACGCCGGGGGGCTCAGCGCGCCGCTCAGATACGCCGAGACGGCTCGCGCGCTGGGAGTGGAGCCCGGCGACCGCGTGCCGCTGGGCGAGGCCCGGGAGACCGTCCTGAAGCTGCGTTCCGGCAAGGGGATGGTGCTCGACCCCGAGGACCACGACACCTGGTCGGCCGGGTCGTTCTTCACCAACCCGATCCTCACGGACGAGGAGTTCGCCGCCTTCCACGCGCGCGTGGAGGAGCGCCTCGGCGACGGGACCGCACCGCCGGCCTACCCGGCGGGCGACGGTCACACCAAGACCTCCGCGGCCTGGCTGATCGACAGGTCGGGCTTCACCAAGGGCTACGGCAGCGGGCCCGCCCGGATCTCCGGCAAGCACACACTGGCTCTCACCAACCGCGGCGGGGCCACCACCGAGGATCTCCTCGCGCTGGCCCGCGAGGTCGTCGACGGAGTACGTGACGCCTTCGGGATCACCCTGGTCAACGAGCCGGTGACGGTCGGGGTCCAGCTCTAGGACGAGCTCCCTGGAGTCCTCGGCCCGGACCACCAGGCCCCCGCCGAGCGGAGAGTTCGCCCGTGAGGCCCGTCAGGCGGGCGGGCCGCTGAGCCATTCGTCGACTCCGGCCAGGAGCTTCTCGCGCTCGGTGTCGGGGGCGGCGGACGCCCGGATGGACTGGCGGGCCAGTTCGGCCAGTTCGGGGTCCGTGAAGCCGTGGTACTGGCGGGCGATCTCGTACTGAGCCGCGAGGCGGGACCCGAAGAGCAGGGGGTCGTCGGCGCCGAGGGCCATGGGGACCCCGGCTTCGAAGAGCTTGCGCAGGGGGACGTCCTCCGGCTTCTCGTACACCCCGAGGGCGACGTTCGAGGCGGGGCAGACCTCGCAGGTCACCTGGCGGTCCGCGAGGCGTTTCATCAGCCGGGGGTCCTCGGCGGCGCGCACCCCGTGCCCGATCCGGGTGGCGTGCAGGTCGTCCAGGCAGTCGCGGACCGAGGCCGGCCCCGTCAGCTCGCCGCCGTGCGGCGCGGCCAGCAGACCGCCCTCACGCGCGATCTCGAAGGCCCGGTCGAAGTCCCGCGCCATGCCACGCCGTTCGTCGTTGGAGAGCCCGAAACCGACGATCCCCCGGTCCGCGTACCGCACGGCCAGGCGGGCCAGCGTACGGGCGTCCAGCGGGTGCTTCATCCGGTTCGCGGCCACCAGGACCCGCATCCCGAGCCCGGTCTCCCGCGCGGCCGAGTCCACCGCGTCCAGGATGACCTCGAGGGCCGAGATCAGACCGCCCAGCCGAGGCGCGTACGACGTCGGGTCGACCTGGATCTCCAGCCACCCGGAGCCGTCCTTCACGTCCTCCTCGGCGGCCTCGCGCACCAGCCGCTGGATGTCCTCGGGCTCTCTGAGGCACGACCGCGCCGCGTCGTACAGCCGCTGGAACCGGAACCAGCCGCGCTCGTCCGTCGCCCGCAGTTTCGGCGGCTCCCCGCTGGTCAGAGCGTCGGGCAGCCGTACGCCGTACTTGTCGGCCAGCTCCAACAGGGTCGTGGACCGCATCGACCCGGTGAAGTGCAGGTGCAGATGGGCCTTCGGCAGTTCACTTACATCACGTACGCGCTCCATCCCCGGATCTTGCCGTACGCGGATGACGTGCCGGTAGCGCTTTCCCTGATCGTGGGCTTGTCCGAACAGAATCCCTAGCGAAGAAACAGGGGGCACCTGCTTCGAAAAGCAGGTGCCCCGCGCGCGTGGAGTGCGAAAAACGTCAGCCCGTGGCCTCCGCCAGCAGCTTCTGGATCCGGCTGACACCCTCGACGAGGTCCTCGTCACCCAGCGCGTACGACAGCCGCAGATACCCCGGGGTGCCGAAGGCCTCGCCCGGGACCACCGCTACCTCGGCCTCCTCCAGGATGAGCGCGGCCAGCTCGACCGTGTCCTGGGGGCGCTTGCCGCGGATCTCCTTGCCGAGAAGGGCCTTCACCGAGGGGTACGCGTAGAAGGCGCCCTCAGGCTCGGGGCAGAGCACGCCGTCGATCTCGTTCAGCATGCGCACGATGGTCTTGCGGCGGCGGTCGAAGGCCTCGCGCATCTCCTCCACGGCCGTCAGGCCGCCCGAGACGGCGGCGAGCGCGGCGACCTGGGCCACGTTGGAGACGTTGGACGTCGCGTGCGACTGGAGGTTGGTCGCGGCCTTGATGACGTCCTTGGGGCCGATGACCCAGCCCACCCGCCAGCCGGTCATGGCGTACGTCTTGGCGACGCCGTTCACGACGACGCACTTGTCGCGCAGCTCGGGCACGACCACCGGCAGGGAGTGGAACTCCGCGTCGCCGTAGACCAGGTGCTCGTAGATCTCGTCGGTCAGGACCCACAGGCCCTTGTCGGCGGCCCAGCGGCCGATCTCCTCGATCTGCGCGCGGGAGTAGACCGCGCCCGTCGGGTTGGACGGCGAGACGAAGAGCAGCACCTTGGTGTTCTCGGTGCGGGCGGCCTCGAGCTGCTCGACCGTGACGCGGTAGCCGGTGGTCTCGTCGGCGACGACGTCGACCGGGACACCGCCGGCGAGACGGATCGACTCCGGGTAGGTCGTCCAGTACGGGGCCGGGACGATGACCTCGTCGCCCGGGTCGAGGATCGCGGCGAAGGCCTCGTAGATGGCCTGCTTGCCGCCGTTGGTGACGAGGACCTGTGCGGCCTCCACCTCGTAGCCGGAGTCGCGCAGGGTCTTCGCGGCGATCGCGGCCTTCAGCTCGGGCAGGCCGCCGGCCGGTGTGTAGCGGTGGTACTTCGGGTTCGAGCAGGCCTCGATGGCAGCCTGGACGATGTAGTCCGGGGTCGGGAAGTCCGGTTCACCGGCGCCGAAGCCGATCACCGGCCGCCCCGCGGCCTTGAGGGCCTTGGCCTTGGCGTCCACGGCGAGGGTGGCGGACTCGGAGATCGCACCGACGCGGGCGGAGACCCGGCGCTCGGTGGGAGGGGTTACAGCGCTCATGCCCCCATCGTTTCAGACCGGAAACCTCCCCGGCACGCGGGTTTCACAGACTGAACAAGGACTGAACAACCGTCCGGATCGGGGCGGTGGGCTGGACGATCTTCCGGGACCAAAGCCCGTACGGACGCTTTCTGTTCGACGACCGGCCCGGGAGCACGTACACTCTCTCCTCGTTGGCCTTCACCGGCCGTACTCACCCGGTGCACACCGAGCACTCGGGCGGATGCGGTACGTTGGGGGGAAATCAAAGGGTCGTAGCTCAATTGGTAGAGCACTGGTCTCCAAAACCAGCGGTTGGGGGTTCAAGTCCCTCCGGCCCTGCTACACAATCCTTCGCCAGGATGTGTGTGCAAGTACGTACCGCAATGCACCGCCGTGCGGCCTGGCCGGGCGCGGCACGGCCACGACCCGGAATCAGGTGAGGACGAGTGACGGACGCCGTGGGCTCCATCGACATGCCTGATGCCGAGGCACCGGAGTCCAGCAAGAAGGCCCGCAAGGGCGGTAAGCGTGGCAAGAAGGGCCCTCTGCGGCGCCTCGCCATCTTCTACCGTCAGATCGTCGCTGAGCTCCGCAAGGTCGTCTGGCCTACGCGCAACCAGCTGACGACGTACACCTCAGTGGTCATTGTCTTCGTGGTCATCATGATCGCCCTGGTGACTCTGATTGACTACGGGCTCGACCACGCCGCCAAATACGTATTTGGCTGAGCCAAACGCGAAGGGCGCCGGCAGCGGCGCCCCTTTCGTGTGTTCCACCCCCATGTATCCAGGAAGAAGCAGCCACCGTGTCTGACCCGAACCTGAACGACGCCATCGAGTCGGTCGAGTCCGTTGAGGACGAGCTCGACATCGTGGAGGGCGCGGACACCGAGAACCCGGACGAGGTCGAGGCTGCCGACGCCGCCGCGGGTGAGCCCGCCGAAGAGGCGGCCCTGCACGTCGAGGACGAGTCCGGTGAGGACGTCGCCGACGAGGACGTTCCGGACGAGGCCCTCGCCGCCGACGACGCGGAAGCTGACGCCGAGGCCGACGCCGACGTCGACGTGGAGGCCGAAGAAGAGGTCGAGCCCGTCGACCCGGTCACCGCGCTGCGCGACGAGCTCCGCGCGCTCCCCGGCGAGTGGTACGTCATCCACACGTACGCCGGTTACGAGAACCGCGTGAAGACCAACCTCGAGCAGCGTGCCGTCTCGCTGAACGTCGAGGACTTCATCTTCCAGGCCGAGGTGCCGCAGGAAGAGGTCGCGCAGATCAAGAACGGCGAGCGCAAGACCGTCCGGCAGAACAAGCTTCCCGGCTACGTGCTGGTGCGCATGGACCTGACGAACGAGTCCTGGGGCGTCGTCCGCAACACTCCCGGTGTCACCGGCTTCGTGGGCAACGCGTACGACCCGTACCCGCTGACGCTGGACGAGATCGTCAAGATGCTCGCCCCGGAGGCCGAGGAGAAGGCCGCCCGTGAGGCCGCCGAGGCCGAGGGCAGGCCGGCTCCGGCCCGCAAGCTCGAGGTCCAGGTGCTCGACTTCGAGGTCGGCGACTCGGTCACCGTCACCGACGGTCCGTTCGCCACGCTCCAGGCGACCATCAACGAGATCAACGCCGACTCGAAGAAGGTCAAGGGCCTTGTCGAGATCTTCGGCCGCGAGACCCCGGTCGAGCTCTCCTTCGACCAGATCCAGAAGAACTGACACCTTCTGGACGTACGTCTTCCGAACAGGTCAGACGGGCTCTCGCAGCCTGTCTGACCTGCTCGGTTTTTGGCCGCGCGAGGATACCCGTTATCGTGGTGCGGTATGCCTCCATCCGAGTCAGATTGCTTGGCCCGTTTGGAGACAGCCGTCCGGGCTCGTCTCGGACGTAGGTAGGCGAAAACGAAAGAGGACCCGGAATGCCTCCCAAGAAGAAGAAGGTCACGGGGCTTATCAAGCTCCAGATCCAGGCCGGCGCCGCCAACCCGGCTCCGCCGGTCGGCCCCGCGCTGGGCCAGCACGGCGTCAACATCATGGAGTTCTGCAAGGCCTACAACGCCGCGACCGAGTCGCAGCGTGGCTGGGTGATCCCGGTGGAGATCACGGTCTACGAGGACCGCTCCTTCACCTTCATCACCAAGACTCCGCCGGCCGCCAAGATGATCCTCAAGGCCGCGGGTGTCGAGAAGGGCTCCGGCGAGCCGCACAAGACCAAGGTCGCCAAGATCACCCAGGCGCAGGTCCGTGAGATCGCCACGACCAAGCTGCCCGACCTGAACGCCAACGACCTGGACGCCGCGTCGAAGATCATCGCCGGCACCGCCCGCTCCATGGGCATCACGGTCGAGGGCTGACACCCACCTTCGTAGGAACCATGCGGCCTCGGCCGCACGTGGCAGGGCCTGCTCGGTCCGCACCACGACTCCTCAGAACACATCAGGAGAAGCAGTGAGCAAGCGCAGCAAGTCTCTCCGCGCTGCGGACGCCAAGATCGACCGGGAGAAGTTCTACGCCCCGCTCGAGGCCGTCCGTCTCGCCAAGGAGACCTCCACCTCGAAGTTCGACGGCACCGTCGAGGTCGCCTTCCGCCTGGGTGTAGACCCGCGCAAGGCCGACCAGATGGTCCGTGGCACCGTGAACCTCCCGCACGGCACCGGTAAGACCGCCCGGGTCCTGGTCTTCGCGACCGGTGACCGTGCCGAGGCCGCACTCGCCGCGGGCGCCGACATCGTCGGCTCCGACGAGCTCATCGACGAGGTGGCGAAGGGCCGTCTGGACTTCGACGCCGTCGTCGCCACCCCGGACCTCATGGGCAAGGTCGGCCGCCTCGGCCGGGTCCTCGGCCCGCGTGGTCTGATGCCGAACCCGAAGACCGGCACCGTGACGCCGGACGTGGTCAAGGCCGTGACCGAGATCAAGGGCGGCAAGATCGAGTTCCGCGTCGACAAGCACTCGAACCTGCACTTCATCATCGGCAAGACCTCGTTCGACGAGACCCAGCTGGTGGAGAACTACGGCGCCGCGCTGGACGAGATCCTTCGTCTCAAGCCGTCTGCCGCCAAGGGTCGTTACATCAAGAAGGCCGCGCTCAGCACCACGATCGGCCCCGGCATTCCGCTCGACCCGAACCGCACCCGCAACCTCCTCGTCGAGGAGGACCCGGCCGCCGTCTGAGCCTCCCGCTCACCCCGGTGACCGCGTCGCGTACGCGTATCCGCCACGGGCCCCGCACCTTCCGAGGTGCGGGGCCCGTGGCCGTTTCGCGGTGATACCGCTGCCGGTTGTCGTGCCCCGGAGTTAGCTTTGACCCCACGGGGCGCACAAGGGGGGCACGGACGATGTACAGGATGGTGGGGCGAGGGATACTCCCGACCGCACTGATGGCCGCGCTGACCACGGTCGCGGCCTGCGGTTTCTGGGCGGCCTCGGACGGCCGCGCCGAGGAGCCGGCCGGGGGGAGCGAGCGGGCCGACCCCCGCTCGGTGGCCGCGCTGCGGGCCGCCGAGAAGGCCACCGGCAAAGCCGGCTCCGCCAGGATCACGTCCACCTCCGTCATGGGCGACCTGCTGGCCATGAAGACGGACGGCGCCCTCGGCTGGGCCGGCGCCGCCACCGGCAGGCTCCGGCTCACCTACACCGGCGGTCAACTGGCCGCGACCATGCGGAAACTGAACAGCGCCGCGATGGAGGCCCGCCTGCTGCCCGACGCCTACTACGCGAAGGTCGGCGACGAGTTCGCGGCCCAGATCCACGGCAAGCACTGGATCAGGTACGACTACGACGACCTGGCGAGCCTGCCGGGGGGCTCAGGGACGTATCTGAGGGAGCAGCTCGCGAACACCGCCCCGATCCCACCGGTCAAGCTCCTGCTCGCCTCCCGTGACGTACACAGGGTCGGCGTGGAGGAGGTGCGCGGGGAGCGGACCACGCACTACTCGGGCACGGTGGACGTGGCGGACCTCGATGACGCCGACGCTCTCAAGGCACAGCTGGAACAGGCCGGCGTCACCACGGAGACGGTCGACGTCTGGGTCGACGGAGACGACCTGCTGGTCAAGAAGGTGGAGAAGGGCGAGCTGGCCACCGGATCGATGTCCTCGACGGCGTACTACAGCGACTACGGCGTGCGGGTCTCCGCCCAGGAGCCCTCGGCCGGCGACACCGCCGACTTCCAGGAGCTGATGAAGTCGCAGGGGGCCACCTCGTGAGCGGGGCGGAGCAGATCGGATCCGCAGGAGTACCGAAGCCCCCTGAGGGCTGCCCAGGAGCGGATTTGCTTGACGCGCGACCGTTCACGTACTCTTCCGGAGAAGCCAAAGACCGCTGGTCGTTGTCTTGTGCTCGTCAGAGGACAGGGTGACCGAAGGATCCGCTGAAACTGCGGACGACCCGCGTAGGTGACTGTGGACATGCTCCTGGAGTTCTCCCAAGGAATTCTGGTCGAGCTACGCCCCGTGCGCCTGCGCCGGGGCGTTTCGTTTTCCTCAGCCCCTTCTGAGCGGTCCTCATCACCCGGAAGGAGGCCACGCTTATGGCAAGGCCCGACAAGGCTGCCGCGGTAGCCGAGCTCGCGGACCAGTTCCGTAGCTCGAACGCCGCTGTGCTGACCGAGTACCGGGGTCTCACCGTGGCGCAGCTCAAGACGCTGCGTCGTTCGCTCGGTGAAGACGCCCAGTACGCCGTGGTGAAGAACACGCTGACCAAGATCGCGGCCAACGAGGCCGGGATCTCCACGCTCGACGACCTTTTCAATGGTCCGACGGCGGTCGCCTTCATCACCGGTGACCCGGTGACGTCGGCGAAGGGTCTTCGTGACTTCGCCAAGGACAACCCGAACCTCGTCATCAAGGGCGGTGTCCTTGACGGCAAGGTGCTGTCCGCCGACGAGATCAAGAAGCTCGCGGACCTCGAGTCCCGCGAGGTTCTGCTCGCCAAGCTGGCGGGCGCCATGAAGGGCAAGCAGTCGCAGGCTGCCTCGCTCTTCCAGGCGCTTCCGTCGAAGTTCGTCCGCACCGCGGAGGCGCTTCGCGTCAAGCTGGCCGACGAGCAGGGCGGTGCCGAGTAATTCGGCTCGCGCATTGACCGCCGCCTGAGGCGACGGTCGTAGCGGGCCGAACGTACGCCCGCCTCACCAGTACATACCGGCACCTGCCGAATTAGTGGAAGGACGCCATCATGGCGAAGCTGTCCCAGGAAGAGCTGCTCGCGCAGTTCGAGACCCTCACCCTCATCGAGCTCTCCGAGTTCGTGAAGGCCTTCGAGGAGAAGTTCGACGTCACCGCCGCCGCCGCGGTCGCCGCCGGCCCCGCCGCCGCTGCCGCCCCGGTCGAGGCCGAGGCCGAGCAGGACGAGTTCGACGTCATCCTCACGGGTGCCGGCGAGAAGAAGATCCAGGTCATCAAGGTCGTGCGTGAGCTGACCTCGCTGGGTCTGAAGGAGGCCAAGGACCTCGTCGACGGCGCTCCGAAGCCGGTCCTCGAGAAGGTCGCCAAGGAGGCCGCCGAGAAGGCTGCCGAGTCCCTCAAGGGCGCCGGCGCCTCCGTCGAGGTCAAGTAAGTCTCGACTCGCGTCCGCCACCGCGTGGCGACGATCCGCCAGGATCGTCGCGCGTGCTGACACAGCCGCTCAAGTAACGCTGTAACGCTGACGCACCGAAGAGCGATCACCCAACTGGGTGGTCGCTCTTCGGCGTTCCAGGGGGTCGGGCAGCGGTTGCCTTGCGCCGCAGGTCGCGACGAGTAAGGTGATCTTCGTTGTGCCTCCGGCCGCCCCAGTGACGGGCTGCAAGACGGGCGGTACGTGACAATCGCTGCACACGGTTTGGGCATGGGGGGCCTTGACGAACCGCACGCAGCGCGCAATTCTCAGGACGCGTCGTCACAACGATCCGGATCCGAGGCATGGATCGGTGGCGAAGAGGGCAGTATCGATGTGCATTGAGGGCGTGGCTTGCCGCAGGTGTTGAGAACAACGAGGGTCTCTGAAAACCGGGACTGGACATCAGTGGGCCTAGTGGCTACACTGACCCTTTGCGCTGCCTGTTAGCTGCCTCCTGCCCGTCACCAGGGGCATACCCGTGAGTGAGCATTGACGATTGGATCGTCCCTGACCTGGCCTTTTTCGGCCGGGTCGAGAACGCCTCAATGCTGTGTCCACCATGGGACCGGTACGCGCGTAGTGAGTCCGAGCCCTCGGAAGGACCCCCTCTTGGCCGCCTCGCGCACTGCCTCGACCACGAATACGAACAACGGCGCCAGCACCGCCCCGCTGCGCATTTCCTTTGCAAAGATCAGGGAGCCCCTCGAGGTTCCGAACCTTCTTGCGCTGCAGACCGAGAGCTTTGACTGGCTGCTCGGCAACGCATCGTGGAAGGCTCGTGTCGAGGCGGCTCTGGACAGTGGACAGGACGTCCCCACCAAGTCCGGTCTGGAGGAGATCTTCGAGGAGATCTCTCCGATCGAGGACTTCTCCGGGTCGATGTCCCTGACGTTCCGCGACCACCGCTTCGAGCCCCCGAAGAACTCGATCGACGAGTGCAAGGACCGTGACTTCACGTACTCCGCGCCGCTCTTCGTCACCGCCGAGTTCACCAACAACGAGACCGGCGAGATCAAGTCCCAGACGGTCTTCATGGGCGATTTCCCGCTGATGACCAACAAGGGCACCTTCGTCATCAACGGCACCGAGCGTGTCGTCGTGACGCAGCTGGTCCGTTCGCCGGGTGTCTACTTCGACTCCTCCATCGACAAGACGTCCGACAAGGACATCTTCTCGGTCAAGGTCATCCCGTCCCGCGGTGCCTGGCTCGAGATGGAGATCGACAAGCGCGACATGGTCGGTGTCCGCATCGACCGCAAGCGCAAGCAGTCCGTCACCGTTCTCCTGAAGGCTCTCGGCTGGACGACCGAGCAGATCCTCGAGGAGTTCGGCGAGTACGAGTCCATGCGCGCCACCCTGGAGAAGGACCACACCCAGGGCCAGGACGACGCGCTGCTCGACATCTACCGCAAGCTGCGTCCGGGCGAGCCGCCGACCCGTGAGGCCGCGCAGACGCTGCTCGAGAACCTCTACTTCAACCCCAAGCGCTACGACCTCGCCAACGTCGGCCGTTACAAGGTCAACAAGAAGCTGGGTGGCGAGGCGCCGCTGGACGCCGGGATCCTGACCGTCGAGGACATCATCGAGACGATCAAGTACCTGGTGAAGCTGCACGCCGGTGAGACCGAGACCGTTGGTCCCAACGGCACCTCGATCGTCGTCGAGACCGACGACATCGACCACTTCGGCAACCGTCGTCTGCGCAACGTCGGCGAGCTCATCCAGAACCAGGTCCGCACGGGTCTGGCTCGTATGGAGCGCGTCGTCCGCGAGCGCATGACCACTCAGGACGTCGAGGCGATCACGCCGCAGACCCTGATCAACATCCGGCCGGTCGTCGCCTCCATCAAGGAGTTCTTCGGCACCAGCCAGCTGTCGCAGTTCATGGACCAGAACAACCCGCTGTCGGGTCTCACCCACAAGCGCCGCCTGAACGCGCTGGGCCCCGGTGGTCTGTCCCGTGAGCGGGCCGGCTTCGAGGTCCGTGACGTACACCCGTCGCACTACGGCCGCATGTGTCCGATCGAGACCCCCGAAGGCCCGAACATCGGCCTGATCGGCTCGCTCGCCTCCTACGGCCGGATCAACGCGTTCGGTTTCGTCGAGACCCCGTACCGCAAGGTCACCGGTGGTGTCGTCACCGACGACGTCGACTACCTCACGGCCGACGAAGAAGACCGGTTCGTCATCGCGCAGGCCAACGCGCCGCTCACCGAAGAGCTTCGGTTCGAGGAGTCCCGCGTGCTGGTCCGCCGTCGTGGCGGAGAGGTCGACTACGTCCCCGGCGACGACGTCGACTACATGGACGTCTCGCCGCGCCAGATGGTGTCGGTCGCGACCGCCATGATCCCGTTCCTCGAGCACGACGACGCCAACCGTGCCCTGATGGGCGCGAACATGATGCGTCAGGCCGTACCGCTCATCAAGTCCGAGGCGCCGCTGGTCGGCACCGGCATGGAGTACCGCTGCGCGGTCGACGCCGGTGACGTCCTGAAGTCGGAGAAGGACGGTGTGGTCCAGGAGGTCTCCGCGGACTACATCACCACCGCCAACGACGACGGCACGTACACCACGTACCGCCTCGCGAAGTTCTCCCGCTCGAACCAGGGCACCTCCGTCAACCAGAAGGTTGTCGTCGACGAGGGTGACCGTGTCGTTGCCAGCCAGGTTCTGGCCGACGGTCCGGCGACCGAGAACGGCGAGATGGCGCTCGGCAAGAACCTGCTCGTGGCGTTCATGCCGTGGGAGGGTCACAACTACGAGGACGCGATCATCCTGTCGCAGCGCCTCGTGCAGGACGACGTCCTCTCCTCGATCCACATCGAGGAGCACGAGGTCGACGCCCGTGACACCAAGCTCGGCCCCGAGGAGATCACCCGGGACATCCCGAACGTCTCCGAGGAGGTCCTCGCCGACCTCGACGAGCGCGGCATCATCCGTATCGGTGCCGAGGTCGTCGCCGGTGACATCCTCGTCGGCAAGGTCACGCCCAAGGGCGAGACCGAGCTGACCCCCGAGGAGCGCCTGCTCCGCGCGATCTTCGGTGAGAAGGCGCGCGAGGTGCGCGACACCTCGCTGAAGGTGCCGCACGGTGAGATCGGCAAGGTCATCGGCGTCCGCGTCTTCGACCGTGAAGAGGGCGACGAGCTGCCGCCGGGCGTGAACCAGCTGGTTCGTGTCTACGTGGCGCAGAAGCGCAAGATCACGGACGGTGACAAGCTCGCCGGCCGCCACGGCAACAAGGGCGTCATCTCGAAGATCCTGCCGATCGAGGACATGCCGTTCATGGAGGACGGCACCCCGGTCGACATCATCCTCAACCCCCTCGGTGTCCCGTCCCGAATGAACCCGGGACAGGTCCTGGAGATCCACCTCGGCTGGCTCGCCAGCCGCGGCTGGGACGTCTCCGGGCTCGGCGAGGACTGGGCGCAGCGCCTGCAGGCCATCGGCGCCGACCAGGTCGCTCCGGGTACCAACGTCGCCACCCCCGTCTTCGACGGTGCGCGTGAGGACGAGCTCGCGGGCCTGCTCCAGCACACCATCCCGAACCGCGACGGCGACCGCATGGTGCTGCCGACCGGTAAGGCGAGGATGTTCGACGGCCGCTCCGGCGAGCCGTTCCCGGAGCCGGTCTCGGTCGGCTACATGTACATCCTCAAGCTGCACCACCTGGTCGACGACAAGCTGCACGCCCGCTCGACCGGTCCGTACTCGATGATCACCCAGCAGCCGCTGGGTGGTAAGGCCCAGTTCGGTGGCCAGCGCTTCGGTGAGATGGAGGTGTGGGCGCTTGAGGCTTATGGCGCCGCGTACGCCCTCCAGGAGCTGCTGACCATCAAGTCCGACGACGTCACCGGCCGCGTGAAGGTCTACGAGGCCATCGTCAAGGGCGAGAACATCCCCGAGCCCGGCATCCCCGAGTCCTTCAAGGTGCTCATCAAGGAGATGCAGTCTCTCTGCCTCAACGTGGAGGTGCTGTCCAGCGACGGCATGTCCATCGAAATGCGTGACACCGACGAGGACGTCTTCCGCGCGGCGGAGGAGCTCGGCATCGACCTGTCCCGGCGCGAGCCGAGCAGCGTCGAAGAGGTCTGACGGGAGTCCGGAGACCTGCACTCACAGGTCTCCGGCCCCAGGACCCCCGAATCAGACCTTTAAGACTTACAACCCTGAGAGGGATTGACGCATAGTGCTCGACGTCAACTTCTTCGATGAGCTCCGGATCGGTCTGGCCACCGCTGACGACATCCGTCAGTGGAGCCACGGCGAGGTCAAGAAGCCCGAGACCATCAACTACCGCACCCTCAAGCCCGAAAAGGACGGACTCTTCTGCGAGAAGATCTTCGGTCCGACCCGGGACTGGGAGTGCTACTGCGGTAAGTACAAGCGTGTCCGCTTCAAGGGCATCATCTGTGAGCGCTGCGGCGTCGAGGTCACTCGCGCCAAGGTGCGTCGTGAGCGGATGGGCCACATCGAACTGGCCGCGCCCGTCACCCACATCTGGTACTTCAAGGGCGTTCCGTCGCGTCTTGGCTACCTGCTCGACCTCGCCCCGAAGGACCTCGAGAAGGTCATCTACTTCGCGGCGTACATGATCACGTACGTCGACGACGAGCGTCGTACGCGTGATCTGCCCTCGCTGGAGGCACACGTCTCCGTCGAGCGTCAGCAGGTCGAGAACCGCCGCGACGCGGACCTCGAGTCCCGTGCCAAGAAGCTCGAGGGCGACCTGGCCGAGCTGGAGGCCGAGGGCGCCAAGGCCGACGTACGCCGCAAGGTGCGCGAAGGTGCCGAGCGTGAGATGAAGCAGCTGCGTGACCGTGCGCAGCGCGAGATCGACCGTCTCGACGAGGTGTGGACCCGGTTCAAGAACCTCAAGGTCCAGGACCTGGAGGGCGACGAGCTCCTCTACCGCGAGCTGCGTGACCGCTTCGGCACGTACTTCGACGGCTCGATGGGTGCCGCGGCGCTGCAGAAGCGCCTGGAGTCCTTCGACCTGAACGAAGAGGCCGAGCGGCTTCGCGAGATCATCCGTACCGGCAAGGGCCAGAAGAAGACCCGTGCGCTGAAGCGGCTGAAGGTCGTGTCTGCCTTCCTGCAGACCTCCAACAGCCCCAAGGGCATGGTCCTCGACTGCGTGCCGGTCATCCCGCCGGACCTGCGTCCGATGGTGCAGCTGGACGGCGGCCGCTTCGCGACCTCCGACCTGAACGACCTGTACCGCCGCGTGATCAACCGCAACAACCGTCTGAAGCGACTCCTCGACCTCGGTGCCCCCGAGATCATCGTGAACAACGAGAAGCGCATGCTTCAGGAGGCCGTCGACGCGCTGTTCGACAACGGTCGTCGTGGCCGTCCGGTCACCGGTCCGGGCAACCGCCCGCTGAAGTCCCTGAGCGACATGCTCAAGGGCAAGCAGGGTCGTTTCCGTCAGAACCTGCTCGGCAAGCGTGTGGACTACTCCGCGCGTTCCGTGATCGTCGTCGGCCCGCAGCTCAAGCTGCACCAGTGCGGTCTGCCGAAGGCCATGGCGCTGGAGCTCTTCAAGCCGTTCGTGATGAAGCGCCTGGTGGACCTGAACCACGCGCAGAACATCAAGAGCGCCAAGCGCATGGTCGAGCGTGGCCGCACGGTCGTGTACGACGTCCTGGAAGAGGTCATCGCCGAGCACCCGGTTCTGCTGAACCGTGCGCCGACGCTGCACCGCCTCGGCATCCAGGCCTTCGAGCCGCAGCTGGTCGAGGGCAAGGCCATCCAGATCCACCCGCTCGTCTGCACCGCGTTCAACGCGGACTTCGACGGCGACCAGATGGCCGTGCACCTGCCGCTCTCCGCGGAGGCGCAGGCCGAGGCCCGCATCCTGATGCTGTCCTCGAACAACATCCTGAAGCCCGCCGACGGCCGCCCGGTCACGATGCCGACCCAGGACATGGTCCTCGGTCTGTTCTTCCTGACCACGGACGGCGAGCTGCGTGACGTCAAGGGCGAGGGCCGGTCCTTCGGCTCCACGGCCGAGGCGATCATGGCGTTCGACGCCGGTGAGCTCGCGCTCCAGTCGGCCGTCGACATCCGCTTCCCGGTGGGCACCATCCCGCCGCGTGGCTGGGTGCCGCCGGTCCGCGAGGAGAGCGAGCCGGAGTGGCAGCAGGGTGACATCTTCCGGCTGCGTACGACTCTGGGCCGCGCGCTCTTCAACGAGCTGCTGCCCGAGGACTACCCGTTCGTCGACTACTCGGTGGGCAAGAAGCAGCTCTCCGAGATCGTCAACGACCTCGCCGAGCGCTACCCCAAGGTCATCGTGGCGGCGACGCTCGACAACCTGAAGGCGGCCGGCTTCTTCTGGGCGACCCGCTCCGGCGTCACCGTGGCCATCTCCGACATCGTCGTTCCCGAGGCGAAGAAGGAGATCGTCAAGGGCTTCGAGGCGCAGGACGAGAAGGTCCAGAAGCAGTACGAGCGTGGTCTGATCACCAAGGACGAGCGCACTCAGGAGCTCATCGCGATCTGGACCAAGGCGACCAACGAGGTTGCCGAGGCGATGAACGCGAACTTCCCGAAGACGAACCCCATCTTCATGATGGTCGACTCGGGTGCCCGAGGAAACATGATGCAGATGCGTCAGATCGCCGGTATGCGCGGTCTGGTGTCGAACGCCAAGAACGAGACGATCCCGCGCCCCATCAAGGCCTCCTTCCGTGAAGGCCTGTCGGTGCTCGAGTACTTCATCTCGACTCACGGTGCTCGTAAGGGTCTGGCCGACACCGCCCTGCGTACCGCCGACTCGGGTTACCTGACCCGTCGTCTGGTGGACGTCTCGCAGGACGTCATCATCCGCGAGGAGGACTGCGGCACCGACCGCGGCCTCAAGCTGAAGATCGCGGAGCGCGGCGCGGACGGTGTGCTGCGCATGGCGGAGAACGTCGAGACCAGCGTGTACGCACGTGCGCTGGCCGAGGACATCGTCGTCGACGGAGTGGTGCTGGCCCCGGCCAACACCGACCTGGGCGACGTGCTCATCGCCGAGGTCGTCAAGCACGGCATCGAGGAGGTCAAGACCCGCTCGGTCCTGACCTGCGAGTCCGCCGTCGGCACCTGCGCCATGTGCTACGGCCGTTCGCTGGCCACCGGCAAGCTGGTCGACATCGGTGAGGCGGTCGGCATCATCGCCGCCCAGTCCATCGGTGAGCCCGGTACCCAGCTGACGATGCGTACCTTCCACACCGGTGGTGTGGCCGGTGACGACATCACCCAGGGTCTGCCCCGTGTCGTCGAGCTCTTCGAGGCTCGTACGCCCAAGGGTGTCGCCCCGATCTCGGAGGCGGCCGGCCGCATCCGTATCGAGGAGACCGAGAAGACCAAGAAGATCGTCGTCACCCCGGACGACGGCAGCGACGAGACGGCGTTCCCGATCTCGAAGCGTGCCAAGGTCATGGTGCGTGAGGGTGACCACGTCGAGGTCGGCCAGAAGCTGACCTTCGGTGCCACCAACCCGCACGACGTGCTGCGGATCCTCGGTCAGCGCGCGGTCCAGGTCCACCTGGTCGGCGAAGTCCAGAAGGTCTACAACTCGCAGGGTGTGTCGATCCACGACAAGCACATCGAGATCATCATCCGGCAGATGCTGCGCCGGGTGACGATCATCGAGTCGGGTGACGCGGAGCTGCTGCCCGGCGAGCTGGTCGAGCGGTCGAAGTTCGAGACCGAGAACCGTCGTGTGGTCCAGGAGAGCGGTCAGCCCGCCTCCGGTCGTCCGCAGCTGATGGGTATCACCAAGGCCTCGCTCGCCACCGAGTCGTGGCTGTCGGCGGCGTCCTTCCAGGAGACGACCAGGGTTCTGACGGACGCGGCGATCAACGCCAAGTCCGACTCCCTGATCGGCCTCAAGGAGAACGTCATCATCGGTAAGCTCATCCCGGCCGGTACGGGTCTGTCCCGCTACCGCAACATCCGGGTCGAGCCGACCGAGGAAGCCAAGGCCGCGATGTACTCGGCCGTCGGCTACGACGACATCGACTACTCGCCGTTCGGCACGGGCTCCGGCCAGGCCGTTCCGCTGGAGGACTACGACTACGGTCCGTACAACCAGTAAGGCGTACGTCTGCTGAAGGGCGGCCACCCCGTTTCGTACGGGGTGGCCGCCCTTCAGCGTGTCATCGGTGGGTCCAGGGCCTGTACGGGCCTTTCAGCGCCGCTCCGGGGGGTTCCGCGCCCCGGTCGCTCCGAGGAGTTCCCGTCGCCCTACGGAATCCCCAGCTCGAACATCACGTAGTGCGCGTACCACCCCGACGCCAGCGCCGCCGTCGTGAAGAACACGATCAGGCTCGGCAGTCTCAGGCGGCTCATCGCCGCGGCCGGGGCGAGGAGCAGCGGGAAGCAGGGGAGCAGGTAGCGGGCGGTGTTGCCGAACATCTGCTGGGTGCCCAGTACGGAGACGATCCCGGCCAGCGTGTAGGCGACCAGCACCAGCGGCGGGCGCTTGCGCAGCATCAGGGCGATCAGGAACGGCAGGGCCAGCACGAGCTGGACGCCGATGAGGTCCGGGACGGTGAAGGCGAAGGCGTAGTCGTGCTTGCCGACCGCCGTGTTGCGCAGGACGTCGTAGGTGTAGTGGCCGAAGTCGAAGTAGTGCGCCCACCCCTCCTTCTGCAGCGTGAAGTACGCCGTGAGGTCGCCCATGCTGACGCCGACCCAGGTGATGTAGGTGAGCAGGCCGAGCGGCGCGGCGAACATGGCGTACAGGGGGCCCGCGACTCCGTGTTCCCGTCTGCTCTCGCGCCGGGCCAGTGTCCACAGCGCGGCCAGTCCCACGGCGCCGATGAGCGCGGCGGAGGTCGGCCTGTTGAGGCCTGCGGCGAAGGCGAGCAGTCCGGCCGCCACCCATTGGCGCTTCATCACGCAGTAGCAGCACCAGGTGGCGATCGCCACGAACAGGGACTCGGAGTACACCGCCCACTCGGCGCCGGCGCCGGGCACGACTGCCCACAGCCCGGCGGCGATCGTGCCCGCGCGGGCACCGGCGAGCAGCGAGATCACGGCGTAGACGCCGGCGGCGGCGACGAACGACGCCAGCACGGAGACCAGCAGGCCGGCCCCGAACAGGCCGAGGCCGGTGATTTCGGACACCGACCGGATCAGCGCCGGGTAGAGGGGGAAGTAGGCGACCGAGTTCTGTTTGACGCTGAACATGCCGCCGGGGTCGAGCCGTTCCAGCGGGCGGGGGTCGTACCCCTTCTCGGCGACCTGGAGGTACCACCAGCCGTCCCAGCTCCCGAGCACGTCCCACCAGTGGGCGCCGCCGCCGAAGCGCGGATTCTTCTTCCGGTATTCACCGGCGCTTTCCAGCAGCCAGGCGAAGACGCCGAACCCTGTGAGTTTGGCGACGCCGTAGAGGGCCAGCGGGGCGGCGTACGGTCGTGCGCCGGCCGGCATGGTGAGGTGTCCGGCGAGGGGGCGGGCGGGTATTCGGGACCTCAGATCCCGCCAGTGCCGCCGTTTCCGCGGCTCGTCCGGCAGGCCGGAATCCGTGCTGGTTTCCTCGGAAAGCGTGGTCAAGGCGGTTCCCCCGTCCGGCCACCGGGCTCAGAGGGTGAGCCGCTGTTCGTGTGCCGGTGGCTGTGAGCGGTCTGTACATCAGATCGCGACAGACTCGCACATCCGTGTCAGTTGCACACCCGTGCGGAGGCGGGGGGAGAGGGCGCGGAAGGTGCCGCAACCCCCGGTGTGTCGGCCCCGCGGCATTTGTTTTGACCACAGCGAATGAGGTAGGTACGCTCATACCTTGTGCCTGGGGTGTGCCCTGGCTCTCGTGCGTGCCTTCGAACCGCATGGGAAGTCGTAAGCGGCCACCGTGAATCTGCGCTCTTCTCGCCTGTCGGCGGGAGTATGCAGGCTTCGACACACCCGACCGCGTGGGTCGGTGATGTTCCAGGTTAGCTACACCACTCGGCACACAGAAACCGGAGAAGTAGTGCCTACGATCCAGCAGCTGGTCCGGAATGGCCGGCAGGACAAGGTCAAGAAGAACATGACGCCCGCGCTCGAGGGTTCGCCCCAGCGGCGCGGTGTTTGCACGCGTGTGTTCACGACCACCCCGAAGAAGCCGAACTCGGCCCTGCGTAAGGTCGCGCGTGTGCGTTTGACCAGCGGGATCGAGGTCACCGCCTACATTCCGGGTGAGGGGCACAACCTGCAGGAGCACTCGATCGTGCTCGTGCGCGGCGGCCGTGTGAAGGACCTGCCCGGTGTTCGCTACAAGATCATCCGCGGTTCGCTCGACACCCAGGGTGTCAAGAACCGCAAGCAGGCCCGCAGCCGCTACGGCGCCAAGAAGGAGAAGTAGAAATGCCTCGTAAGGGCCCCGCCCCGAAGCGCCCGGTCATCATCGACCCGGTCTATGGTTCCCCTCTGGTGACCTCCCTCATCAACAAGGTGCTGATGAACGGAAAGCGCTCCACCGCCGAGCGCATCGTTTACGGCGCCATGGAGGGCCTGCGCGAGAAGACCGGTAACGACCCGGTCATCACGCTCAAGCGCGCTCTGGAGAACATCAAGCCGACCCTCGAGGTCAAGTCCCGCCGAGTCGGCGGTGCGACGTACCAGGTTCCGATCGAGGTCAAGCCCGGTCGCGCCAGCACGCTCGCGCTGCGCTGGCTCGTCGGTTACTCCCGCGCCCGTCGCGAGAAGACGATGACCGAGCGTCTGCTCAACGAACTTCTCGACGCGTCCAACGGCCTCGGTGCCGCTGTGAAGAAGCGCGAGGACACCCACAAGATGGCCGAGTCCAACAAGGCCTTCGCGCACTACCGCTGGTAGTCGCTACCCACATCGAGACCGAGAGAAGACCGAAGCCTTATGGCTACCACTTCACTTGACCTGGCCAGGGTCCGCAACATCGGGATCATGGCTCACATCGACGCGGGCAAGACGACCACCACTGAGCGGATCCTCTTCTACACCGGCGTCAGCTACAAGATCGGTGAAGTCCACGACGGCGCTGCCACCATGGACTGGATGGAGCAGGAGCAGGAGCGTGGCATCACGATCACCTCTGCTGCGACCACCTGTCACTGGCCGCTCGAGGACAACGACTACACGATCAACATCATCGACACCCCGGGGCACGTCGACTTCACGGTCGAGGTGGAGCGCTCGCTGCGCGTCCTCGACGGTGCCGTCACGGTGTTCGACGGTGTCGCCGGTGTTGAGCCGCAGTCCGAGACGGTTTGGCGTCAGGCCGACCGTTACGGCGTGCCGCGTATCTGCTTCGTGAACAAGCTTGACCGCACCGGCGCCGAGTTCCACCGCTGCGTGGACATGATCAAGGACCGGCTTGGCGCCGTTCCGATCATCATGCAGCTGCCGATCGGTGCCGAGATGGACTTCAAGGGCGTTGTGGACCTGGTCCGCATGAAGGCGCTCGTGTGGTCCGCCGAGGCGGAGAAGGGGGAGATGTACGACGTCGTCGACATCCCCGCCACGCACGCCGAGGCTGCCGAGGAGTACCGCGGCAAGCTGGTCGAGACCGTCGCGGAGTACGACGACGAGATCATGGAGCTGTTCCTGGAGGGCCAGGAGCCCACCGAGGAGCAGCTGTACGCCGCGATCCGTCGCGTCACCATCGAGTCCGGCAAGTCCAACGACGTCACGGTCACCCCGGTGTTCTGTGGCACCGCGTTCAAGAACAAGGGCGTCCAGCCCCTGCTCGACGCGGTCGTGCGCTACCTCCCGACCCCGCTTGACGTCGAGGCCATCGAGGGCCACGACGTGAAGGACCCGGAGCTCGTGATCAAGCGCAAGCCGTCGGTGGACGAGCCGCTGTCCGCGCTCGCCTTCAAGATCATGAGCGACCCGCACCTGGGCAAGCTCACCTTCGTCCGGATTTATTCGGGCCGCCTGGAGACCGGCACCGCGGTGCTGAACTCCGTCAAGGGCAAGAAGGAGCGCATCGGCAAGATCTACCGCATGCACGCGAACAAGCGTGAGGAGATCGATTCGGTGGGCGCCGGCGACATCGTCGCCGTGATGGGCCTGAAGCAGACCACCACCGGTGAGACGCTCAGCGACGACAAGAACCCGGTCATCCTGGAGTCCATGGACTTCCCGGCGCCGGTCATCCAGGTCGCCATCGAGCCCAAGTCCAAGGGTGACCAGGAGAAGCTGGGTGTAGCCATCCAGCGTCTCGCGGAGGAGGACCCCTCCTTCCACGTCCACTCGGACGAGGAGACGGGCCAGACCATCCTCGGCGGTATGGGCGAGCTGCACCTCGAGGTGCTGGTCGACCGTATGAAGCGCGAGTTCCGGGTCGAGGCCAACGTCGGTAAGCCGCAGGTCGCCTACCGTGAGACGATCCGTAAGGCCGTCGAGCGCGTGGACTACACCCACAAGAAGCAGACCGGTGGTACCGGTCAGTTCGCCAAGGTGCAGATCGCGATCGAGCCCATCACCGACGCCGACGGTCCGGCGTACGAGTTCGTGAACAAGGTGACCGGTGGCCGTATCCCGCGGGAGTACATCCCGTCGGTGGACGCCGGTGCGCAGGAGGCCATGCAGTTCGGCATCCTCGCCGGGTACGAGATGACGGGTGTCCGCATCACGCTTCTCGACGGTGCCTACCACGAGGTCGACTCCTCCGAGCTCGCCTTCAAGATCGCCGGTTCGCAGGCGTTCAAGGAGGGTGCTCGCAGGGCCAGCCCCGTGCTGCTCGAGCCGATGATGGCCGTCGAGGTCACCACGCCCGAGGACTACATGGGTGACGTCATCGGCGACATCAACTCCCGTCGTGGTCAGATCCAGGCCATGGACGAGCGTGCCGGTGCGCGTGTCGTGAAGGGCCTCGTGCCCCTCTCGGAGATGTTCGGCTACGTCGGCGACCTCCGCAGCAAGACGTCGGGTCGCGCAAGCTACTCGATGCAGTTCGACTCCTACGCCGAGGTTCCCAGGAACGTCGCCGAGGAGATCATCGCGAAGGCCAAGGGCGAGTAACGCACCCCGTTTGCACGCTTTAGGCTTGACCCGACCGCCGGGGACGACCCGGGAGGGAAAACCCCGGCGGGCGGCATCCCAGCAAAGATCACCTGGCGCCGATGAGTAAGGCGTACCAGAACCACTCCGCAGGAGGACCCAGTGGCGAAGGCAAAGTTCGAGCGGACTAAGCCGCACGTCAACATCGGCACCATCGGTCACATCGACCACGGTAAGACGACCCTCACGGCCGCCATTACCAAGGTGCTGCACGACGCGTACCCGGACCTGAACGAGGCCTCGGCCTTCGACCAGATCGACAAGGCTCCCGAGGAGCGCCAGCGCGGTATCACGATCTCGATCGCGCACGTCGAGTACCAGACCGAGACGCGTCACTACGCCCACGTCGACTGCCCCGGTCACGCGGACTACATCAAGAACATGATCACGGGTGCGGCGCAGATGGACGGCGCCATCCTCGTGGTCGCGGCCACCGACGGCCCGATGCCGCAGACCAAGGAGCACGTGCTCCTGGCCCGCCAGGTCGGCGTTCCGTACATCGTTGTCGCGCTGAACAAGGCCGACATGGTGGACGACGAGGAGATCCTGGAGCTCGTAGAGCTCGAGGTCCGTGAGCTCCTCTCCGAGTACGAGTACGCGGGCGACGACCTTCCGGTCGTCAAGGTCTCGGCGCTCAAGGCGCTCGAGGGCGACAAGGAGTGGGGCCAGACCGTCCTCGACCTGATGAAGGCCGTCGACGAGAACATCCCGCAGCCCGAGCGTGACGTCGACAAGCCGTTCCTCATGCCCATCGAGGACGTCTTCACGATCACCGGTCGCGGTACGGTTGTCACCGGCCGTATCGAGCGTGGTGTCCTCAAGGTCAACGAGACCGTCGACATCGTCGGCATCAAGACCGAGAAGACCACCACCACGGTCACCGGCATCGAGATGTTCCGCAAGCTGCTCGACGAGGGCCAGGCGGGCGAGAACGTCGGTCTGCTCCTCCGTGGCATCAAGCGCGAGGACGTCGAGCGCGGCCAGGTCATCATCAAGCCCGGCTCGGTCACGCCCCACACCTCGTTCGAGGCCCAGGCGTACATCCTGTCCAAGGACGAGGGTGGCCGTCACACGCCGTTCTTCAACAACTACCGTCCCCAGTTCTACTTCCGTACGACTGACGTGACCGGTGTTGTGACCCTCCCCGAGGGCACGGAGATGGTCATGCCCGGCGACAACACTGAGATGACGGTCGACCTCATCCAGCCCGTCGCCATGGAAGAGGGCCTGAAGTTCGCCATCCGTGAGGGTGGCCGGACCGTGGGCGCCGGCCAGGTCATCAAGATCAACAAGTAATTGTCGATCGTCTGACCTGGTAGCTCCTTCAAGAGCTCCTGAAAGGGCCCGTACGACTTCGGTCGTACGGGCCCTTTTGCCATGCTCCGGCCGTCACCAGGTGACCGGCAGAGCCACCGGTCCGCGGATCATCGTGCGCTGCCGCCAGGGGACCTCGTCGGCGGGCACCGCGAGCCGCAGCCCCGGCAGGCGGTCGAGCAGGGTGCTGATCAGGAGATCGGTCTGCATACGGGCGAGGACGGCGCCGGTGCAGTAGTGCGGGCCGTGACCGTAGGCGAGGTGTGCGCTGGTGTCCCGGTCGATGTCGATGCGGTCGGGGTCGGGGAAGACGTCCGGGTCGCGGTTGGCGGCCAGGTAGGAGACGTAGACGGGGTCGCCCGCGGTGATGCGTACGCCCTGGATGTCGATGTCCTCCAGGGCGATGCGGGCCAGGCCCACCGAGGTGCGGTGCGGGATGTAGCGCAGGAGTTCGTCGATGGCGGCGGGGCGGGACTCCGGCCGGCGGCGCACGCGGTCGAGCAGCCCGGGGTCGGTCAGCAGGAGGTAGAGCATCTGGCCGCAGTGATGGGTGACGGCCTCTCCGCCGATCTGGAGCGGGCCGGCGATGCCGATGGCCTCCGCCTCGCTGATGTCGCCGCGGCCGACGGCGGCGCCGAGCAGGGAGAGGACGTCCTCGCTCTCGCTCCGGCTTCGCTCTCGGATGGCCTGCGCGATGTAGGCGTACATCCCGTCCTTGGCGCGCTCCGCGGCCTCGGCGCCGCCCGCGGTGGAGATGATCTGCCGGGTCCAGGCGTGGATCCGCTCCCGGTCGGCCTCGGGTACGCCCATGACCTCGCAGACGACGGCGATGGGGAACGGTTCGAGGACGCGCTCGATGAGGTCGGCGGGGGGACCGTCGTGAAGTACGGCTTCGACGAGTGCGTCGAGCGTCTCCTGGGCGCGGGGGCGCAGCCGCTTCACGGCTCCCACGGTGTACGCCGCCGCCACCGCCTTGCGCAGCCGGTTGTGGTCGGGCTGGTCGGCGAACGCCAGTGACCCCGGCTTCGGCTTGAAGTGCGGTGCCAGCCGGGTGACTTGGCGGTCGACGACCTCGGCGCGGCTGAAGCGCGGGTCGTTCGTGATCGCCTTCACGTCCTCATGGCGGGTCGCCAGCCACGCCCAGCCCTCCCCGTGCGGAAGCCGGATCCGGGTCAGCGGCCCCTCGCGCATCAGCTCGGCGAGCACGGGGTCGAACTCGGTCGCGTGCAGCTCACGAGGCGGCCAGTCCCGTACGGGGGGAGGGGCCTGGCCGGTCAGGGTGGTGGTGTCTTCTGCCATGGGTCCACCATCATTCGGCTGGGGCCGGGTGTCGCGCGGGGGTGCTCCAGGCGGAGGCCATCGGCGCCGCCGACCGGCGGCGTCGGCGGGAGGGATGGGAGGGTCGGGCTTGGTGGGGTTCTCTCAGCGGTGGCCCAGGGCTGACTCTGAGCGGTGGCCTAGGGCCGCGCCCGCTCCTCCTGTAAATTCGCTGATGCGTACGACAGTTGTTGAGGCGAACGTGACGGGGGTTGCGGCGTGGTGGGGATTCGGCCGACGGATTGGCATGTCCTGGACCTGGACAGGGACCCCACGCCGGGTGATCCGGTCCGGGTGCGGTCGCTCGCCAAGAATCTTCAGGACTTCGCCGATGACGTCGGGGACGCGCTGCGTCTGATCAAGGGGATGGCGGACGAGGAAGCGGTCCTGCAGTGGGCGGGGAAGTCCGCGAAGGCGTTCCAGGACCAGTTCTCCGGGGTGCCGAAGCAGCTGAAGAAGCTGAAGACGTCGTACGACTTGGCGGGGGGTGCGCTGGCGGCGTACTGGCCGAAGCTGGAGCGTGCGCAGGCCCTTGCCGACCGGGCGTTGGCCAACGGGCGTGCCGCCCAGAGTGATCTGAGTTCTGCCAAGTCCCGCCTCTCCTCTGCCGATTCGTGGGTGACGAAAGCCGGCAAGGAAGCCGACAAGTACAAGGACGACCCCACCGGCAGCAAGAGCGCCGAGAAGCCGGACGAGGCCAAGGTCCGCGCTGCCACCCGCGATGCCCAGCACGCCAAGTCGGCTCAGACGTCGGCCCAGTCGGATGTCGGTACCGCGCAGGACGCGTTGGACGCGGCGAAGAAGATGGCGGCGGACGCGCGGAAGATGCGGGAGGACGCGGCGGGCGAGGCGAAGCGCAAGATCGACGAGGCCTCCGACGCGGGGATCCGTAACCGGAAGTGGTGGGAGGAGGTCGGGGACTGGTTCTCCGACAACTGGGACACCATCGTCACGGTCTGCAAGGTGGTCGTCGCGGTCGT
>NZ_JBITHE010000035.1:0-36148 GCF_044457665.1 Streptomyces sp. NPDC050535
AACGACGCCGTCTCCGAAGTGAACCGATCCCCCGTGAGCTGCATCCCGTCACCGGAATCACCCGCGAACCGGATAATCACCCGATCCAGCCGGCGTACGTCCTTGGGCGGGTGTGGCCCGGTGGTGGTGGTGGTGGTGTCGGTGTGCTCGGCTGGACTGCTGACCTGGCTGGTCACTGAACTGGACCTCCATCGAGGCGGCGGGGCGGGGCCGTTGGGCCTTCCCCTCTTTGTTCGTGGGCGCGCGTGGGGCTGGGGCGGGCAGCGAAACGGCCGGCGATGCCCGGGTCCTGCCCGGGTATCGCCGGCCGTTGGTCCGGCAGGCTCGGTTCGGTGCCTGTCAGGCCTTTTCGGTCTGTACGGCCGGGGCGTCGGCGGGGGCCTCGGGTACGGGCAGGGGGCCGCGGCGCAGCAGCAGGCCGGCGATGACGGCGCCGCCGGCGAAGATGGCGGCGCACCACCAGAACACCGTGGTGTAGCCCTCGATCGAGGCGTGCTGGAGCTGCTCGGGTGTGGGCCGGCCCTTGGCGTTGTCCGTCAGCCAGTTGGTGACGGCGGTGGCGGCGATCGTGTTGAGCAGGGCGGTGCCCAGGGCGCCGCCGAGCTGCTGTCCGGCGCTGATGCAGGCGGAGGCGATTCCCGAGTCGCGGGCTTCGACGCCGGAGGTGCCGGTGGTCAGGGCAGCGGCGTAGATGAGGCCCATGCCGAGGCCGACGACCATGAGCGGTCCCAGCAGGTCGGAGGCGTAGCCGGAGTCGACGCTGATGCCGGTGAGCCAGGCCATGCCGGCGGCGCTGATCAGCAGGCCGGTGGTGATCAGGGGCTTGGGGCCGTACTTGGGCATCAGCTTGGTGGCGCCGATGCCGGCGCCCAGGGTGGTGGCGACGATCATCGGGAGCAGGGCGACGCCGGAGGTGATCGCCGAGTAGTCGAGGGTGATCTGCATGTAGTAGATGAGGAAGAGCAGGATGCCGAACATGCCGGTGCCGACGAGCAGCACGGTGATGTAGGCGCCGCCGCGGTTGCGGTCCAGGACGATGCGGGGCGGCAGCAGCGGGGAGGAGGTGCGGGTCTGCCAGATGGCGAAGACGGTCAGCAGGGCGGCGCCTGCTACGAGGTAGCCCCAGGTGGAGGGGGTGCTCCAGCTCTCGTCGGCGGCGTTGGAGAGGCCGTAGACGAGGCTGAACATGCCGCCGGAGGCCAGCAGTACGCCGGGGAGGTCGATCCGGCCGCCGGTCTTGGGCTCCCGCTTGAGCAGGAGGGTGCCGCCGATGAGGGAGGCGGCGGCGAAGAACAGGTTGACGTACAGGCACCAGCGCCAGTCGAGGGCGGAGGTCAGTGCGCCGCCGATGATCAGTCCCAGGCCGGCGCCGCTGGCGACGACCCCGCTGAAGATGCCGAAGGCTTTGCCCTTCTCCTTCGGGTCGGTGAACGTGGTGGCGAGCAGGGCCAGGCAGGCGGGGGCGAGCATGGCGGCGAAGACGCCCTGGCAGGCACGGGCGGTGACCAGCATGCCGAAGCTGTTGGAGGCGCCGCCGACGGCGGAGGCGATCGCGAAGCCGGTGAGCCCGATGAGGAAGCTCTCCTTGCGGCCGATCACGTCGGACAGGCGTCCGAAGAACAGCAGCAGGCCGCCGAAGGACAGGGCGTAGGCGGTGACGATCCACTGTCTGTCGGCGTTGCTGAAGTCCAGCGTTTCCTGCGCCGTCGGGAGGGCGAGGTTCATGACGGTCAGGTCGAGGCCGACCATGAGGTACGCGGTGCAGATGACGGCGAGGATCAGCCACCGCTTCGGGTCGCCGGCCGCCCCTGAACTCGGCCCTGCCGCGGGGGCTGCGTTTTGTGTTGCCATGAACAATCTCCTTGTTCCATCGAACGGGGTGAGGCGTCATCCCTTATGACGAGACACGGCGGCTGACTTGTGACATCGCGTCCTGCCGTGCGGCAGGTCGCCGTCCGTGCCGGGCCGTTGATGGTGCCGGTCGTGTGTCGGCGTACGAGGGGGCGGCGGCGGGCAGGGTGCGGGTGCCCGCCGCCGCGGGGGGGGGTCAGTCCTGGACGTCGCCGTTGATGTGGCGCTGGAGGAAGTCGTGGGCCAGGTCGCCGAACTGGGCGCCGAACTCGACGGAGGCGTCCACGGTCGCGGTGAAGTGGACGCCGCCCCACACGCGGCTGCGGGCACAGTCCTGCTCGAGGTCGCTCCAGGTGTCCCAGCGCAGTTCGACTTCGGCGGCAGGGGTGAGGCCGGGCTCGGTGCGGGTGGAGCCGGCGGGGAGGCTGGACTTCCAGTTCAGGACGTCGTCGCCGAAGAAGCGGCGGGAGGCCTGGGCCTGGGAGGAGATCAGGATGGTGGAGCCGGAGGGGTAGTCGGGGTGGTCCCCGGCGGGGAGGTAGCTGGCCCATTCGTTCGCGGGCAGGTCGGTGACGGTGCCCTTGCCGGGGCCGCCCCAGGCGGTCACGGGGCTGTCGCCGTAGACGTGGCGGATGGCGCTGACGGGCCGCGGGGCCTCGTACTTGCGCTTGTGGTGCCAGGCGGCGATCAGGGCGTCGAAGCGGGCCACCGAGGTCACCGTGAACAGGTGGCACCAGCCGTCCAGGTCCAGGTCGTGGGCCTCGGCCGCGGCGCGCGGCGCGAGGGTGTGGCCCATCAGCTTGTTGTCGAAGAACTCCGCCTTGACCTTCTGCTCGTCGGTCAGAGCGGCCGACGCGGCCAGGACCTCGTCCACCGCGTTCTTGTACGCGCCGGTGTCGGTGTGGTCGGTGTGGCCGGGGGTGTCGAGCTTGAACTGGGCCGGGTCCTGGAAGGTGTGGGCGGTGACACGCTCGAGCTGGGGGGTGACGAAGTTCTGGACGACGAAGACGCCCATGTCGCCGGGGCCGCCGCCGACGCGGCGGCGGTGGGGGCCCGCGGTGGGCTGCCAGCGTGAGGGGTCGGCGAGTTCGTAGGCGGAGTTCACGGGCTGGTAGCCGGTGTAGTCCTCGAAGGGGCGGCCGTTGTAGGTGCGGCCCTCGTCGCCCAGGAAGTTGAGGCCGTCGCGCAGGCGGGCCTCGACGATGGCCTTGCCGGCGATGTTGCCGATGCCGATGGGGGTGGTGGGGTCCTGCGATTCGTCGTCGGGGTCCAGGCCGACGGCGAGCATCCCCTGCCGCATGACCAGCGCCCGCTCCTCGAACACGGCCCTGACGACCTGGTAGGAGGCGTAGAGGCCGGCGATGTTCTTGTTCTTGTTGGTGGCGGACTCGCTCGCGGGGCGGCGGTCTATGCGGGAGTACAGGCCGACCGCGGTGGGGTGGTAAGGGGCCAGCGCGTCGAACCAGGAGATCTGGAACAGGTGGGTGATCCAGATGTAGATGGTCGCGTCGTTGGGGCCGATGCCGCTCTCCGGAGGAAAGGCCCCGCCGGCGTTGGTGGTGACCAGGTCCCGGATGAAGTTGCCGTTGTCGAAGTCGAAGCCGATGCCGGCGGCGGGCTTCGCGGCCGGGCCGCCCGCCTTGGCGGCGGCGGGTGTTCCGGGGTGGCCCACGGACGTCGTCATGGGTGTGTCCTTTCTTCAGGAAGAGGGTTCAGCGGTCCAGGGCGCGCGGCCTGCTGGGCCGGCCGTGGCCTGGAGGAGTTCGGGGCGGTCGGACGGAAGCCGGGGGCCGCGGCGGGTGTCAGTCGCGGGCCGCCGTCAGGGTCTTCAGCTGCTTCTCCGAGATCTGGTAGTACGAGCCGAGGTCGAGGCGTTCTTCCTCGTGCGACCACTTGACGACCGAGGCGCGGACCCGCTCGCCCGCATACCGGTGCGGGGCGTTGTGCATGAACTGCTCGATTCCCGGTTCCAGTTCGGCGGGAAGGGCCGACAGGTCCAGGCCGGGGCGCGGCTGGGGGGCGAAGGAGATCCGCTGGATCTTCGGTGAGTCCCAGCTGAGGGTGGTGTAGATCCGGTAGGACGTGCAGGCGTACTTGAGTATCTGCTCGTCCGGTTCCGGAAGTCCTATTTCGCGGAGCATGGACAGCACGGATTCGGGTTCGAGGTTTCCGGCGGAGGGGAGCTGGAAATACACGTTCATAGTCCGGTGCTGGTAGTCGATTCCGATCACCGCGGTGCCGTCCAGGCCGTGCCGGGCGAAGAAGCCGGCGTTTTCGGCGAGTGCGGGCGGTATCGACGGGATGGCCGCGAGCTGCGCCACCGTCTGGAGTTCGGGGAAGAGCGCGTAGATCTTCTTGAAGCCGCCGGCGACGCCGCAGTCGATGGCGTACATGCCGATGGAGACGCGTTCCTGGAGGTCGGAGAGCAGTGTGGCGACGGGGTGGTCCGTCGGCGCCACGAAGCCGTTCGACACGGCGCGGGCGTAGGGGTCGTCGATTCCCGACACCTGGACGGTGAATTCGAGTTCGCCCGCCTGGCTCTCGCCGGTCTGCGCGCTGAAGACGATTCCGCTCTCCGCGGTTATCGCGTCCTCGTAAGCGGCGAGAATCGGCCAGACCTCGTCGCGCGGGCAGGCAGCGCCCACCAGTCGAGCCGATTCCTCAATGGCCGAGTACAGTTCCTCTGCCTCAGTGCCACCGGACATCCGTCCTCCAAGCAGTCAGCGTGAGCAAGTGTTTCCACGGGGAAATGCCGCATTCCGTATTCCGTCTTTCCGGAACCGGAACAAAACCGTCTGGACCGTATTCTTTGCGGGCCGAGGGCGGGGACGCAAGGCCGGGCGGCTGTGGCGAGCCTGGTCCTCCAGCGGAGTTCGAGGGGCCGGGAGATCGTCCTGGGCGGTTTCCCGAGCGGCGGGGCGCCGGCCACGGCGGAGCCCCCGGCCGCAGGGGCGGATCCCGGCGGCCGGGGGCTCTGGCGCACCGCGCCGGGGGCGGCCGGTGTCGGCTCAGGTGGGGTAGATGCCGTAGCGGCGGTCCCGGCTGCGGAGGTCGCGCAGGGCGGCGTCGAAGTCGTCCCGGGTCATGTCGGGCAGCAGCTGGGGCGAGAAGAACATCTCCGCGAAGGGCGACATCAGCGGGAAGAAGGACGACATGCGGTAGGAGTCGCCCATCCGGATCAGGTAGTCGACCGGCTCCGGCACATAGGCGTTCTCGGTCAGGATCTCCTCGGTCAGCTCCGGGATCTTCCCGTTGAACTTGTTGAAGATGCCGATCACTTCGTGGGAGAGGGACATGCCCAGGATGTAGTGGAGGGTGAACCCCGAGCCCTTGTCCGACTTGTCCCGCAGGACCTCCAGCTCCGAGAGCCAGCTCTCGGGTACCACCTCGAGCGTCCCGGAGAAGTCGAAGTTGAGGCTGTCGTGGGAGCGCCGTACCACCTCGGTGAACGCGTTCATGGCGGTTTCCACCGCGGCCTCGGAGCGGCTGTAGTTCGCGACGGAGGAGACCGTGATGTAGAAGGTGGTGAAGCCCTCCTCCCGGGCCCAGTCCACGAACTCGACCAGCTTGTCCGTCATGGCCGCGTAGCTGTCGTCGAGGGAGACTCCGTGCTCCTTGGACCAGCGGCGCATTCCGTCCGGCAGCAGCATCAGGTTGCTCACCGTGATCTCCTTTGGTTGACGTGATCTGTCGTTTCGGCAAGGGCCGCCGGCACGGGCGTTGACGTGGCCGGAGGGCCGCAGTCCTGCCGCCGCGCCGCGGCCGGAGGGCCGGCGGCGCGGCAGGCAGGGGCGATGGGCGCGGCGGCAGGCGGCGTGCGCCTGGGCCGGCCGGTGGAGGGCCGGGCCCGGCTCCTTACGCGATCTTCGTCGCGGACAGGATGGCCTGGACGGGGATGACGTCCGGCGGGATCTCGGAGGAGTCCTTGGTGACGGCCTTGGTGAGCTTGAAGCCGCACTCCTCCAGCCAGCGCTCGTAGGTCGACAGCTTCTGCGGTCCGCCCTGGCCCATGGTGCAGCCGATGAAGAAGGCCGGGAAGAAGTCGACGTTGTAGTTGTCGGTGTCCTTGATGTTCTCCGGGTAGACCGGCACCAGGATGTTGACCTGGCCGCCGACCTCGAGGGACTTGTTGACGCCCTGGAGGATCCGGAACACGTCGTCCTTGTCGAACATGTCGAGGAAGTGCTTGATCAGGACGACGTCGAAGCCCTGCGGGATCTCGTCGAAGACGTTGCCGCCGACGAAGGAGAGGTGCTCCTGAAGGCCTGCGGCGCGGAAGTTCTCCAGCGCCTTGGTCTCCTTGTCCGGCAGGTCGAAGGTGGTCACCCGCAGGCCGGGAGAGGCCTTGTGCTGGTAGGTGTGGATCGCCCCGAGGCCGGTGTTGCCGGCGACGTCCAGGACCCGGGAGCCGGCGGGGATGTCGACGTTGGCGAAGAACCAGGGGTCGATGTTGGCGGTGACGTTGTTCATCAGGGTGAGCCAGGAGTCGTTGAGGTCCTGGTGGTCGGCGACGGCGTCGTAGAGGGTGCCCTCGGCTCCGTAGAGCTCCTTGAGGCCCACGACGGTGCCGGTGCGCGCGCTCTCGGTGAGGTAGAACAGCTGCCGCAGCGCGGTGACCTTGATGAGGTTCATGTAGGCGAGCGCCCGCTTGATGTCGCGCTCGGCGACCTCGCCGAGCGCGTCCAGGGAGTAGGCGGCCGTGTCCTCGTCGTAGGCGACGAAGCCTTCCTTGACGAGCAGGAAGAGGAGCTGCTCCACGGCGTCCGGCTTGGCGCCGACGGCGTCGCCGAGCTCGGTGGCGGTCAGGTTCGGGGTGTCCCGGAGCTGGTCGATGAGGCCGAGTTCGAAGCAGGACAGCAGGCTCATGAACCGCGAGGGTCCCACCATGTATTCGCGAAAACGGGCGAGCGTGGCTTCCGATGACAAGGCGTTAGCCCCTTTCAGGTTCAGACCGGTTGGGTTGGTTCCACCGCCGGGGCGGTGGGCTGGTCACGGGTCACGCACGCTCTTCCGGCCGCTGTGCGAAGCGGCGGGCCAGCGCCAGGCGCTGCACCTTCAGCGTGGCGGTGCGGGGCAGTTCGGCCTGCGGGATCTGGACGGGGTCGGCGAGCTGGGGGAAGGCGGCGACGGCGGCGCGCCAGCGGCCCGCGTCCAGCGGTTTGTCGTCGACGGTGCAGATGACCGGGACGGGCTCGGAGTTGGGGCCCTGCACGACGACGAGTTCGCTCAGTTCGCTCAGCTTGCTCAGGACGACGTCCTCGACCTCCAGGGAGCTGCGCACCCCGGGGATCATGTCGACCTCGCGGTCGAGCATGTGCAGGCAGCCGAGCCGGGTGCGGTAGCCGACGTCGCCGGTGCGCCACCAGTGGCCGTTGCGGTTGGTGTCGTAGCGGTCCTGTTCGGCGAAGTAGGTCTTCGCCAGGCCGTCCCAGGCGACCTCGATGAAGCCGGGGTTCTTCTCGGAGGGGGTCTTGCCGTCGCGGCTGACCACGCGGATCTTCGCGGCGCCGCCCGGCATGGCCCAGCCCACGCAGCGGCCGTTGGCCTTGTGGGCGGAGTTGCGGAAGTAGGCGCGGCCCACGGCCGGGCCCACCTCGCTCTGCCCGTAGATCTGGAAGAAGAGGGCGCCGCGGCGGTCGGAGGACTTCAGCAGGCGGCTCATGGTGCGGGGGTGGATGGCGTCGAAGGTGCTGCTGAAGACCTTGACCGAGCCGAAGGGGCGGCGGGGGTCCTCGGCGAGTTCCTCCCACTCCATCAGCGAGTTGGGCAGTGCCTCCACGAACGCCGGCCGGTGGCGGGCGAACTGCTCGGCGACGTCGGCGGGGTCCGACTCCCGCATGAGCAGGACCGGCCATTCCTTGAGGAGGGCCAGGGTCATCGCCGCGACCATCCGCGAGTGCACGAAGGGGATGTGGATCGCGACGGTCTCCCGCTTGCGGATCAGGGACAGCAGCCGCCACTGCGGGATGAGCCGCCTGCCCTGGGTGCGGGGGGTGTGCACCACGAGCTTGGGGATGCCGGTGGTGCCGGAGGTGTGGGTGATCACGGCGGCCTCGTCGATCGGCCGCACCACCGGTGCGACGCGCGGCGAGCCGGCGAGCGCGGCGAGCGACTGGGTGCCCGGCCGCTCGCCGGACACGGCGATCACCCGGCGGGTGAGGTCCGCCAGCGGGATCTCGTGCAGGATCTCGAGCTTGGGCTCGTCGGTGACCAGGGTGGGCTGGTCGACCCGCTGGAGCAGGGCGGCCACGGTCGCGGCGTCCAGGGCGGGCGACAGGTTCACCGGGACCGCCCCGATACGGGAGGCGGCGGCGGCCAGCATCCACAGGTCGGCGTTGGCCCTCTTGTAGAGCACGACGCGCTCGTCGGGCCGGACCCCGGCCGCCCACAGGCGGCCCGCCAGGTCGTCCACGTGCCCGGCGTACTCCGCCACCGTCAGGTGCCGTCCCGCGCCGGGGAAGATGTCCAGGTCGTGGTCCAGGGTGATCGGCGTCGACCCGTTCACGGCCGCGGCCATCTCCGGCAGCAGGCCGATGTGAAGCCCGCGCTTCTGTATCGATTTATAGGCTGTTGAGCCCTTCATGGGGACTGTCTCCTTTGGGGCACGCGGCGAGGTCGACGACGCGTCGGGCGGCATCCGGGACGGAGCCGGCCGGCGTCAGGGCGGCGCGGGCCCTCTCGCGGGGGCGTCGGCGCCGTAGGGCTGGCTGATCGGGCACCGCCCTGCTCGGGGCGGTGCCGGTTGCGCGGCGGCGGGCATGCGAAAGCCGTGACACCGGACCGGGCCGGCGGGGGCCCGTCCCGGTCCGGCGTCACGGAGCCGGGGTGGAGCGGTGCGCACCGGCGGCCCCCCGGTACGGGAGTGCGGGCCGCCGGCGGGTGCGCTAGGCGGCGCGCCGGGCGGGCGTGGCGTGGGTGCGCAGCGCGCGCCGGACGACGTCGGCGACCCGTTCTGTCTGGTCCTCGGTCAGTTCGGCGTGCATGGGGATGGCGAGGTTGCGGGCGAAGAGGTCGGCGGAGACCGGGCAGGTCTGCCCGGTGCGGAACACGGGCTGGACGTGGGTGGCCCAGGTGCCGTGGCCGCAGCCGATGCCCTGGGCGCGCAGGTCGGTGGCCAGGCCCGCGCGGTCCACGCTCCGGTCCAGCGTCACCACGTAGGACTGCCAGGCGTGGGTTCGGTCCTGGGGCACGTGGGGCAGGGTGAGAAGTTCCTCGCCGGCGAAGAGTTCGGCGTAGCGGGCGGCGACCGCGCTGCGGCGCTGCAGGAGTTCGCCGATCCGCCCTATCTGCACCTGGAGGATCGCCGCGGCGATGTCGGACAGTTTGAAGTTGTAGCCGATCTCGGTGAATTCGGGGATCGGCAGGCCGATGATCTGGGCCTGGTCGAAGATGCTGCCGATGCCGAAGGAGGACCGCAGCCGGGCGTCGGCCGCGATGGCCGGGTCGGCGGCGATCAGTGCGCCGCCCTCGCCGCTGGTGGCTCCCTTGCGTCCGTGGAAGGACAGGCAGGCCACCTCGGCCAGTGCTCCCGCCTCGCGTCCCTGGTAGGTGGCGCCGACCGCGCAGGCCGCGTCCTCGACGACGAACAGGCCGTGGCGGTCGGCGATCTCCTTGAGCGGTGTGTAGTCCGCGGGCAGGCCGACCGTGTCGACCGCGATCACGCCCACCGTCCTGTCGGTGACCAGGGCGGCCACCGCCTGCGGGTCGATGGTGCCGGTGTCGGCCCGCACGTCGGCGAAGACGGGGACGGCGCCGACGTAGCGCACCGCGTGGGCGGGCGCGGGGAAGGTGTAGTCGGCGACGATGACCTCGTCGCCGGGCTTGACGCCGAGGGCGAGCATGGCCAGATGGAGGGCTGCGCCGCAGTTGCTGACCGCGACCGCTCCCCCGGCGCCGTAGCGCTGTGCCAGCTGGGCCTCGAGCGCCTTGCCCCTGGGTCCCTGGCCGGCCGGCCAGCCCGAGGCGAACACCTCGGCGACGGCCGCCAGTTCCTGCTCACCCAGGCTCGCGTGCACCAGGGGAATCGTGTCCACCGTCGTCATCTCCCTATGCCTCACGCTCGGTTGCCGGCGCGGCGTCCACCAGGACGGGCGGGTCGAAGCGCATCGGGGTGATCTGGCTGACGTCGTAGCGCTTGCGCATCTCCTCCACCGCCGCGGGGTCCACCGTCCGGCCGGTCGACCAGATCTCGGTGATCTCCTCGAAGTAGTGCTCGTGCTCGGGCGAGGGGTAGCTCTGGAACAGCATGCGGGTCGGCTGGTCGGTGGGGTTGCGGAAGGCGTGCGGGGTGCCCGGGGGGACGAACATGCAGCTGCCCGCGCCCGCCCGCACGGCGCGGTCCCCGCCGGCGGACTCCCAGTGGTGCCAGGTGTCCCCGGTGCGCTCGGACGGCTCGAACGCGAGGAGTTCCAGCTCGCCTTCGAGGATGTAGAAGAACTCCTGCGACTCGTTGTGGACGTGCGCCCCGACGTCGAACCCGGGCGGCACGACCACCTCGAAGATGGAGGTGGAGGAGCCCTGCGCGGCGGTGGCCTTGAAGGTCACCTCCTGCGCCTTGGTGGTCAGCTTCCGCCCCTCACCGGCAGGGGTGATCAGGGTAGTCATACGATTCGCATCCTTATGTCCGTACGAAACTGGGGCTGATGGCGGATTCGGGGCGCTCCGCCGGGCTCAGTCGAGGGGCAGCGGGGTGTCCACGGCCCAGCGGCCCAGCGCCATCTCGGCGGTGATGCCGGGGCCGAACCCCGCGATCAGACCGGTGGCGTCCGCGGCCGGCGCGTCCTGTTCGAACAGGCGGCGGGCCGCGTCGAAGACCACGGCGCTGGCGATGTTGCCGTACTCGGTCAGCGTCGCCCAGCTGTGGCGGAACACCTGGCGGTCGACGTCGAGGAACTTGGCGAGGTCGTCCAGGATCCGCGGGCCGCCGGCGTGCACGATGTAGAAGTCGAGCTTGCCGATGTCCCAGCTGTGGTCCTTGGCGAACTCCCGCAGCACCGGGGCCAGCGGCTCCATCGTGCCGGGCACCCGGCGGTCCAGCTGGAAGTGGAAGCCGGTGTCGCGGACCGCGTAGGAGATCCAGTCCTCGGTGTGGGGGATGAGGTAGGAGGCGTTGCGCTCCAGCTCGATGCCCACGCCGCCGTTGCCGCGCACCACGGCGGCCGCGACCGCGTCGCCGAACAGCCCGTCGGAGAGCAGGGATCCGATGTCGTCCATGTCCGGCTGGTAGCACAGTGAGCACAGCTCGCACGAGACGATCAGGACGTTGCTGCCCGGGTGCGCCAGGCAGAAGTCGTGGGCACGGTTGACCGCCGCTCCGCCCGCCGCGCATCCCAGCTGAGCGATGGGGATCTGCACGGTGTCGGACTTGAACCCGAGCTTGTTGATCAGCCAGGCCGTCAGCGACGGCATCAGGAACCCGGTGCACGACACGTAGATGATCGCGTCGATGTCGCGGGCGGCCACGCCGGCGTTCACCAGGGCCTCTTCGATGACCTGGGGGGTGCGCTTCTTGGACTCGGCCTCGTAGATGCGGTTGCGTTCGGTCAGGCCGGGATGGCTGAGGGTCTTCTCGATGGGCTGGACGAGATGCCGCTTCTGCACCCCCGTGTTCTGGATCAGCCGGAGCGCCAGAGCAAGCTGCGGCTTTCCGCCATGGGCCTGTCGGGCGAATTCCAGCGTCTCTTCCATCGTGATGACGTGTTCCGGCGCATTCACCGCGGGCTTGCATAGCCTTGGCATAGGTGGGCTCTGCTTTCTCTCGAGTCTGCCTTCTTTGCGGGAAGAGTCCTTCGCGCACTCCCGGTGCTGCCCGGTCGTGGCCGGCACGGGGCGGTGCCGGCCACGGCCGGGGGTCTTGAGGGCCGCGGGCCGGCACGGGCGCCGCCCGCGGCCGTGGTGCGGGAGGTACGGGGCCCGCCCCGGCCCGCGCCGGTCGCGCGGGGGCCGCGGCCCGCTCCGCTGCGTTCCGGCTGGACCCGGCTGCGGGCAGCGGGCGTTCGCCGTCCGCCCGGGGCCGGCGCGGAGAGCGGGAACGGTCCCGCCCGCGGCGTGGCCGGGGGCGCGCTCACGCCGCTATCGGCTGCGGGCCGATGCCCGCCAGGGCGGAGAGGATCGGCGGCCGGCTCCAGTCCGGCGGGGACAGCGTGATGTCCAGGAGGTGCGCGGCGCCGCTCTCCACCCGCACCGGGCCCGCGGTGGCCATCAGCTGTGCGGGGTCCGCGCCGGCCGCACCGGCGGGATGCCCGCCCCGGGCCACCGCGTGGATGTACCAGCTGCCGGCGGGGACACGGGCCAGCGTGAAGCGGCCCGGCGCGGACGCGTTGTTCCAGGACGCGGGGGTTCCCTGGAGTATCGGGCCCTCGAAGGCGCCGACGTAGACGGGCGAGAGCGCACTCCCGGCGGTGCGCAGCACCCCCGTCACCGAGCCGGTGCAGCGGGCGGCCGGCACCGTGGACGGCGCCGCTTCGGCCGGCGCGGGCTCCCGCGTCCCGCCGGGGACCTGGAGCGCCAGCTTGCGGTACTGCGTGGGCGAGAGCCCGACCGACTCGGTGAAGCGGCGGGTGAAGCTTCCCGTGCTGCTGTACCCGACCCGCGCCGAGACGTCGGCGACGTTGAGCGAGGTGCTCAGGAGCAGCCGCTTGGCCTCCTGGAGCCGCACCGCGCTCAGGAACCGCCCCGGAGTGACACCGGTGACCCGGGTGAACACCCGCAGGAAGTGGTACTTGCTGACCATCGCGCTCCGCGCGAGGTCATCGAGGCTGAGCGGCTCCCAGAAGCGTTCGCGGATGGTGGTCACGGCATGCTGCACGAGGTGCTCCATGAAGGGCTCCCGATGACGATCGTCCGGCAGTACCGCAGCCGGGAGATCTGAGGGTTCGCTGGTGTCGGGACGGGCTGGTGACGGGCGCGGGGCGCGGGCGGGCCGGCCGAGGACCCGCGACCGGGGTCGCAAGAACGGCGCGCGCCGGGCCCGCGGAGTGCGGGGGCGGCGCGCGCCGGTGGGGTCGTGCGGGTGGGGCCCGTCGGTCGGCAGGCCGACGGGAACGCCCGGCACACCGGGCAGTTGGGGGTAGGGCACCCAGGTCGCGGCCCGCTCCCCCAGGCCCGGCGGGGGTGCCGGGGGCGGAGGCGGTGTTCCGCGCGTTCGCCGGGGCGGCGGGGGCGGGCATCGGCGTGGCCGGGTGCGGACGCCCGCGGGGTCAACTCCTGGTGGCGGCAGGCCACTTCGGTGTCTGTGGGGCGCGGGGTCGCGGGGCGCGGCCGGGGGTGTTCTTCCCGCACCGGCCGCGACCGCGGGGGCGCTGTCCGGGCTCCGGCCGGCGGGAGAGGTGTCTCAACGGGCCGGTCGGCGCGGGGGGTTCGGGATGCCGTTCGGCTGTCGGCTCAGCCGTCGCACCCGGCTGCGGGCCCGGTCCGTGCACCATGACGGACTCGGTCTCGCCCGCACGGGACGGGGCGTAGCGCCCAATCCCCCACCGTGGAATGGGTTTTGGGCAGGGGAGGCGTGCTGAAATAGTGACACGGTTGGCATCTCCGCGCCAAGAGCACCTGAAAGTGAGCTGAATCACGTCATCCGTGATCGCGGGTGATCGCGGGCGCGGAAAGTCCCGCGCGGGGCGGTGAATGGGCCGGTGTGATTCCGGCGGCCCGCGGTGTGGGCGGCGGGCAGGCGGCCGCGTGCGGGAGCCGGGTTCGGCGCCGGGGCCGGCGGGCTCGGCAAGGCGGCGCCCGACGGCCCGCTCGGCGGGGCGTCGGGCGGCGGGCTCGGCGGGGCGTCGGGCGGCGGGCTCGGCGGGGCGGGGTGAAGTGGCCGGTCAGGCGGCCGGGTTGTGCTCCGGCGGCAGGATCAGGGTGGGTTCCAGCGGAACCCGGACGGCGGGCTCCTCGTGGACCTTGGCCAGTGCGTGGCGGGGGCCCCGCTGCTGGCGCCATCCGGCCTGGGCGGCGACGACGGCGACGTAGGGGATGGCGACGCCGCCGACGAGGGCGCACATCGCGAGGACGGGCCAGCGGTTCCAGGTGAGGGCCATCACGACCACGCAGGCGCTGCGTACCAGCATGGCCGCGATGTAGCGGCGCTGGCGGCCTCGCACGTCCTGGGTGAGGCCGGTGCGTGCCTGGGTGATGGGCTCGGCCACCGGTCCGTCCCGGTGCCAGGGGATTCTGCTCATCGGGCCTCCGTGGATGCGCCGGCGCGAGCGCCGGAAAGCCGGACAGGGGCGGGCTGGTACTGAACTGGGCCGGTGTGCGGGGTTGTTGGCGCTGCGGGGTCCGTGCCGCGCCGGCCGGCCGGGCCGGGTGTGAGGCGGCGTACGGCACGGGGGCCGGACGACGGCGGCGGCGCGGGTGACCGTTCCCCGATCACCCGCGCCGCCGTGGCCCGGTACTGCGCTGTGCGGTGCTGCGGTGTTGCTGTGTGGTGGGGCCGGTCAGTGCTGTTCCGGGTCCGTCTCCCGGCCCTGGACGGCGGGCTGCGGGACGGATTCGCGGTGGCCGTTGGAAGAGGCGTGCCCGTTGGAGGCGGCGTGTCCGTTGGAGGAGGCGTCGCCGTTGGAGGCGGCGTGCCCGTTGGAGGAGTGGCCGGCGTGTTCCAGGGCCTGCCGCATCTCCTGCGGTGTGGGGGTCGCGATCTGTCCGCCGTAGAGCCAGTGGCTGAGACGGTGGCGCACCTTGTCCGCGCGGCCCTGCGGGTTGGGGACGCCGTCGTGTTCGGGTTCGGCCGCGGGCAGCGGCTGGGGCATCTCCTTGGACAGCAGGGTGTATTCCGCTCCGCGGTCCAGGCGTTCGTGGACCTCGACGAACTCGCCGTGCGGCAGGCGCACGATCCTTCCGCTCTCGCGGCCGTGCAGGAGTTTGTCGCGGTCGCGGCGCTGGAGTCCCAGGCAGATCCGTTTGGTGATGACGTAGGTCAGCGCCGGGACGACGAACACCCCGATGCGGACCGCCCAGGTGATCGAGTTCAGCGACATGTGGAATCGCTCGGCCAGGACGTCGTTGGCGCCGCCGAAGAACAGCACCAGGTACAGGGCGACCATGGACAGGACGAACGAGGTGCGGGTGGGGTGGTCGCGCGGCCGGTCCAGGAGGTGGTGCTCGCGTTTGTCGCCGGTGACCCAGGCCTCCAGGAACGGCCACAGGCCGATCACCGCCATCATCACGGTGGGCAGGACGACGCCGGGGATCACGATGCCGAGGTTGACGGTGTAGCCGCCGGGGATGACGAACTCCCAGGCGGGCATGGCGCGCAGGGCGCCTTCCAGGAAGCCCATGTACCAGTCGGGCTGGGAGCCCTGGGAGATCAGGTCGGTGCGGTAGGGGCCGAACGACCACACGGGGTTGATCTGGGCGATGCCCGCGAGCAGTGCGAGGATCCCGGTGACCAGGAAGAAGAAGCCGCCGGCCTTGGCCGTGTAGTGCGGCATCAGGGGCTGGCCGATGACGTTCTTCTCGGTGCGGGCGGGTCCCCGGAACTGGGTGTGCTTGTGGTAGAAGACCAGGATCAGGTGGACGGTGAGCAGCGCCACGATGAGTCCGGGCAGCAGCAGGATGTGGAAGCTGTAGAGCCGGGGGATGGCGTCCTGGCCGGGGAACTCGCCGCCGAACAGGAACATCTGGAGGTAGGTGCCGACCAGCGGGACGGCGAGGGTGATGCCCTCGGCGATGCGCAGGCCGGTGCCCGAGAGCAGGTCGTCGGGGAGTGAGTACCCGAAGAAGCCTTCCAGGGTGACCAGGATCAGCAGGGCGAAGCCGAACAGCCAGTTGGCCTCGCGCGGCTTGCGGAACGAGCCGGTGAGCAGGTGCCTGAGCATGTGCAGGCAGAGTGCGCCGATCATGATCAGGGCCGACCAGTGGTGCAGTTGGCGCACCAGGAGGCCGCCGCGCACCTCGAAGCTGATCTCGATCGTGGAGGCGTAGGCCTGGGACATCCGCACGCCCTCCAACGGGGCGTACGGGCCGTCGTAGACGGTCTCGGCCATGCTGGGGTCGAAGAAGAAGGTGAGCCAGACTCCGGTGAGGAGCAGCATGACGAAGCTGTAGAGCGCGATCTCGCCGAACATGAAGGACCAGTGGTCGGGAAAGACCTTGCGGATCAGGAACCGGAAGTTGTAGATCCCCAGCCGGCCGTCGGTCCAGTCGGCGATGCGTTCGCCCCGCGGTGGCACTGTGGTGCGCGTGCTCCGCGGTGTCGTGTCGGTCCCGCTCATACCCGCGCGCCCTCCCCTCGCCGCTCGGCTGTCACGGGCATACCCGCACCGGCCGAAAAGCAGTCGGTGGGGTGGGCGGCCTGCCGCGGCGGACGCAGGTGCGTGCCCTGGAGCGGGTGGAACGCTATCGGCCTGTGATGTGGCCGGACAACCGAACTCGAGCCAAACACATGGTCCAACTCGAGTGTTTCTTGAGCGAGTTGCGAGTCACCCGGGTATTCATCGGCCTCCCTCGTACACAACAGGCGTCTTTTTTCCGCCGTGTTGCTGGTGCACACCGACTCCCGGCCGTGTAAGTCGGCCTCGGTGGTGGCTAATTGCTCGATTCGCGTCATGTGCCAAGCCTAGGACTGTGGAGGGTGCGGGGGGTGGCCGGGGGCGGTGCGGCGGGGTCACGGGCGGTGGCGGTCGCAGGCGGGGGCCGGGGCCGGCCACTGGGCCGAGGAGCCGGTGGGGCGCGGGCGCGGGGAGCCGGCGGAGCTGCCGATGGCGGGGGTGTCCGGGGCGGCGGGGCGGCGGCGGGAGTCGGGGCCGTGGGTGGTGCTGGGCGGCGCCGTGGGGGTGTGCGGAGCGCGTGGGGCGCGCAGGGCTGCTCCCCAGGCGCGTGGGCTGCGCTGGGCGGCGGTGGGCGGGGCGCCGGTCTGCAGTTGCTTCAGGAGCAGGGTGGCCGCGTAGGGGCTGGTGGCCGCGGCGGCCGCGATGCGGTGGGTGTAGCGCCTGCCGAGCCGGGCGCGCCAGCCGCCCGCCGTGTCCCGCCGGTCCTCGTTCTCGTCTTCGCCTTCGCGTGTGGGGGGCAGGGTGCGGGTGTTCGCCTGCCAGGCGGGGGCGACGTGGTGGGCCAGGGTGTGGCGCAGCCGGTAGCTGAGGCCGACCGGTGTGCCGTGGCTGGCCAGCAGGTGGTCCAGGACCAGGGCGCACTGCACGGCGAGGGTCATGCCGTGGCCGTGGGGCGGGCCGAAGGAGGCCAGTGCGTCGCCGACGACGAGGAACTGGTCGGGCCAGCGGCGCAGTTTCTCGTAGCGGCGCCAGCGGTTCTGGGTGCGGGTGCAGCTGTAGACGGGGCCCAGCGGGGTGGCGCCTTCGATGACGTCGCGCAGCAGCGGGTGGTTCAGGGTGCCCGCGCAGTGCAGCAGTTGCTGGTGGTCGGTGGGCGGGGGGGTGCCGTCGCCGGTGCTGAGCGACACCGACCAGCGGCCGCCTTCGACGGGGTTGAGGATGCCTTGGCGCGTGTTGGTGGGTGAGGCCATGAGGAACAGGCTTTTCCAGTCGGCGACATGGCCGATGGGCGGGGCGAACACGGCGGTGGCGTGGGCGGTGCGGGTGGTGGTGACGGTTTCCCTGGGGGGCTGGTAGCCGAGTTCGGCCAGCCACTGGGGGGCGCGTGAGCCGTGTCCGGAGGCGTCGACCACGAAGTCGGCGGATAACAGGCGTTTCGGGGTCCAGCCGTCGGGTGCCTTGCGGTCGCGGCGGCGTATCCATACGCCGGTGACGGTGTCGTGGCGGCCGCCCTGGAGGGCGACGGCCTCGTGGTCGGACGCGAAGGCGATTTTGGGGTCGGCGTGCAGCCGGTCGCGCAGGACCGCGTCGATCAGGTCGCGTCCTGCGCTGAGCATCGAGGCGGGCGCACCGGTGCGGGGCAGCCAGCCGGCCGGGCCGAGCAGCAGCATGTCCTGGGGGATGGCGACGCGGACCGCTCCGGCGCCGGTCAGGTCCCGGACGATGCCGGGGAACAGCTGCTCCAGGCCCTGGTGGGCGGCGGGCATGAGGCTGTGCGTGTGGCGTGCCTGGGGCACGCCCCGGCGGCGGCCGGGTCCGCGGGGCACCCAGTCGCGCTCGATCACGGTGACCCGGTCCATGAAGTTGGCCAGGGCCCGGGCCGCGGTGAGCCCGGCGAGGCTCGAGCCGATCACCACGGCGTGGCCGTGTCCGCCGCCTTGGCCGGCAACAGGTGCGTCCAGACTCAACTCGGCTGCCCCCCTTGTTGGTTGTGCTTGCATCATGCGGTGCCCGGCCGCCGGTGCGAGGGGGTTCGGCCGGTCAAAAGACGCTGCCTCGAGCGGGCTTCGAGGCCGCCTCGAGCGGGCGGGGCGCCCGCGACGGCCTCGCGGCGGGCCGGGCCCGCGGGTGCGGAGCGCCCACCAGGCACGCCGTCAGGCCCACTGCCAGACCACTGCCAGGGCCTTGTCCGGGCCTTGTCCGGGGCTGCGGCCGGCGGTGGCGGAGGCGCGGGCGCTGCGCGGGACGGCGCCGCGTGGTGGCGGGTGCGCGTGGGCGGCCCGGGTGCGGAAATGGCCGTAACCCGTTGTTCCGGGCCGGGTTCGGGGTGTGGCTGGCGGGTCGCAGGGCGGGAGGCGCCTGGAGTGGGCCCGTCCGGGGCAGGGCGGGTGCGCAGCTTCCCTTGGCGGCCGGGGACTTCGGGCTCGGCGTGCCCGGGGTGGGGCGGTTGCGCCGGCCGGGGTGTGGGGGTGGGCCGGGTGCTGTGTCCGGGGCGTGGGGGTGGCGGCCGGCATCCGCGGTGTGGTGCGCGGGTGCCGGCCGCCACGGGTGTCACGGGGTGGGGCGGGGCGGGGTGAGGGCCCGGTCCACCAGGGGGCCGGCGGCGCCGGTGTAGGTGGCGGGGTCGAGCAGGGCGGCTGCCTCGTCGCGGCTGAGCAGGCCGGTCAGTTGGGGCAGTGCGGCCAGGACGTCGGCCAGCGGGCGGCCGGTGTCGGTGGCGAGCTGGGTGGCCTGGGTCAGCAGGTCCTTGGCGGCCGCCCTGCCCAGGTGCGGAGCCAGGACGGCCGAGACCCGCTCGGAGACGAGCTGCCCGCCGGTCGCCTCGAGGTTGGCGCGCATCCGCTGGGGGTGGACGGTGAGCCCGCGGGCCAGTTCGCGGGCGGTGTAGGCGGCGCCGCCGGTGAGCCGCAGGCATTCGCGCAGCGGCTGCCACTCGGCGTGCCACACCCCGGCCGAGCGCTCGTCCTCGGCGGGCAGGCACTGGATCAGTACGGTGGCCAGGGCGGGTACCTGGAGGGCGGCGGAGCGGATCAGGGTCGCCAGGACGGGGTTGCGTTTGTGCGGCATCGCCGAGGAGGCGCCCCGGCCGGCGGCGGTGGGTTCGCTCACCTCGCCGATCTCGGTGCGGGTGAGGACCAGGACATCCGCGGCGATCTTGCCGAGGGCCCCGGCGGTGTGGGCGAGGGCGGCCGCCAGGTCGGCGACGGGGGTGCGCAGGGCGTGCCAGGGCAGTACGGGGTCGGCCAGGCCCGTCTCGTCGGCGAACGCGGCGCCCAGGCGGTCCAGTACGGCGGCGGGGTCCGCGTCGGCTCCGGCGTACTGGAGATAGCCGGCCAGGGTGCCGGCCGCGCCGCCGAGCGCCACCGGAAGCCCGCCGTGGGCGACCCTCTCCAGGCGTTCGGCGGCGTCCAGGACCAGTTGGCGCCAGCCCGCCGCCTTGAGTCCGAAGGTGGTGGGCACGGCGTGCAGGGCCAAGGTGCGGCCCGCCATCACGGTGTCGCGGTGGGTGGCCGCGAGAGCGGCCAGGTCGGCGGCCACCGCCCGCAGGTCCGCGACGATCAGGCCCAGCGCGCGCTGGGCGACCAGCATCGCGCCGGTGTCGAAGACGTCCTGGCTGGTCGAGCCGCGGTGCACGTACTCGGCGGCCTGCGGGGAGCGTGCAGCGACCTGTGCGGTCAGCGCCTTGACCAGGCCGACCACCGGGTTGGCGGTCTCCCGTGCGGCCAGGGCCAGTTCGCGGACGTCCAGCAGGTCCGCGTCGGCGGCCTCGGTGATGGTCTGGGCGGCGTGTGCGGGCACCGTGCCGCAGCGGGCCTGGGCGCGGGCCAGGGCCGCTTCCGCGTCGAGCATCGCCTGGAGCCAGGCGCGGTCGCCGACGGCGGCCTCGACGGGGGTGCCCGCCCGGACCGGCGAGAGGAGCCCGGCGTCCAGGTGGGCGGACAGGGTTCCCGTCCGCGGGGGTTCGTGCAGGGAGGTCATGCGCCTGCCTTCGCGTTCGGGGCCCTGCTCGGAGCCCTGCTCGGGGACGGGGTCGGGGTCGGGGTCGGGTGGTGGTGGGGGTCGGGGGGTGTGGTGGGGGTCGCGGGGGCTGTCGTGGGGGTGTCCGGCGCCGGCCGGGGTACGGCGAGGACGGCCGCCGCGATGGCGTCGGAGTCCTCCAGGGTGACCGAGCCGACGCCGGGTCTGATGCCCGCGGCGGTCACCCAGTGCACGGACTCGGTGGGCACCCCGTAGGCGAAGCGCCGCGGATGCGGTATGCCCCGGGCGTCGATCAGGCGGTAGGGCCGCTCGGACACGTCCAGGCCGCCGGTCTCGTAGTCTGCGCCGCCCGTGCCGGCCGCCGCGGGAATGCGGTAGGGGCGGCACTGTCCGGTGCGCAGCAGTTCCCTCATCAGGGGGTCCGCGGTGCGCCGCAGGTCGATCTCGGGCAGCCGGGCCTCGATGAGGACGGTGGCCCGTACCCGTACGTCGGGTATGTCGCTGGAGGTGGCGGTGAAGCAGGGGCCCAGCGGGTCGTCGGGGTCGGCGGTGACGTGCAGGCCGGGGCCGGTCACGTCGAGGATGCCCGCGTCCATGAGGGCGGCCATCTCCTCGATGCGGGAGGCCGGGGGGCCGATGGACAGATAGGCGTTGAGCGGGGTGTACCAGCGGTCCAGTGCGTCGCGGTGGGAGGCGGCGGACAGGCCGGCGTGGTCGACGGCGAGCCGCAGTTCGTTGCGCAGGTCGCGCAGGACGTCGAGCGCGGCCTTGACCGGTCCGCGGATGTTGCCCTCGCGGGCCAGCCGGACGTCGTCGTCCAGGCGCTCGCGCAGCCAGCCGCGGAAGGCGGCCAGGTCGCGGCATTCGCCGGGGCCGTAGGGGCGGGCGACGTGCTGCCAGTCCCAGCGCTCGGCCACGGCGATGCCCGCCTCGTCCAGGAGCCGGTCCTCGGCCGCTCCCGGCTCGGCGTGCAGGTAGCGGTCGGTGAACCGCGCCCGGGTGGAGGCCGGTTCGCCGCGCTGGGCGAGCAGGGCCGCGTAGTAGACGCTGCACACCTCCTTGGAGATCAGCGGCCACAGGTCGGCGGTGAAGTCGATGGCGGCATGGGGGGCGTCGCGGGCGCGCAGGGCCGCGATGTGCTCGGTGGTGAGCAGGCGGGGGAAGTAACGGCCGTGGGCACCCTTCTCGTTCTCGCCGCGTGCCTGGTAGGGCATGCCGCGCCGGGATCCGGCGTGCAGGTGCGGCTCGCGGCCCGAGGGCTGGTAGACGAGCCGGCCCCCGGTGCGGGTGAAGACGCCGCCCCGGCCCTGGGTGAACAGGGCCAGGTAGTCGAAGAAGTTGAGCCCCAGTCCGCGCAGCAGGACGTGCCGGCCCGGTTCGATGCCCGACAGGTCCACGTCGGCGGGGTTGGCGGGCGGCAGGTAGGTCAGGTCGTGCCGGCCGGCGAAGGCGGTCAGTTCCCGCTCGGTGTCGGTGAGCTGGGCCGGTACGTGTCCCTGGGCCAGGACGACCGCGGACAGCCCGGTCAGGCGGGTGCCGTCCTCCAGGACCACACTCTGGGCTCCCGCCCGTCCGCCCCCGTACTCGTACTCGTCGGCGTATTCGTCGCCGTACTCGTGCTGGTGTTCGTTGTCGTGCTCGTTCTCCAGGGCGACGGCCCGCAGGGCGTGCGTGTGTACCGTCACGTGGGCCGCACGGTTGGCGAGGACCTGGTGGAACACCCAGGTCAGGTAGGAGCCGTAGAGGGCACGGGTGGGATAGGTGTCCGGGCCCAGGCGGCGTACCTCGGCGAGGACCGCCTCGCTGTGGGGGACCTCCGGTCCGCTCTCCAGCGCGCTGGACTCCAGTTCCTTGGCCCACTGGTAGAGGCTGGGCCCCTCGTCCAGGGGGCCGTCGATACGGACGCTGGCGTCGGTGTAGACCGTCACCTGGGAGGCGACGGTGTTCATCAGCAGGTGGCGGGACTGCGTGGGACGCCACACCCGTCCCGAGCCCGGGGGGTCCGGGTCGACGACATGCACGGTGACGGTGTCCCAGCGGGGCGACTTCCGCTCCTGCGCACAGAGCCGTTCCAGTACGGACAGCCCTCGGGGTCCCGCACCGACGAGACACACCTCCAGATGTGCCCCCGCTCCGCCCCCGGCCTGGGGGGCGGCCTCCCGGGTCGCCGGGGGGCCCGGGAGAACCGGGTCCGCGGGTACCGGGTCCGCAAGAACCGGGTCCGAGGGGACCGGGTCCAACGGGGAAAACTGAACGGCCGCCGTTACATGCGGCCCTGCGGTGAGTCCGGCGCGTACTGCGCGTTGGCCTCCGTGCGTACCGTCGTCCACAGCGCCTCCTTCCTCGGCAACCGTCGGTGCAGACGCTCAACCAGGGCTCGGATCCCGGTGGAAGCGTGCTTGAGAAGCAGGAGCACCACCGGTGGCGCGGGCGGCCGGGGCCGGGGGCTGCCGTCACCGGGCTGCCGCACTGCCGTCACCGCCGTCGCGTGGGCCTCCTGCGCCCCTGCCCCGACGGGCCCGTAAGGCGGCCGGGTCCCGTTACAGCCGCGCGCGTCCGGGGCTGTACCCAGGCTCGAGATCCCGTCGTTACGTTCGGCGACAGGCGTATCCCCGGGAAATGGACTTTCGGCAGCCCGGGGTACGGCACTCGCATCCGGCAGGGGTGCGGGAAGGAACCCGGAGTTCTCCCGGGCAGGACAGGACGCGAATAGGGAGTTGTTCATGCTCCCGTATTTCCGCGATCCGGCTCTGTGGGGCGGTTGTTGACGCTCCCGCCTGCTCGCGGAACTCTCCGGGTGATCCGGGAAAACTTGTGGGAATCGCCGGGGGAATGGAAAGCACATGACAGCTGAATCCATCGAGAGAATCAGGGCCGACGCCCTCGGCGGCCGGTCCGAAACGGTTTCCGGGGATTCCTGAACCAGGGGTCGCCGAACCGGAGTCGATACGTCTTTCATCGGCCTGGGCATGGGGATCCGGTCGCACCGGCCGCCTCTCCCCCGGAGCCACCCGTCATGAATGAAATGAACTGCCGCTACCGGAACGGCCATCCACGCGTTCCGTGCCGGTCGCGGGAGCGAGTCACCTCATGCAGGAGATTCAATGAAGGTCCACCCGTGCCCCAGAAAACACGTCCAGGAGATCCCCGCCGCCGCCGGCTCCGCGCTGTGCGTCCGCTGTATCAGGCAGGCGGAGCACAACCTGCGCATCCTTCCTGCCCTCCACCAGGAAAGCCTGCACCACCTGTCACCGACCCCCAGGCGGACGAACCCGACGAAGGTCTCGGGGAGCCGTAACCGGGACCACCTGGATATTTCCGTGCTCGATGCCCGGCACAACATTCTCGCGATTCTCGAGTCCTGGTCGGGGATCGTCGTGGAGAAGCTCGGCCGTCATTCGCCGGACCGGTCCGTCCCCCAGCTGGCGCGGTTCCTGACGGTGAACCTGGAATGGATCACCGCTCAGCCCCCGGCGGCCGACTTCGCGGACGAGATCGACAGCATCGCCGCCGAGTTGCGCCGCACCATCGACCCCGACCCCAGCGACCTGTCCACGCTCACCAGGAAGTGCGTCGTGGACGACTGCACCGGGACGATCAGCGCCGCGCCGCAGCGGGGCGGCGGCAAAATCAGGAGCAGCATCGCCTGCTCGTCAGGACACTCATGGGAGATGCGCGAATGGCTCGCCCTGCGACAGCTCATAGAGCGGCAACGGAAGACTGTCAGCGCATGACCCGGCCGCCACGTCACCGGCTCGTCCCCACGAATGTGGCCGCCCTCGCCGTGGGCGTCACCGAGGCGACCATCCGGAAATGGGTGAGCCGGGGGAAGATAACCCGCTACGGCGCGCCGGGCCGCTCGGAGTTCGACATCGAGGAGCTCACCGAGATCGCCCTGCACCGCCAGCCCTGACGTCCCGGCGCCCTCGCCCGCGGCCGGTCTGCGCGACGGTGCGCGGCCGGCCCTCACGGGTGGGGGCCGGCCTGCATCCTGGCTCCCGCCCGCTCGCCCCGGCCGGGTGGGCGGGCGGGGGCGGGGAGTTCGGCGCGAGGGCCGGCGATCCGGGCTTGTCCCGGGCCGTCGGCGGCCGTGGTTGTGACGGTGCGCTTTCCGGTCCGGGCGGGGCCCGGCATCATCCGCGGGGTCCGCGGCCATCCCGGCGTCGCGGTGCCATAGTTTTCCGGCGTCGCGACCATCCCGGCGCCATAGCTTTCCCGGCGTCGCGGCCTTCCCTGCGTCGCGGTTTCCCCGCCGTAGCGGCTCCCCCGGTGTCACCGCGTCACCGCGTCACCGGCGCGGTGAACGTCCCTGCCGCTGGGCCGAGTTGCCGCGCGGCAGGCCGCGTACCGGCCGCAGCGGACTCCACCGCGCGCGCCGCCGCGCCGGAGGGCGGTCCGCGCCGCGGGCGGGCGTCCGCGTGGGTGCGGTTCGCCGGGGACACCCGTCCGCCCGGCCCGCCCATCGGCGCCGCCCCCACCAGGGCCCATCCAGGCGTGACGCCACCTCCGGGCAGGCCATCGGGCACTCAAGAAACCCGGACAGCCCCCGCTCGGGCCCCCTCAACGGCCGTACTCCAAGGGGGACATGACCGTGCGCCACTCCCCCGCCGCACGCCCTCAGCCAGGTCAACCGCCCCCGGCAGCGTCCATCCCCCGGCGCGGGCACTCCTCCTGACAGCCCGTCACCCTTCTTCGAGTGACCTACGTCACTCGGCGGTCTCTGGCGTGCGGGTCCGACCCGTGTCACTATTTGCGTACGTCTTCCCTGCCCAAAAATGGTTTCGGGTAAGGGAGTTGGCGGGCGGGACACGGTCCTTGCCCGATGCGACATCTGCCGTCCTGCGTCTTCCCGGTGACCATGCCCGGGCCGGCGAGGACTGTCTCTCCCTGTGGCCCGGTGACGGGCGCGGCCGGCCTGCGGGCCGGTGAACTCCCCTTGCCCCGCGCGGCGGTCGGCGCTGCGCGCACGGGCCGGTGTCCGCGGGAGACGCGGGCTGTGTGAAACCCGTCGGGGCATCCCCCTGGCCGTTGGATCCCCGCAGGTGACCACGCTCCGGGGGATTTCTGAATGGTTCGTTCCTTCCTAGAAATCTGGATGACGATCTCGATGCCCATACGACAAGGGGAGCTGAGTGCGTTGGCTATACCGACCTCAGCGGCGGGAGTATCAGAAAGCCACTGGGTACGCTCAGTCGGCACCGGCCGCGCCCATGCCAAGTCGATTCTGCTGGGAGAGCATGCGGTCGTTTACGGAGCCCCGGCGCTCGCTCTTCCCATTCCGCAGCTGCCGGTCACGGCGAGTGCCGGATGGTCCTCCGGCCCCGCGCGTGAACCGGGCGGTGTGTCCTTCACGATGACCGGTTCCGCCTGGCGGCAGGTGGGGACGCAGGGCTCGGAGGGGCTGCGCCGGATGGTCGCGGAGTTCCGGGCGCAGTCGCAGGGGGTGGACGCCCCGCACCTCGACGTGATCATCGACGGGGCGGTGCCGCCCGGCAGGGGGCTCGGCTCCAGCGCGGCGTGCGCGCGGGCGGTCGTGTGGGCCCTGGCCGACCTCTTCGGCCGGCAGCTCAGTGAGCGGGCGGCGTTCGACCTGGTGCAGACGGCCGAGAACGTGGTGCACGGCAGGTCCAGCGGTGTCGACGCGATGACGGTCGGCGCATCCGCCCCGCTGCTGTTCCAGGCGGGCGAGGCCCGGGAGCTGGGCGTGGGCTGCGAGGGTTTGTTCGTCATCGCGGACAGCGGGGTGGTGGGCAGTACCAAGGACGCGGTCGACCTGCTGCGGGAGGGATTCCGCCGCCATGCGGGGGCGCAGGAGAGCTTCGTGCGCCGGGCCACCGAGCTGACCGAGGAGGCCCGCCTCGCTCTGGCCGACGGCAAGCCGGAGGAACTCGGCTCACGCCTCACCGACTACCACGACCTGCTGCGGGCGGCCGGGCTCAGTACCGACCGCATCGAGGCACTGGTGGGGGCCGCGCTCGCGGCGGGCAGCCTCGGCGCCAAGATCACCGGAGGGGGTCTGGGCGGCTGCGTGATCGCGCTGACCCAGCCGGAACGGGCCCGTGAGGTCACCCGGCAACTGCACGACGCCGGCGCCGTGCAGAGCTGGGTCGTGCCGCTGAAGCGGGCCGTCGGCCATGGCTGAGCGGCGGACCACACTGACCGGCCCGCGCCGGCAGGACCACAGCGCCGGGGCGACCGCGATCGCGCACCCGAACATCGCGCTGGTCAAGTACTGGGGCAAGCGGGACGAGCAGCTGATGCTGCCCCGCACGGACAGCCTGTCGATGACTCTGGACATCTTCCCCACCACCACCCGGGTCCGCCTGGACGCCGGCGCCGGGCAGGACGCGGTGACCTTCAACGGCCGGCCCGCCACCGGCGAGGCGCGGCAGCGCATCGTCGCCTTCCTCGACCTGGTGCGGGAACGCTCCGGGCTGGGCGAGCGGGCGGTGGTGGACACCGAGAACACCGTGCCCACCGGGGCGGGCCTGGCCTCGTCCGCCAGCGGCTTCGCCGCGCTGGCGGTGTCCGCGGCGGCCGCCTACGGGCTGGGTCTGGATGCCACCGCGCTGTCCCGGCTGGCCCGGCGCGGCTCGGGATCCGCCTCGCGGTCCCTGTTCGGCGGGTTCGCCGTCTGGCACGCCGGGGCGGCCGGCGCCGGCGCCGCGGAGGCGGACCTGAGCTCCTACGCGGAGCCGGTGCCGGCCGCGCGGCTGGATCCGGCGCTGGTGATCGCGGTGGTCAACGCGGGCCCCAAGGCGGTGTCCAGCCGTACCGCGATGCGCCGCACCGTGGACACCTCGCCGCTCTACGCGCCGTGGGCCGCCTCCAGCGGGGACGACCTCAGGGGCATGCGGGCGGCGCTGAGCCGCGGCGACCTGGACGCGGTGGGTGAGATCGCCGAGCGCAACGCGCTCGGGATGCACGCCACGATGCTGGCGGCGCGCCCCGCGGTGCGTTACCTGTCACCGGCCACGCTGACCGTGCTGGACAGTGTCCTGGAGCTGCGGCGCAACGGGATCGCGGCCTACGCGACCATGGACGCCGGGCCGAACGTCAAGGTGCTGTGCCGGCGCACGGACGCCGAGAGGGTGGCCCGGATGGTGCGCGAGGCCGCCGCGGGCGGCGCGGTGCACATCGCCGGCCCGGGACCCGGGGCCCGCCTGCTGCCCGGGGACGCGCCGTGACCTCGCCGGAGACGGTGGTACGGCGTGCGCCGGGCAAGCTGTTCGTCGCCGGCGAGTACGCGGTGGTGGAGAGCGGCACCCCGGCGGTCCTGGTCGCGGTGGACCGGCAGATCACCGTCACCGTGTCCCGCGCCGACGGGCCCGGCGTGCTGATCTCCTCCGACCTCACCCCGCGTGCGGTGCGCTCCCGGTGGCGGCAGGGCCGCCTCGTCCCCGCCGGCACCGGCCCGGAGACAGGCGGGGAGCACACGCGCAGTGCGCTGGCGCATGTGATGGCGGCCGTCGAGACGGTGGGCCGGCTGCTGTCGGAGCACGGCCTGCCCCTTCCCGACCTGAGCCTGTCGGTCAGCAGCACCCTGCACGAGGGCGGCAGGAAACTGGGCCTGGGCTCCAGCGGCGCGGTGACCGTCGCGAGTGTGGCGGCCGTCGCGGCCTTCAGCGGGCTGCACCTCACCCGCGACGCCCGGTTCCGCCTGGCGCTGCTGGCCACCGCCGGGATCGACCCCAAGGGCTCCGGCGGTGACCTCGCCGCCAGTACCTGGGGCGGCTGGGTCACCTACCGGGCGCCCGACCGGGCCCACGTCCTTGACCTGGCCGGGCGCCGGGGCGTCGCGGAGGCCCTGCGCGCCGACTGGCCCGGCTACGGCGTGCGCCGGCTGCCGCCGCCGGAGGGCCTGTGCCTGGAGGTCGGCTGGACCGGGAACCCGGCCTCCACCACCTCCCTGGTGGCCGGCCTGCACCGGCGGACCTGGCGGGGCACCCCCTCGCACCACAAGTTCGTGGCGACCTCCACCGACGTGGTCAACGGCGCGGTCGCGGCCCTGGAGGCCGGTGACAGCGGCGCCCTGCTGCACCAGATCCGCCGGGCCCGCCAGGAACTGGCCCGCCTGGACGACGAGGTCGCTCTCGGCATCTTCACCCCCCAGCTGAGGGCCCTGTGCGAGGCGGCCGAGAGCGTCGGCGGCGCGGCCAAGCCCTCGGGCGCCGGCGGCGGCGACTGCGGCATCGCCCTGCTGGACGCACACACACCGCACGACATCTCCCACGTACGGCAACGGTGGGCCGCGGCCGGGGTCCTGCCCCTGCCGCTGCGTCCCGCCATGGAAGGGATCGAGGAATGAGCGCTCAGCGCAAGGACGACCACGTCCGGCTCGCCATCGAGCAGCAGCACACCCGCAGCACCGTCAACCAGTTCGACGAGGTGTCCTTCGTCCACCACGCGCTGGCCGGCATCGACCGGCCGGAGGTGTCGCTGGCCACGTCGTTCGCCGGGATCTCCTGGCCGGTGCCGCTCTACATCAACGCGATGACCGGCGGCAGTGCCCACACCGGGGCCATCAACCGGGACCTGGCGATCGCCGCCCGCGAGACCGGCGTGCCCATCGCGTCGGGGTCGGTGAACGCCTACTTCAAGGACCCCTCGTGCGCGGGCACCTTCCGGGTGCTGCGCGAGGAGAACCCGGACGGGTTCGTGATGGCCAACGTGAACGCGACGGCCACCACCGACAACGCGCGCCGGGCTGTCGACCTGCTGGGGGCGAACGCCCTGCAGATCCACCTCAACACCGCCCAGGAGACGGCGATGCCCGAGGGCGACCGGTCCTTCTCCTCCTGGGTCGGGCAGATCGCGGAGATCTGCGCGGCGGTCGACGTCCCCGTGATCGTCAAGGAGGTCGGCAACGGGCTGAGCCGGGAGACCGTGGTGACGCTGCAGAACCTGGGCGTGCGGGCGGCCGACCTCAGCGGCCGCGGCGGCACCGACTTCGCCCGTATCGAGAACGGCCGCCGGGAGCTGGCCGACTACGCCTTCCTGCACGGCTGGGGACAGTCGACGGCGGCCTGTCTGCTGGACGCGCAGGGTGTCAGCCTGCCCGTGCTGGCCTCCGGCGGGGTGCGCGACCCGCTCGATGTGGCCCGCGCGCTGGCGCTGGGCGCCCGCGGCGTGGGCGTGTCCGGCGGGTTCCTGCGCACCCTGCTGGACGGCGGGGTCACCGCGCTGGTCGCGCAGATCTCCACCTGGCTGGACCAGCTGGCGGCCCTGCAGACCATGCTCGGCGCCCGCACCCCGCACGACCTCACCCGCTGCGACCTGCTGGTCCAGGGCAGCCTGCGGTCCTTCTGCGCCGACCGCGGCATCCAGACGCGGCAGCTGGCCCAGCGTTCCAGCTCCATCGACGCCCTCCGCGAGATGACGGGAAGCACACGATGACCGACGCACACGCGATAGCCGGGGTCCCGATGAAGTGGGTGGGGCCCCTTCGTATTTCCGGGAACGTCGCCACCACCGAGACCCATGTCCCGCTCGCCACCTACGAGTCGCCGCTGTGGCCCTCGGTGGGCCGCGGCGCGAAGGTGTCGATGCTGGCCCCCCAGGGCATCGTCGCCACCCTCGTGGACGAGCGGATGACCCGCTCGGTGCTCGTGGAGGCCACCGACGCGGCCACCGCCTACGCGGCCGCGCAGAGCATCCAGGCGCGGACCGAGGAGCTGCGCGAGGTGGTGCGCGGGTGCAGCAGGTTCGCCGAACTCATCGGCATCCGGCACGAGATCACCGCCAACCTGCTGTTCATCCGCTTCGAGTTCTCCACCGGCGACGCCTCCGGGCACAACATGGCCACCCTCGCCTCCGACGCACTCCTGGGGCACCTGCTGGAGACCGTCCCGGGCATCTCCTACGGGTCGATCTCGGGGAACTACTGCACGGACAAGAAGGCCACCGCCATCAACGGCATCCTGGGGCGCGGCAAGAACGTGGTCACCGAACTCCTGGTGCCGCGCGAGGTGGTCACCACCGTCCTGCACACCACGGCCGCCAAGATCGTGCAGCTGAACATCCGCAAGAACCTGCTGGGCACCCTGCTGGCCGGCGGCATCCGCTCGGCCAACGCCCACTTCGCGAACATGCTGCTGGGCTTCTACCTGGCCACCGGCCAGGACGCGGCGAACATCGTCGAGGGGTCCCAGGGCATCACGTTGGCCGAGGACCGCGACGGCGACCTCTACTTCTCCTGCACGCTGCCCAACCTGATCGTGGGCACCGTGGGCAACGGCAAGGGCCTGGGCTTCGTGGAGACGAACCTGACCCGGCTCGGCTGCCGGGCCGAGCGCGAGACGGGCGCCAACGCCCGCCGCCTGGCCGTCATCGCCGCGGCGACCGTGCTGTGCGGGGAGCTCTCGCTGCTCGCCGCGCAGACCAACCCCGGTGAACTCATGCACGCACACGTCCGGATGGAACGCGACCACAAGACCGCAAAGGTTGGTGCATAGGGCATGTCCATCTCCATCGGAATCCACGATCTGTCGTTCGCGACCGCCGAGTTCGTCCTGCCGCACGCGGCGCTCGCCGCCCACAACGGCACCGACATCGGCAAATACCATGTCGGCATCGGCCAGGAGTCGATGAGCGTGCCCGCCGCCGACGAGGACATCGTGACCATGGCCGCGGCGGCCGCCGCCCCGGTCATCGCCCGGCACGGCGCCGACCGCATCCGCACCGTCGTCTTCGCCACCGAGTCCTCCATCGACCAGGCCAAGTCCGCCGGCGTCTACGTCCACTCCCTGCTCGGGCTGCCCTCGGCGACCCGGGTCGTGGAACTCAAGCAGGCCTGCTACGGGGCGACCGCCGCCCTGCAGTTCGCCATCGGCCTCGTCCACCGTGACCCCGCACAGCAGGTCCTCGTGATCGCCAGCGACGTCTCCAAGTACGACCTGGACTCCCCCGGCGAGGCCACCCAGGGCGCCGCCGCGGTCGCCATGCTCATCTCCGCCGACCCCGCCCTGCTGCGCGTCGAGGACCCCTCCGGCCTGTTCACCGCCGACGTCATGGACTTCTGGCGGCCCAACTACCGCGACAGCGCGCTGGTCGACGGGCAGGAGTCCATCAACGCCTACCTGCAGGCCGTCCAGGGCACCTGGAAGGACTACGCGGAGCAGGACGGCCGCGCGCTGGGCGAGTTCGCCGCCATCTGCTACCACCAGCCGTTCACGAAGATGGCCTACAAGGCCCACCGCCACCTGCTGAACTACTGCGGATACGACACCGGCAAGGACGCCGTCGCCGACGTCATCGGGCTCACCACCGCCTACAACACCGTGGTCGGCAACAGCTACACCGCCTCCGTCTACCTCGCCCTGGCCGCACTCCTGGACCAGGCCGAGGATTTGACCGGCCAGTTGATCGGCTTCCTCAGCTACGGCTCGGGCAGCGTCGCGGAGTTCTTCTCCGCGAGCGTCGTCGCCGACTACCGCGAGCACCTGCGGACCAAGGAGAACCTCCAGGCGATCGACCGCCGCGAGGTCCTCGACTACGCCGGCTACCGCGCCCTGCACGAGCGGTCCTTCCCCGCCGACGGCGGCGACCACCCCACCCCCGCCCAGACCACCGGCCCCTTCCGGCTGGCCGGCCTCAGCGGCCACAAGCGGATCTACGAAACCCGCTGAACCGCCTCTGCGGCGCCTCCCCGGCAGACCCGGGAGGCGCCCCCTGCGCCACCCCGTCCCCGCGCAGGGGCGCCCCGCACCACCCGCCCCTGCGCGGGGACATGTACATCGCCGTGTCCCCGCCGGCCCATCACACCGCTGTTCACCGACCACTCGAAGGGAGGGCACACGCATGATGGACGTCAGCATCATCGGAACGGGTGCCTACGTGCCGGACCGGATCGTCTCCAACGCCGAGGTCGGTGCACCGGCCGGGGTCGACGACGAATGGATCTGGCGCAAGACCGCGATCCGCGAACGCCGCTGGGCCGCCCCCGAACAGGCCACCTCCGACCTGGCCACCGCCGCGGCACGGGCCGCGCTGAAGTCGGCCGGCATCACCGCCGAGCAGCTGTCCGTGATCGCGGTCGCCACCTCCACCCCCGACCGGCCCCAGCCGCCCACCGCCGCCTACGTCCAGCGCAACCTCAACATCTCCGGCACCGCCGCCTTCGACGTCAACGCGGTCTGCTCCGGCACCGTGTTCGCGCTCTCCGCGGTCGGCAGCGTCATCCTGCGGCGCGGCGGCTACGCCCTGGTCATCGGCGCGGACGTGTACTCGCGCATCCTGAACCCGGCCGACCGAAAGACGGTCATCCTCTTCGGCGACGGCGCCGGCGCGATGGTCCTGGCCCCCACCACCCGGGGCCCCCTCATCCGTCACGTCGCCCTGCACACCTTCGGTGAACTCGCCGACCTCATCCAGGTCCCCGGCGGCGGCAGCCGCACCCCCCTGGACCAGGAAGCCCTCGACGCCGGCCGGCAGTACTTCACCATGGACGGACGCGAAGTACGCCGCTTCGTCGTGGAACAACTCCCCCAGCTGATCAAGGAGTTCCTCCACGAGGCCGGCGTCGAGCCCGCCGACATCAGCCACTTCATCCCCCACCAGGCCAACGGCGTCATGCTCGACCAGGTCTTCCCCGAACTGGCCATGCCGCGGGCCACCATGCACCGCACCCTCACCCACTACGGCAACACCGGCGCCGCCTCCATCCCCATCACCCTGGACGCGGCCGCCCGACGCGGCGCCTTCCGCCCCGGCGAACTGATCCTCCTCGCCGGCTTCGGCGGCGGCATGGCAGCGAACTTCGCCCTGGTCCAGTGGTGACCACACCAACACCGGTGGCGGTGGCGGCACAGGGGCCGGGAGCCCGGCCCCTGTGACCGCGCCCCCCGCACCCCGCGCGAACGGGGCCGGGCAGGGCGGTACTGCGCGCGCAGGGTCGGGGTCGGGGTAATCACCCGGCGAGACGTCACAGGGCGCCGATGAGCCGGGCGGAGCGTTCACGGACCGGCGCCGGGCGCAGCCCGCTCGCGCCGGGGCGCCCGTCAGCCCGCGCCGGGGGCGCGGTGTCCGGTGTCGTAGGCGGGCCACAGTTCACGGGCCAGGAGGAGTTCCGCGCCGGACAGCGGAAGGTCCGGGCGCAGCCGCTCGGGGTGGGCGGGCGGCGGTCCCGCAGGTCCCGGCGGCAGCAGGCGCAGTCCGCCCGGGGCGTAGCGGGCGAAGGGGCCCGAGGCGTGCGGGGCGGGCGACTGCAGGGCGTGGAAGCAGGCCGGGTGGCCGGCGTAGGCGGCGCCGGCGGCCACCAGGGACCGCCACAGATGCCGCAGGCAGTGGTCCGCCGCCCGCCGACCGCCCCGCAGCAACCGATTCATGTCCGCCCCCTCTGCCGCTCCGTGGCAGCTTCGCTGTCGGCTGCCTCTCCAGGCTTCCAAGGACCGCTCGCGGCCCGGTGGAGGAACGGCAGGAAACCACCCCACCCCTGACCGGGCCGGGCCGGGCCGGGCCGGTCAGGGGTGGGTGGTGAGGGCGGGCCGGGTGCTGAGGGAGTCCAGGACGGCGCGGTGGATCTCCAGCGTCGCCGTCGAGCGGTTGAGGGTGATGTAGTGCAGCCCGGGGGCGCCTTCGGCCAGCAGGCGCCGGGCCATGGCGGTGGCGTGGGCGACACCGATGCGGTGGCCCTCGTCGGGGTTGCCGCGCGCGGCCTGCAGGCGGTGCGCCAGCTCCTCGGGGAAGGAGGCGCCGCTGAGCTCGGCGAAGCGGCTGATCTGGCGGACGTCGGTGGCCGGCATGATCTCGGGAATGATCGGGGTGTCACAGCCCGCGGCGGCCAGCCGGTCGCGCAGCCGCAGATAGTCCTCGACGTGGAAGAACATCTGGGTGATGGCGTAGTCGGCGCCCGCGGCGCACTTGGCGGCGAAGTGCCGGATGTCGCTGTCCCAGTCCGCGGAGCGCGGATGGCGTTCGGGGAAGGCGGCCACCCCGACGCTGAACCGGCCCGACTCCTTGACCAGGCGCACCAGTTCATGGGCGTGGGTGAAACCGTCGGGGTGCGCGGTCCAGGGCGCGTTCGGGTCGCCGGGCGGGTCACCGCGCAGCGCCAGGATGTCCCGGACGCCGGCGTCGGCGTACTGGCCGATGATGCGGCGCAGTTCGGCCGTCGAGTGCCCCACCGCGGTCAGATGGGCGACCGGGCGCAGGGTGGTCTCGGCCGCGATCCGTTTGGTCACCTCCACGGTGCGCTCCCGCGAGGAGCCGCCGGCCCCGTAGGTGACCGAGACGAAGGCCGGTGCCAGCGTCTCGATCCGGCGGATCGCCTGCCACAGCGACCGGGCTCCCGCCTCGGTCTTCGGCGGGAAAAACTCGAAGGAGAAGGACGGGGCATCCCGGTCCAGGATGTCGCGCAGGGTGGTCACGGCCGGCCTCCGGCGGTGAGGGAGCCGCCGCCAGGGCGGCCCCAGTGTTTCCAGCGGGGACAAAAGCGTTGGGGGTGCTGGGCGTGCTGGGGGATGTGTCCGGGCCGGCCGCGTGATGGTGCTGCGGGAGTTCCCGGGGCCCGCCGCGGAACGCCGGAAGCCGGAAGCCGGCCGCCGGTTCCCGCCACCGGCCGCCCGTCTCCCGCACGGCCGGCCGGTGGCGGGGTCAGATGCCTGCGGCGGCCCTGAGCCCGGGGACGCGGTCGGTGCGCTCCCAGGTGAAGTCCGGCAGTTCGCGGCCGAAGTGGCCGTAGGCGGCGGTCTGGGCGTAGATCGGGCGCAGCAGGTCCAGGTCGCGGATGATCGCGGCCGGGCGGAGGTCGAAGACCTCGGTGATGGCCTTCTCGATCAGGCCGGGGTCGACGGTGTGGGTGTCGAAGGTCTCCACGAACAGGCCCACCGGCTCGGCCCTGCCGATCGCGTAGGCGACCTGGACCTCGCAGCGGGCCGCGAGCCCCGCGGCGACGACGTTCTTGGCGACCCAGCGCATCGCGTAGGCGGCGGAACGGTCCACCTTGGAGGGGTCCTTGCCGGAGAACGCGCCGCCGCCGTGGCGGGCCATCCCGCCGTACGTATCGATGATGATCTTGCGGCCGGTGAGGCCGGCGTCGCCCATCGGGCCGCCGATCTCGAAGCGGCCGGTCGGGTTGACCAGCAGGCGGTAGTCCTCGGTGTCCAGCTTGATGCCGTCTCCCGCGAGACCGACCAGGACATGGTGGACGACCTCCCGGCGGACATCGGGGGTCAGTTGTGCGGCCAGGTCGACGCCGGCGGCGTGCTGGGTGGAGACCACGACCGTGTCCAGGCGCACCGGCTTGTCGCCGTCGTACTCGATGGTGACCTGTGTCTTGCCGTCCGGGCGCAGGTAGGGGAGGGTGCCGTCCTTGCGGACCTGGGCCAGGCGGCGCGACAGCCGGTGGGCCAGCTCGATGGGCAGCGGCATCAGGTTCGGCGTCTCGTTCGTCGCGTAGCCGAACATCAGGCCCTGGTCGCCCGCTCCCTGCCGGTCCAGGGCGTCCCCCTGCGCTTCCGCGCTGCCGCCGGCCGGGTGCGCGGTCCGTTGTTCCAGGGCGGTGTCGACGCCCTGGGCGATGTCCGGGGACTGGGCGCCGATGGACACCGAGACGCCGCAGGAGGCGCCGTCGAAGCCCTTGGCGGAGGAGTCGTAGCCGATGTCCAGGACGGCCTCGCGCACCAGTTGGGCCAGGGGCGCGTACGCCTTCGTGGTGACCTCGCCCGCGAGGTGGACCTGTCCCGTGGTGATCAGGGTCTCCACCGCGACGCGGGAGGCGGGGTCCTGGCGCAGCAGCGCGTCCAGCACGGTGTCGCTGATCCGGTCGGCGATCTTGTCGGGATGCCCTTCGGTCACGGACTCCGAGGTGAACAGACGACGGGACATGTCTCTCCAGACGGTTGCAACCCACAGGCCGGGGGACGGCGCCGGCGGCCCGGGTGCCCTCACCCGTGCCACAGCCACCCTGCACAACGGCGGACGAGGCACGCTGGAAGAGCGGCGGAAGGGGAGTGGAGACCCCCTGCTCCCCCGTCGCTCCGCTTCCCCGTGCACGGCTCCGGGCGGGGGGGGGGCCCCCCCCCCCCCCCCCGGGGGGCGCGGGGGGCGGGGGGGGCGCGGGGCGCGGGGGCGCGGGGGGGGGGGGGGGGGGCTGTGGTGGGGGGGGGGCGGGGGGCAGG
>NZ_JBITHE010000035.1:36158-40725 GCF_044457665.1 Streptomyces sp. NPDC050535
CGCGCCCGGCGGGGGGGGGGGGGGGCCCCCCCCCCCCCCCCCCCCGGCCCCCCCCCCCCCGGGCCCGGCCGGGGGCCCCCCCCCCCCCCGGGGGGGGGGGGGGGGCGGCCCCGCCCGGGCGTGAGAGGCCGGTGCGGTGTCAGGGGGGTGGTGGGGCGGTGTCCTGGAGGGCGCGGGCGAGTTCGCCGGCGCGTTCACGGTCGTCCGCGGACGCGCCGGCGAGGACCACCCGCGGCGGGCGGTGGCCGTCCGCCGCGATACGCCGGGCGAGGTCGCAGGCGCCGGCGCCGGCCCCCGGGAACCCGCCGAGCAGCAGCGGCCGGCCGGCCGCGCGGGCGGACAGGGCCCGCTGGGCACGGCCGGTGATGGTGGTGAGGACCAGCAGTTCCTGGGGGCCCGCATAGGCACGGGCGAGCAGGTCGTAGCAGGTCGCGGGCGCGCCCGGCGGCGCCAGCAGGCAGATCGTGCCCGCCTGTTCCTGGCGCCGGCCGCGCAGGGTGACCAGAGCGTCGGTGTCACCGGGCGCGGCCGCCCGGGCGGCCATCCGCGGTACGGCCCTGTCCTCCAGCAGGTTCAGGACCTGTTGGACGGTGGTCGACTCATCGGCGTGCAGGGGAAGTTCGCGCAGCAGCAGGGCGCTCTGCACGAGGAGTTCGGCGGCGGCTTCCTCCCCGAGCAGGGCCCGGTCGTGGACGGCGGTGAGGGTGAGGCCGCCCGCAGCGTCGTGGTGGGCGAGCAGCGCGATGGGCGGCACGGAGCGGGCCGGCAGGGTGCCCGGGAACTCGGCCCCGATCCCGTGCGCGGCGAGCTCGCCCTCCAGTCCCTTCACCGGGTGCGGCGCGTCCTCGAAGACGATGACGGTATCGGTGCGGGGCGGACCCGGCCCGTCACCGTCACCGCTCCCCTCCCCTGGCCCGCGTCCGGAGCCGCCCCCGGACCCGTCTCTGTCCCCGTTCCCCTCCCTGTCCTCGTCCTCGTCCTGGGCAGGGGCGGGAAGGGGAGTGCGGGCGGGAGCGGGGGTGCCGGGAACCCATTCGTAGGCGGCCATGTCCAGGGCGCGGTCGCGCAGGTCCCGCAGCAGGCCCGGCACGGTGCCCCGCGGGTCGATGCGCACCGACATCGGCAGCGGGTTGCGCAGCGGTCCCGGCATCCGGGCCACGCCGTCCAGCGGTATCCCGCGGCCGGGGACGGTCACCGCGAAACGGACCGGCGCCGCCGCGGCGGTGCCGGAGGCACGGTAGATCAGCATCGCCCAGACGGCCTGGAGGACACTGCTCTCCGCGGTGCCCCAGGTGCCGGCCCAGCGCGCGAGACGAATGGTTTCTTCCCGGTCCAGACAGAGCCTGGACCGGCCCACACCCCGCAGCCCGGCAACCCCGCCGACCCCGTCGGTTGCGGTCGTCGCGGTGCTCTCGGCGGCTGCGGTGGTCTCGGCGGGACGGGCCGGGCTGGACGCCACGGTGTCGGCGGGCACGGCGTGCGTCCACGGCCCGCGGGCCGATTCCGGGTCCTGGGCCGCGGTCCAGGCGGTGTAGTCACGCAGGTCCGGACGGCGCTCACCGCCGGGCAGGGTGCCGCCGGCGAGATAGGCCCGGTAGAACGCGCGCAGCAGGAGGTGCACGCTCCAGTTGTCGAGCAGTGCCCGGTGGTAGGTCAGGACGATCCGGGTGGGTGCGCCGGCGCCCGGCGGCCCGGGTCGCTCCGTCTCCAGCAGGGTCAGGCGCAGCGCCGGCGGGCAGCGCAGGTCGAAGCCGCGCAGCCGGTCGCTCTCCAGGAAGGGCGACCAGGTGTCGCCGTCGTGGAGATGGCGGGTGATCTCGGGGGTGACACGGCTGTGCACCATGAGCTGCGGATCGGGGCCGCCGGTGAACGCGGTGCGCAGCACCGCCTCGCAGTCGAAGACCGACTGCCAGGCCGCGGCGAAGCGTTCGGCGTCCAGCGGGCCCTGCCACACCCACACGAGCTGCTCGACATGGTGACCGGTGCCGGGCTGCGCGCCGCCCGCCGCGTAGAGCGCCGTCTGCTGGGCGGTGGCACGGAAGAGCGCGGGGATCGGGGCGGCACAGGCCCCGGCCAGCTCGCCCAGCACGTCGTGCAGCACCCCGCCGAGAGCGGCCACGCACGCACCCGTGAGAGCACCGTCGTCGGCGGGGGTGCCGGCGGGGGCAGGGGTCCGGTCCAGGCGGATGTGCAGGCGGCCGCCGGTGATCTGGAGGCGGACTTGGAGGGGGTGGGCGGACCCGGGCAGCGCGCCGGCGGTCAGCGGGAGGGCGGAAACAGGCAGCGGTTCGCCGGGGCCGGGCAGGACCAGGCAGGCCTGGGCGGGCGGCAGTTCGCGCAGCGCGCCGCGCAGCAGCGGGTCGGGGCTCCACTCCCGGCAGGCCCCGAACCCGGCGCCGCCGGCCGCGCGGCCCGCGCCCGCGGCCAGCGGGCCTGCCACCGCGGCCAGTTGGCCAAGGGCGTCCAGGGCGGGGTCCAGAGTGAGCTGGACCGGGTGCAGGTCGGTGAGCCGGCCCACGTGACGGCGCAGGCCCAGATGGCCCTCCCGGGGGTCGCTGCGCACGTCGAAGCCGACCTCCGCCGATTCCTGCCAGCGGGCCAGGGCCAGGGCGAACACCCCGGTCAGCACCTGAGCGGACGTCAGCGCCAGCCGCCGGGCCAGGTCCTGCGTGACCTGCCCGGTCATCTCCCCGTCCAGGACGAAGCCGGTGCCCCCCGCCGTGCCCGGCACACTGTCCGGCGCGACATCCGGCGCGACATCCGGCACAGTGTCCTGCGCGGTGGCCTGCGGGTCGGTGAAGGCAGTGCCGGGCGCGCGGCACGGGCCGACGGGCCGGCGGGTGACGGCGTTCCGGGACCTGCGGTCGGCGACGCGCATCCAGTGGCGGGCCTCGGCCGGATCCCGGGCCAGCTCCCGCAGCGCGGTGACCCAGTGGGCCAGACCCTCCCCCGCCCGCTCCGGCCACGGCGCCGCCGCCGCACCCGCGGCAGCGGGGGCGCCCGCAGCCGTGGGCGGGGCGGCGGTTACGGGCGTGGGTGCGGCGGCGGTTACGGGCGTGGCGGCGGTTACAGGCGTGGCGAGGGCGGTGGTGAGGTCCTCGAGCAGGATCTGCCAGGAGGTGGCGTCCGCGGCGAGTTCGTGGACGACGACGGCGAGCCGGTCGGCCCGCGCCCCGGCCGGGCCCGGACGGCGGTCCCGGGCGAGCAGCGCCCGCAGCTGGACGCCGCGGTGCGCGTCGAGTGTGCCGCCCACCGCGGCGACGGCCGCGGCGAAGTCGGCCTCGCCGGTGAACTCCCCCTCCACCAGCAGATCCGGGCAGCCCTCCCCCGGCCCGTTGCCTGTGGTGGCGGGCCGGGGGGACAGCTGGGGGTGGGCGGCCACCAGCGTGCGCAGCGCCCGACGTACGGCATCCGCCCGCGGTGCGGAGGCCGGCTCGAACAGCACCGCCTCGAAGCGGTGTTCCCCGGCCCGGGCGAGGGCCGCGCACTGGGCGGGGGCGAGCGGGCGGCCGGCGGGCCACTGGGTGAGCAGGTCGGCGACGCGGCCCGCCACACGGGCGGCGGGTGTGTCCCCCGCCGGAGTGAACCGGAGGGTGTGGTGGCCGGGGCCGTGGCGCACCAGCAGGTGCTGTCCCGGGGAGGCGGGCCCCTGGCTGCCGGGGGCGGCCAGCTCGTCCAGGACCTGGTCCAGCGCGGCGGGATCGAGCGGCCCGCGCAGTTCGAGGGCCCACGGGTCGGCGTAGGGGAAGGGCCCGGGGTCGATGACGACGGAGACCGCCGCGTGCCGGGAGCAGGGAACAGTCATGCGTGTCCGGGGACGGACGGCCCGCTGTGGCCGGCGCGGTCCCCTCTCCCCTCTTGTCGGTAGGCGCTGGATGAACGGCGGGGCTGGCGCCCGCCGTTCCGTTGCGGACCCTGACCGCCGCGCCTAGCGGCGGCCTGCCGGACCCGGCCCCCGGGACGGGGCGGAGGGTTCCCGCCCGGCTGGGCGCCGCCCGATCACGGCCGCCCGGGACGGGAGCGGGGCGGGAGAACGCCCGGGCCCCGGGCCTGCGGCCGGCGCAGCGGACGGGCCGCCCGCGGGCCCGGCGGGACCTGAGCGTGAGCGGATGGTGCCGCTGGGGCGGAGGCGACGCGGGCCGCGGGCCGCGGGCACGGACGGGTGCGGGGGCGGGGGGTCGGTCAGGGCTGTGCCGTACTGCCTCGCTTCCATGACGCCTCCTGCTCGCAGATATCCCTCACGGTCTGGCTTGCACGCTAGGGGCAGTACGCACCCGAAGTCCGTTTTCCCGAGCGGGTGTACAGCGGTGCCCGAGCGGTGCCCGAGCCCGCGCGGCCCGTGCGGCGGCGAAGGAACCCGGCGTACGCCCGCCTGCGCAGGCCGCCGGGTTGTTCCGTGCGGGCGCACGCGGTGGTGCCCTCCCGTGGGGGGGGGGGGGGGGGGGGGGGGGGGGGGCCCCCCCCCCCCCCGGGGGGGTGGGGGGGGGCCCCCCCGGGGGGGGCCCCCGGGGGGTGAAGGAGGAGGGCGGCGTGTTTCACAACTCCACCCCCGAGGGGGTCAAACAAA
>NZ_JBITHE010000035.1:40735-50743 GCF_044457665.1 Streptomyces sp. NPDC050535
GGCGACGCCCCCGGGCCTCCCCCCGCCGCCGCCCCCGGGGGGGGGTGGGGGGGGGGGGCGCGGGGGGGGGCCCCCCCGGGGGGGGGGGGCCCCGGGGGGGGGCCGGCCCCCCCCCCCCACGGGAGGGTTCTCGGGTCAGCCGAACTGGCCGGGCCGGTAGTCGCCGGCGGGCTGCTGGACGATGACGTTGAGGCGGTTGAAGGCGTTGATGAGGGTGATGGCGCACACCAGGGCGGCGAGCTGTTCCTCGTCGTAGTGCTTGGCGGCCCTGGCCCAGACCTCGTCGGAGACGCCGCCGGCGGCGTCGGCGATGCGGGTGCCCTGTTCCGCCAGTTCCAGCGCGGCGCGCTCGGCGTCGGTGAACACCGTCGCCTCCCGCCAGGCCGCGACCAAGTTCAAGCGGGTGGCGGACTCCCCGGCGTGCGCGGCGTCCTTGGTGTGCATGTCGGTGCAGAAACCGCAGCCGTTGATCTGGCTGACACGGAGTTTGACCAGCTCCTGCGTCGCGGCCGGCAGTGTCGAGTCCGCGAGCAGTCTGCCCGCGGAGACGAGGTGCTTGCCGAACGCGGCCGAGACCGGGCTGGCGAAGAGGTTCAAGCGAGCGTCCACGGTGCACTCCTGTGATGTTGCCGGGCGGGTACACCCCATGGACGGATCAGCGCGGCGAAGTGTGACACGCCGCCCGGGAACGGCCGTAGCCCGCGGGCTCGCTGCGGGCGCGGCCGGGCCCCGGGCCGGCTCTCGCCCGGGGCCTGGATCTGGGGCTGCCGCCGTTCTCCGCTGCCGCGGGCCCGGTCAGTCCTCGGTGGTGGCGGTGTTGGTGATGAGGTCGCTGAGGTCGAGGTCGAAGAGTCCGCCGGCGCGCCCGGAGAGGCCGGAGATGAGTTTGACGAAGTCGACCTGCGCGTCGTTCTTCTTCTCGGGGTCGTTGATGTCCTGGGCGAGGTTGAAGTAGTAGCCCTTGGTCTTGGAGCGGTCGTAGAAGCCTTCGACGAAGCTGCGGATGTCGTGGAAGAAGTCCTGGTAGGCGCTGGAGTAGCGGTCCAGGGCCTTCTCCTCGATCTCCGGGTTCTTCAGGATCTGGTCGACGACCTTGGACAGGGTGCTTCCCGCGAGGGTGGCCAGGGCGACGCCGGTGGAGAAGAGCGGGTCGACGAAGGCGGCGGCGTCGCCGACCAGGACCCAGCCGTTCCCGTGGAAACGCTCGTTGGTGTAGGACCAGTCGCGGGCGGAGCGGTAGCCGGCTGCCTGGGTGGCGTCCTTGAGGATGTCCTGGAGTTTGCCGGTCTGGGTGATCTCGGACTCGAAGAGGTCTTCCAGGGACTTGTCGCTGCCGGAGGCGACGTCGGAGCGGGTGACGTAGCCGACGCTGAAGACGCCCTTGTCCAGGGGGATGGCCCAGAACCAGCCGTGCTGGGTGCCCTCGATGAGGATGTTGCTCCACTCGTCGCCGGGCAGGCGGTGGCAGTTGTCGTAGTAGGTCCACACCGCGACGTTGCGCAGCTGGTCGTTCCAGGTGACCTCGGTGAGTTTGCGTCCCAGCACGCGGGCCTGTCCGGAGGCGTCGATGACCAGGGAGGCACGGGCCTCGCGGACGCCGTCCAGACCGCGCAGCGTGTAGCGGATGCCGGTGACGCGGCCGTCGTCCTCGACGATGGGGTCCTTGACGGTGGCGTCCTCGATGACCAGGGCGCCCAGTTCGCGGGCACGGTCCAGGATGAGGGTGTCCAGGTCGGCGCGGCGGGTGTGGTAGGCGTAGGGGATCTTCCCGCCGGTGGTGAAGGAGAAGTTCCACGGGACTTCGTTGTTGCCCCACACCAGCGTGCCGCCGTATTTGCGCTCGAAGCCCTTGGCTTCCATGCGCTCGGTGAGGCCGAGTTCTTCCATGGGGACCATGACGCCGGGGATGAGGGATTCCCCGATGTGGTAGCGGGGGAAGCGTTCGCGCTCCAGGACCAGGACGCGGTGTCCGTACTTGGACAGGAGTCCCGCGGTGGTCGCGCCGGCGGGTCCGCCGCCGATCACGATGACGTCGAATTCGTCCGTAACCCCGAGCAGAGTGGGCGACATGCGAGACCCTTTCCCAAACAGAGTGAGTGAAGTGGAAGTAGCCGCTCGCGTTTTCGCGTGAAGGCATGGCTCTTTCGCCATTTGTCCGCGAACGCGGAGCGGGTTCACCCCTTCAGACTGCCGCCGGTGGTCAGGCACTGTCATCGCCGAGATTGCTCAATAACACCCCCCGCGGAAACAGGAGATACCCCCGGCAACAGTGCCCGCGATCCGGACCCCGTCATTCCCCCCGCCGAGGGCGGTGGCCGGATACCTCCCGGGGCAGTCAGCCGCCTCCGGGGGCGCGGTGTCCCCCGTCGCGGGCGCGGTGTCCCCTGTCGCGGGCGGGCCACAGGTCGTGGGCCAGGCGGCGTTCCGCCGTCGACAGCGGGAGGTCCGGGCGCAGTCGCTCGGGGTGGCCGGGCGGCGGTCCTGCGGGCGGCGGCGCCGGCTGCGGGGGGTGTGGGGGTGTGTGGCGGGTGAGGGGGCCGGTGACGGGCGAGGCCGGGGACATCGACAGCTCGCGGTAGACGGCGGGGCCGGTGTAGATGGACCCGAAGACCACCAGGAGCTGCCACAGCGGGCGCAGGCACCACGTGGTCAGCGCCTGCCCGACGGTTCGCAGCAACCGGTTCATGACCGGCCCCCCTCTTTTCGCACGACGCTCGCGGCTTCCCGCGAAGGCTGTCAAGGTCTGCTCGCGGGCCGGTCCAGGACACGCGTGTGTGGCGGCCGGGGGGTCAGTCGATGCCGCGGACGACGTGGGGCTCCCAGGTGTCGTCCTCGTCGATTCCGGCGAGCCGCAGCGGGGGTACGAAACGCAGGGCGCGGTCCGGTGTCTCCTCAAGCCTGCGGCGGTCCTCTTCTTCACTGTCGTGCATCTGGTCCTCCTGCTCGGTCGGCTCGGCACTGACGGGGGCCGGCCGGGGCGGGCGGAGGCGGGCGTCCGGCGGTGTGCCCGGGTCAGCGGCCTCGGGGTGACCCGGGCCACAGCCACCATGCAGAACTCCGGCTGAGGGACGCTCGAGGAACGATGGGGAGGGCGTGGAGGCACGCAAGAACACCCCGGCGGGCGCGGGGGGCTGCGTTCCACCCGCGCACCGCAGGGCAGGCCCCCGCGGCCCTGCAGCCCTGCGGTCCCGGCGATCCGGCCGGGCCGGGGTTGCCGGGGCGGCAGGGCGGGTCCAACAGGCAGGCGCGGGGGCGGGGTTGCGGAGGGGGGCGGCCGGGCGTGTTCAACGGGCCGGCGCGGGGCGGGGTGTTCGCGGCCCCGTCGTGGTGGTGGCCCGCCTCCCTTCCTGCCGGTGTCCTCCCGTGCACCGGCAGGAAAAGGAGGCGGGCGGCCCCGGCCCGGCGCCCCCGCCCCGGGGGGGGGGGGCCCGGGGGGGGGGGCCCCGGGGGGGCGGGGGGGGGGGGGGGGGGGCGCGCGGGGCGCCCCCGCGCCGGGGGGGGGGGGGGGCCCCGCGTACGGCGGGCGGGTGCGGTCCTGCGTGCGGCGGCGGGTGGGGGCCGGGTGCTGCGGGGGTGGTGTCACAGCATGCGGACGGCGCTTTCGGCGTGCTGTTTGGCGGGGGCGAGCAGGGCCAGGCAGTTGCGGCCCAGTGCCTCGCGGACCTGCCTGCGGGCCTGGGCCAGGCCCGTGCCGCCGCCCAGCAGGGCGGTGGTGTTCTCCTCGCGCAGCAGGACGTTCTGCCGGGAGGTGACGGTCACTCCGGTCTCGTCGGGGGTGACCGACCATTCGCCGGTGTGGGCCGCGAGCAGCGGGGAGGCGGGGCTCTGCTTGTAGATGATGCGGCCCGCGTGCGGGAAGCAGATCCGTACCGAGTCGGTGGTGTGCGCGCCGTACTCGGTGAGGGTCTCCATGGTCATGCGCTGGATGCCGGGCAGGTCCTCGGTGAGGTGGACCCGGGTGATGTGCGGTACCAGTTCGGGCCAGTCGCCGGCCCGGTAGAGGAAGTCGTAGACCAGTTCGGCGGGGCCGTTGACGCGGACGGAGTCCTCGAAGGAGAGGACCAGGTCGTCCAGGCGTGTCCAGCGCTCCGCGAAGGCTTTGAGGCCGGCGGCCCGCTGGGCCCAGGCCACGTCGCCGTGCAGGGCGCCGGCGGTGGTGGCCGGGCTGCTGTGCAGTTCGACCTCGCTGCGGTGCGGGCCGCGGCTGTGGATGGTGAGGCCGCCGCGCATCGACTGCGCCGCGGGGGCGGGCAGTTCCTGGCGGAACTCGATGCGGTGCTCGACCGGGTCCAGGTGACGCCAGGAGGTCCAGGACATGAGCTGTCCCTCCACCAGGGACCACATCCGCAGCCGTTCCCGCTCGCCGTCGAACTCCAGGCGCTCCACATGGACGCTCGGGGTGAAGAACAGCGGCCACTTCACCGCGTCGGCGAGTGCCGCGTAGACCACGCCGGCGGGCGCGGCCACCTGTACTGTCTGTGCCGCCCTGACGGCACGCTCACCTGACATCTGCACACCTCCCTTGTACGCATTGCCGCGGGCCCAGGTCGCGGGGGCGCCCGGCCGGTGCAATGACAAACGCCTGGTCGGCGGGACCGGGCGGGCTCAGCCGACGGGCACGCTCGGTGGCACGAGGCGGCCGGTGACGCGGCAGGCCCGGCCCAGGAGCCGGGGCAGTTCACGGCCGTCGCGGGCGAAGAAGTGGCGGCCGGGGACGGTCCGCAGCCAGGACGGGCCCGTGGTCCACCGCCGCCAGCCCTCCGCGATCGCGGGCGGCGCCAGCGGGTTGTCCTGGGAGGCGACGACCAGGAGCGGGGTGGTGAGCGCACCGGCCGGTGCGGGGATACGGGCCGCCTCGTCCAGGGCCTGGGCGAGTTCGAGGTCGGCGCGGAGCACCGGGAGCATGGCCCGCAGCCAGATCCCCTCGTCGCTGGCGGGCGGCACGGCGGTGCCGGCGCCCAGGTGGCGCAGCAGTTCCTCGTCCGAGGCGCCGCGGACATCGGGCAGCGGCGTGGGGGTGTGGGGCGGCGGGCAGGCGCCGACGGCCAGCAGGTCCGGGCCCGGCAGGCCCGCCTCGTGCAGGGCGCGCGTCACCGTGAACGCGATCATCGCGCCCAGACCGTGCCCGTACAGGACGTAGGGGCCGGGATGCGGGCCGGTGAACAGCGGCAGCATCTCCTCGATCAGCGCCTGGTGCGTGGTGGGGCGCGGTGCGGTGCGCCGCGCGGTGCAGCCCGGCAGGAGGACGGGGACCACCTCGACGCCCTCACCCGTGCTCGCCGCCCAGTGGTCGAAGACAAAGACGCCCTCACCGGAGTGTGCGAAACAGTGCAGTCGTACTGGCTGTCCGTCCGACATGGCATCCTCCTTGGCCTCCGCCCCCTGGTCGCACGGGGACGGGGTTCGAGAATCGCCGGACGGCCTCAAGTACGGGTGGAGAGCGGGCGGAGGAGCCGGTTCGGGCAACGGTTCACAACACTCCGGGCCCGGACCGGGCACAGGCCGGGCACGGGCGGGGCTCGGGCGGGGCTCGGGCGGGGCTCGGGCCGGGCACGGTTCGCGCGCCGGCAGGGACTGTCGGGGACGGGGGCTGTCGGGGAGTTTCGGGGGTGTGGGGCCGGGCGCGGCCCCCAGGGGGTGGCGGGGTAGGGCCGGGCCCGGGCCGGGGACTGTCGGAGGCGCGGTCCCGGGAGTTGTCGGGGGTGGGGTCCGGGCACGGCCGAGGGGTTGTCGGGGGTGCGGTCCGAGGGGTTGTCGGGGGGTGCGGTCCGGGCGCGGCCGAGGGGTTGTCGGGGGGTGGGGGTCAGGAGGCGAAGCGTTGGGGGAGTAATGCCGCGTACCGGTCGAAGGTGGAGCCGCGGCGGGGGCCGGCCATCACGTCCAGGGCGGGGTCGACGGAGAGCATCGCCTGGTGCAGGCCCTGGAGTTGCGGTGAGGGCTCCACGCCGAGTTCCTCTATGAGCCGTCCGCGCAGTCTGCGGTAGACGTCCAGCGCGGAGGCCTGCCGGCCCGACCGGTACAGGGCCACCATCGCCTGCGCGTGCAGGCCCTCGTGCTGGGGGTGACGGGCGATCAGGTCGGTGAGCTCGGCGATCAGTTCGGCGTGCCGGCCCAGCCGCAGGTCCGCGTCGATACGCCGTTCCACGGTCACCACCCGGGACTCCTCCAGCCGCGTGACCTCTATCTCCAGGATCGGGCCGAGCCGTACGTCCACCAGCGCGGGCCCCTGCCACAGGGCCAGGGCCTGCCTCAGGCAGCGGGCGGCCCGTTCGTCCTCGCCCTGTTCGAAGGCCTCCTGGCCCTCGGTGACCAGGCGTTCGTAGGTGTGCACGTCCACCGACTCCGGCGGGATCTGCAGCAGGTAGCCGCCGTGCCGGGTGGCCAGGACGTTCTTCGCGGCGCCCGGGGCGTCGGGTCCCATCGCGGTGCCCAGGCAGCGGCGCAGCTGCATGATGTACGTCTGGAGCGTGGTCATCGCGCTCTGTGGGAGGTCGGTCCCCCAGATCTCCTCCATCAGGGTCGACACCGGCATGATGCGGCTGGGATACAGCGCGAGCAGCGCGAGAACCTGTCGGGGCTTCCCGGCGGTCGGGACGATCGAGTCCCCGTTCACGGCGGCACACAGCGGACCCAAAACCTGAATCTCCATGGTTTCCTCCGTTTCGTCGTCGGGAACTCCCGATGGCGGAAAGTCGTCGGCGAACTTGCACGCTAGCCGTACCCGCACCGGAGGCATTGGTTCCTTCAGCGGCATTTGAGCAATCCTCAATGAACGGGCGCGGAGAAGACGTCATTCGAGAAATGCGGAAGAAATCCCTGAGAACTGGCCGGAAAGACCGCGCCGGGCGGGCGGGAATTACCTTTGATCTTTTACCGGCGGCCGCGGACCGCAGGCGGGCCCGGCATACCGGCCCACGGGACGCACGGACACCAGCGGGCCCACGGAGGCACGCGGGCCCGCGGGCACGGGGCGTATGGGCACGGCGTGCTGATGCGAGGGGTACCTCTATGTCCCTCACCAGGCCAAGGCGTCGCTTTTGAGAGCATTGTTCGGATCATGGCCTGAAGGTGACGGCGGAGGTTCGGAGTTCGCGGAAGGTGCCGTCACGGAGCATCGCGAAGAGTTCGTCGATCCGTTGGCGGGCAACTCGGTCCCCTCGCCGCCCATGCGCGGACCCGGCAGCGGCTCCGGACCGCCAGTGGAGCGGTGACGCATTGACGCAATGTTTGCGTCACCTTAGGGTGGGTGCATGCTCTTCCCCACGCCTGCTCTCAACGCCGAGGACCAGCGCGTTCTCGGTGAGATCGAAGACCTTCGTCACTCGCTGCGCCTGCAGGTTCGGTCCACTCCGGTGAAGTGGACCGAAGGGCTGCGTAAGTTCTTGACGGCCGACGCGGTGGCGGCCTCCAACTCGATTGAGGGCTTCAAAGTGTCCACGGTCGACGTCGAGGATCTTCTGGAGGGCGAGCGGGACGTCGATGTCTCCGAGGAGGACCGCGAGGAGACTCTCGCGTATCAGCGGATGATGACCTACATCCAGACGCTGCACGATGTCGCGGACTTCCGCTACGGCAAGGAGTTCCTCAACGCGCTCCACTGGATGCTGCAGGGGCACCGGCACACCCCGCGGAAGCCGGCCGGGCAGTGGCGGCGCGGAGCGGTGTACGTGACGGACACCCGCGACCCCAGCATCGCGGCGTACACGGCGCCGGACGAGGCTGATGTGCCTGCGTTGACGGCTGAACTGGTCGAGTGGCTGAACACGGACGACGGCACCCACCCGCTGGTACGGGCCGCCATGGGGCATCTGCACCTTGTTTCCATCCACCCGTGGGCGGATGGAAACGGGCGCATGTCCCGGTCCCTCCAAACACTCATGATCGCGAGAGAGGGAGAACTGGCCCCCGAATTCTCCTCGATCGAGGCCTGGCTGGGGCGCCCCGGCAACACCTGGGAGTACTACCGCGAGCTGCAGCGCCGGGGTGCCACCTACCGCCCCGACCAGGACGTCTGCGACTGGGTCCGCTTCAACCTCACCGCGTACCACCAGCAGGCGCAGACCGTACGCAGCCGTCTGGATCGTTCGAGTCGGGTATGGCTCCTGCTCGGTGAGTTCGCGGAGGTCCGGGGGCTGGAGGAAAGGGTGGTTTCCGCTCTGCATGACGTGGCGATGTCCGGGCGGGTGCGTCGGACACGCTACGAACGAGCGGAGGACCTGGGCCTGCAGCGGGCTCAACGCGACCTTCGAGACCTGGTCGCGGCTGACGTCCTGACACCGGTCGGCCGTACCCGTGCCCGCTTCTACACCGCCGGCCCCGCCTTTCCGGAACCAGCTCTGGAAGCAGCCCGGACGCCGCTGCCGCTGGCCGATCCGTACACACGCTGAGGGCGTCTCGCGGTCACGTCCGCCGACATGGCGCCACGGGCGGGGCGAACCGCCCTCCCGCAGCAACTCCCCCGGCCCGTCCCCGGGCAACGCACGGCGCAGGGCGCCGCCTTACCCGCCGGTGCCCGTCCTGCGCACGGGAGGGGCAGGGGGACAAGCCCTCCGCGAGGCGCCCGCCGCCGCGCAGGGGGCCGTCATCTGCCGTATCCGGCGGGCCTGCCGGACGTCCCGGAAGGGCTAGGCGTCCACGACCCGGGCAAGAGGATGCCGCCCCGGCCCGCGCCTACCCGCCGGCGCCGCGACCGGCCGGGCGGGTAGATGGCCGGGCGGTCAGTGCTCGGGGGGCGCCAGGGGTGAGCGGGGCCGCGCGGGGGCGGGGGCGGGGGCGGGGGGCCGTGAGCCGGCGGACACCAGGATGCCCGCGTCGCGCCGGCCGGTCAGGCGGGGCAGCAGCAGGTCCCAGAACCGGGTGACGTTCTGCCGCGACAGCCAGGAGGCGTCCTTGACGCCGAGGACCGCCAGGCCCACGGTCGCGGCCACGATGACGCGGGCGGCGTCCGCCCAGGGCACCTGGTCGGCGAGTTCACCGCTGTGCCCGGCCCGGCGCAGGCTGTCCTCGATCCAGCGCTGCCACTCCTTGCGCAGCGGGGACCTGGTGCGGCGCGCGATGTCCCCGGCGAGTTCGAACCCGCCGCGCACCACGACGTCCTGGGCCAGGGTGCCCATCAGGTCGTGCGTGGCGTCCACCACCGCCTGCAGGGAGTCGCCGTGCCGCTCCCGTGCCGCCTCGGTGAGCCGGCGCACCGTCTCGGCGGCCTCCGTCTCGATCGCCTCGGCGAGCATGCTCTTGCTGGCGAAGTGGAAATGCAGCGCCCCGTTGCTGACACCGGCCCGTTTGCTGATCGCGCCCAGCGACGCGGGGACGAAGCCCACCTCGGCGAACACCTCGGCCGCGGCCTGGATCAGCGCACGCCGCGTGCGGGCGGCTCGCTCCTGTTTGACCATGTGCTGCCTCCTGGACAACGGGACGCCGAACACCGGCGGGACACCGGCATCTCACGGCTCCTGCAACGCACCCCCGGCGCCGGAGGATGCGCTGCCCGCCGAACCGCGGGCTGGCGCGGCACGCCCGGACAGGAGCCGCCCACACAATAACAAACCGCGTTCGCGGTTTTATATATGGGGGGACGAGAACGGCTGGTCATCGACTGAAGGGCCGCCACCCGGCGGCCCCTCAGCCCTGCCTGTTCCTGCCTCAGCCCTGCCTGTTCCTGCCGTTGCCCTGCCGTTGCCCTGCCGCTGTCCTGCCTCGGGCGCTGTGGCTGTCCCTGCTTCTGCTGCCGTCGTCGCCGGCGGCCGGCGATCGGCTGTCGCTGCCGTGTCGGCGGCGGTGTTACCGCGCGGGTTCCGGTTCGGGGGCGTTCTCGGTATCCGCCGGGCCCTGCGGGCCGTGCGGACCGTGCCGGCCGGCGGGGGTTTTGACGGAGTCGAGGAGGAGTTGGGCGACGTCGAGGACCTGGACGGTCTCCTTGGCCTGGCCGTCGTTCTTCTTGGCGTTGACGGAGTCGGTGAGCATGACGAGGCAGAAGGGGCAGGCGGTGGAGACGATGTCGGGGTTCAA